>CAKTVQ010000005.1 GCA_934630375.1 uncultured Collinsella sp.
CGCGAGCGCGCCGAGCTCAACCCGCTGCGTGCCTTCGACTGCAAGAACGACCACTGCCGCGAGATCATGGCCGACGCGCCGCTGATGGGCGACAACCTGTGCGACGAGTGCCGCGAGCACTACGAGCAGGTCAAGCGCTATCTGGATGCCGCCGGTATCGAGTATGTCGAGGATCCCACCCTGGTGCGTGGCCTGGACTACTACACCCGTACTGTCTTTGAGGTCGAGGCCCCTGGCGCCGGCGTCGGCTCCATCGGCGGTGGCGGCCGTTACGATGGCCTAGTCGAGCTCGAGGGTGGCAAGCCCACGGCGGGCGTCGGCTTTGCCGTCGGTTTTGAGCGCGCCCTGCTGGCCCTGCAGGCCTTTGGCAGCGATTTGGGTGCCGATGAGGCCCCATGCGTCTATGTCGCCAACGCCGGCAAGGAACTGCGCCAGAACGTCTTTGCCATTACGCAGGAGCTTCGCGCCGCAGGCATCGTGACCGAGGCCGACTATCAGGGCCGTTCGCTCAAGGCCCAGTTTAAGCAGGCCGATAAGGTGGGCGCCAAGCTCATCCTGGTCTTGGGCGGCGACGAGCTTGCCGCCGGCAAGGTCAAGGTGCGCGACATGGAGAGCCATGAAGAGGTCCTTGCCGATCTGGCCAACGTCGTCGAGGCGGTTCGCGAGCGCCTGTAGCGCATCTTTTTGAGCTGCGGACCCGCTTGAGTGTCTCGTCCATTGCGAGCGATTGTTACGGGGGTGTTTCGCATTTATGCGGAATGCCCCCGTTTATGTATGCCGTCCACCGAGAAATACGACCATTTAGAGCAAAAACCCTTGCAATGCAGAAAATACTTTTGTGTGGTAAAGCGCAATCAGTGTCGAAAGTATTTCTCAAGCGCCTATAATGAATACCGCATGTTACGTGCATAGAAGGAGGAATGGGAGGAAACGTGGCTGAGAACCTAAGCAACCAGTCTGTACCCGAAGCCGCGGCGCGCGTCGCTGCCGTGGTCAACCGCCTCGTTAACCGAATCGGCTCGAATGCCGAGTCCAGGGAGCGTCTCGCCGAGATCGAGATCCCCGAGGAGCTGCGCGACAATCTGGCGCTGTTCCTGCGCCTGGAGCGTCGTGTGCTTAGCGAGTATGATCCTGAGATCGCGGACCTGTTCGACAAGATCCTGTCGGCCGAGATTGTGGCCAATGCCGGCAACCCCGGTACCCGCGCTGCCGACGAGGCCGTCGACGAGCAGGGCGTGCCCACCGCCGACGAGTCCACCGCCGTGGCATTCCGTGAGGTCGTCGATCTGATCGACAGTCTGCCGCTCGATAAGCAGCAGGTTATCGTCCGCGCCTTTACGAGCTTCTTCCACCTGGCAAACCTGTCGGAGGAGAACTACCGTGTGGCGCAGCTGCGCGAGCGCGAGGCCGGTGCGTCGACCGATACCGAGGTCGATCCCGCCAACGAGCTCACCGTTGCCTATCACCAGCTGGTGAATGAGCTGGGCGTCGAGGGCGCCAACGAGCTGCTCGGCAAGCTTGAGTTCCATCCCGTCTTTACCGCGCATCCCACCGAGGCCCGTCGCAAGGCCGTCGAGGGCAAGATTCGCCGTATCTCCAACCTGCTGGAGGAGCGTCCGCGTCTGGGCGGCTCCGACCTGGTGGAGAACGAGCGCCATATGCTGCAGGAGATCGACGCCCTGGTGCGTACGAGCCCCATCGCGCTCAAGAAGCCCACGCCGGTCGAGGAAGCCGATACCATCATCGACATCTTCGATAACACGCTGTTCGACGTCATCCCCGTTATCTATCGTCGTTTTGACGACTGGGTGCTGGGCGACAAGGCCGGTACCGTGCCGCCGCTGTGCCCGGCGTTCTTCCATCCCGGCAGCTGGATCGGTTCCGACCGCGACGGTAACCCCAACGTCACCGCCAAGGTGAGCCGTGAGGTCGCCGCCAAGTACTTCACCCACATGGTGCTCAAGCTCGAGGACAAGTGCCGCCGCATCGGCCGCAACCTCACGCTCGAGGCCACCTATAGCAAGCCGTCTGCCGAGCTCATCAACCTGTGGAACCATCAGGTCGAGATGAGCACCCAGTACACGGCCCGCGCCGAGCTGATCTCCGAGCACGAGCCGCATCGCGCCGTCATGCTCGTCATGGCCGACCGTCTGAACGCCACCGTACGCCGTATCACCGATACCATGTACCACAGCGCCGATGAGTTCCTGGAGGACCTGCGTGTCGTTCAGCGCTCCCTGGCCGCCTGCGGTGCCGTCCGTGCTGCCTACGGCCCGGTCCAGACCATCATCTGGCAGGTCGAGTCCTTCGGCTTCCATATGGTCGAGATGGAGTTCCGTCAGCACTCCGTGGTGCATGCCCGCGCCCTCAAGGATATCCACGAGAACGGTATCCATGGCGACCTGCAGCCCATGACGCGCGAGGTCATCGATACCTTCCGTGCCATCGGTTCCATCCAAAAGCGCTACGGCAAGAAGATGGCGCACCGCTACATCATCTCGTTCACCAAGAGCGCCCAGCATGTGGCCGACGTCTTCGAGCTTGCCCACCTGTCCTTCGCACACGAGGAGGATGTCCCCGAGCTCGACGTGATCCCGCTGTTTGAGCAGCTCGAGGACCTCGAGGGCTGCGTCGACGTGCTCGACCAGATGCTTACGCTGCCCGTGGTGCAGAAGCGCCTTGCCCAGACCAACCGCCGCATGGAGGTCATGCTGGGCTATTCCGACTCCTCCAAGGATGCCGGTCCTACCACGGCAATGCTCGCGCTGCACTCCGCGCAGGAGCGCATTGCCAAGTGGGCCGAGAAGAACGATATCGACCTGGTGCTCATGCACGGTCGCGGCGGTGCCGTGGGCCGTGGCGGCGGCCCGGCCAACAAGGCCGTGCTGGCGCAGCCCAAGGGTTCGGTCAACTGCTTCTTTAAGCTCACCGAGCAGGGCGAGGTCATCTTTGCCCGTTACGGCAACCGCACGCTGGCTCAGCGCCATGTTGAGTCCGTTGCCGCCGCAACGCTTTTGCAGTCGGCCCCGAGTGTCGAGAAGACCAACACCGAGACCACGCAGAAGTTCTGGGATATGGCCGAGAAGCTCAACGCCGCAAGCCACGAGCGCTATCTGGACCTGCTGAACACCGAGGACTTTACACCGTGGTTCTCGACCGTGACGCCGCTGACGGAGGTCGGTCTGCTGCCGATCGGCTCGCGTCCCGCCAAGCGCGGCCTGGGTGCCAAGTCGCTCGACGACCTGCGTACCATTCCGTGGATCTTCAGCTGGAGCCAGGCGCGCATCAATCTGGCCGCTTGGTACGGCCTGGGCACCGCCTGCGAGCAGCTGGGCGACCTTGACCAGCTTAAGGCTGCCTACCAGGAGTGGCCGTTCTTCCGCACCTTTATCGACAACATCGAGATGTCGATCGCCAAGACCGACCAGCGCATCGCCAAGATGTATCTGCACCTGGGCGATCGCCAGGATCTGTCCGAGAAGGTCTTTACCGAGATGCAGCTCACCCGTAAGTGGGTCCTTGCCATCGTCGGTGATGAATGGCCGCTGCAGCGTCGTCGCGTGCTCGGCTGCGCCGTCCGCGTGCGTAACCCCTATGTCGACGCCCTGTCCATCGCCCAGGTTCGCGCCCTTCGCGAGGTGCGTATGAACCAGGACGAGATGGCCGAGGAGAAGAAGGCCGAGTACATGAGCCTGATTCTTTCGACTGTGACCGGCGTCTCGGCAGGATTGCAGAACACGGGGTAATCGATAGCCCTGTGGCTCTCACCGGGACCCGATGGGTTTCCCTCTGAATGCGTCCTCGCACTTGAAGCCCCCTTATCCTGCTCCTTCGGAGCTGCGGATAAGGGGGCTTCGTGCTGCGGAATGCATTCAGAGGGAAACCCGTCGGGTCCCTTCGTCATCGGTCTTCGGGGATTAATGCTGAGGGAAGAATGGTGCGCTTCGCGCCTCATTTGGAGTGCAGCGAGGGCTTCTTGCGTCCTGTGGAGTGTGCCTAAAAGTAAGCTGATGGCGGACCCTGCGATGTCCGGTCTTCTGCGGATTGGCCGCTGGGTGAGGGTGGTGCTTGGGGCGACGTGCAAAAAACGGAGTTTTCAGCAGCCAAAGATTGATGCATAAGGCCATAGCCGGCTTTCGCTGCCTTTGTTGATGCTTTTGCACGACAATTGGGCCTTGGCGATGTCCATATATAGCTGGTTTCTCGCCGCATGCTATCCAGATGGGTCGAGTCATGAGGACTATCTACTTTTTGAAAGACTTTTAACACCAAAATCTTATCCCGCGATGCTGAATACTCGCAAAAATGCACGCTCCGGAGGGTACTACCCTGTTACGGCTAGAAATCCATGCGCCATTTTATGCAATTATTAACGCATTTATGCAAAATGCTTTACGTGCGTACGTCTCGGGGTAGATGTTTGCCTCGGCGCTGTGTAAGTCATCCTTTCTATTGTGTCTTTTACGGGCGGCCGCGGTCTCGTTTGGGATCGCGGTTGTTTTGTTGTGGGTCAAATATGAACGTTGTGTTAATGAGTCGGTGGACGGTGGTGTTTTTCGGTAAGCGGCGTATCCTTCCAACGGTTTATCTAGTGTGTCAGTTGAAAGGAAGAGGGCGCTCGTCATTGTTTGAATGTGAACTGCCGTTTGACCACAAGACGTTGCATCTGGAGCTCGAGGATAAGAACTTCGCGGGTGTGATGGAAGGTCATCAAAACGAGTTTAAGACTACAAAATCTCAGGAAGAGCTGGTAGAGGAGTCGCTTGCCAACCCTTATGGCTCGCCTTCGCTCGAGGAGCTTTGTGCTGGCAAGAAGGATATCGTCATCATTAGCTCCGACCATACGCGTCCCGTTCCCTCGCGTGTGACGATGCCTATTCTGCTGCATCACATCCACGCTGCCGCTCCCGAGGCGCGTGTGCGCATACTGGTCGCGACCGGCATGCACCGTCCGTCGACGCACGAGGAGCTTGTCAACAAGTACGGCGAGGAGATCGTCGCTAACGAGGAGATCGTCATGCATGTCGCGACCGACGACAGCATGATGAAAAAGATCGGTACCCTGCCTTCTGGTGGCGAGTGCATCATCAACAAGATTGCAGCTGATTGCGATCTGCTGCTTGCCGAGGGCTTTATTGAGCCGCACTTCTTTGCCGGTTTCTCTGGTAGCCGCAAGTCCGTCCTGCCTGGCATCGCCAGCTACAAGACCATCATGTACAACCACAACGGTCAGTTTGTGAACGATTCCCACTCGCGTGCCGGCAACCTGTGCCACAACCACGTGAGCGAGGACATGTTCGCCGCCGCCGAGATGGCTCACCTTGCCTTTGTGCTCAACGTGGTGCTCAACGGCAAGCACGAGGTCATCGGCTCCTTTGCCGGTGACATCCACAAGGCACACGAGGCTGGCTGCGAGTTCGTGAAGAGCCTTGCCGGCGTTGAGCCCGTCGAGTGCGAGATTGCCATCACCACCAACGGCGGCTACCCCCTCGACCAGAACATCTACCAGGCCGTGAAGGGCATGTGCGCTGCCGAGGCCACGCTTCCCGAGGGCGGCGTGATCATCGATGTCGCCGGTTGCGCCGACGGTCACGGTGGCGAGGGCTTCTATCACAACATTGCCGACAACGATCCGGCGGAGTTTGAGCGCGCTTGCATCGATCGTCCTAAGGACGAGACCCTGCCCGACCAGTGGACGAGCCAGATCTTTGCCCGCATTCTGGCGCATCACCCTGTGATCATGGTCACCGACCTGTGCGATCACCAGATGCTCAAGGATATGCACATGACGCCGGTCAACACTATCGAGGAGGCGCTCAAGCTCGCCTTTGAGATGAAGGGTGCCGATGCCAAGGTTGCCGTCATTCCCGATGGCCTGGGCGTTGTTGTCGCGCAGCACTAGTGCGCGGCCTAAACGAATCGTTTATAACCGACAAGAAAGATAAGGTTTTATGCTTACCAAACTCCTCTGTGAATTCGGCGCAACGGCCCTCATGATCATCTTTGGTGTGGGCGTGCACTGTGATACCGTGCTCAAGGGCACCAAGTATCAGGGCTCCGGCCATATGTTTGCCATCACCACTTGGTCTTTTGGCATCTCGGTCTGCCTGTTTGTCTTTGGCGGCGCCGTGTGCATGAACCCTGCTATGGTGCTTGCCCAGTGCATTGTAGGCCTGGTGCCGTGGAGCAGCTGCATTCCCTTCATGATTGCCGATATGCTCGGCGGCTTTGTGGGCGCCGTAATCGCTTGGTTTATGTATGCCGATGAGTTCAAGGCTTCCGATGGTGTCGTCGACCCCATTGCCCAGCGCAACATCTTCTCGACCAACCCCACCACCGAGGGCACGAACTATGCCCGTAACTTCTTCTGTGAGGCTATCTGCACCTTCGTGTTCATCAGCGCCATCCTTGCTGCCGCTAGCCGCGCCGGCGAGAACGTTTTGATGCTTGCCATCTGCGTCGGCCTGATTGTTTGGGCCGTTGGCATGGGCATGGGCGGCATCACCGGTTTCGCCATGAACCAGGCTCGTGACCTTGGTCCTCGCATGGCCTATCAGGTGCTGCCGATCAAGAACAAGGCTGACAACAACTGGAAGTACGGCCTGCTTGTTCCTGGCATCGCTCCGTTTGTCGGTGCCATCGTGGCTGCGCTGTTTGTGCATGGTTTCTTGGGCATGTTCTAGTCCAAGACAATTGATAGAACGCCCGGGTCCGGCATAGGTTAACTTTCCGCCGCGTCCTCGGACATGCAAGAAGCTCCCGCTGCGCACTTCGTGCGGCGGGAGCTTCTTGCGTCCTGCGGAGTGCGGCGGAAAGTTAACCTATGCCGGACCCTGCGGGAATCCAGTTGCGTTCGAACAAGCAACTAACATATATATCTGAATTTGGATGTGGTGGGCACTTTGTTGTTAGGCGCTTTGAGGCGCGAGTGACACTTTGGGATGCGTGGCGCCCTGGGTTGGGGTGATGCTTTGGGATGAGCTTCTTACTTAGTTGAAGAGGGGTTTTATGGCTGATAGGTAGTCTTTGGCTACGTCCTCTTTTGGGGCTTGAAAGTTGTGCCATGCCCACCATTGGACCATTCCTACGAAGCTTGAGGCTATGTGGTGTAGTAAGAAGCTTCGGTCCATGGTGGCGGCGGGGCCGTTTGGGTCGGTGGGGACGGTTTCGGCTGCCCGTGACATGATGGTCTTGCGTAAGCAGTCGGCGAAGACGCGTGAGCCGGCGCCGGCTACGAGGGCTCGTACGCCCTGGCGGCGCTCCCAGAGGTTGTTGAGGATATGCTCGACCTGCACGAGTGGGTCGTCGAGCGGTGTGCCATCGTCGTCGAGGGCGTGGGTGCAGATGTCGTACACCAGCTCAGCGAGCAGGTCGTCTTTGCTCTTAAAGAGGCCGTAGAATGTCGCGCGGCCTACGTGAGCGCGCGCGATGATGTCGCCGACGGTGATCTTGCCGTAGTCCTCCTCGCGCAAAAGCTCGGAGAACGCCGCGACGATCGCGGCGCGGCTTTTGGCCTTGCGGGCATCCATGGCTATGCGTCCGCGTCAACGAGCAGGCAGCGGAGCGTGCCGGAGCAGCCCTCGTAGGGGCGCTTACCGGCGCCGTAGCCGACGGCCTCGATGCGGTAGCGGGCCGGCAGGTGCTCGGACGTGCGCAGTGCAGCGACGACGGCAGCGCCCGTGGGCGTCACGAGCTCGCCGGCGACCGGTGCAGGCGTGAGGGCGATATTGCCCGCCTGGCACAGGTTGACGACAGCGGGGACGGGAATGGGCATGAGGCCGTGGGCGCAACGGATGGTTCCGTGGCCCTCGGAGAGCGACTCGACCACGATGTCCTCGATGCCCAGGTCGTCGAGGCAGATGGCGACGGAGCAGACGTCGACGATGGAGTCGACGGCGCCCACCTCGTGGAACATGACGGTCTCGGGCGTTTTGCCGTGGGCCTTTGCCTCGGCGGCGGCGAGCGCGGTAAAGATGGCGAGCGCGCGACGCTTGGCGCCATCGCTTAGCTGCGAGCCATCGATGATGGCGGTAACGTCCGCCAAAGAACGGTGGTGATGGTGGTGGGCGTGATGATGGTCCTCGTGGCCATGGTCGTGGGCCTCGTGTTCGTGCTCGTGGCAGTGCTCGTGTTCGTGCTCGCCATGATCATGATGGTGGTGTTCATGCTCGTGTGTGTGCTCGGCAGCTGCTTCGTTGTCGTAGAGCCAGGCCATATCGTGATCGTGGTTCTCGAGCTCCTCTGCAAGCTGAACATCGAAGTCACAGGCGTCGATGCCGTGCTTGTTTACGCGTGTGACGGCGATTGTAAAGCCGTCGACCGGCAGGGTGGCGAGCTGCTCGCGCAGGTGCTCCTCGCTGGCGCCCAGGTCGAGCAGGGCCGCAACGGTCATGTCGCCGCTGATGCCTGAGGTGCCGTCGATGATAAGCGTGTGCTGATGGTTAGACATGGAATGCTCCTTAACGGGCGCAGGGCGTGCCCGCGCCCAGATGATTGATAAGACTTGCCTGGTAGGCGGCACCAAAGCCGTTGTCGATATTGACGACCGAAACGCCGCTGGCGCAGGAGTTGAGCATGGCGAGCAGCGCGGCTACGCCTCCAAAATTTGCGCCGTAGCCCACGCTGGTGGGAACGGCGATGACCGGACAGCTCACCAGGCCGCCGACAACGCTCGCCAGGGCGCCCTCCATGCCGGCGATGGCGATGACCACCTGCGCCTGGGCAAGTTCCTCGGCATGCGCGAGCAGGCGGTGCAGGCCGGCGACACCTACGTCGTAGAGGCGGTCGACCTCGTTGCCATAGAATTCGGCCGTCAACGCGGCTTCCTCGGCGACGGGCAAGTCGCTCGTGCCGGCGCAGGCGACGACAATGCGTCCATTGCCGGTGGGGGAGGGCTTGCCGCCCACGAGGGCGAGCTGTGCGTCCGGGACATATCCCAGGTCGATGCCGTTGCCGAGAAGCTCAGCGGTGCGCGCGGCTTTTTCGGCATCCAGGCGCGTGACCAGGATGCGCTCTTGGCCGGCATCGCGCAGTGCTTCGATAATGGCGGCAATCTGATCGGCGGTTTTACCGGCGCCGTAGACAACCTCGCCGGCTCCCTGGCGCACTCCGCGCGAAAGATCGAGCTGCGCAAAGCCCAAATCGGCGGTCGGAGCCGTCTGGATGCGCGTGAGCGCGTCGGCAGGGGTGACTGATCCGCCGGCAACATCGCTCAGCAGCTGCTCAAGATCTCGCTTATCCATATATGTTCCCTTCGACGGCGCAAAGTCTAGCACTCAAAGGGTATATTTCCGAACACTAAGACAAAATTGTTCGGAAACTATAGGACAGACTGATTCAATTGTTAGACGGATCGGCTAGTCGCGCAGGATGATGTCCATGGCGAGCATCAGGTTGCGTTCGTCGATGGCAAACGGGGCGGCCTCGCGCGTCTTGGGCTTGGCACAAAACGCGATGCCCGTGCCCGCGGCCTGAATCATGGGGATGTCGTTGGCGCCGTCGCCGATCGCGACAGCGTGGGCCATATCGACGCCGCACTCGACTGCCCAGTCCAGCAGCTGGATGAGCTTGGACTCCTTGGTCACGATGTCTGCCGCCAGCTTGCCGGTGAGCTTGCCGTCCACGACCTCCAGGCGGTTGGCCAGGCAAAAATCGATGCCCGCGGCGGCCACAATCTTATCGGCGACCTCGTGGAAGCCACCGCTTACCACGCCGACCTTCCAGCCCTTGCTGTGCGCCGAGCGCACAAGCTCCAGCGCGCCGGGGGTAAACGTCACGCGTTCAAAGGTGCGCTCGAACACGCTCTCGTCCAAGCCGGCAAGCAGCCCCACGCGCTCCTCGAGCGCCTGCTTAAAGTCGAGCTCGCCGCGCATGGCGCGCTCGGTGATCTGCGCCACTTGCTCGCCTACGCCGGCCTCCTCGCCCAACAGGTCGATGACCTCCTGGTTGATGAGCGTGGAGTCGATATCCATAACGATGAGGCGTGCAGTCATGGCGAGCCTTTCCGAGTGCAGTTGTATTGGGGCACATTGTCGCACGCGGCGCGCCTTGGCGACGGCCACGGCGCGTCAATTGTTTCGTCTCCGTCAAGTCTTTGGGCAGGAGCTACTTTTCCGCGGCACATCGACACAGGTGCGATAAGATAGAACGCCATGTCTGGCTGCGCGGTTTACGCAGGCTGGGCAAATCTGTACGACGCCGCCCGGAACGACACGGGGCGGCACAGATCCATAAAGGAGGATCACTGGTATGAGCCAGACCCGTCCCATCGACGAGCATTCCATGCACACCCGTACCTGCGGCGAGCTTCGCCGCGAGAACGTGGGCGAAGAGGTCACCCTCACCGGTTGGGTGAGCCGTCGCCGCGACCACGGCGGCCTTATCTTCTGCGACCTTCGCGACCGCGAGGGCATCACGCAGCTCACCTTCGACCCCGAGCACTCTGACGGCGATGCCTTTAAGATTGCCGAGACCATGCGTCCCGAGTGGCCTATCAAGATTCACGGCGTCGTGCGCGCTCGTGGTGAGGAGACCACCAACACCAAGCTCGCGACCGGCGAGATTGAGGTCCTCACCGACCATGCCGAGGTGCTCAACACTTCCGTTACCCCGCCGTTCCAGATCGAGGACGGCATCGAGACCAGCGAGGACACCCGTCTGCGCTATCGCTATCTGGACCTCCGTCGTCCCGAGATGATGGCCAACCTCAAGCTGCGCTCCGACTTTACCTTTGCCATTCGCGAGGCGCTGCACAACCGTGAGTTCATGGAGGTCGAGACGCCCTCCCTGTTCAAGTCCACGCCCGAGGGCGCCCGCGACTTCATCGTTCCCAGCCGCATCCAGCCGGGCAACTTCTACGCCCTGCCGCAGTCCCCGCAGCTCCTGAAGCAGCTGCTCATGGTCGGTGGCGTCGAGCGCTACTACCAGGTTGCCAAGTGCTTCCGCGACGAGGACCTGCGTGCCGACCGCCAGCCCGAGTTCACCCAGGTCGATATCGAGATGTCCTTCGTGGACCAGAACGACGTCATGAGCGCGCTCGAAGAGGTCCTGGCCGACGCCTTCGGCCGCATGGGTGTCGAGATGCCCACGCCGCTGCGTCGCATGGACTATTGGGAGGCCATGGACACCTATGGCTCCGACAAGCCCGATACCCGCTATGGTATGCACCTGGTCGACCTGACCGACATCTTTGCCAACTCCAAGTTCAAGGTCTTTGCGACTGCCGCAAACGAGGAGGGCTCTGTCGTCAAGGCCATCAACGCCAAGGGCGCCGGTGCCTGGGCCCGTGCCAAGATCGATAAGCTCGCCGGCGTGGCTTCCACGTTTGGCGCCAAGGGTCTGGCCTGGATCGCCTTCCGCGAGGACGGCTCCATCAACAGCCCCATCGTCAAGTTCTTCTCGGACGAGGAGATGGCTGCTCTGCGCGAGCGCATGGACGTCGAGCCCGGCGACCTTGTGATGTTCGCCGCCGGCCCGCGCCTGCTCTCCGACGAGATCCTGGGCGGCATGCGTTCGCACATGGCCAACGCGCTCGAGATTAAGCGCGAGGGTCACGACTTCCTGTGGGTTGTCAACTTCCCGCTGTTCCACTGGGACGAGGACCGCAAGGCCTATGCTGCCGAGCACCAGCCCTTCACCCTGCCGACCGAGACCGACATCGCCAAGATCGAGGCCGACCCGCTGGCAGCCGGTTCGTGCACCTACGACTTTGTCATGGACGGCTTTGAGGCCGGCGGCGGTGGTATGCGTATCCACAACGCCGAGATGCAGATGTCTATGCTCAAGCTTCTGGGCTTTACCGAGGAGCGCGCCGAGTCGCAGTTCGGCTTCCTCATGGAGGCCCTCAAGTTTGGTGCGCCCCCGATGGGCGGCTTTGCCCTGGGCCTGGACCGCGTGTGCATGCTGCTCACCGGCTCCGACTCCATCCGCGACGTCATGGCGTTCCCCAAGACGGCCAGCGGCTCCGACCTCATGTCGGGCGCCCCGAGTGCCGTTTCCGGCGCCCAGCTCAAGGATGTCAGCCTGCGCCTGATGTAGGCGAACGGCTTACATATTGCTCGCAACGAGGGAAGGACGCGCGCCTTCCCTCGTTTTTTGTGGGACGGGGGTGCGCCGGTAACGTACAATAACTACCACGTGGCTGGGTTTTGCCGGCCGAATGTGCGACGTCGTGGGAGGGGACATGGTCGAGTTTACAAAGACGATTAAAGATCCGTTGGGATTGCATGCCCGCCCGGTTGCGCTGCTCTATGACATTATTGCCAAGCATCGTAGCAACGTATCGGTCAGCATCGGCGATCGCCATACCGACGGCCGCGATGTGATGGGGCTCATGGCTCTCTACGGCGAATGTGGCGAAGACATCGTGTTCCGCGTTTCGGGCGTGGATGAGGCCTCCTGCGTCACGTCGATCAGAAACCTCTCGCTCTAACCTCAACAATGTGACAAGGGGACAGGCCCCTTTGTTGAATAAATTGGTATGACAAGGCACCGCAAAGAGATGGTCTTTGCGGCGCCTCTTTTGTTTCGTATAGGAAACTTTTTCGAAAACTGAATGGGGACCCTTCCAAAAAAGTTAACCACGTGCTAGTTTACTATAGCGAACATAGACGTGGTTAACTTTTGCTGCGTCGATGTTGAGGACGAACTGACGTTAGGAGCTCACTCATGTCTTGCGGACCGCAGATGCCGGCTATGCCGCTTTCGATGGTAAAAGCGGGCGAAACCGTGCGCGTGTCTCGCGTAAAGGGCAATGAGGATATGAAGCACCATCTCAAGGACCTCGGCTTTGTCGAGGGCAACGAGATCCACGTGGTGAGCTCGAGTGGCGCCAATATCATCGTCACGGTGCTGGGTGCACGCTTTGGTATCGATTCCAAGGTTGCCATGCACATCATGACCGTCGGTTAGTTCGCAGCATTTCGCAAAAAGCTGAAAGGGGGACAAGTACATGAAGACGTTGGGTGACGTCAAGGTGGGCGAGAGCTCTACCATCGTCAAGCTTCACGGTGAGGGTGCACTGCGCCGTCACCTTATGGACCTGGGGCTCATCAAGGGCACGTCGTTTAAGGTCGTAAAGGTCGCACCGCTCGGAGATCCGGTCGAGATCAACGTGCGCGGCTACGAGCTTTCCATCCGCAAGGAGGAGGCTGCCGTCGTCGAGGTCCAGTAAGGGCCAGCGGCGAGTATTTCTGCAGATAAAGTTAGGTTTTTCTAACTTAATGCAGCAACTTTGAAGCACATTATCCAGCTCGCGCGGAGAAAGCAGCGCGGGCACACAAGGAAGAAGGATTGAATGGCGGATTCTCAGATCCATGTCGCGCTGGCGGGTAACCCCAACTGCGGCAAGACCACGCTTTTCAACCTGATCACCGGCGCCAACGGCTACGTTGGCAACTGGCCCGGCGTCACGGTTGAGAAAAAGGAAGCCAAGCTCCTAAGCGACAAGAACGTTACCATCACGGACCTCCCTGGCATCTACTCGCTTTCCCCCTATAGCCCCGAGGAGCAGTGCTCGCGCGATTACCTCA
This sequence comes from uncultured Collinsella sp., assembly GCA_934630375.1. Taxonomy (GTDB): domain Bacteria; phylum Actinomycetota; class Coriobacteriia; order Coriobacteriales; family Coriobacteriaceae; genus Collinsella. Next base: position 13,530 of record CAKTVQ010000005.1, read on the forward strand.
TGAGCGGCGAGCCCGATGTCGTCGTCCAGGTGGTCGACGCCACCAACTTGGAGCGCAACCTGTACCTGGCGCTTCAGGTTATCGAGACCGGCCTGCCCGTGGTCGTCGCCCTCAACATGGCCGACTTGGTCGAGAAGAACGGCGACAAGATCGACACGGACAAGCTCTCCAAGAAGCTCGGCTGCCCGGTCATGATGATCTCGGCCCTTAAGAACAAGGGCATCAACGAGCTGTTCGAGCAGGTCAAGAAGTCCGCTGCTTCCAAGGGCCAGGTGCCGGAGCACAAGTTCGATTCCTCCATCGAGGACGTTCTGGACCACATCGAGAACAACCTGCCGGCGAGCGTTCCCGCCAACAAGCGTCGCTACTACGCTGTCAAGCTGTTTGAGCGCGACGCGGACGCCTGCAAGCTCATCAACCTCACCAAGGAGAAGGCCGCTCGCGTCGAGCAGCTGGTCGCCCAGTGCGAGCAGGATTGCGACGACGACGCCGAGTCCATCATCACCGGCGAGCGCTATGGCGTGATTGCCCACATTATCGACGAGTGCATGACCAAGGCTCCTGCCAAGATGAGCACCTCCGAGAAGATCGACCGCGTGGTTACCAACCGTATCCTGGGCCTGCCGATCTTTGTGGTCATCATGTTCTGCGTGTACTACATCGCCGTTTCCACCCTGGGCGGCACGGTGACCGACTTCACCAACGACCAGCTCTTCGGCACCGACGGCTGGTACGTGCTCGGTCAGGGTCGTGACGCCTATGACGCAGCTGTTGAGGCTGCGGGCGACAACGCCGACTCGGTCGACCCGGCGCAGTACGGCCCCTATGTCCCGGGTATTACCACCGTGGTGCACGACGCCCTTGTGGCGGGTGGTACCGAGGACGGCGGCCTGGTTGATTCGCTGGTCTGTGACGGTATCGTCGGCGGCTTAGGCGCCATCTTCGGCTTCGTTCCGCAGATGTTCCTGCTCTTTGTGATGCTGTCCTTCCTGGAGGACTGCGGCTACATGGCCCGTGTCGCCTTCATCATGGACCGCGTGTTCCGCCGGTTTGGCCTGTCCGGTAAGTCCTTTATCCCCATGCTCGTGTCCTCGGGCTGCGGCGTCCCCGGCGTCATGGCCACCAAGACCATCGAGAACGAGAAGGACCGCCGCATGACGGTCATGACCACCACGTTCATTCCCTGTGGCGCTAAGCTGCCGATCATCGCCCTGCTCATGGGCTCCATCATCGGCGATTCTTCCACCACCGCCGCATGGATCAGCCCGCTCTTCTACTTCTTGGGCGTCTTTGCCGTCATCGCCTCGGGCCTCATGCTCAAGAAGACCAAGCTCTTCGCCGGTCGCCCGACGCCGTTCGTTATGGAGCTTCCCGCCTACCACTTCCCGGCGATCCGCTCTTGGGCGCTGCACGTGTGGGAGCGCTGCTGGGCCTTTATCAAGAAGGCCGGCACGGTCATCTTCGCGTCCACCGTCGTCGTTTGGTTCCTCTCCAACTTTGGTAGCTACAACGGTTCCTTTGGCTTCCTGCCTGCTATGGACGGCATCCCCGAGGAGTTTATGGACTACTCCGTGCTCGCCATGCTGGGCAACCTGGTCGCCTGGATCTTCGCCCCGCTCGGCTTTAGCACCTGGCAGGCAACTGCGCTGACTGTCTCTGGCCTTGTTGCTAAGGAGAACGTCGTCGCCACCGCCGGCTCGCTGCTGTCCGTTGCCGACGCCGCCGAGACCGACCCGAGCCTGTGGACCGCGTTCGCCGGAATGTTCCCCACCATGGGCGCTTGCGTTGCCTTTGGTGCCTTCAACCTGCTGTGCGCTCCGTGCTTTGCCGCTATGGGCACTATCCGCAATCAGATGGACTCCGGCAAGTGGACCGCGATTGCCATCGGCTACGAGTGCGCCTTCGCTTGGGTCATCGGCCTGTTCATCAACCAGTTCTACAACCTGCTTGTCCTTGGCCAGTTTGGTATCTGGACGGTTGTGGCCATCGTGCTGCTGGTTGCGATGCTCTTCCAGATCTTCCGTCCCATGCCCAAGCACGCTTGGACCGACGAGGATGAGACCAACACCGCTTCCGCCGCAGTTTCCGCTTAAGTCCGAATAAGGATTAGCCCCTTTCCACGAGCCCGGGTGTCCCAGCGACACTCGGGCTTTTTGGTGAGGGAGATGTGGCGTTTCCGCAGATAAAACCGACCAAAATAAACCTGTCCCTTTTTGGCAGGTGGGGGATGGTGTAAAGTAAGTGGTGGTTAACTAGAGGAGGCTTACTATGGCACCTATCGATATTGTTGTTCTGGCTGTGATCGGCGTTGCGTTTGTCGCCGTGTGCGTGCGCATCTACCGTAAGGGCACTTGCGCCGACTGCGCCCAGGGCGGCGTTTGCACGGGGCATTGCTCCAACAAGAAGACCTGCGCGGCGCTTAAAGGCGTGGACAAGATTGCCGAGGATCTTGGTCGCGGCATTCAGTAATAAAACCCAGGCTCAAACGCCCCGCGAGCATCCGTTCGCGGGGCGTTTTTCGCATTTGAGGGTAGGTACGGGGAGTAAGCAGGTGATTTTGGGGTATCGTTAACCATATTGTCTATAAGCAACTTATCAATACCGGAGTAACTCTATGAGCGCTCGCGTAACCATGAAGGACATAGCCGCCGAGCTCGGCGTTTCCATCAATACCGTGCACAAAGCCCTGACGGGAAAGGCCGGCGTGAGCGAGTCCGTGCGCGCCAAAGTTAACGATAAGGCCGAGGAGATGGGTTATCACCGCAACACGAGCGCTTCGAGCCTGCGTCGCAAGGACATCAACCTGACCTTTTGCCTGCCGTGCGCATCGCGCGAGGGTGCTTACTTCTATCGCTACCTGTGGGAAGGCTGCAATCGCTTTGAGCAGGAGGTTATCGACCAGGGCATTAGCGTCGAGCGCGTCGAGTTTGGCGTCGGCGGCTATGCCGATGCACTCGAGCAAATCGATGAGCGCCTGCAGGTGGGCGAGAAGATCGACGGCCTGCTCGCTTACGTTCCGGGCGACGACCGCGCGACCCATCTGCTGGAGCAGATCGCCGAGGCAGGCGTGGCGATTGAGCTCGTCGATGGCGACCGTCCGCATCTCGACCGCCTGGGGGCCAGCTTGGCCGATTATTCGACAGCGGGTAGCCTAATGGCCGAGCAGGCGGCCAACCTGGTTCATGCCGCTGGTGCCGATGCCCGCGTTCTACTCTTGGCTGGCGATCCCTATACCGATTCGCACTACCTGACCGCTCGCGCCTTCCATACGTACCTGCGCGAGCATAACGTCCCCTGGCAGGTCGAGGACCTTACCGGCGCTCATGCCCAGATCAAGCAACTCGAGCGCGAGCTCAACAGTCGCCTCAACGGCCCGGATGCCCCAGAGCTGATCTGCAGCGTGTTCGCCGTGGGTTCTGAGCTGGTGGCTGACGCGCTCGTCTCGGCCAATAAAGCCGGCGAGGTCATGGTGATCGGCAACGACCTGTTCCCCGAAAGCGCGATTGCCCTGCGTCGAGGCATCTTTACCAACATCGTCTACAAGGACCCGGTAAGCTTGGCCTACCGCGGCGCTAAGACTTTGGGTGATTACCTGCTGTGGGGCAAGGTCCCGGCAGAGCCCGTGCAAAAGGGTGCCGTCGAGATGGTGTTTGCGAGCAACGTCGATCGCTATTGCAAGCTCGCTGGTATCTAGTCGGGGGCGGGTACCTCCGGCGAGGCTCGCGGCCACATCCGTATAACCTACCTACAATCAGGTCTAATACTTTTCCCGAGAAGTGAACGACCTTATTTGGACCCCTGAAGCATCCACACTTTTTGGCGCCTAAACCGCAGGATTCCAACGGCAAAACCGCAGGAAATGAGCCGCCAAAAGTGTCGATGCTCCGGGGGTCCGTTTTGACTCGTTCACTTCTCGGGAAAAGTATTAGACCTGAAAATAAGATCGTTGGGCTCCACGCCCAGTAACCGTTGACCCGCCAAAATCTACCGTTCACCCCGTGGTGGTTAGGTGAACGTTCACCTGTACGTAACAAATGCACTAAGATGGTGAACGTTCACCTAGAGGATAACGGGCGCACGGTGCACCCGCTCCGCCAACAGAGGGGTTGTTTGATGAAAAACTTCATGGACGATCAGGATTTCCTGCTAAGCACCAAGACCGGCGAGGAGCTGTTCCACAACTTTGCCGAGGGCATGCCCATCGTCGACTACCACTGCCACATCTCTCCCAAGGAGATCTGGGATGACAAGCGTTTTGAGAACATCACCGAGGTTTGGCTGGGCGGCGACCACTACAAGTGGCGCCTGATGCGCGCCAACGGCGTTGACGAGCGCTTCATCACCGGCGATGCCCCTGCTCGCGAGAAGTTCCAGAAGTGGGCCGAGACCCTGGGTCGTTGCGTGGGCAACCCCGTCTTTGAGTGGAGCCACCTGGAGCTCAAGCGTTTCTTTGGCTACGAGGGCGTCCTCAACGGCAATACCGCCCAGGAGGTCTGGGACCTCGCCAACGCTAAGCTCGCCGAGGCCAGCTTCACCTGCCGCAACTTGATCAAGCAGTCCAACGTCCGCATGATTTGCACCACCGACGACCCTGCCGACAGCTTTGAGTGGCACAAGAAGATTGCCGCCGACGAGAGCTTCGACGTCCAGGTCGTCCCGGCCATGCGTCCCGACGCCGCTCTGCGCATCGAGCGTGGCCAGGAGTTCGCCGACTACTGCAAGCACCTCTCCGAGGTCGCTGGCGTTGAGGTCAACGACTTTGAGGGCATGAAGGCCGCCATCTCCAAGCGCTACGACGTCGCTCACGAGCTGGGCTGCCGCGCCTCCGACCACGCGCTCGACTACGTCATGTATGTCCCGGCTACCGCCGAGGAGATCGAGGTCATCTTTGCCAAGGGCCTGGCCGCCGAGCCGCTCACCGAAGATGAGGTCCTTAAGTACAAGACCGCCTTTATGCAGTTTGTCGCCGGCGAGTATGTCCGCCTGGGCTGGGCCATGCAGCTGCACTTTGGCTGCAAGCGCGACAACAACCGTGCCATGTTCGCCAAGCTCGGCCCCGACACCGGTTACGACTGCATCTCCAACTACACGCCGTCCGACCAGCTCGCGGATTTCCTCAACTCCATCCAGGAGATCTGCGGCCTGCCCAAGACCATCCTGTACAGCCTGAACCCCATCGACAACACCATGATCGACACCGTCATGGGCTGCTTCCAGGAGGCCCCGACCGCCGGCAAGATCCAGAACGGCTCCGCTTGGTGGTTCAACGACAACGAGGTCGGCATGCGCGAGCAGCTCACGGCCCTTGCCAACGAGGGCGTTCTGGGCAACTTCGTCGGCATGCTCACCGACTCCCGCTCCTTCCTGTCCTATCCGCGCCACGAGTACTTCCGCCGCGTGCTGTGCAGCGTGATCGGCGAGTGGGTCGAGCAGGGCAAGTACCCGGCCGACATGGAGCTGCTGGGCACCATCGTGCGCGACATCAGCTACAACAACTCCGTCCGCTACTTCAGTTTTGACCTGGATACCGTCGAGGCCTAAATCCGCACCGAATCACATAGAACCCGGGAGCGTCGTTGCCACACGCGGCGCCCCCGGCAAGCTTGCACGCTAACAAACGCCTAAGGAGATACATAGATGGAGAACATCAGCTACGAGACGCTCGAGAAGATCGGCTATAAGGGCTACGTGCTGCCCAAGGACGCCCCCGAGAAGGTCCTGCAGTTTGGCGAGGGCAACTTCCTGCGCGCTTTCGTGGACCGCTTCTTTGACATGGGCAACGAGGCTACCGGCTGGAACGGCAAGGTCGTCATGGTGCAGCCCATCAGCGGTGCCTTTGGCTTTGCCGACGGCATCAATGCCCAGGACGACCTGTACACCGTGCTGGTTCGCGGTAAGGAGAACGGCAACACGGTCGATGAGTCCCGCGTGATCAGCGCTTGCAGCCGCTGCCTCAACCCGTACCGCGAGGACGACTACCGCGCCATGATGGAGGTCGCCGTCTCCGATGACCTGGAGATCATTGTCTCCAACACCACCGAGGCCGGCATCGCCTACGACCCGTCCTGCAAGGCCGACGACATGCCGCCCGCGAGCTTTCCTGCCAAGCTTGTCCAGGTACTCCACACCCGCTGGGCTGCCGGCAAGCCGGGCGTCATCGTGCTCGCCTGCGAGCTCATCGACCACAACGGCGAGGAGCTGCTGCGCATCATGAACCAGTACGTGAGCGACTGGGGCTGGGAGGACGAGTTCTCGCAGTGGATGGCCAATGACTGCACCGTCTGCACCACGCTCGTCGACACCATCGTTCCCGGCCGCATCCGCGACCCCAAGGAGGCCGCCGCGGTTGCCGAGCGTCTGGGCTACGAGGATCCCTTCCTGGCCGTGCGCGAGCCCTTCCAGATGTGGGGCATCCAGGGCGACGAGTCGCTCAAGGAGCGTCTGCCCTTCGTGAAGGCCGGTCTGCCGGGCGTCTTTGTGACCCCTGATGTCACCCCGTACAAGAAGCGCAAGGTCCGCATCCTCAACGGCGCCCACACCGCCTTTGTTCCGGGTTCCTGGGTTGCCGGCTTTGATATCGTGCGTGACTGCATGCACGACGAGACCGTCCGCGGCTTTATGAACACCATGCTCTACGACGAGGTCATCCCGACGCTTGCCGCCGATCTGGATGTCGAGGACTGCAAGGCCTTTGCCGCTGCCGTCGAGAACCGCTTCGATAACCCGTTTATCGACCACGCGCTGCTCTCCATCTGCCTCAACTCCACTGCCAAGTGGCGTGCCCGCGACCTGCCCACGCTCAAGGACTATGTTGCCGAGACCGGTAACCTGCCCAAGTGCCTGTCCACGAGCCTGGCCACGCTCATCGCGTTCTACACGCAGGAGCTCGTTGCCCGCGAGGGCGACGGCCTGCACCTGCGTCGCGCCGACGGCACCGAGTACACCGCTCAGGACGACGCCTTCGTGCTCGATTTCTACGCCGCCCACGCCGGTGTCGAGGATGCCGAGCTGGTGCACGACGTGCTCACTAACGACCAGATGTGGGGCGAGGATCTGACGCAGATTGCCGGCCTTGAGGAGTTTGTCGTCAACGCGCTCGCCGTCGTGCGCGCCGAGGGCGTTAAGCAGGCATTTGCCAACGCTCAGGCCTAAATCCTTTTGTGCGCCCGCCGGCCAACCGGTGGGCGCCGCTCGATTTTTGCTCAACCTGTAGGGTTAGGACTCTTTGTAATGAACACTATCCAGATCAATCCGGCCGATAACGTGATTGTTGCGCTGTCGCCGCTCGCCAAGGGCACCGCCGTCGCGGTCCCCGGCGTGGGCGAGGTCGTGGCCGTGGAGGATATCCCGCAGGGCCACAAGATGGCCGTGCGCGCGATTGCCGCGGGGGAGGACGTCATCAAGTACGGCCTGCCCATCGGACACGTGACGGGCGATATCCAGCCCGGTCAGTGGCTCCACACGCACAATGTGAAGACCAACCTTTCGGGTGAGGTCGAGTACACCTACAACCCCACGCATCCGGTCGTGGATTCCGTTGAGCCCGAGACTTTTATGGGCTTCCGCCGCGCCGACGGCCGTGCCGCCACGCGCAACGAGCTGTGGATCATCCCCACGGTCGGCTGTGTCAACGAGGTCGCGCGCGCCATGTGCGAGCAGGCTCAGGATTTGGTCGAGGGTTCGCTCGAGGGCGTCTATTACTTCCCACATCCCTTCGGCTGCTCGCAGACCGGTGCCGACCACGCCCAGACGCGTCGTCTGCTGGTGGCGCTCTCGCGTCACCCCAATGCCGCCGGCGTGCTGTTCCTGTCGCTCGGTTGCGAAAACTGCACGCATCAGCAGGTGCTCGACGAGCTCGGTGACTTCGATCACGAGCACGTCCGTTTCCTCACCTGCCAGGACGTTGCCGACGAGCAGGTCGAGGGCCACAAGATCCTAACCGAGCTGGCCGACCTCGCCAAGCAGGCCAAGCGTGAGCCCATCCCGGCTTCAGAGCTGGTCATCGGTCTTAAGTGCGGCGGCTCCGACGGCCTTTCGGGCATTACCGCCAACCCCACGATCGGTCGCGTGAGCGATATGGTCGTCGCGCGCGGCGGCACGTCGGTGCTTACCGAGGTGCCCGAGATGTTTGGCGCCGAGAGCATCCTGCTCGACCGCTGCGAGAACGAGCAGGTCTTTAACGCCGCCTCCGACATGCTCAACGGCTTTAAGGACTACTTCATCAGCCACGGCGAGGTCGTTTACGAAAACCCGAGCCCCGGCAACAAGGACGGTGGCATCACCACGCTCGAGGACAAGAGCTGCGGTTGCGTGCAAAAGGGCGGCTCCGCGCCCATCGTCGACGTGCTGCCGTACGCCGGCCAGGCCACCAAGCATGGCCTGAACATGCTGTGCGGCCCGGGCAACGACATGGTGTCGACCACGGCGCTCACCGCTGCCGGTTGCCATGTGATCCTGTTCTCGACCGGTCGCGGTACGCCGTTTGGCGCGCCGGCGCCCACCCTCAAGGTATTCACCAACCAGCGCCTGTGCGACCACAAGGCCAACTGGATGGACTTTAACGCCGGTGTGGTGGCTACGGGCGAGCGCACGCTCGATGAGGCTGCCGAGGACTTGTACCAGCTGGTGCTTGAGACGGCGAGCGGCAAACTTACGAGTGCCGAGCGTCGCGGCTGCCACGAGATCAGCATCTGGAAGGACGGCGTCTGCCTGTAGGGGCAAGCGCATCCGAGCATAGCGCCCATGTAACGGTCCCGTCGGGAATGGTCCCGACGGGACCGTTTTGCTTACGGTGTACATGAAAAAGGAAATCATAATAAACGTTCACCTTTTTCTATTTGTCCAATATGACATCTTTACCAGCAAAAAATAAGGCCATGGGCCCCAAATGTGTCCGTTCAGCGGTAAAAACCGACCGTTCGGGGATAATATGCAAGTGAACGTTCACCTCACGTAAGGAATCGCGCATAATCTAGCTAAACGTTCACCCTGAACGACATGCAGACAGACGTCGGTGTGGACTTCAATGTCTTGTTCAAAGACAATCGAGAAGAGAGAGGGAGCTCGATGACTAACAAGATCGGCAAAAAGCGCAAGATCACATTCTGGACGCGCCTGGGCTTTGGTATGGGCGGTATGCTCAACTCCGGTGCCCTGAGCTTTACGCACAGCTACATGGTGCTGTTCCTGTCCACGGAGTGCGGCCTGTCCGCAGGCGAGGCGGCGCTGATCAGCTCGTTCGCTATTTACCTCAACGCCATCCTTTGCCCGCTGATGGGTTTCGTGGCCGATAACTTCTACGCCACCAAGGTCGGCCGCATCTTCGGTCGTCGCCGTTTCTGGATTCTGCTGGCTATCCCGATGATGATTGCCGAGCCGCTCATCTTCGTCGCCACGCCGTTTGGCTTCCCGTACTACTTCGCGCTGTACCTGATCTACAACGTCGCGTACACGTTCTGCACCGCCAACCTGTCGCCGCTGACCATCGAGATGACCGACGACTTCAAGGAGCGTACGTACCTCACCGGCTACAAGCACCTCTTTGGTAACGCTGCTGGCTTCCTGATGGCTGCACTCGTCGGCTTTGGCTTTGGCACCTTCGGCGAGACCAACCCGTTCAGCTACTTCATCATCGCCTCGATCAACGCTTCGGTCATGGCAATCTCGCTGCTCTGCGTGTACCTGTCCACCTGGGAGCACACCCCCGAGGAGGTCGCTCAGGAGAAGATCGAGAGCGTCGGCGAGGGCATCAAGAAGTTCTTCATCGACGTCGTTTCCACCTTCCGCAACAAGTCCTTCCGCAAGGTTCTGTACGCACAGGTCTCCACGAAGCTCGCTGCTGCCTGCTGGTCTGCCTGCCTGTCCTTCTTCATCGTCTACTGCCTGCAGATTCCTAAGTCCTACGAGTCCGTGATGGAGATGCCCGGCAAGGTCGTCGCTATCGTCTGCACCGCTATCTGGGTTGCCCTCATGGCCAAGAAGGGCTTCCACAAGTCTTGGTACCTGGCCAACGTCGGTTGCGCTGCGTGCATCATCGCGTACAACTACTTCGCCTTTGGTCAGATCAACGGCACCTCCACGGTCGCCATCGCCATGATCGCCTACCCCATCATCTTCGCCATCTGGAAGTTCTTCTACGTTGGCTTCCAGTATCTGCCCGACGTCCTGCTCAACTACATCCCCGATGTCGATGAGCTCATCACCCTGCGTCGCCGCGAGGGCATCTACAGCTCCGCTCAGCAGCTCTGCCAGCAGATCGCCCAGGCTGTCGCCGTCAACGCATGGGCTATCGTCCTCGCTGCCTCCGGCTTCATTCAGACCGCCGGCAACAGCGACGCCGTGACCCAGCCCGCAACCGTGCCTCTGTACATCTGCGGCTACATGCTCATCGGCTGCGCCGGCTTCTTCCTGCTCGCAGCTGTCCTTGCCCGCGGCATCAAGATCGACAAGGAGCAGTGCGACATCCTCTGCGACGAGATCAAGCGCGTCAAGGAGGGCGGCAAGATGGCCGACGTCCAGCCCGAGGTCAAGGCGCTCTGCGAGGAGCTCTCCGGCTTCAAGTATGAGGATTGCTTCGCTCACAACAACGTTGGCTTCCAGGACGGCAGCGTGACGCCCGCCGAGTAAGGCCAGACGCATCGTCCAAACCACAGGGCCGTGCCACCGGATATCCGCCGGCAGGTACGGCCCTTTTTTGCAACAGCTACAATTAACTCTTAGAGAATCTTTTTGAGGGAGAAATCCATGGAGACGAACGTTATCTGGCGCAACGCCCGCGCGGCCGTGATCGAGCTCGACGACGGCGGTTACTTTACCTGCGCCGATACGTGGGAGATCTTTGTCAACGACGAGCCCGCCGGCACCACGAACACGGTCGAGACCTATGTCGACGGCCTGGTTCCCGGCAAGCGCAACTTGGTCCGCTTTGTTTGCGGCGAGCGCGAGCTGAGTGTGGGCGTCACCACGCCGGCGGAGCCTTTTACCATTAACGTTCGCGACTGCGGTGCCAAGGGCGATGCTAAGCACGACGACACCACCAACATCCAGGCCGCCATCATGGCCTGTCCCAAGGGTGGTCGCGTGCTGATTCCCGCCGGCAACTACCGCATCAAGTCGCTCTTCCTCAAGAGCCATATCAACATCGAGCTTGCCGAGGGCGCCGTGCTGTTGGCCCGCCACGACCGCGCGGCGCTTGCCTACATCCCCGGTACGGTCAAGGGCGACGAGGGCGCCGGTTACGCCGGTACCGACATGACCCCGCTGGGCCGTTGGGAGGGCGAGAGCTTTGCAACCTATTGCTCCACCTTTACCGGCCTGAGCGTGCACGACGTGTGCATCTATGGTCGCGGTGCAATTGACGGCCAGACCGATTTTGCCGAGGACAACTGGTGGAACAAGGACTTTAAGAATATCTTCCGCCCCGAGGAGGGCCGCGAGGTCGCCCGTCCGCGCATGATCTTCCTGTCCGAGTGCGAGAACGTGAGCCTGGCCGGCTTCACCGTCCGCAACAGCCCGGCGTGGAACATCCACCCCATCCTGTGCGAGCACGTCGATGCGCTCTGCCTGTCCATCGAGGGCCCCAAGAACTCCCACAACACCGACGGCTTCGACCCCGAGAGCTGCGGCTTTGTCCGCATCTTGGGCTGCCAGTTCTCGGTGGGCGACGACTGCATCGCCATCAAGAGCGGCAAGCTGGGCATTGAGCCTGAGCTTCGCCCCGCAACGCACGACGTACTGATCTCGCACTGCTACATGCACGATGGCCATGGTGCTGTGGTTCTGGGTTCCGAGGCCGCCGGCGGCATCAAGGACCTTACCGTGAGCAAGTGCCTGTTCGAGCGCACGGATCGCGGCCTGCGCGTCAAGACCCGTCGCGGTCGCGGCAAGGACGCCGTCAATGAGGGCATCACCTTTGAGCACATTCGCATGGACGAGGTGCTTACGCCCTTCGTGGTCAACTCGTTCTACTTCTGCGACAAGGACGGCAAGACCGACTATGTCCAGAACCGCGAGGCTCTGCCCGTCGACGACCGCACGCCCGGCTTTGGTGTCACGACGTTCCGCGACATCGAGGCCACCAACTGCCACGCAGCCGCTGCCTACATCACGGGCCTTCCCGAGAGCAAGGTGACGCGCCTGACGTTCGAGGATGTCCACGTGACCTTCTCGCCCAACGCCGAGCCTTTTGTGCCGGCTATGGCCTGCGGTGTTGATCCCATGGTTCGCCAAGGCATCATCGCACAGAACGTCGCCGTGCTCGACTTGCAAAACGTTTGCATCGAGGGCCATGACGGCGAGGAGCTGCAGCTGCAGAACGTCGACAAGGTTATCCGCGCTTAAAACAAGTTCGTAAGAAGTTGCGCCGGCGTCTATGTTGACGCCGGCATTTTTGTATCGCTATCACCGATGAAAGAAGTCCTCATGCCACAAGAAACTACGAAGCGCTTTGCGGGTGCCTCCTTTTTTGCCAACCCCGTTCTGCCAGGGTTCCATCCCGATCCGTGCTTGTGCCGCGCAGGCGATGACTACTATATGGTCACCTCGACGTTTACCTGGTTGCCGGGTGTGAGCCTGTATCACTCGCGTGACCTGGTGCACTGGGAGAGTCTGGGCGGTATTCTCGATAAGCTCGATTTGAGGGGAATTCCCGAGTCCGGTGGCGTCTGGGCACCGGATCTTACCTATGCCAAGGGCGAGTTCTACCTGGTCTACTCTGTGGCAAAAACCGTGAGCGGAGCCTTTAAAGACGTTGATAACTATCTGGTGCGCGCGCGGAACATCGAGGGTCCTTGGAGCGAGCCCGTCAAGTTGGGTGCCAAGGGGTTCGATCCCTGCTTGGTTCATGCGCAGGATGGCTGTCGCCTGGTGGTTCCGCAATGGGATTGGCGTCCATTAGAGGGCCATTACAAGTTTAACGGCGTTCTTATGTACGAGCTCGATACATATACCGGTGGCGTCGGTGACCCTAAGCGCATCTTTGACCACACCGGCGATGTTCCATGTGTGTGCGAAGGGCCGCATGTGTTAGAGCACGACGGCTGGTTCTATCTGCTTGCTGCCGAGGGCGGCACTGGCGTCAATCACCGTACGATTGTCGCGCGCTCTCGAACTGTCGACGGCTATTACGAACCCATGCCGGACAATCCGCTGGTTTCGGCAGCCGGTACGTCTTCGATTCTTCTAAAGAGCGGCCACGGCAATCTTGTCGAGGCTCCCGATGGCTCTTGGTACGCCTGCCATCTTTGTGCTCGTCATCTTCCGGGGGCGTCGACGTCTCCTTTGGGGCGCGAGTCGGCTTTGCAGCGTGTTGATTGGATTGACGGTTGGCCGCGCCTTTCCGATGGCGGCAGCGAACCCCAGTTGGCGGTTCCGGCTCCTGCTGGTATCGCAGCCGGCACCGAGAGCGAGCCGTACCGCCGTGACACCACCTACGAAACGGCGTTTGAGCCTGATTGCGATCTGTGGCGTGAAGAATGGTTGACCCCACGCGTTATAGACGATCTGCGTGTGCGAATCGACGAGACAGACGGGTTGGTCCTTACGGGAAACGACTCTCTGAGCTCTTTGTTTGACCAAACGCTTGTCGTTCGCCGAATCCAAGATTTTTCTTTTGAGGCCGTGACCCATCTGGACGTGGCGCCGGGTAACTATAACCAGGCGGCGGGCATGGTCGCAATGTACGATTCGCGCTGCTATGTTGCCCTGTTGGTGGGGTTTGACGAGAAGAATGGAGAGCGCGTCGCAGATGTGCTCGCCTGCGATAACGGTTCGTATTCGATGCCCCTGGGCACCGATGGACGCAAGACGCTTTCCCCTGCGGGAAAGATCGGCCTTCGTATCGTCGCCCACGCGGGCAAACTGTGCTTCGCTGTCGATGGCGGCGATGGATGGGAGGACCTCGGTTGCTCATTTGCCGAGGAAAACTTGGGCGACGAGCACATTTTGGGGCCGCATTTTACTGGCGGCATGTTGGGACTCGGAGCGGTCGATCTCGCATACGGCAAACTCAAAGCAACCTTTAGCGATTTTTCGTATCGAGCGCTCGAATAGGTCAATGCAGCAATTGCGACAGGTCGCAAGGGCGATTGACGGGCGATGCCCGCGATTGTTCTGCAATAGAAAGCATGGTGACAAATGAGTGACAAAGAGCGGCTCTTTGAGGTATCGCTCGTGCGCGAAGGCGCGTATCGCAGCGTTTCGGCAGCTCTAGAGGCGGTGGAACGGTGCGTGCCCGATAAGACTGTGCCGGTGCGCGTGCTGGTGGCGCCGGGCGAGTACCGAGAGCGGGTCGAGATTCGCCGTCCGCATGTGACGATTGAGGGCGAGACGGCCGATAGCGTACGCATCGTGGGCGGCCTGGGCGCCAAGATGCCCTCTGGGGACGGTAGCGGCCAGGACGGAAAGCTCGGTTCCTTCCGTACGTATACGGTACTGGTCGATGCCGATGACGTGACGCTTGCAAACCTTACGATCAAAAACGATGCGGGCGACGGGCGCGAGGTCGGTCAGGCAATTGCCCTGTATGCCGATGGCGACCGCCTGGTTGTCGACGCCTGCCGCATTTTGGGACATCAGGACACGCTGTTTGCGGGTCCGTTGCCGCCGCGCGAGGTTAAGCCGGGCGGGTTCATTGGTCCCAAGCAGTTTGCACCTCGTCGTGTGGGTCGGCAGTACTATCGTCGCTGCCTTATTGCCGGCGATGTCGACTTTATCTTTGGTGGGGCGTGTGCCTACTTTGAGGGCTGTGAGATTCGGTCGCTCAATCGCGATATGGACGTAAACGGGTACGTAACGGCGGCATCCACGCCCGAGGGCGAGCCGTATGGATTTGTGTTCCATGGTTGTTCCTTTACGGCAGCCGAAGGCACTGCTCCAGGGTCGGTCTACCTGGGTCGTCCGTGGCGCGAGTGGGCCCAGACCGTGTTGATCGATTGCTGGCTGGGACAGCACATCAAGCGTGAAGGCTGGTGGGATTGGAATAAGCCGGCGGCGCACGAGAGGGCATGCTACGCCGGCGCAATCCTGCATGGCCCAGCAGGCGATGTTGCTGGCTGGGTGCCATGGGCCCGCGAGCTTGATGCTGCAGCCACTGCCCGATATGCCCGCGAGCAGATGCTTGCCGGTGCGGACGGCTGGGACCCCGAGGGCGGCTCGGGCGACAACGTGGAGGCCGCTGGCCTTTCCGATAACGGTCGCACGGTGCATATCGACACCTATTACGAAGACGAGCCGGCGCTTCGCGACCGTCTTAAGCGTGTGGGCCGTTCCGCCGCGTTTAAGGGCGCGACGCCCGGTGACTTTGAGGCATGGCAGATTGCGACGAGGGCTCGGCTGTTTGACCTGTTGGGCCTTTCGCTTATGGACCGCGCCCCGATTGAGGTCCGTGAGCTCAGCCGCGTGCAGGTCGCCGGCGGCATCGTGCGTACCCATGCACTGCTGCAGGTCGAGCGCGATGTGTGGATGCCGTTCTATCTGTTGGAACCCGCCCGCTCCAAGCTCGACGAGCGGGGACTCAAACGCTGCTTCATCTGCCCGCATGGTCACCAAGGGGCAGGTGCCGCCAGCATTGCCGGCGTTGCGGGCGTGCCGGCGGTCGATGATGCAATTCGCAAGTTTAACTACGACTACGGTCTGCGCTTGGCGCGCATGGGCTATGTGACCGTTTGTCCCGATGCCCGCGGCTGGGGATACCGCCGCGACTGGAAGGGTCAGGGCGACGATGAGACGAGTTTCCTGCGCGGCACATGCCTCAACCAAGCTCGTATGGCAGAGCCGCTGGGCCTATCTGTCGCAGGGATCAACGCCTGGGACAACATGCGTCTGGTCGACTATCTGGAAACACGCGGCGACATTGCGATGGGCGATCTGGGCTGTTTTGGCTTTTCGGGCGGCGGATACATGACGCTGTATCTGGCGGCGCTCGACCCGCGCGTGCGCAAGGCGTTTGTCTCGGGCTATCTGTACGGTGTCGACGATTCGCTGCTGCACCTCAACGGCAACTGCAGCTGCAATTACACGCCCGGACTCTGGCGCTTACTCGACATGGGTGACATTGCCTCGCTCATCGCGCCGCGTCCGCTGCTGGTGCAGAGCTGCGAGGAGGACCATCTAAACGGCTCACGTGGGCTGGCAAATGTCGATGAGCAGCTCGATATCGTGCGCGATGCCTACGAGCTGCTGGGCTGTGGCGAGGGCTTGCGCCATGAGGTGTGCCCGGGTGGACACCATCTGGGCATCGCGCACCTTGCCGAGGATGTTGAGTGGCTTGACGAGCACGCTGCCGGGGTTTGCTCGTAGGCCATGGGCGTAGCGCGAGCAAACGGTAATGACTGAAAAACCGAAGACCGCCGTATGGGCGGGAGGGAGTATGAACATGAAACCGACGAAGACCTTGAGCGAATCGACCATCTGCTGCTTTGGCGATTCGACCACATGGGGCGATAACGGATGCGGCGGGGGCGGTAACGACATCTCCTGGACCACGCACCTGGGTGCGCTGCTGGGCGGTGCGACCGTCGAGAATTTTGGTATCAAGGGTTCGCGCATCGCCATCAAGGCCGACCGTACCGATTCGTTTGTCGAGCGTCTGGACGGTATCGACGACGCAGCCGATGTCTATGTCGTCTTTGGCGGCGTTAACGACTTTAGCCGCAACGTGCCGTTGGGACAGCTGGACAGCACGGACGTGCAAGAGTTCTACGGTGCGCTCGACTACCTGATCCGCACCATCACCGCGCGCTCGCCCCAGGCGAAGCTGGTGTTTATGACCCCGTGCAAGACGAGTGGCAAGCACGAGAAGGATATCCCGGCAAGCGGTGAGCTCAACCACCTGGGCCTGACGCAGATCGCCTACGTAAAGGCGATGCTCGAGGTCTGCGATCACTACTCGGTGCCGGTGATCGACCTGTACGCGCAAAGCGGCATCAGCCCGTTTTTGCCCGAGCACCGCGAGCTCTATATGCCGGACGGATTGCACTACAGCCCGGCCGGCTATGAGCGTCTAGCGCATCGAATTGCCGCGGGGCTTGTTGCCGTTTGCCGCTAAAAGCCTGCCGTTCGCGGGGAATGTAGGGTTAACGTTCACCCTATATTCCCCGTTCGCGTTACACTAAGGTTAACGTTCACCCATCATCAACGTCAGAGGGGACAGCAATGGGTTGCAATCAGATTCTGGATAGCTACATCGAGCAGCTGATCGAGACGTCTACGCCGCAGGCACCCGCTTGGAACATCGAAAAGCTCCGTGCCGGCAAGGAGAACACCTGGAACTACATCGATGGCTGCATGATCAAGGCACTCATCGAGCTGTACGAGATCACGGGTGAGCAGCGCTATCTGACGTTTGCCGACGACTACATCGACTTCTTTGTCCAGGAAGACGGCACCATCAAGCATTACAACCCCGAGGAGTACAACCTCGACAACGTCAATGCGGGCAAGACCCTCTATAAGCTGTATGACCTGGTTGGCAAGCCCAAATACCGTGCCGCCATGGACACCATTTACCGTCAGCTCGAGACCCAGCCGCGCACCAAAGAGGGCGTCTTTTGGCACAAGGCCGTCTACCCCAACCAGATTTGGCTCGACGGCATGTACATGGCGCAGCCGTTCTACATGCAGTATGAGCTGAGCTTCCACAACCGCCGCGCCTGCTCGGACAGCTTCCATATGTTCCAGGTCGTGCACGATCTTATGCGCAACCCGCTCAACGGCCTGTACTATCACGCCTACGACGCAAGCCGCAAGCAGTTCTGGTGTGATCCGGTCACCGGTCTTTCGGCCAACTTCTGGCTGCGTGCCGAGGGTTGGTTTGCCATGGCACTTATCGATACCTGGGAGCTCATGCCGCCCTCGATGTCGGCCGAGAAGGACGAGATCCGCAAGATGTTCCACGACCTGATCGACGCCATGCTGCCGTATCAGGACGAGAAGACCGGCATGTGGCACCAGGTCATCAACCTGCCCAACATCGCCCCCAACTACCTGGAGGAGAGCGGCAGCGCTATCTTTGCCAACGCCATCATGAAGGGCGTGCGCCTGGGCGTGCTGGGCGAGCGCTACTACCAGCATGGCCGTCGTGCCTTCGACGGCATCTGCGAGACCTGCCTGTCCGAGCACGATGGGCAGCTGGCACTCGACAACATCTGCCTGGTCGCGGGCCTGGGCAACACCACGCACCGCGAGGGCACCTTTGGCTACTACATGAGCGAGCCCATCGTCAAAAACGACGCGAAGGGCGTGGCGCCGCTGGTGCTGTCCTATATCGAGACCATGCACCACGACAAGCTGGCCGGCAAGCGCGATCCGCTGGCCCCCTCGGGCGTGTGCTCCATCGAGGACCCGTTTGGCGGTTACACGCCGGGTATCAACGCCCATAAGGGATGTGAGTAGCGTGGGAGTCATTACCCCGGGTGTGCGTCTGCACGATCTTCCCCAGGGAACGGTCGAGGAGCGCATCCGCATGGCGGGCGAGCTGGGCTTTTCGTGCATCCAGCTCCCGAGCAAGGTACTCTATAAGTCGATGGGCATCAACCGCTTGGGCCTGACGCGCGAGCTTGCCGACCACCTGCGTGCGGTACTCGACGAGGCGGGCGTCTCGGTCGCTGTGTTCGGTTGTTATAAGAATCTGGCGACCCCCGATCGCCAGCAGCTCATGGATAACTATGCCGAGTACGAGGCATGCCTGAACTTTGCCAAGATGCTCGGCGGCTGTCCGGCGGGCACCGAGACCGGTCGCCCCAACGTGCAGAACGCTGTGGCGGACGACCGCATGACCAATGAGGCACTCGATGCCTTTGTGGACGGGCTCAAGTACGTTTGCACCCGTGCCGAGGCGTTGGGCGGTCAGATTCTGATCGAGCCCGGCTGGAACGAGACGGTAAATACGCCGGAGCGTTGCCGCGAGGTGCTCGAGCGCGTTCCGAGCTCGGCGCTCGGCGTCATTTACGACCCGGTGTCGCTGCTGCATCCCAGCGTGGTGGACAGCGCGCAGGAGCTTACCTCGCGCATGCTCTTCTTGTGCGGTAGCAAGATTCGTGTGCTGCACGCCAAGGATTTTGAGGTCGTGGACAACGAGGACGAGGCCGGCTGGTGCGACGGCACGGGATCGCGTCTGGTGTGCCATGGCGTGGGCGAGACGGGCAAGTACGACTTTGAGCCTGTGGTGGCTTGGGCCGCTGCTGCCTGCCCGGGTGTTCCGTGTGTGATCGAGAACAGCACGCCTGCAACGGTGGAGGCCTCGCGCGATGTATTGCGGGGCATGTCTTCTCGCGTGGCGAGGGCTCATCAGGTTCTATAATCGGGCTTATTGGTCTAAGAAACCGATTTCGTAAAGGTCAATAGAGGGGAATTGCGTGGCTATCCATATCGTCGAGGAAGCAAATCGTTGCCTGGGCTGCAAAAAGGCGTTCTGCCAGATCAAAGGCTGCCCGGTGCAGACGCCTATTCCGCAGGTCATCGATCTGTTTAAGCAGCGTCGTCTGGAGGAAGCAGGCGAGCTGCTGTTCCAGAACAACCCCATGAGCGCGGTCTGCTCCATGGTGTGTAACCATTCGGGCCAGTGCGAGGGCTCGTGCGTTCAGGGTCGCAAGGGCACGCCGGTGCATTTTTCGAGCATCGAGAACTATATCTCCACGGCGTACCTCGACCGCAAGGAGTGGAAGCCTGCGCCGTCGTGCGGCAAGCAGGTCGCCGTGGTCGGCTCGGGTCCTGCCGGTATTACCGTGGCGATTAAGATGGCCCAGCTGGGTTGCGCCGTTACCGTGTTTGAACAGCGCCCCGAGATCGGCGGTGTGCTGGAGTACGGCATCCCCGAGTTCCGTCTGCCGCGCTCGCTGGTGCAAAAGTACCGCCACGTGATGTGCTCGCTCGGCGTGCGCGTGCGTCCCTCGACCACCATCGGCGGCGCGCTGCATATCGACGATCTGCTGCGCGACGGTTATGACGCGGTCTTTGTGGGCACCGGCACTTGGCGTGCCCGCAAGCTGGGGATTCCCGGCGAGTCGCGCGGTAACGTGCTGTTTGGTATCGACTATCTGGTCGACCCCACGAGTGTGGCGATCGGGCAGAACGTGGCGGTTATCGGCGCCGGTAACGTCGCTATGGATGTTGCCCGTACCGCGCTGCGCTCGGGCGCTCGCAAAGTTACCGTGTATGCCCGCTCGCGCCACATCTCGGCAATTGACGACGAGGTCGAGCTGACCGAGCTCGACGGTGCCGAGATCGTGTGCGGCAAGGCCATCTGCGCTATCGACGATAACGGCCCCGTGTTCGAGACGGCCATCTTTGACGAGGACAACAACGTGGTGGGCTACGAGGAGGAGCTCGACCATGCCGCGGCCGACACCATCGTCATTGCGGCCTCGCAGGTGCCCAAGGACAAGCTCGTGCTTACGACGGGCGGCCTGGAGACCGACCATCGCGGTCTGCTTTCGGTCGATGAGCACGGCATGACCACCGTGCCCGGCGTCTTTGCCGCCGGCGACGTGGTCAACGGCCCGCTCACCGTGGTCCATGCCGTGGCCGGCGCCAAGCTCGCCGTCGAAGGCATGACATCCTACCTGGGCCTCTAGCCCATCCCACCCTTATCAGTTGCGGTGAAATACGGACTGTTTTGGCTGTCAAAAGCCTCAATTGCTCCGTATTCCACCGCAACTTTTTTGTGGGTCGGGCAAAAGGTCGGGGAGTGCGTGCGGCTGTGCGCCGGGCGGTTGCTGGTACGATAGGGGAATCAGCAAGTGCCGCCACGCGGCTCAAACGAAAGGAAGCCTGTATGGAGTCCTCCGCCTATCCGATGCTCTTTAGCCCGATCAAGGTCGGTACGACCGAGGTCAAGAACCGTGTCTTTATGCCGCCGGTGTCCACCAACCTGGCCGACCACGGCTATGTGACCGACGACCTGGTCGACCACTATCGCGCCCGTGCCAAGGGCGGCGTGGGCCTCATCATCACCGAGGTCGTGACGGTCGAGCCCACCTATACCTACCTGCCGGGCGACATGTGCTGCTATGACGACACGTTCATTCCCGGTTGGGAAAAGCTCGCCGCCGCCGTGCACGAGTACGGCTGCAAGATCATGCCGCAACTCTTCCACCCCGCCTACATGGCCTTTAACATCCCGGGCACGCCGCGCCTGATCGCCCCGTCCTTCGTGGGCCCGTCCTACGCCCGCGAGGCACCGCGCCCCATTACAGTTGACGAGATTCACGAGCTCACGCACCAGTTTGGCGACGCTGCTGTGCGTATGCAGAAGGCCGGCGTCGATGGCGTCGAAGTCCATGCGGCACACGCCCACGGCATGCTCGGTGGCTTCTTGACCCCGCTCTACAACAAGCGCACCGACGAGTACGGCGGCTCGCTCGATGCTCGTATGCGCTTCTTGCTCGAGGTCATCGCCGAGATTCGCGAGCGCTGCGGCAAGGACTTCATCATCGACGTTCGTATTTCGGGCGACGAGTACACCGATGGCGGCCTGACTCTCAACGACATGATCTATGTCTCGCGTCGCCTGGAGAAGGCCGGCGTCGACATGATCCACGTGTCGGGCGGCACCACCATCAAGCGCGGCTCCGCGATTCCCGCCGCTGGCACGCAGCAGGCCTCGCACGCCGCCTGCTCGCGCGAGATCAAAAAGCACGTCAACATTCCCGTCGCCACGGTCGGCCGCATTAACGAGGCATGGATTGCCGAGGAGCTGATTGAGGACGGCGCCGCCGACATCTGCATGATGGGCCGCGCCAACCTGTGCGATGCCGAGTTCTGCAACAAGGCGGCTGCCGGCAACGCCGACGAGATTCGCCCCTGCATCGGCTGCCTGCGCTGCCTGAACGGCATCATGTTTGGCAAGCGTATCTCCTGCACCGTCAACCCCGATGTCGAGCGCGACGAGGCCGGCTACGAGCCTGCCGCCGAGGCCAAGAACGTGCTCGTCGTGGGCGCCGGTCCCGCGGGCATGGAGGCGGCGTTCATTGCCGCCAAGCGCGGACATAACGTGGTGCTCGTGGACAAGCAGGATGAACCGGGCGGCGAGATGCGCATTGCAGCCGTTCCGCCGGCAAAGCAGGAGCTCACCCGTGTGATCAAGTACCAGTATCGTCGTCTTGCCGAGGCCGGCGTGAAGTGCATCTTTGGTACCGAGCTTTCTGCCGAGGACATTCAGCGTGACTACGCCGGGTACGAGGTCGTCCTGGCCTATGGTGCCGAGCCCATCGCTCCGGCCTTTATGCAGAACTTTAAGCAGGTCATGACGGCTGACGACCTGCTGGGCGGCAACGCCTTCCCGGGTAAGAAGATCGTCATTGTGGGCGGCGGCACCGTCGGCTGCGAGACGGCTGACTATCTGGCTCCGCTGGTCAACGACCTGTCGCCGGCCAACCGCGACGTCACCGTCATCGAGATGACCAAGACGCTCGCCGCCAACGAGGGCGGTGCCGGTCGCGCGGTGCTCATCACGCGTATGCTCTCCAAGGGCGTTCACGTGCTGACCGAGACCAAGGTGACCGAGATCACCGAGGACACTATCAGCTACGAGAAGGACGGCGAGATCCACACCATCACGGGTGCCGATACGCTGGTGCTGGCGATGGGCTACCGTCCCAACACTAAGCTCGCCGACGACCTGGCAGCTGCCGGCGTTACCACCCACGTGCTGGGCGACGCCAACAAGTGCGGCAACATCCGCGACGCCATCGGCGACGGCTACAAAGTGGCCTGCGCCCTCTAGGCAACCCCTTGGTGCATGGGGGTCAGGTTACTTTGCACCAAGTTGGTGCATACAAACCTGACCCCTTTGCACCAGTCGATAACAAAAAGCGGCGGCCGTCCCGTGTTGGGGCGGCCGCCGCTTGCGTTAGATGCGATGGGTCGTGCGATTAGAGCCCCAGGAGCTCCTTGACCTTGGCGATGATGGCCTCGTCGGTGGCGTTGGCGAAGAAGTACTCCTGGAAGTGCTCGCCAGCCAGGGCGCCCTTGACCAGGTCCTGGTCGATCTCGCCCAGGACGTCGACGAGCGGACGCATGGTCACAGCGCGGACGCCGTCGAGGATCTTCTTGTTGCGCTGCTCGGGCTCAACGCGCTCGGCAGGATAGCCGTTGCCCGAACCAAAGCCAAAGAGCTTCTCAAAGGTGTACTCGAGGTTGAGCTCCTGGCCCCAGCCGTTCTTGAGGGCGAAGGGCATGGCGACGGCGTTACCGTCGTTGACCTGGGCGAAGGTGTAGGCATCCAGCGGGTCGGCGACGTGGCCGCAGAGCACGCCGGGGAAGGAGTTGCAGGCGAGCATGGCGCCCTCGCCGGTGCCGCAGCCGGTCACGACATAGTCGGCAGCGCCGGAGTTGAGCAGCACGGCGGCAAGGATGCCGTTCTGTACGTAGGTGAGCGGCTTGGAGTCGGCATCGGCATACATACCGTAGTTAAAGACGGTGTGGCCCATGGGCTCGACAACCTTCTTAAGGGCAGCCTCGATCATAGGGTTCTTGGAGTTCTGGGAATTCTCATTAATAAGTGCGATTTTCATTCGAGTTAACCTATCTACTAAGTGTTTTCATTTCTTGTTTCTGTGCGCGGGCGGCGGCTAATCCGACCCGCGATGAGCCATGCGGGCGGTCGGCAGTTAAGTCTGTCGCGAGTTCCGCACGCAAAGGAAAGCACTTAATGTGCTTTCCGTCTTGCGCAGGACTGTCCGAGCAGCAGACTTAACTGCCGACCGCCTCGCCCAGTTTCCTTATTGCGGCTGTTTGCCGATGTATGCGAGAATGCCGCCGTCGACGTACAGAATGTGCCCGTTGACGAAGTTCGATGCGTCGGAAGCCAGGAACACGGCGGGGCCCTTCAGGTCCTCGGGCGTGCCCCAACGGGCGGCCGGGGTCTTGGCGATGATGAACTGGTCAAACGGGTGACGGCTGCCGTCGGGCTGCGTCTCGCGCAGCGGCGCGGTCTGCGGCGTGGCGATATAGCCAGGCCCAATGCCGTTGCACTGGATGTTGGCCTCGCCAAACTCGGAGCAGATGTTCTTGGTGAGCATCTTCAGACCGCCCTTGGCAGCGGCGTAGCCAGCGATGGTCTCGCGGCCGAGCTCGCTCATCATCGAGCAGATGTTGATAATCTTGCCGTGACCCTTGGCGATCATGCCGGGCAGGCAGGCCTTGGAGACGATGAACGGGGCGTTAAGGTCGATGTCGACGACGCGGCGGAAGTCCTCGGCGCTCATGTCGAGCATGGGGGTGCGCTGGATAACACCAGCGTTGTTGACCAGGATGTCGGGCGTGGTGCCAAAATCGGCCTCGATCTTGGCGACGAGCTCGGCGACGACGGCCTCGTCGGTGACGTCGGCCACGTAGCCGTGAGCCTCAAAGCCCAGCTCGCGGTAGTGCTTCTCGGCCTCGGTGACCTTGTCGGCGTGACGCGCGTTAAAGGCGATCTTGGCGCCGGCCTCGCCGAGCGCCTCGGCAATGGCCATGCCAATGCCATAGGTGGCGCCGGTCACGAGCGCGACCTTGCCATCCAGGCGGAAGCTGTCCATAAGATCAGACATAGCGATCCTTTCAAAAGAAACGTTCATCTATATAAGTCTTGCTTCTAATACAAGCTCAGTATAGGAGAACTAAAGGAATTAACGCCCCTATTCTCCTAAAAATAGGTGAACGTTCACTTTTAAAAGGTGAATGGTTGAAATTGGTTGTTGCGATGCCCTCTACTCACTTTTCGCCTGTGCGCCTTCCGCGATCATGTTGCGGTTGTAGACCAGGTGCAGATACATCGCATCGTGTGCGGCGGTGGGGTTGCGCGCCTCGATGGCGTCGGTCACGCCGCGGTGTGTGCGGATGGTCTCCTCGACGAGCTGTTTGCCCGTAACGTCGATAAAGAGGGGAACGGATGCCTTGAGCACGCCCATCAGGCGGGGGACGACGAGGTTGCCGCCATCCCAGGGTGGCTACATGGAGTAGCGCCCGTACGCATCGAATTCCTCCTCTCATAGATGCGTGGCACAAAGAGCCCCGAGTTCTTACGAGCTCGGGGCTCTTTTCGTCTGGATTGCGGACGTATTGCCGGACGAAAGTATGTTGCGTCTGGCGAATAATCAGACGAAATCGAAATTTGCGTCTCATTTCCGTACGCAAATAAGACGAAAACCGTTTGCGTCTGGTTAAAAACCGTACGCAAACGGTTTTCGTCTTATAATACGGTTCAGATAAGTATGAAAAGAGAGAGGGGCAGTGAGCATGGTTGTCAGGGAGAGCCCTACCGCCGAATACAAGGAGAGCGTGACGCCGACGTTCCTCAAAACGGTGAGTGCCTATGCAAACTACGGAACGGGCAAGATTGAGTTTGGCGTTGACGACGAAGGCGTTGCAGTCGGTCTTTCAGATCCGGTTGCGGAGTGCCTGCGCATCGAGAACATGATTAATGACAGTCTAGATCCCGCGCCCCGCTACTCGCTCGAGCCCGACGAGAAGCACGGGACTGTAACTCTTACGGTTTATGAGGGGCAGGACAAACCCTATCGAAGCAAGGGGAAGGCCTATAGGCGAAACGATTCGGCGACGGTAGAGGTGGACCGTCTTGAGTACGGCAGGCTGACGCTCGAAGGCAGCAATCTGACGTTCGACGCGCTCACGTCGGCTCGTCAGGACCTGAGCTTTCATACGCTCGAGCGCAAGTGCATTGAACATCTGGGCATTTCTGAGCTCACGCCGGATATTATGCGAACGCTTCGCTTGCTCGGCAAGGACGGCTATACCAATGCTGCGGCGATATTGGCGGATGAAAACGAGTTTCCGGGCATCGACTGCGTTCGTTTTGGTGACACCGAGGACGTCCTCTTAGATCGTGAGACGGCGACGGGCCTGTCGGCAATTGAGCAGGTGGATAGAGCAGTGGTCATGTTCGAACGCTACTATCGTTATGAACGCATCGAAGGTTTCGAGCGCGTTCAGACCGATCGGATTCCCCTCGAGGCATTCCGCGAGGCGGTTGCAAATGCTCTGGTACATCGGACGTGGGATGTGCAAGCGAATGTTCAGGTTGCCCTGTACAATGACCGTGTCGTTGTGACTTCGCCGGGATCGCTGCCCGCCGGCTTGACGACGGAGCAATACCTGTATGGGCAAATATCCGTGCTCCGAAATCCAATTGTTGCCGAAGTCTTTCTAAAGCTGGATTACATCGAGAAATTCGGCACGGGAATCGCGCGAATTAGACGTGCGTATCGAGATTCTCTGAGCCAGCCGATTTTTGATGTTCGCGGCGGCATGGTGACCGTCACGTTGCCCGTTACCGATGCCTTTGAAGGGTCCGAGGAAGAGGTTCAGGTTCTCAAGGCCTTGTCGGGCGGTCGCGTAATGTCGCGAAGCGAGATCGAGAAGCAGACAGGGTTGAGTCGCACCCGGACGCTGGCGGCACTCGAATCTCTGCTCAAACGAAACGCGATTGTAAAGCAGGGGACGGGACGCGCCACGAAATACGAGCGCGCATAGGCCAAAAGAGCCATATTGCAAGACAGGCCCAAGCCTTTGTTGGCTTGGGGCCTGTTGTATGTTGGCTGGCAGCGGTCGATTTATAGCAAGTTATAGCAACGTATAGCAAGATATAGCAACGTATAGTGAGATATAGCAACGTATAGCGGCCCATGTGGGGCCCTTGCGACCGAGCTACTCCCCAAATGCCATGTGGATAAAGCGTTTTGCGAACAGCTTGTTGGCTACGTTAATGACGTGGCCCAGGAACAGCGCCGAGATGGCGGTGGTTACACCAAAGCCGCCCAGGTTGTGCATGAGCACGAGCGATAGGGCGAGGGACGCCGCGACGTGCGAGCAGTCGAATACGACCTTGACGTCGCCAAAGCGGCGCTTGAGCTTTTCGGCAATTACCTGCACCAGGCCATCCGGCGCGTTGGGCACGACGCCCATGTTGACGACCAGGCTTACGCCAAATGCCGTGACGGCAAGCGAAAGCAGCATGGTCGCGACCTGCGCGGGGAGTGCGGTGGGGTGCAGAGGATTGACTGCCATAAAGAAGTCGGTGAAGCCGCCGATGAGCGTAGAGAAAAAGAGCTCGAGCAGAATACGCGGCTGGAACTCACGACGAAGAATAGCCAATTGGGCTGCGATGTAAGCGACGTAGGTCACGGTGATCCAAAAACCGAGCGTCTTGCCAGTGAGCATGGACAGGGTCGTGGCAAAACAGGTGAGGGCGGCCACGCCAAGGCCCGATGCCGTCTGGAGGCTCATGCCGAGGGCCAAAATGGCGACGCCAATCAAGTACATGAGCATCCTGATCGCGGTGTGGCACCAATCGATGTTCTCGCCATTCATTACAATGAGCGGTCGCATGTTGCTGCCGTCCTTTCGGTTGTGGGGAATTGGGCTGACCTGGGCCGGCGCGAAGAGGGTTATCGGAGGCACTGCTTTTAACAAGCAGAAGAGCCGACCCCTGGTCAGTCATGTAGGAATGCCTTGCGTTGCCGGAATGGGACTGAAGGGCTTGGCAAGGCGGAGGAAAGCAAAGAGGCTGCGCGCGTATCAAGATGCCAAGATGGTAGGGTGCGTCTGAGCATCTTGATGCGCACGCTTAACGAAATCGGTTTCGTTGCTGCTTAGTATACTCATCGGCGGACATTTGCAAATATAATTTCAAAAGAAAAGGTGAACGTTCACCTAATGGCAACAACTCATTCGTTGTATGATAGCCATAACGTATTCGAAACCGATTTCGCAATGGTTGAATGAGTACGGCTTCTATTCGTCTTTAAGTGGTGCAAAAGAAGACTGTGCCCGTTCAAGGGCGGCTCCAACACTATCCAAACCGAAAGGACCATCATGGAACAGCACACCGATTGCTCGTACTGCATGTGCGGGACTGACAACACGCTCGTCGATGCCTTTGGCATCCCCATGCTCGACCTGCCCGCCAGCAAGCTCATCTTGTTTAAGGAGCAGAGCCACAAGGGTCGCGTAATCGTGGCCTCCAAGCAGCACGTCGATGACATCTCCTGCATGTCCGAGGAAGATGCCGCCGCCTTTATGGCAGATGTCCGCCACGTCGCCGCCGCGCTGCACAAGGCGTTCAACCCCGACAAGATCAACTTTGGTGCTTACGGCGACACCATGCATCATCTGCATGTGCATATCGTCCCCAAGTACAAGGACGACCCGTTTGAGTTTGGCGATGTGTTCGCCATGAATCCCGGTCGCGTCACGCTCGAGCCAGCTCAGTACGACGAAATCGCCCAGGCAATCATCGCCAACTTGTAAAACCCCTTCGCCCCTCATAGGCTGTGGTGAAATAGGGACTGCTTAGCGGCTCCAGCGGCGCCATCAGTCCCTATTTCACCGTAACTTATAGTGGGCCTGGGGTGCCAATTTGGGATGGAATAGTGCTGTGCCACGAAAATGGGCTATCTACTACGTTTAAGCCGTAGGGGTCAACCATAGCCGGCTTTTTTGAAAATCGGCAAGCCGTCTACCTGCGGTTTTGTTTTCTCATTTTTCGGCATGGTCGGGGCTATCCGCGTTAACGTAGTAGATGGGCCCCTTTTGTGGCAAGGGGGCCGATCTGAGGGCCAGGGTAGCTAAAAGAGCCCCGTCCTAAAAAGACCGCCTGGTTTTGCTGCTAAAGGCTGCGAGCAGGAACTATTTCACCGCAACTTATGGGGGGCGGGGGATGCGATAGTATTACGGGGTGGTATTCGACTAACCGAGGGTTTATCCGAGGGTTTTATGGAACAGCACCAGCATTATCAGAGTCTGCAAGACCAGGCATACAACGCATTGCGCTCCAAGATCATTTATGCCGAGCTCAAGCCCGGTACGCGCCTTTCGGCGATTGGTCTGGAGAAGGAGACGGGAATCGGGCGCACGCCCATCCGCGAGTCCTTTGTGCGCCTGCGCGAGCAAGAGCTGGTGGAAACGCGCCCCAAGAGCGGCACCTATGTCTCAAAGATCAGCATGGAACGCGCCGAGAACGCCTGCTTTTTGCGCGAGAAGCTCGAGAGAAGCGTGCTCATTAAATGCTGTTCGGCTGCCACACCCGAGCAAAAGCAGCGGCTTGAGCAGATCCTTGCCGAGTCCGAGTCGCTCGACCATAGCGAGACGCGTCGCTTCTTTGACCTGGACAACCTGTTCCACGAGACGTGCTTTGAGATTGCCGGTCGCCACATGCTGTGGGATTGGATGAAGAGCATCAACACGCATTTTGAGCGCTACAACTGGCTGCGTGCGGTGTCGCAGGATCTGGACTGGGAGCCGATTCGTCGGCAACACCGCCGAATCCTCGAGGCCATTAAGGAAGGCGACACCGATGCGGCGAGCTATCTGGCGCAGACGCATCTGCATCTGATGCCCGAAGAGCAGGGCCCAGTTATCGCCCTGCATCCCGACTACTTTGAACTGTCCAAAGACTCGTCCATCTAATCTATCCCCTCATCAGTTGCGGTGAAATAGGGATTGTTTTGCGGCCCAGGTGGCGCAAACAGTCCCTATTTCACCGCAACTGCGTTGGGGCATGGCCGGGGCACAAAGATGCGGTGCCGTTTGGGGGAACAGACCGGAAGCAAGGGGCCGATTCCTCCAGACGGCACCGCATTTGTTTTGGCGCTCTGGGCTATGTTGAAGAGTTTAATCGGTCAAGAAAAAGCGGCTCGGGGGCGTGTCGCTTCCGTCACGTTCTATCAGCATACAAGACGGTTTCGGTTCTTGTCCGTGACGGAAACGGCACGCTTCCGAGCCGCTTCTAAAAAGAGGGCGCGGTCTAGGTCGCGCCCTCCACGATAGAGAGCTGCTTACTAGGCGCGGACCTTCTTGACGACGTCCATGGCCTCGCGGGCGATCTGCTCGACCTTGGAGAAGTCGCCGTCGGCGAACAGGGCCGGCTTGACCATCCAGGTGCCACCGCAGGCGATGATGGCGGAGGAGCTCAGGTACTCCTCGACGTTAGCGGTGCTCACGCCGCCGGTGGGCATAAAGCGGTGACCGACAAACGGAGCGGCGAGGGCCTTGATGGTGTTGAGGCCGCCGTACTGGGCTGCCGGGAAGAACTTGGTGACCTTGAGGCCCAGGTTGACGGCAGCGGTGACCTCGGAGGGGGTCACGGTGCCGGGCAGCACGGGCAGGTCGATGTCGATGCAGTGCTTGACGACGTCCTCGTTGTAGCCCGGGGAGACGATGAACTTGGCACCGGCGGCGCGGGCCTGCTCAACCTGCTCGACGGTCAGGACGGTACCGGCGCCCACGCACATCTCGGGCTCGGCCTCGGCCATAGCGGCGATGCACTCGGCGGCGCAAGCGGTGCGGAAGGTGACCTCGGCGGACTTCATACCGGCGGCCATCAGGGCATGGGCGAGCGGAGCGGCGTCCTCGACCTTATCGAGCACGACGACCGGCACGATGCCCAGGGACTCAAGCGTGGTGTAGAACTGATCGAACATGTTGTTCCTTTCGATGTGCGGCGCGCGAGTGCGCGTTATTGCTAAAAGGGCTGGTCATGAGCCGGTTTTGGACTGGTTATCGGAGGCACTGCTTGGGGTCACAAGCAATTCCAAAACCGGCTGCGCGACCAGTCGTGTAGGGAATGCCAGGCAAAACCGGAATGGGACTGGTGGTTTTGCCCGACCGGAGGAATCGGGGAGCGGGCTGCAGAGGTATGGGTATGGGAAACTGCAGCCCGCGGAATGGGGAACGAATTAACGGGCGACGCGGGTGCCACCGTCGGCGGCGTTGGCCACGGCGGCGATCTCGTCGGCGGTCACCAGGTTGGAATCGCCCTTGATGGTGAGCTTGAGAATCGAGGCCGCGATGGCGTAATTGACGGCGTCCTGCGGATCGAAGTCGTTGATGAGGGCATGGACGAGGCCGGCGTTGAAAGCGTCGCCGGCAGCAACGCCCTCGAGCACGTGCACGTCATGAGCAGGGGAGAACCAGTGCTCGCCGCTCTCGGCGTCATAGAGCATGCCCATCCAGATGGAGCGCTCGACGCAGGAGATGTTGCGGACGACCGAGGCGACCTTCTTGCAGCCGTACTCGGCGCAGATCTGACGGGCCATCTCGACGTAGGTGTCGCGCTCCTCGATGCCGTGGGCAAGGGAGCCGGAGACGCAGGTCATACCGAGGCCGGCGGGTGCGTCCTCGTCATTGGCGATGCAGATGTCGACGAGCGGCAGGAGCTCCTTCATGGTTGCCTGCGACTTCTCGGGCGACCACATCTTGCCGCGGTAGTTAACGTCGCACACAGTGGTGATGCCCTTGGCGCGGCAAGCGGTGAGAGCATCCTTGCAGGCGGCGGCCATCTCGTCGGAGACGGCGGGCGTTACGCCAGAGAAGTAGAAGACGTCGATGCCCTTGAGGATCTCGTCCCAGTTAAAGACGTCGCGCTTGGCCATGTTGATGGCCGAGTACTTGCGGTCGTAGACGCAACCGTTGCCGCGCTGCGAAGCGCCGACCTCAAACACATAGGAACCAAGACGATCGCCCTGACGCACGACGCGCGTGGTGTCGACGTCGTAGACCTTCAGCGAGCGCAGGGCGCACTCGCCCAGGCGGTTGGCCGGAACGACGGAAACGTAAGCGGCCTTGTCGCCCTGGTAGGCCAGGGAAAGTGCGGTGTTGGCCTCGGCGCCACCGTAGCGGACGTCGAACTCGGTGGCCTGCTCAATACGCAGGTGATCTTTGGGCGAGAGCCTCATCATGATCTCGCCGAAGGTAAGAACCGTTTTACCCATGGTCGCGTAGCTCCTTCTTGTCTGTGCGTACACCTTTGATATGGCGTTGGCACGGAGGTGCCAAGACGGTAGGGTGCATCTTTGCACCTCCGTGCCAACGCTTACCGAAATCGGTTTACGAAATCGGTTTCGTTTCGAGTTGTAGTATACTCACCTACAGCGTTTTGCAAGCGAGATTTTTAAAAAAATGCCTAAAATGGCTAAGATTGCCGACACGTGGGAAACGGGGTGCGCCATGGCGCAGATGAGAATCAAAGACATTGCCGCCGAGGCGGGCGTGAGCCCGGCCACCGTTTCGCGCTACCTCAACAACCGCCCCGGGCAGATGACCGAGGAAACCCGCGCTCGCATCGCCGAGGTCATCGAGCGCACCGGCTACCGTCCCCGTGCCGCCGCGCGTAACCTTCGCAGCTCGCGCACCAACCTCATCGGCGTGATTCTGGCCGACATCGCCAACCCGTTCTCGAGCGCCATGCTCGAGGGCCTTTCCGCCAGCGCCGCCGCGCGCGGCTGCTCGCTTATGACGGCCATCAGCGGCAACGATCCCGCTAAGGAGGCTGAATCGCTCACCAGGCTCATCGATGCTGGCGTGGATGGCCTCGTGGTCAACACCTGCGGCGGTAACGACGAGGCGATCGCTGCAGCTGCGGGCCGCTTGCCGGTCGTGTTGCTCGACCGCGACATCGAGGATGGCGGCATCGACTTGGTGACGTCTAACAACCGCGAGCTGGTCGCCGGCCTGGTCGACGCTCTGGCTGCCGCGGGTAGCGAGCGCCTGTGCCTGCTCACCGAGGCAAGCGACGACAGCCCCGTCCGCCGTGAGCGTGCCGAGGCCTTTACCGATGAGCTCTCGCGCTGCGGTCTTGCCGGCGAGGTCGTCACGCTGGCCGACGGTGGCGTTGAGGGCATCAGCCGCCTGGATGAGACCATCCGCGATTACGCAGGTAAAAAGCTCGGCCTTATCGCCGTCAACGGCTTGGTCTTCTTGCGCCTGACCGAGGCGCTGGCCCAGCTTGGCCCCTCGCTGCCGGCGGGTCTTAAGATCGCGACGTTCGACGACTACCCTTGGAACCACGTGCTCTTTGGTGGCGTGACTACAGCCGCGCAGGACACCCTGGCGATTGCCGAGCGCGTTGTCGAGCGCCTATCCGAGCGCATCGACGTCGTCACCACCACGGTAGGCGAGGCCGCAAGGCTCGCGCCCAAGCACATCGAGATCCCCGGCCACATCGAGTCCCGAGCCTCCACTTCGCGCTAGCCTGTGTGATACTATATAGACAATGTCATACAGGAGGTATCCATGGCTGCGTCTGTACTGAGTGTACGAGTGGACTCGTCAATTAAAGATTCATTTGCCGAGCTATGCGAAGAACTCGGCATGACTTCGTCTGTTGCGGTCAATATGTTTATGAGGCAGATGCTGCGCGAGCGCTCGCTGCCGTTTGTTCCTTCACTTGGTAAAAACTCTGCAAGCGAAAACGTTGCCGCAGACATTTTGGATATTGCTCAGATTGAGTCCGCCGTCCGCGAGGCGGCCAGCCCGATTCCCGCCATCAAAACCGTGGTCCTTTTTGGCTCGTATGCCCGTGGTGAGGCGCGTGTCGATAGTGATATCGATTTGCGTCTCGAAGTCGATCGCGAGCATGGCTTTGGTCTTTTCGCGTTGTCGGCGTTTGGCGAAGCGGTGCGTAAGGAGACCGGGAAGCAGGTTGACCTCGTCTCGAGCGACCATCTTGATGACGATCTTGCCGCGGTAATCGAGCGCGAAGGAGTGATCGTTTATGATCGCGCGTAAGTCAGACAGCCTTCGCGCGCAAGAGGTCTTGGAGGCCATCTTCGAAACGAACGAGCGCATCAAGGCTTTTGATATCACCGAGGACCAGTTTCTGCATGCGAATGATGTGCGGACGAGGGCGTTGGCGGACTCCCTTTTGATGTGCGCGCTTAGGGTGACGGAAGAAGCGGGCAAGCTGTCGGAGCGCTCGCAGCGTCTTCATCCCGAAATTGAGTGGCGTGGAATTATCGGCATGAGAAATTATCTTGCGCATGATTACGGCAATGTCGACCGCTCAGTTGTGTGGGATGCAGTGACGATGGAGTTCCCCGCACTGGAACGCGCCTGTAGGCAAATTGCCTCCGAATCCGAGCATTAGTTACTTGCCATAGTCACCCGCCCTCGCACGTTTTTTGAGCGCCTGACACGCTTTAACCCTGCGGAAACATTTTTCTGCGATAGTATCTGCGATATAGAACAGTCGAAACCCGCCCGAAAGAAAGGGGAGCGACATGAACCAGCAGAACATCGATTACGTACTCCGCTCTGTAGAGCAGCGTGACATCCGCTTTGTGCGTCTGTGGTTTGTCGACATTCTCGGTCGCCTCAAGAACTTTGCCATCAGCCCCGAGGACCTCGAGGTCGCTTTTGAGGAGGGTATTGGCTTTGACGGCTCCGCCATCGAGGGCTTTGCCACGCCCGAGGAAGCCGACATGCTGGCGTTTCCCGATGCTTCGACCTTCCAGATCCTGCCGTGGCGTCCGAGCCATAACGGCGTCGCCCGCGTGTTCTGCGATGTGTGCACCCCCGACCGCAAGCCCTTCGCCGGCGATCCGCGCGATGCCCTGCGCCGCATGTTCTATAAGGCCGAGAAGGCTGGCTATCTGCTCAACGTGGGCGCCGAGCTGGAGTATTACTACTTCCCCGACGAGCACACCCCCGAGCCGCTCGACAACGTGGGCTACTTTGACCTTTCGGTGAGCGACGCCGCC
Organism: uncultured Collinsella sp.; assembly: GCA_934630375.1. Taxonomy (GTDB): domain Bacteria; phylum Actinomycetota; class Coriobacteriia; order Coriobacteriales; family Coriobacteriaceae; genus Collinsella. The sequence goes on from CAKTVQ010000005.1 coordinate 48,002, forward strand.
CGCGACCTGCGCCGCAACACGGTCCTTACGCTCGAGAAGATGTCCGTGCCCGTGGAGTACACCTTCCACGCCGCTGGCCGCTCGCAGCACGGCATGAGCCTGCGTCACGCCGAGGCCCTGAGCATGTCCGACGCCATCACCACGGCCAAGCTCATCATTAAGCAGCAGGCCTACGAGAGCGGTTGCCACGCTTCCTTTATGCCCAAGCCGCTGGCGGGTGAGGACGGCAGCGCCATGTTCCTGTGCCAGTCGCTGTTCGACCACGATGGCAACAACGTTTTTTGGGGCGAGGACGACGAGAAGTACCATCTCTCCGACGTCGCCAAGCACTACATGGCCGGCATCCTGGCGCATGCGCGCGAGATCAGCGCCATCACCAACCCCACAGTCAACTCGTACAAGCGCATCACCACCGGTGGCGACTCCGTGCCGCAGTACGCCACGTGGGGCCTGCGCAACCGTGCGAGCATGGTCCGCATCCCGGTCTACAAGCCCGGCAAGCAGCTGTCCACTCGTATCGAGCTCCGCAGCCCCGACCCCATGGCCAACCCGTACTTGGTCAACGCCGTCACGCTGGCGGCTGGTCTCGACGGCATCGAGCGCAAGCTGGAGCTCCCGCCCGAGGCTACGGCCGAGACGCTCAAGCTCAACGGTCGTCAGATGCTCGAGGCCGGCTACACGCCGCTGCCGCGTTCGCTCAAAGAGGCGCTCGACGTGTTTGAGGACTCGCAGTTTATGAAGGATGCTCTCGGCGAGCACATCCACAGCTTCTTCCTCAAAAAGAAGCGCGACGAGTGGCATAAGTTTGAGTCCACGATCACCGAGTGGGAGATCAAGCACTACCTGGCGAACTCCTAATCGCGCCGGTTTGTTCCAGTACGATTGAGCTCATTTCCTTGGAGGCCGATATGTCCGAAAAGAGTGCCCTGTTCATGGCGCGCACGACGCGCTTCCACGAGTTTGCCCGCAGCCTGACGACCACCCTGGGTGTCGAGGTGAGCCTGGCCACCCCCGATTCGCCGACTGCGGCGCACGACTTTGACCTGCTGATCCTCGATTCTGATGGCATCCGCAGCGACCGCATCGATCAGATCGCCAAGTGGCTCGACGATCGCGGCGGCGTTCCCATGCTGGTGATCGTCGACGACGAGGCGCTCGGCACCCTGCGCCTGCCGAATCACGCGCATGCCGACTTCGTGTGCCCCACGGCGACGCCCAACGAGCTCAAGGCTCGTGCGCAGCGCCTGATGGGCGAGGAGGAGACCGTCACCGCCGACGATGTGCTCAACATCGACAACCTCGAGATTAACCTGGCTACCTACCAGGTGACGCTCGACGATGAGCCCATCGACCTGACGCTGATGGAGTACTCGCTGCTGAGCTTTTTGGCAACGCATCCCAACCGCGCCTACAGCCGCGAGGTGCTGCTGCACCGCGTGTGGGGCTTCGAGTACTGCGGCGGCACACGCACCGTCGACGTGCACATCCGTCGTATCCGCTCCAAGGTGGGCCCGCAGATCGCGGCGCACATCACCACCGTCCGCGGCGTGGGCTATCTGTTTAAGGACTAGATTTCCACCGCAAAGGGGACAGGCACCTTTGTGGCGGTTTTGCCGCAGGTGCGGGTGCCTTTCGGGTTTGCAACAGAACTTAAGCCTTCCTAAAAGATTGCGTTCTCATACACGCGCACCCGCATATTGGGGTACAACTCAACGTGAACAATGATGGCCCGCCACATGTTTGGCGGGCCTTTGGTTATTTGACGAAAGGATCGCAGCTATGAGCGAGTACGATTCCCAGCGTCCCCAGGACGCGGGCAACGCCGGCGAGACTCAGCAACAGCCGCGCGTGCAGGTGGAGTCGACGCCTGCCGGTGGCAACAACATTCCCTATGTGCAGGCCTACGACACGCAGACCGGCCAGCCGCTGGGTGGCCAGCAGGCCGTGAACAAGCACACGGTGGTCAAGACCAAGACCAAAAAGCTGCCGATCTTCATTACGGCGCTCGCCGGCTGCGCATGCGGCGCCCTGCTGGTCATCGCGCTCATTATGAGTGGCACGCTCGATATCGGTGGCGGAAAGAATGCCGTGACGGCGGGCGCTTCGGGTTCGTCGACGCAAAAGATCACGATCGACTCCGAGGACACCACGCTGGCCGAGGCCGTTTCCGCCAAGGCGCTGCCCTCCGTAGTTTCCATTACCGCCACTTCAAGCGGCAGCCAGAGTGGTTCGCTTTCGCAGTCCGCTGACGAGTCGGACAGCTCGGGCAGCGTTGGCTCGGGCGTGGTGCTCGACACCGAGGGCCATATCCTCACCAACAACCACGTGGTCGACGGTTACGACCAGTACGTGGTGACCATGGACGACGGCACCACCTACGAGGCCGAGTTCGTGGGCAACGATGCCTCGAGTGACCTCGCCGTCATCAAGCTCAAGGATGCCGACGCCTCCAAGCTAACGCCGATCGAGATCGGTGACTCCTCTAAGCTCAACGTGGGCGAGTGGGTTATGGCTATCGGCTCGCCGTTCGGCAACGAGCAGTCCGTTTCCACGGGCATCGTGTCGGCACTGTATCGCTCCACGGCCATGAGTTCTACCAGTGGTAACACCATTTACGCCAATATGATCCAGACCGATGCCGCCATCAACCCGGGCAACTCCGGCGGCGCGCTCGTCAACGACAACGGCGAGCTCGTGGGTATCAACTCACTCATCGAGAGCTACTCGGGTTCCAGCTCGGGCGTTGGCTTTGCCATTCCGGTCAATTATGCCAAGAACATCGCCGACCAGATCATCGACGGCAAGACGCCGGTTCATCCGTACCTGGGCGCCACGCTCTCGAGTGTCAACGCGCTCAACGCCCGCACCAACAAGCTGAGCACCGATAGCGGCGCGTATGTGGCGAGCGTTGTGGAGGACGGCCCCGCTGCCAAGGCCGGCATCCAGGAGGGCGACGTCATCACCAAGCTGGGCGATGACGAGATCACGAGTGCCGACGGCCTGATCATCGCGCTGCGCAGCCACGAGGTGGGCGAGAAGGTCGAGATCACGCTCGTGCGCGGCAAGGAAGAGAAGAAGGTCACTGTTGAGCTGGGCTCCGACGAGGAGCTGCAGAACCAGCAGCAGAACGACAGCTCGACTGATACCGGCAACGGCGGTATCACCGACGAGCAGCTGCGTCAGTACCTGGAGGAGCTGCTGGGCCAGCAGGGCCAGGGCCAGGGTCAGGGTTACGGCCAGGGATTCTAGCGAGCCGTTTCACACACATCGAAGCCAGAGGGGCTGCCCCGCCATGCGCGGGACAGCCCCTCTTTTCATAATGATCCCCCAGGGACGGAGGAAAACGGATCACTTTGAGCTGGCGAGGAGCTCGGTTCGGAATGGTCTGGACAGTTAGTTCAGATACGTATAAATCTGGGGCAGTCTGGGATGCGTTTTGAGCTGTTTCGGGATGGAAATGGGGCTCTGATGGGTGCTCGGAAGGAGAAATAAGCCGATCGGGCCGCTCTGAGACGACCAAATGGAGCGAAATGGCGCCATTTGAGCTCGATTCGGTTCGCAGATTTATACGTATCTGAACTAACTGTCCACCCCGGTCCGACGGCTGCCGATTCGGTGCGGTTTGAGACCACTATTCGGCCCCATCGCGACCGGTGGTACTCTTGTATCCGTTTGAAATCGAGCGAAGGAGTGCCGCTATGGAGCAATCGAGCCTGTTTGGTGACGGCGTGGACATCGATACCGAAACGCCCACGAGCGCGGATGCCACCGCGTCGACCGATGCCCGTGCCCAGGCGGCCGCACGCGCGGCCGAGCTGCGCCACGAGCTCGACTACCATGCCTACCGCTACTACATGCTCGATGCGCCCGAGATCACGGACGCCGCCTTCGACAAAATGCTCGTTGAGCTGCAGGAAATCGAGGCGGCCTATCCCGATTTGGTGACGCCCGACAGCTATACCCAGCGCGTGGGCGGCTATGTGAGCGAACAGTTTACGCCGGTCACGCACATGGCGCGCATGTATTCCATGGACGACGCCATGGACCTGGACGAACTCGACACATGGCTCCAGCGCACCGAGGATGCGCTCGGTGCCGGCAGCGTTACCTATACCTGTGAGCTCAAGATCGACGGCTTAGGCGTGGCGCTTACCTACCAGAATGGCACCTTCGTGCGCGCAGCCACGCGCGGTGACGGCACCACGGGCGAGGATGTGTCGCTCAACGTGCGCACCATCAAGGACGTGCCCATGCACCTGTCCGAACCGGCGCTTGCCCACATGGGCGCCGACCGCGAGCGCGCCATCGAGGTCCGCGGCGAGGTCTACATGCCCAAGGGCAGCTTTGTGCGCCTGAACGACGAGGCCGATGCCGAGGGCCGCGACCCCTTCGCCAACCCGCGCAACGCCGCCGCCGGATCCTTGCGTCAAAAGGATCCCAAGGTCACGGCGCGTCGCGACTTGGCCACCTTTATCTACGCCATCGCCGATACCGACCCGTTGCACGTCCACAGCCAGCGTGAGTTCCTCGACTGGCTGCGCAGCGCCGGCTTTAGCGTCAACCCCAACGTGGCCCGTTGCGCCACGCCGGCCGAGGTCCACGAGTTCTGCGCCCAGGCGCTCGAGCATCGCGGCGATTTGGACTACGACATCGACGGCGTGGTCGTAAAGGTCGACAGCTTCCAGCAGCAGCTCGATCTGGGCTTTACCGCCCGCGCGCCGCGCTGGGCTATCGCCTTTAAGTTTCCGCCCGAGGAAAAGCAGACTATCCTGCGCGAGATTCGCATTCAGGTGGGCCGCACCGGCGTGCTCACGCCGGTCGCGGAGTTCGATCCGGTGACGGTTGCCGGCTCCACTATCGCGCGCGCCACGCTGCACAACATCGACGAGATCCGCCGCAAGAACGTGCGCGAGGGCGACACCATCATCGTGCACAAGGCGGGCGACGTCATTCCGGAGGTCGTGGGTCCGGTGCTCGACAAGCGCCCGGCCGATTCGGTCGACTGGCACATGCCCGAGGTCTGTCCCGTGTGCGGCAGCCCCGTGGTCCACGAGGACGGCGAGGTCGCCTACCGCTGCGTCTCCATCGACTGCCCGGCGCAGCTCAAGGAGCGCCTGCTCCACTGGGTGAGCCGCGGCTGCATGGACGTTGACGGCCTGGGCGACGAGATCGTCGACAAGATGATCGCCGCCGGTCTGATCCACGACGTCGCCGACTTCTACCAGCTTACGGTCGATGATATCGCCGGCTTGGACACGGGCCGCGTGTATGCCAGCTCCAACAGCAAAAAGGGCGTTAAGAAGGGCGATCCCATTCCGGTTGGTATCAAGACGGCCGAGAAGATTATCGCCGAGCTTAACAAGTCCAAGAGTCAGCTACTCGGGCGCGTACTGTTTGCCCTGGGTATCCGCCATGTGGGCAAAAGCGTGGGTGAGGTCATCGCCGAGCGATTCCTGTCGATCGACAAGCTCATCTTGGCGAGCGAAGAGGACATTGCCGAGTGCGAGGGCATCGGTCCCAAGATTGCGGCGAGCGTCAAACAATTCCTGGCCGTGCCCGAGAACCTTGCCGTGTTGGAGCGCCTGCGTCAGGCAGGCCTGTCGCTCGAGGTCGACTTGGGCGCCGCGCATGCAAAGGCCGCAGCCGATGCCGGCGTAGCGGGCGAGCTCGCCGACACGCAGCCGCTTGCGGGCCTGACGTTTGTGCTGACCGGCACGCTCGTAAACCGCACGCGCGACGAGGCGGGCGCTGCGCTCAAGGTGCTCGGCGCTAAGGTTTCGGGCAGCGTGTCGAAGAAGACGAGCTACCTGGTCGCCGGTCCCAAGGCGGGTTCCAAGCTCACCAAGGCCGAGCAGCTGGGTGTGCCCGTGCTGGATGAGGACGCGCTCGAGCAGATCCTCGCTACCGGTCAGGTGCCCCAGGTTTAAGGCATCGATAGACAAATTGAAGAACCGCCCGGAAAGTTCGACTCTTTCCGGGCGGTTTTATTAGGAGACCGTAACAGGCACTGTGATCTGCGTCACGTAGGTTGCCGGGTCGTCGCTGATGATGTCGTCGATGAGGGCGATCTCGCGTGAGGGACCGGCGGGCGTCAGGCCGTGCTCGCGCATATAGCCGAGCAACTGCTCGTAACGCGGGCCCGCTTGCCCATGCGTGCCGCGGAAGCTAATGGTCAGGCAGTGCGCCGCGGGCCGCACCTCGACATCCCCTAGGTAGTCATCCGTGTCGTCCAGCAACAGAAAGACCTCGTCGTAGCCATTAAAGTCACCGGCGGCCAGGCGTTCGGCGCTGATTCCGACGCCCAGGTTGCCCAGAAAGACAAACGTCTCGTGCTGGCCCTTCTGCAGCTGGCGAATCTGCCACTCCAGCGCATAGGCATCGGTGGGGTTGACGCGTTCGCGCAGCACGGCGCAACGAAGTTCGGGCGCGTTGACCTCGTAGATGGTATCGAGCTCAGCATCCAATGCGCCTCGCAACAAGGCAAGCCGGTTGTCGATCTTGCGTGAGACGCGTTCCAGCTCACGGCGTTTACGTTCGATAAGCTCCTGCTGCTGGGCGAGTTGGCGCTGCATGAGGTCCACGTCGCGCGTGGTCACAAATTCGCGAATCTGAGCCAACGGCAAATCGAGAACGCGCAGGTGGCTGATGGTGTTGAGGGTAGAAAGCTGCCGCGCGCCGTAGTAGCGGTAGCCACTTGCCGCATCGACATACGCCGGCTCCAGCAAGCCTATCTGCTCGTAATGCCGCAGCGTGCCAACGCTCAGGTTAAACAGGCGCGCGACCTCGCCAATGCGGAGCAGGCCGTCGGAATGTTCGCTGGATGTATCGGTCACGGGATTGCTCCTTTCGGCAGAAAACGGGACAGGATCGCCAGACTCGTGCCGCCCCGCTACGCCACCAACTTGTCAAAAGCACCGCGGCGGTTGAGCACCGTAAACGCCACCACGCAAATGACTGCCGACAGAATCGACCCGCACGGCGAGGCGATGCCCATGGGAAACAGCGTGTCGGAATAAGCGTTCGACAGTAGCCATGCGCCCGGCACGCGAATGAGTGCCACGGCCAGCACGTTGTGCGCAAAGCCGATGTAGCTCTTGCCGTACGCAGCGAAAAAGCCGCTAAAGCAAATATGGATGCCGGCGAAGATCGCATCGAAAATATAGCTGCGCATATAACCGGTGCCGGCGGCGACCACCGCGGCGTCCTTGGCAAAAAAGCCGAGAAACGCCGGTGCCACCAACCACATGAGCGCCGTGATCAGGCAGCCGTACACCACCGAGATGGTCATGGCGTCCTTGAGCACCTGACGCGCGCGGTCGCCCTTGCCCGCACCGGCGTTTTGCGCCGTGAGCGCGCTGACGGTGGCGCCCATGGAGCTCGGCACGATGAACAAAAAGCTGATCATCTTCTCGACCAGGCCCACGGCGGCGGCGTCGACCAGCCCGCGGTGGTTGGCGATAACGGTGATGAACATAAACGCCACCTGGATGCAGCCATCCTGCACGGCCACGGGCACGCCAATCTTAAGGATGCTGCTGAGCACCTCGGGCTGGGGGCGCAAATCGCTACGCTTGACGTGTATGTTCGTACGGCGGCTCTTGAGCCATACGAGTGCGAGGGCAACGCTTGCCGTCTGCGCGATCACCGTGCCGAGTGCCGCGCCCACGGGGCCGAGTCCCATGTGGCCAATGAACAGAAAGTCGAGCGCGATGTTGATAACGCACGCCACGCCGATCACATACATGGGCGAGCGCGAATCGCCCAGGCCGCGAAAGATGGCCGAGAGGATGTTGTATGCGGCGATGCACGGAATGCCGATAAAGCAAATGCGCAGGTAGGCGGCAGTGCCCTCGACCGCTTCGGCCGGCGTGCCGATGAGCGCCACGATCTGCGGGCACAGTGCGAGCAAGAGCGCGGCCAGCACTACCGAGACGCCCATAAAGAGCGTGATGGTGTTGCCGATGGCGGCCTCGGCGCGGTCGAAGCGTCGCGAGCCCACGGCGTGGCCGACGATGACGGTCGTTCCCATGGCCAGGCCCACGAGCGTCACGGTAATGATATAGAGCGTCTGCGCGCCATTGCCCACGGCGGTGATGCCGGCGGCGCCGCTAAACTGCCCGATAAAATACAGGTCGGCCATGCCGTAGAGCATCTGCAAAAAGTACGAGAGCATATAGGGCAGGGCGAAGACCGCGATGGTCTTGAGGACGTTGCCGCGTGTGAGGTCGTGTTCCATGGGCAGGGCACTTTCTGGCTTGGTTCGTTTGCGTACCAGTGTAGTGAAAACCCTACAACGATTGTAGAGTCAAGGTCCATGTTGCCGGTGGGGCGAAAAAATCGCGCCTTCAATCATTTCCATTTGAATACGGCCACGCGCCGCGCGGGCTTAGCGCCTGCGCCAGCCTTGTAGAAATCGATTTCGGAACACTTGACACTGCCGCCCGGCGCGCAATAATACGAGCGTTTGCGAACAACGTTTGATGGGGGATGAAGCTGCGTGCGCAATCTCAAAATCTTGTTTTCCTATTTGGGGGCATACCGTCGCGATGCCATTCTCGGCGTGATGTTCGTCTCGGTCGAAACCGCGTTCGAGCTGTTTATCCCAGTCATCATGGCCAATATCATCGACGTGGGCGTGCCCACGGGTGACGTCAACTACATGCTGTTGCAAGGCGCGTGCATGCTGGTGTGTGCCGCATTTTCGCTGGTACTGGGCCTGGGCTACGCACGCACATCCGCACGCGTGGCCTCGGGCCTGGGTGCCAACCTGCGCGAGGCCGAGTATCGCAAGATTCAGACGCTCGCCTTTGGCAACCTGGACAACTACGATGCCAGCTCGCTTGTCACCCGCATGACCACCGACATCACCGTCATCCAAAATGCCATCGGCAACGGCTTTCGCCCCATGGTGCGCGGGCCGGTGACCCTCATCGTCGGCCTGGTCTATGCCCTGGTGCTGTCGCGTCCGCTTGCCATGGTCTTCGCGATCATCCTGCCCGTGCTGGCGATTGTGCTGGGCGTCATCACCTACCGCGTGAGCCCGCTCTACCGTCAGCTGCAGACTTCGATGGACCATCTTAACGGTGTGGTGCAGGAGGACCTCACCGCCGTGCGCGCCGTCAAGGCGTACGTGCGTGCCGAGCACGAGGAGGCCAAGTTCGATGCCGTCAATACCGAGCTTGCGCGTACCGCGACGAAGACCTTTGGCAACGCCGTGCTCAACCTGCCGGTGTTTCAGCTGTCGATGTACGTGGCGGCGCTTTCCATTCTTTGGATCGGCGGTCGCATGATTCTTGCCGGCGAGCTCGGCGTGGGCTCGCTCACGGGCTTTATGAGCTACGTGCTGCTGATCATGAACTCGCTCATGATGATCTCCAACGTGTTTTTGCTGCTCACGCGCGCACTCGCCAGCGTGGAGCGCATCTCGCGGGTGATTGACGAGCAATCGCTCATCCAGGCACCTGCGGCAGACGCGGCGGTGCGTGAGGTCGCCGACGGAAGCGTTGAGTTCCACGACGTGTCGTTTAAGTACCGCGCGGATGCTGCCGAGGACGTGCTCGAGCATATCGACCTTCGTATTGAGCCGGGCTCCACGGTGGGCGTGCTCGGCGGCACGGGTTCGGGCAAGAGCTCGCTCGTGCAGCTCATCGCGCGCCTGTACGACGCGACCGAGGGCGCCGTGCTCGTGGGCGGGCGTGACGTGCGCGACTACGACCTGGCCGCCCTGCGCGACGCCGTGGGCATTGTGCTGCAAAAGAACGTGCTGTTTACGGGCACCGTGCGCGAAAACTTGCAGTGGGGCGCACCCGATGCCACCGACGAGGAACTGCTGCGTGCCTGCCATGCGGCGTGTGTGGACGAGTTCCTGGACCGCATCGGCGGGCTGGATGGCGAGTTGGGCCAGGGCGGAGCCGGTGTTTCGGGCGGACAGAAGCAACGCCTGTGCATCGCGCGCACGCTGCTCAAGCATCCGCGCGTGCTCATTTTTGATGACTCCACCAGCGCGGTCGATATGGCGACCGACGCCAAGATCCGCGAGCACATCGCGCGGATACCCGATACGACCGTGATCATCATCGCCCAGCGCATCGCGAGCGTGATGGATGCAGATCGCATTGTGGTGCTGGACGACGGCCGTGTCCATGGCGTGGGCACGCACGAGGAGCTGCTGGCGGGTGACAACATCTACCAGGAGATTTACGCCTCGCAGATGGAGTTCGCGGGGGATACGACCGCAGATGCTCCGGCCCGAGAAGGAGGTGAGCGTCATGCCTAAGACATCCGCTCAAGCCCGTCCGGCCAATCTGGGGCAGACGCTCCGCCGTCTGCTCAGCTATATGGGCCACGCCAAGTTCTCGCTGCTTGCGGTAGGTGTGCTCGCCTCTATCGCCGCCATCGCGAGCCTTGCCGGCACCTATATGGTGCGCCCCATCGTCAACGGCCTGGCTACGGGCGGGGAGGAACTGCTTACCAAGCAGGTTCTCTTTACGGCCGCTATCTACGCCGCGGGCGTGCTCTCGGCCCTGGGCTACTCGCAAATCATGGTGCGCGCAGCCCAGCGCGTGGTGTCCGACATCCGCCGTGACCTGTTCGCGCATATCCAGACGCTGCCGCTCAGCTATTTCGACGGCACGCGCTCGGGCGACATCATGAGCTTCTTCACCAACGATGTCGACACCGTCTCTGAGGCGCTCAACAACAGCTTTGCCAACGTGATTCAGGCGACCATTCAGGTGATCGGCACCACGGCCATGCTCATCATCCTTAACTGGCAGCTCACGATTATCACGCTCGTGTGCGACGCGGCCATCGTGCTGTACGCGCGCTACTCGGGTATCCGCTCCAAGCGCTTCTTTGCCGCCCAGCAGGCGTCGCTCGGCGACTTGGACGGATATGTCGAGGAGATGGTCTCGGGTCAAAAGGTCATCAAGGTCTTTAATCACGAGCAGGCCAACGTTGCCGGTTTTGACACGCGCAACCAGGAGCTGCGCCGCACCGGTGGCGCCGCGCAGGCCTACGCCAACTCGATGGTGCCCATGACCGTGGTGATCGGGTATGCCAACTACGCGATCGTTGCGGTGGCGGGCGGTATGCTCTGCATCAAGGGACTTGCCGACGTGGGCGCGCTCGCGAGCTATCTAGTCTTTGTACGCCAGGCGGCCATGCCCATCAACCAGTTCACGCAGCTGGGCAACTTCTTGCTCAACGCGCTGGCCGGTGCCGAGCGCCTGTTTGCCGCGATGGACCTTGAGCCCGAGGTGGACGAGGGCTGCGTGGAGCTGGTGCAAACGGGCGAGTCCGCGTGGGCGTGGAAGATTCCCGAGGGCCGTGGCGTGGGCACGTACGGACATCTGCACGACGTGGCCTCGGTCGACGATGCGGGTCGAGCGGTGGCGGCCGACGGTACCGAGCTTGCCACCGGCCTGGTCCCGCTTGCCGGCGACGTGCGCTTCCATGCCGTGGACTTTTCCTACGTGCCGGGCACGCGCGTGCTCACGGACCTCAACCTGTTTGCCAAACCGGGGCAAAAGATCGCCTTTGTGGGTTCGACGGGTGCCGGAAAGACGACCATCACCAACCTCATCAACCGTTTCTACGAGGTCGATGACGGCGAGATCACGTACGACGGCATCGACGTCAAGCATATCGCCAAGGCCAGCCTGCGCGGGTCGCTCGGCATTGTGCTGCAGGATACGCACCTGTTTAGCGGCACCATTGCGCAGAACATTCGCTTTGGCAAGCTCGACGCGACCGACGAGGAAGTGCGCGCCGCCGCCGAGGCCGCCTGCGCCGACTCGTTTATCCGCCGCCTGCCGCAAGGCTACGACACGCCGGTCACGGCCGACGGCGCCAACCTGTCACAGGGCCAGCGCCAGTTGCTCGCCATCGCGCGTGTGGCCGTGGCCGATCCGCCGGTGCTTATCCTGGATGAGGCAACAAGCTCCATCGACACGCGTACCGAAAAGCTCATCGAGCGCGGCATGGACCGCATCATGCGCGGGCGCACCACGTTTATGATCGCGCACCGCCTGTCCACCGTCCGCGACGCTGATGCCATCATGGTCCTCGAACACGGCCGCATCATCGAGCGCGGCACGCACGAAGAGTTGCTCGCTCAGCACGGCGAGTACTGGCAGTTGGCACATGGCTTAAAGGAGCTAGATTAACCCATTCGATCACGGTGTTTTGGCCCTCCATGCCCCTAACCTCGCCTCAAACCGTCCCAACATTCGACACTTTTCTCGATTTTGAGAAAAAGCATCGAATGTTGGGACGGTTTTTCTGCCATCCGATCGGGTGGAATCTCTAACTTGCATGCGAAGGTGTGCGAATCCGCGAGCAGGGGAATAAGGTTGGTTATCCGACCCATTGGAGGGCTCATGGACCTGCCGATCGTCCTGTCCCATAAGACTGCCTGGCTGTACCACAATGTGGCGCGCCCGTCCGAGCCACTCTCGCGAGCAAGCAGCCTATACGATGAGGACTCGCTTGCTAACGAGGCGGAGCCGACTGCGGGCCTGCCCAAATTGGGGTTAGATGCCAAGGGGCTGAGAATATCTACGGCGGTCGAGATCGTTGCCGACTATCTGGCCTCACTTGGCATCCCGCATGAGGAGCTCGATCGTATCGATACGCTGGTCAGCTTCGATTTTGAACGCTCTCGGCCGGCGGGTCTCCGACGCCACGTATTTGGGGCGCCCATACCTTCGGATCATCTTATCGAGGTGGCAGAAGGCCTTCTGGTGGTTGATGAGGCCATGTGCTTCGTCCAGGCGGGTTCGTGGATGAGTGAGCCCGAGCAGCTGGAATATGGGTATGAAATTTGCGCCCGATACCATTTGAATCATTTGTCGTCAGGCGGTTATATCGAGATGGGGCAGAGGTATACCGTTGCCGACTTGATCGCTTATTGCGATGAGAACCGATCTCGTCAGGGGGCTACACGTGCGGCTGCCGTGCTCAAACGCGTGCACGATGGTGCGCGGTCGCCCATGGAGTCGGCCACCGCGATCATGGTCGTCGCGAAGCGTTCCCAAGGCGGGCTCGGGTACACCAGGGTTGAGCTCAACCATCGGGTCGATGTTCCCAACGAGTTCAAATATCTCGCTAAGGCTGGGTATTTCGAGATCGATGTATATGCACCTGCGAGCGGCACGGGGATTGAATATAACGGCTCGGACCATCTTGATAAGCAGCGCAGTGCGTCGGACGCGGAGCGTATGACCGTGCTGAGCGCGCTGGGCTTTAAGATGATCGTTCTCACCGGGACCCAGTTTGCCCACCAGCTGCAATTGCACCGGGCGATGAACGCCGTCGCGCTTGCTATGGGCCTCAAGTGCGACCGAAGCGAGGCGTTCCAGAAACGGCAGAATGACCTGCGGGAATTCGTGATTCGGCACTGGAATGGTGGCCTTTAGGGGCGTCTGGCTTGTCTTCCGAGCTCTACGGACACCTAAACCGTCCCAACATTCGACGTTTTTTGCCAATATCGGGAAAAGCATCGAATGTTGGGACGGTTTGAATGCTGAGGATGGGTTCGGGAAGCCCTTCTTGCTCGAAGCGCCCCGTCCTGTCGTACGCGTGTCGACCCGGTTCCCGTGTGCGGTACTATATTCCCCGAAGAATAATGGCCTGTGCGAGGGGAGGATTGCGTGGACGAGCGCCTGCAACATGACGGTTTTGGCCGCGATATCAACTACCTGCGCATTGCCGTGACCGACAAGTGCAATTTCCGCTGCATTTATTGCATGCCGGCCGACGGCGTGGCGCCGCGTGCACACGACGAGTTGCTCAGTGCCGAGGAAATCGCCCGCTTTGTGCGCCTAGTGGCGGGGGAGGGTATTCGCTGCGTACGCCTGACGGGTGGCGAGCCGCTGGTCAGCCGCCGCATTATCCCGCTCATCCGCGACATTCGCGCGATCCCGCAGATCGAGGACATCTCGCTCACCACCAACGGCGCGCTGCTGCCCAAGCTGGCGCCGCAGCTTAAAGACGCCGGGCTCGACCGCGTCAACATTTCGCTCGACACGCTCGACCCCACGCTCTTTGGAAAGATCACGCGCCTTGGCCGGCTCGAGCAGACTATGGCCGGCATCGATGCGGCGCTTGCTTGGGGCTTTGAGCCGGTTAAGGTCAACTGCGTGGTCGTCCGCCGCCTCAACCAGGACGTGGCGGCCCTCGCGCGCCTGACCGTTGACCGTCCCATCCATCTGCGCTTTATCGAATACATGCCCATCGGCGACGAACACACGAGCTCGCATTGCGCTGTGGACCCGCATGCGCCCACGCTCAATCCCGAGCTGTGGGACGCGAGCGATACCGTGCCGAGCGACGAGCTGCGGGCGCGCATCAATGCCGGCGCCGCCGCAGCTGGCCTGGGCGAGCTTGAGCCACTCGACATCAACGACGCACCTGCCGGCGCGGGCCCTGCGCGCTATTGGCGCTTTCCGGGCGCGGCGGGCACGGTCGGCTTCATTAGTGCCATGTCCAACCATTTTTGCGCGAGCTGCAACCGTCTGCGCCTGACGGCGGACGGCAGCGTACGCCCCTGCCTGTTCAGCGATGCCGAGTATTCGGTTCGCGAGGCGCTGCGCCGCGGTGATGATATGCAGGTGCTTTCGATTTGGCGCGATGCCGTGGCCCACAAACCGCAGGAACACGCGATAATTGAGGGCACGCAACGATTTATGTCCCAAATCGGAGGATGATCATATGGCCAAGAGCAGGTACGCCGATGCCACCAAGGCCGCTCGCAGGGCCGCGATGTCTGCCCATAAAGCCGCGGCAGTCAGCAAAGACGCCGCGACCGCGGCCGTGCAGCCGCCCGCGAGCGACAACGCCGCGCCCGCCCGCGACGCGCGCCGCGACGAGCTGACGCACGTGGACGCCAAGGGTGAGGTGCGCATGGTCGACGTATCCGACAAGGCCGAGACGCACCGCATCGCCATTGCCGAGGGCACCATCCTCATGCATCCCGAGACGCAGGCTATGGTGCTGCAAGACCGCGCCAAGAAGGGTGACGTGCTCGCCTGCGCGCGCGTGGCGGGTATCATGGCCATCAAGCGCACGAGCGACATCATCCCTATGTGCCATCCGCTGCTCATCACCAAGAGCAAGTGTGATATCGAGCCCATTGCTCCGGCGGGAACGCCGGCCGACGAGACGCCCGAGGGCTGGGCGCCGGCGCGTCCGGACGGGCAGGTCGGCTTTCACGTGCTGGTCACGGCGGGCGTGACGGGCAAGACGGGCATCGAGATGGAGGCGTTGACCGGAGCGAGCGCCGCGTGCCTGACCATCTACGACATGTGCAAGGCCGTCGACCGCGGCATGGAGATTGTCGACGTACGCCTGCTGCACAAGGAGGGTGGCCGTTCGGGCGTGTGGGATCGCGCGGAGCGTCAAGCTGCTGCTGCCGAGGCCGCCGCTGGCGACGGCACCGCGCCCGCGAGCGCGCCTGTCGCTGTTTCTGCGCCCGCGGCCCCCACCCCGGCCGCCCCAGCGATCGCGTTCATCGGCTACCAGAACTCGGGCAAGACCACGCTTGTCGAGAAGGTCATCGCCGAGCTTACCCGCCGTGGCCTGCGAGTGGGTTCGCTCAAACATCACGGGTACCATGGCTTCGATATCGATGTGCCCGCCAAGGATACCTGGCGCCATCACCAGGCGGGATCCAAACACGTGGGTCTCATTTGCGCCACGCGCTGGGCGGAGTACGCCGACACGCGCGAGGAGGACGAGATGCCCGCGCGCGAGCTTCTGTCGCGTTACAACGATGTTGACGTGGTGATTATCGAGGGCTATAAGACCGAGGGCTTCGACAACATCGTGGTCGCGCGCTCCGGTGTGGATCGTCTGCGCGGCAAGAGCTCGCTCGACCTGGTCGACGGCCGCACGCTGGCCCTTGCCTGCAACGAGGCCCTGGCGCGCCAGGCCTTCGACGCTGGCTTTGCGACCCGAGCCATCAACATCAACGACGCCCGAGCCATCTGTGACCTCATCCAAGATCATCTTTAAGGCTTGACGCTGCGCCGGCCCCAAGCACCCCACTCGCCCCTCAAGCCGTCGCTCGCGTACCAAAGTACGCGTCGCTCCTCTTTCGGGGCGACCTGGGGCACTTGGAACCGGCTCGCTACGTTGCCATATCATTGGGCCACCACAGGCAGGCACCTTTGTGGTGGTTTTTGCTTTGGTAGATGTTTGGGACATGCCTTAAAATCTACCAAGTAGTTCATCCGGGCGAAGACGGAGAGAAGAGGCCCGATGCGTCCTTAACGTTGCATACAGAAAGATTGAGTCGATGGCTGGCGGTCAATGCCCGCGGCCCGTATTCGCATTCAACAAGGAGCGCCCGTGTCCCTATTTCTAATCTCAAAATCCCAACCGTCGTTGTCCGTGCAGGCCAAGCGCCTGGTGGCAATGCGGTTTCTCATCTACACCGGGTTTCAGACCAGTTATTTTATCGGCGTCATCGGAACGCTTACCTATGCGGACGATGCCTCGGTCGTCGCGACGTCGCTGGCCGTCCTGTTCATGAACGTTTTCGTAATCCTTGGGTCCTTTGCGGGCGGTGCGGCGCTCGACGCCTGGGGGCCGCGCCGCCATTTCCTGCTGAGCATCGTCGGCACGCTGGCAACGGGCGCGGCAATCATCGCCTTTGGCAGCGCGACCGGAACAGTCCTTGTCGGCGCGGTGTTTCTGGGCTTTACGATGGGATTCGCCCAGCCCATTGCCACATCCTATCCGGCCTACCTCACCAACGACCCTGTTGAGCTCAAGGACATCAACTCCGCCATCGCCATGTTTTCCAACGTGAGCATTATCGTCGGCCCCACGCTGGGCGGCTTTGTTGCGGCGGCAGCATCGTCGCGCGCGGTGTTCGTGCTCATGATGCTGTTCACCCTCTTGGCACTCATTGCCGGTTGGGGTTTTAAGCCGAGGGCAAGTCGCGTCGTCGGGCGTGCGGGCCAAAGCCCCGACCCCAACACGTCCGCCCGCACCACCTTCGCGGCCAGCATCAAGGCGGTCTTCACCAACAGCGTCCTCGCGCTACTTTTCTGCATTATCTTCCTTTCGAACTTTGGCTACGGAGCCTTCGATCCGCTGGAGTCGTTCTTCTATCGCGACGTCCTGCACGTCGGTGTCGAATGGATGGGCTGGCTCTCGTCGGCCTGCGGTGTGGGCGCGGTGCTGGGCGCCGTGGTCGCGCTCCGTATGTCGCCGCGCCTCGTCAGCCTTAAAACGCTGCTCGTGGCGCTTATGTCCGTGGGCCTGGGAAGCCTGCTCTATGTGGGCACGCCGTACGTGGGCGTGGCACTCATCGGCCAGATTGCTTTGGGCGTGGCCTGGGGCGTCGTCAACCCGCTCCACAACACCATCGTGCAAACGACGGCTCCGCTCGAGCAACTCGGTCGCGTCAACTCGGTCATGGGCTTTGGCAACATGTTCGCCGGTGTGGCCCCGCTGGCGATCGCCCCGTGGCTGGCGGCATCATTTGGCGTGCAGCAGACGCTCGTTGGTGCGGGCATAGTCGTAACGGCGGTCCCCGCGGCGCTGCTACTGTTTGGACGCGGACACTTGGATCGTGCTGCAGGGCGGTAAAAACCGTCACAACATTCGATGAAAATCGCGATTTTGCCGAAAAACGTCGGATGTTGTGATGGATTGTGCTGAGGCCCGAGCGCCACAAGCCGTCGCAAAGGTGCCAGGCACCTTTGTGACGGTCGGCCCCAACGACCCGCGCATTGGTATACCATGTACGCCACTTCTGCCCGCATCCCACACCGCCGCACAACCCAGAAAGGCCCCCATGGACACCACCTTCAGCCACATCAAAGCCGTGTTCTGCGATATCGACGGTACGCTGCTCACGAGCCAGCACACGGTGTCCCCGCGCACCGTGGCGGCGATCCGCGCCCTGCGCGAGCGTGGCGTGCTCTTTGGCCTGTGCACCGGGCGTGACGCCCACGCGACCGAGGCCATGTACGAGCTCTGGGGCATCGAAGGCCTGGTGGACGTGCTCGTGGGCTGCGGCGGCGCCGAGGTCATCGACCGCGCGCACGACATCAACGAGCTGAGCTATCCGCTGCCGGGCGAGACCATCGCGCGCATCTGCAAGCACATGGCGGACCTTCCGGCGACGCCCGTCTGCCCCCGAGACGGCGTGTTCTACGTGCCCGAGAGCAACGCGTGCGTCGAGCACCTGTCGCGCGTCGATGGCGTGCCCTACCAGGTGGTCGATTTTGCCGAGTTTTTGCGCGAGCCGCAGCCCAAGGTGATGTTTACCATGGCGCCCGAGGTAATGCCGCGGGTGATTGAGCGGGCGTCGACGTTTGCCGATAACACCGTTAAGGCGGCGGCTCTGCAAACCACGCAGCGGCTCTACGAGTTCATGGATCCGCGCGTGTCCAAGACGCGCGGCCTTGTGCGCGTGGCGGAGCTCAACGACATGGAGCTCCAGAACATCTGCGTGTTTGGCGATGCCGATAACGACACCTGCATGGTGGCCGACGCCGGCGTGGGTGTGGCCATGGCAAACGGCAGCGCCGCCACCCGTGCCGCCGCCGACTTTGTAACCGCCAGCAACGACAAAGACGGCATCGCGATCTTTATCGAGGAACACCTGCTATAGCGCTGGGGGAGAGCCACCACAAAGGGAACAGGCGCCTTTGCGGTGGCCTCAGGCGATTTGGGCAAATTGATGCCTAAAATCTGTGGGAAAATTCAAATATTGTTGTCTGAACATCATGCTTCTAACCACCGATGGGTTTAAGATATTCTCATCAATTTGGTAGGATATTCATCCCGGTTAATGACCTACCGCTCACGGTCGATTTTCGACCGTTCACAGGATGTTTGCTATTGAGCAAAATGTTGTGCAAATAAATCTAATGCCATTAAAAATTAATAGGCAACTAAATTACCAGCAGAAACAAAAAATAGATACCGAATAAACGAAGGTAAATCTGAGCAAATGTCAAGAGAATTGAGAACTCGCTACAAAAATGTCGGTTTTGTTGCTCAGATGTTTAAACAATCGTTATAATTGCATTACTAGACGAGCGCAATTACAGATTGCGCAGATACGTTTGATGGTGAAAGAGCAAGATCGCGGTCTCTTGGGGAGGAGACATCGATGAAAGCGAATTCAGAAAAAACTAAGCAGAGTAAAAAAGCGACGCGCCGTGTACTGGCAGGCGTTTTGTGCGGAGCCTCCGTGTTGAGCCTGGTACTGTCGCTCGTCATGCCTCCAATCTCGCAGGCCATTGCCAACGACACCCAGACAGTTTCTACCGAGGAAGCTGTAACGGGGAGTTCCTCAAGTGAGTCCGCTGCTGTAGATAACACCAGCGAGGATGCCGAAAACCAGAATAGCGCCGCCACCTCTGCGAACGCGGCTACTACTGTGAACAAGGGCATCTACAAGCCCACGTCTATCGGTATCGGTACGAATATCGATATCTCCACCCCCGATCCCGGCGTGGCCACCTACGTCGGCCGCGACATGTACATCGGTGGTAAGCCGAACAAAACTAGCACTCTTGATGCGAATAACGCCCCCACCGGCTCATATGCCGCTGAGGCGGAGGGCCTTACCGTGGTCCACGGCAAACTGGCCATGAATCCTATCAAGGAGAGTTGGGGCGGCCAGGGCTTCCGTTTCGGCACCGTTGGTTTTGGATCGCAGTTTCGTCCCAGGGAGGAAAGCACGGTGCTTGCGGTCGCCGGCATAAACAGCTTGATTGAGAACATGAATACCGGTCAGGGAACGATCTCAGATACTGCGACGGTTGGTGCTTGGACCAAAGGTGCTTGGGTCGGCAAGGCGACAAAGACTGACTCCAACCCTGGCTATGACTATACCGCGCAGATCGCCGGTCCCATTACCTATTCCTATTGGGATTCGAATGCTAACAACGGGCGCCAGTCTGTCGTGAAAAAGCAAGGTAATTGGTTCGAGGGCTCGGATGCTCTGAAGAGCGACCTGTTCAATCAAAATGTTGATTTGACTAATGTTAACGGTAGCGATTATTCGAGCTACAACGGTGCAGATGGATACCTCTCGAAGCTATCGAAACAGCTCGCCTCGTTTGCAAATACCGGCACAGTTACGGATGGTTCCGCAATTAGCGACAACAGCTACGTAATCAACAAGTACGATAACAAGGGAACAAGCTATACACTCACTTTCGATGGTAGTGAGAAGTCTGTTTCCGGTGCGCTTGATACCGGAATCCCGAACAATACGATTCGCAACACCGAGCGACTCATCACCTTTACCGGCGATGGAACTTCTATGCAACAGGTCTTCACCATCGCCGGTTCCGAGCTCTCCAACTTGAAGGATGGCGTCTACTACCGCGGCGTCGACTTTAAGTTCACCAATGTCCCCGAAGGCGCATCCATTGTCGTGAACGTTACAGGTACTGATCCTGTCGAGTTCCACAACGGCTGGCGCTTCTGGTGGGGCAATGATGAAATATCTCGTGGTTACGAGAAACAGTACGCCGGTCAAGACCTTGGCGTGAAATACTCGCTGGCCTCCCAGTCCATCATGTGGAACTTCGTGGATACCACCAGCCTTACCATTCGCGGCGGCATTGCAGGTGAGGGTCGAGAGGACTGGGACGGCAAGGACGGCAAGTGGACCGACGATGACCCCGCCGCTGCTATGCTCGGATCGATTCTCGTTCCCAACGGAAGCTTCGATGACCATGTGACCACCAACGGTCGTGTGTACGTGGGCGAAGACTTCATGATGAACAACCCTAACGCCGCGTACGACTTCGGAAATAATCTCGAGGGTAAATCGGCTTCCGTCATCGATATGGATCAGGAGCGTCACAATTTTCCGTGGTCCGGGTCGTATACACCGGACGGCTCTGCCATTGCGTGGAGCAAGGTCGACGCTGCGGACGGCATGACGCCGCTTTCTGGTTCCTCGTGGACAATATACGGCACTGTCGATGATGCCAAGAATGAAACGTATCCCATCGTTACGGTAACGGATGGCGGTGCCAATGATTACTCTTCGGATGATGGCGAGCTTCAGTTCAACTATTTGAATCAGAAGGCCAAAATTGGCGATCCCAACGATAAAGACTACTTCACGTACTACATTCGCGAGGTCAAGGCGCCGGCTGGTTATCAGAAGTCGGACACCATCTACTACGCAACCATGAACAACACCGGCGAGCAGGTGAACTATGTTCAGGGTCATGTGGACACGGTGAACGGAAATGAGCTCGTTTCATTCGATGATTCCAACACCACGGGCGCCATCTCCAACACCAAGATCACCGGTACGGTGTCTTGGACCAAGGTTGAGGAGAGCGACACGGGACACACTCCTTTGGCTGGTTCCGAGTGGGCGCTTACCAAGGTAAAGGATGCCGATGGTGCCGAAATTCCGGACGCTGCATCCCTGACTGTGATTGATAACGATACGAATGCGGAAGCTGTCAGCAACAAGTGGGCAGATTCTGATCCCGCCGATGGCAAGTTCAAGCTCGAGGGTCTGCTGCCGGGCACGTACACGCTCACGGAGACCCAGGCGCCGTTTGGCTACGAGCTGAACCAGACAACCTACGAGTTCACGGTGTCCAAGGCGGACGGTTCCATTGCGTGGACCGAGGGAAAGAAACCGAGCATTGTTGAGGGCACTACGTACATCTCCGATTCTCTCACCACCACGTCCGTGGAAATCCCGGTGACTAAGTCCGTCCGTAATACGGACTGGCCGAAGGATTCCAGCGGGAAATACGTTGCGTTCGACTTCAACATCGAGGCTACGGGGGATTACGCAACCAACGTGCCCATTCCTAACCCGGCAGACCTCTCCATTGCACCCGCAGCAGGGGAGACCGACGCCGCCAAGCCCAACAACATCACGGCGACCTTTGGCGCCATGACGTTCAACAAGTCTCACCTGTCCGATACCCCCGGTACGGCGGGTGACTACGCCAGGACCTACACCTACACGGTGAAGGAGGTCGCGCCTACCACCGGTGCCATCGATAAGCTCCGCTACTCCAAGGCCGAGTACCAGGTTGCCGTCACGGTGAAGGCCGTCATGAATGAGACCACTGGCAAGTACACCGGTCTTACCACCTCTACCACCGTTACGCAGATGAAGGACGACATGGGCAACACCCTTGGCGAGAACGGGCAGGGCGTCGTGGTTGAACCCTCCGCCGCCGCGCCCGACGCCATTCCCGCCTCCACCTTCACCAACACCTACTCCACCTCATTGCCCCTTTCTGGTATGTCGGGCGTCACTCTGACGTACCTTGCCGGCGCGGCGGTGCTTTGCGCTGCTGCGGCCTGGATGCACATTCGTCGCAAGGCGAATGCGAAGGGAGGTGAGCGTCGTGAATAAGAAAGTTTGCTCCTTCCCGATCTTGTTTGCGCTGCTTGCCCTCCTGATCGGCACCTGCGCGGTTGTGTTCCCCGCTTCCGCGCAGGCCGCGCCGACCTCGACCGGTTCCATCACGGTGAGCGGCACCGTGGCGAGCAGCTACGACGCCTACCAGATCTTTAGCGCCAATGTCGTCGACGGCGACAGCGACGCCAAGATCGCCACCGACCTCGCCTGGGCAAGCGACGCCGTGCGCGACGCCGCGCTGCCTGTGCTGCACAGCGCCGGCATGCCCAAATCCCAGACCACCGCGCGGGAAGCTGCCGAGTGGCTCAACACCGATTCCCACCTTACGAGCGCGCTGAGCGCACAGCTCGCTCGTTCCCTCCAGAGCTCTAGCGCCGTGTCCGTGGCCCTTAACGCGGGCACGGCGGCCGAGCTGCCCTGCGGCTACTGGCTCATCGTCGCCGACGACGACGCCATCGCCCAGGGCGAGGCCGGCACCGCGCCGATCATGGCCCTGGTCGGCGGCAGCGCCGTCACCGTCAAGCCCAAGGCGGCGACCCCCAAGGTCGCCAAGCACGTGCTGGAGGACGGCACCGCCGCCTGGCAGAAGGCCGCCGACGCCACGGTTGCCGACGACCTGTACTGGCGCCTCTCTGCCACGGTCCCCGCGGGGCTCACCGCCTACGACACCTATACGGTGCGGTTCGTCGACACCATGAGCGCGGGGCTCGACCCCTCCAAGGTGGCCGCGAGCATGCGCGTGTACGTGGCGGCGGGCGCGGACGGCGGCTTCGACGCCGTGTCGGCCGGCAAGGACGGCCGCGCCGGCACCGAGCCCGCGAAGGGCTGGACCGACATCACGGCCCAGTGCGCCACCAAGGTAGCGGCCGACGGCAAGAGCTTCACCGTACGCACCGGAGACCTCATCGCCGCGCTCGGCGGGGCCGACGCCTTCGCCGCGGGCGCCCGCGTGGTCGCCGTGTACAACGTACCGCTCAACAGCGCATGCAACCACGGCATCGCGAAGGGCAACCCCAACGAGGTCTACCTGCGCTACCCGCGCTCTCCCTTTGCCGACCAGTCCGGCGATGCCGGCTTCACCCGCACGCCGAGCGACGACGCGTGCGCCTACACCTGGGATCTCGCGCTCACCAAGCGCGGCAGCGACGGCGACAAGCCGCTTGCCGGGGCGGTCCTGAGCATCGCCGACGACCGCGGTCGCACGCTGGCGGCCGACGGCACGTGGGATGCAGAGGGCAAGGCCACCGTCACCACGGGCGAGGACGGCCGCGTGACCGTCTCGGGCGTGGACTCGGGCAAGCTGGAGGTCCGCGAGCTCAAGGCGCCCAAGGGATACACCGCCTTTGAGGGCACGCGCTCCGTGACGGTCAAGGCCGAGGGCCTGGACGTTAAGCAGGTTGCCGCCGCCAAGCCCAAGCTCACCATCACGGCAGAGTCGCCCCTGCGCGCCGACAACGCGGACGGGTCGACGGGCAGCCTAGAGGCGTCGCTCATCAACACGCCCACCGGCACGCCCCCTAGCATTACCACCGGAGGCTTTATGCCCTCGACTGGCGATATGGCAATGTACGCCGCGGCCGCCGCAGCGGTCGCCGGAGCCGCACTCCTCGTGGTCGCGCTCCTGATCAAGCGGGGAGGTGGCAGCCATAAAGAGTAGCTGGCAGCCCCACAGAGAGCGGGGCGAGACGTAGCGAAGCAGATGCTAAGACACAAACAGATGATGACCGATCGAATGAGAACCAACCGGAAAATGGAGGAAAAGAAGATGAGTATGAGCAAGAACATCGCCCGCCTGGCAGTAACGGCCGGCCTCACGGCAGCGTTGAGCTTCGGCGGCGTGATGGCCCCGGTGACCATGGCGTTTGCACAGGGTAAGCCAATGGTGGCCACGGAGAAGGGTAAGGTGACTATCACCGACGAAACATACCCCGACACGACATTCAAGGGCATTCAGATCTTCACCGCGAAGGTCACGCAGGATCAGAAGGACGATGGAAGCTGGGATGAGTCGGCCGGTAAGACTCTTTCCGATATTCAGTGGGCTCCGGGTAATGTGAAAACCCTCGTTACGACTGCGCTCAAAGGCGCTGATGGAGCACCTGACGTAAATGCTGACGCCCAGACGTGGGCGGAGTTCATCAGCAAGGCTCAGGGCTCTAATTTTGGAGAGGCTACGGCGGTTGATACTGGCACAACTCTTGACTTGATTGCCAAGGCCTTGGAAGGGGACGGGAACCTCACGTGGACAACGTCAAGCGATTCCACCAAAGGTAGCTTTAAGGATCTTGATCATGGCTACTGGCTTTTCGTGACCGATACGCCCAGTACGACCAGCGGTGCTAATGGCAAGACTGATGCGTATACCTCGCCGATTTTCACCATCGTCGGTGGCTCTGACGTTAATGTGGCCCCCAAGAAGGACGTCCCCAACGTAACCAAGGCCGTCAAGGATGACAAGGACGGCAAGTTTGTTACGGACGATAGCAAGAATGTTTTCACTGCAGCCAACAAGGCCGCCGACTCCGCTGCTGAACAGCTTGTTGAATATCAGCTTGCCGGCACTGTGGCTAGCAACATTAACACATACGTCAAGTACAGCTACGCTTTCACCGACAATCTTCCCTCCACGATGGTGCCGAATCTTGATGGAAATAAACCGGTCGTTGAGGTCAAGATTAACGATTCAGTCGTAGATCCCACTTGCTACAGTGCGACCTATGTCCCGGGGGAAAGCACGAATGCGCTCACTGTTTCCTTCGAAAACCTCAAAGAAGCAAAGGATAAGACTGGCAATCCTATCACCGTTGACGGTAGTTCGACAGTCTATGTGAACTATGAGGCAAAACTTGTTGCTGGCAAGATTAACGCGGATATGCTCGGCAAGGCCCAGGTGAACAATGTCAAGTTGACCTATTCCAACAACCCGCACACCAATGGCACCGGTACCACGGTTGACCATCCGGCCTACGACTACACCTATGGTATCGATGTTACCAAGGTCGGTAACGACGAGGACGAGACTGGCAAGCTCAAGACCCTCGAAGGCGTTCAGTTCACGCTGCAGGAGAAAGACTCCAACGAATTTATCAAGGCCGACGGTACCACGACGACAGATAAAGATGGCGCAATACTGACCACCAGCAACGAAGGTAAGATTAACGTTGTCGGTCTCGATGAGGGCACCTACATCCTTAAAGAGGTAACTCCGGCACCTGGTTACAATAATTCTGCCTCCAATGGTGTCACGTTTACTATTGCCCGCAACGCGCTTAAGCAGGATGGCACCGAAGTGATCCCTGACATTAATTCTGCCAATGTCACTGCTGCTGCTGGTGTTGTAAAGGCCGATTCTGCTGTCGCTTCCACCGGCAAGCTCAGCTTCACCATCGTCGACAAGAAGGGCTCCGGCCTCCCCCTCACCGGTCTTAACGGTGTGACCTTCACTTGGATCGCTGGTGGCGCGGTGCTGTGCATCGGCGTGGCGCACCTCATCCGCAGCCGTAAGCAGGCTGAGGAGTCCGAGCAGGAGTAACGCTCACTCACCCATCCCTTTGGCAGGTGGGATGTGATGGCCATGAGACTTGCGGACACTTTTCTCGTCCATCGACGTTCTTGCTTTGCCATTCTTTTTTCGGGGCAGACTCCGCACTGGAGTCTGCCCCGTTCTTTTTGGGACAACGCAGACAGCCTCCATCGTCCGATGCGGGCACGTTCGTCATCGCGTTTTTTGACTCGTATGAGGTTCGGTTTAAGGTCCGTAGGCGCACGCGCGGTGCGGACGGTTCTCGGCGTTTGCGCCGCAAGCGCAAATAAGAACGGCCGGGGTTGCAGCCCGGCCGTTTAACACGTTAGAAAACTAGGCCGCCCGCGCTCCTTAACACTTACGCGGGATGCGTCGTTTCCTGTAGCTATTGTATCCCGAATCGCCCCGCCGATTCGGGACATTTTGAAAACTCAAATACGGGCCCATACCTGATAGAAATCACATCATTTCCGAAAATTATGTATAATTCCAATATCAACTGGAACTAAGCGAAAAAGATGGAAATGAACGAAGCGCTTACCTACTTACAAGAAGCACTGGGCCTCTCCGCCAAGGCTAAAACTTGGCCTGGATCCGCACACTTGCCGCTGCATCTGCGGTCGATTGAGGTTCGCGCCGTTGACGCAAATGGTTTTTCTTTTTTGCTTGCAAGCTTGCCTACTGGCGTCGGGCTTCCCGAGGCCAAAAGGGTCTATAGCCAGCTAACCTTGCGTTCGGAGGCTCCTGTTGTCATTTCGTTCCCTGATGCCGATGCGCGCCAGCGCAAGGCATTGGTCGCGCAAGGGATTCCCTTTGTTTGCCCCGGTAGACAGGCTTTTCTTCCATTTATGGGCGCTGCCTATACGGAGAGACGCGGTGCCCGGTTTCATAATCGCGCGACCAAGATGTCACCCAACGCGCAGGCTGCCGCAATCTGGGGAGCAGGTCAGGAGTCATATCATCCCGATGACCTTTGTCGTGCGCTCGGGATTTCGGCAAGCCGTGCGAGCGAGGCCATAACCGAGCTTGTAGACAGGGGGCTCGCAAGGCGCGAGCGGCGCGAACGGCGTGTCATTGTGTTACCCGTGGTCGTGGATCTTCTGCTCAGTGAGCACATTGCAGAGCTTTCCTCGCCTGTCTCGAAGGTTATTTTTGCAAGGAAGGCACCACAGATCGATCGCCTTGCTGACGCTGGGGAGACGGCGCTCGCTGCGCGTTCGATGCTCGCTGCGTCGGGCGTGGAGCAAAAGGCTGTCTTAAGAAGTGCATGGCGTGAGCTGCGTGACCTTGAAGTCGCAGACGGGGAACTGCCGGATAACGAAACGGCGATGATCCAAGTGTGGCGCTATGCGCCCGTGTTTGCCGACTCCTCCCGTATCGACGACATTTCACTTGCGCTATCTTTGGCGGCAATCGACGATGAACGAATTCAGCTCGAAGTCGATCGCATGTTTGGAAAGGAATATCCATGGCAGGAAGCGCTGTAGAAGGTCTCCAAGAATTTCGGCAGCATATGCAGGAAGCTGAAGGGTCGTATGCCCTTATCGGCGGCACAGCATGCGACATTTTGCTCGCGGAGGCGGGACTTTCGTTTAGGGCGACCCACGATTTTGATGTGGTCATTGTCGCCGATGACCGGTTGCCTCAGACGGCCGAAGCCATATGGACCTTGGTGCGTGATGGCGGCTACCGCTGCGGCTGGGGTGAAAGCGAAGCCTCGTGTTTTTATCGGTTTACGGAACCAAAGAGGCCGGGTTATCCCCATATGATCGAGCTCTTCGCGAAGTGCCCCGACTTTCTAAAGGCTCGTGAGGGAGTTGATGTGACGCCAATTCACGTTGATGAAAACATAAGCAGTCTTTCGGCTATTTTGCTGGACGATGCCTACTACAGCTTGTTTCTTCAGGGAATTCGGACAGTAGACGGTGTTTCGGTCCTGGATACGGAATACATTGTCCCGTTCAAAGCGAAGGCGTATCTCGACCTAAAAGCTAGAAGGGAGGCCGGGGAGAACGTTGACTCGAGGAAGGTCAAAAAGCATAAACGCGATGCGCTGAGGCTTGCTCAGCTGCTTGGCGAGTCGGAAGGTGTCGATCTGGGCGGAGAACTGAAGGACGATATGCTTGCGTTTGTTAAAGATTGCGAGGTGGGCGACGTCAATCTGAAACAGATCGGGGTTGCGGGCGTAACGATGGCGCAGTTGCTCGAGACGATGAAAGCAACATATGGCTTGATTGGTTGAGTGGGGTTACGTGGCCCGAACGGTGCAGCCTAGCTGCGTTGTCCGGCGCATGAGCTCGCTAATCGGCTATTATTTGTTTAGACAACCTGAGCTGTAAAGGAGTGACCGGCGATGGTGCAGGGCGCCAAACATATGAAGAGCAACAACGCTGCGGCCAGCGGCGGCTCAAGCCCCCAGCCCAAACCTCGACCAAAGCCTAAGCGTCGTCGCAAGCGGCTGCCGCGCTGGGCCGACCGACTCATCACCATCGTCATCATCCTTATTGGCGTGGGCCTTATGACTTGGCCGTGGATCTTGGACCGGCTCGAGGCCTCGGGCGTGTTCAACCAGATCAGCACCGTGTCCAGCACCGTGGACGCGCTCTCCGAAGAGGAGCGCGAGCGCATTCTGCTGCAGGCTCGCTCCTTTAACGAGCAGCTAGCCGGCGAAGCCACCGAGCTTTCCGCCGACCAGATCGAGCCCTACGATCAGCAGCTCATCTTTGACCGCGACCCCATGATGAGTTGGGTCGAGATCCCCTCCATCGACGTGAGTATGCCTATTTACCACGGCACGAGCGAGGAAGTCCTTATGGCGGGCGTCGGCCACCTGGAGGGCACGAGCCTACCGGTGGGCGGCAGCTCGACGCATTGCGTGCTCACCGCGCACTCGGGCATGCGCAACCTGAGCATGTTCGACGACATCCACTCGCTGGAGCCCGGCGACCTGGTACTGCTGCACACCATGAACAAGACGCTCGCCTACAAGATGGTGGACTCCGAGGTCGTGCTGCCCGAGGAGATGGAGTCGCTGACCATCGAGCCCGGCGCCGACAAGGTGACGCTCGTCACCTGCACGCCCTATGGCGTGAACGACCATCGTCTGCTGGTGCATTGCGTGCGCACCAAGTACAGCAAGATGGACGTCGACAAGCAAAAGTCGCTGGCCGGCCGCCACTGGGGCAAGCGCGAGTTCGCCGTGCTCATCGTGGTTATTGCCATTGTGCTGTTGCTGCTGGACATTGTGGTCCACGCGGTCCGTAAACGCCGCAAGGCCAAGGCCTCGGCATAGCCATTGTTCGGAACCACCACAATGGGGACAGGCACCTTTGTGGTGGTCGGGGCTTTCAAACCGTCCCAACATTCGATGAAAATCGCGATTTTGGCGAAAAACGTCGAATGTTGGGACGGTTTTTGTTGTGGGCGAGACGGTTTTCGCCGCAGGTCCGCCGGGTCGCGCCCTGCCAACCCGCCGTCCTCGTTACGTTTTCGCTGCATTTGGGTAAAGCGCCTGCTCCAAGCCGGCGTTGCCCTGTATACTAGAGCGGTTTAACTGTTATGCGGAAGGGAGCGCCTATGGCACTCAGCGAGAAAGACGTGCGCGGCATCGCCGAGTACGCAAAGATCGCACTGACCGATGACGAGCTCACCCAGATGACGTCCTACATGAACGACGCCGTCCAGATGCTCGAGCCCGTCTTGCAATATGACTTGCCCGACGTGGAGCCCACGTTCCATCCCATCGGAAGCCTGTCCAACGTGATGGGCGACGACCTGCGCGAGCCCGAGCGCGACCTGCCGCTCGACGTTGCGCTGGAGAACGCTGGTAGCGCGCGCGACCGTTACTTCCGCGTGCCGTCCATTTTGGGAGAGGGGGAGAGCGAGTAATGGCCCAGAGCTTCGATTCCCTTACCGCCGCCCAGATCGCCGCGGGCGTTGCCGCCGGCGACTTTACCGCTACCGAGGTGGCCCAGGCCTCCCTTGCCGCCATCGAGGCGCGCGAGGGCGGGGTCCAAGCATTCCTGCAGGTGGCGCCCGAGCTTGCGCTTGAGGCCGCCGCGCGCGTGGATGCCGACCGTGCCGCCGGAAAGCCGCTGCCCCCGCTCGCGGGCGTGCCGCTGGCCATCAAGGACAACATGAACCTTGTGGGCACGCGCACCACCTGCGCTTCCCGTATGCTCGAGAACTACCAGAGCGTCTACACCGCCACCTGCGTCCAGCGCATGCTCGACGCCGGCTGCCTGCCCATGGGCAAGGCCAACATGGACGAGTTCGCCTTCGGTAGCTCTACCGAGAGCTCGGCCTTCCACCGCACCAACAACCCCTGGGATACCGAGCGCGTGCCCGGCGGCTCCTCGGGCGGCTCCGCTGCCGCCGTCGCCGCGGGCGAGGTCGCGCTCTCGCTGGGTTCGGACACCGGCGGCTCCATCCGCCAGCCGGCGGCGCTCTGCGGCGTGGTGGGCCTTAAGCCCACGTATGGCGCCGTGAGCCGCTACGGCGTGGTGGCCTTTGGTTCTTCGCTCGACCAGGTTGGCCCCTTTGGTCGCACGGTCGAGGACGTCGCGCTGGCCATGAACGCGCTCACCGGTGCGGGTCACGATCCGTACGACTGCACCAGCCAGGACTGCGCCGTCGACTTTACCGAGCACCTCAACGACAGCATCGAGGGCAAGCGCGTGGGCATCATCCCTGCGTTTATGGAGGCCGAGGGCCTGACGCCCGAGGTCAAGGCCGCTGTTCAGCGCGCCGCCCAGGAGCTGCAGAACCAGGGCGCCGAGCTGGTCGAGGTCGACCTGCCGCACCTGGACGCCGCCATCGCCGCCTACTACGTCATCGGCCCGGCCGAGGCGTTCTCCAACCTTGCCCGCTTCGATGGCATTCGCTATGGCTACCAGGAGGAGGGCTGCGCCAACCTGTCCGACCAGAGCTCGCTGTCGCGCGCCCACGGCTTTGGTGCCGAGGCCAAGCGCCGTCAGATGCTCGGCGCCTACCTGCTGAGCTCGGGCGTGTACGACAAGTATTACTACGCCGCGCAGAAGGCCCGTACGCTCATCACGCAGGACTACGACGCCGCGTATGCCAAGGTGGACACGATCCTGATGCCCGCCTCGCCGCGCACGGCCTTTAAGTTTGGCGAGATCAGCGACCCCACGCAGATGTACCTGTCCGACCTGTACACCATTTCGCTCAACATTTGCGGCAACGGTGGCATCTCGGTTCCGCTGGGCCTGGGCGAGGACAGCAAGCTGCCCGTTTCTGCCCAGCTGGTGGGGCCTGCCTTTAAGGACCGTCAGCTGCTCACGTTTGCCCGCGCCCTGGAGCGCGGCTTTGCCGATGCCGCCACGGGTGCGCCGGCGCTTTCCGTCGCGCCCGATTTTGCCGGGAAGGGAGGCGAGCTGTAATGAAGGAGCTTTCCGAGGTCCTGCAGGAT
>CAKTVQ010000006.1 GCA_934630375.1 uncultured Collinsella sp.
CCTCAAGAAGGAGTAACATCGGGATTTGCAGCGACGGACCTCAGGACGCTCTTACACCACGTCTGCGCGCGCGACCCGCTGGCAACCCCTGTGGTCAAAAAATGCCAAATATGAGTACTGTCACCAATTTAGTAACAGCAATTTTGCTACGTATGGGTGTCGAAAGTCTACATTTGTTCAAAAATTAGATGATGTAATTCCTCATAGGTCCAATAAAATAGGCTCTCTATCGATAATAAATATCGTTAGAGAGTCTATTTGACCTAAAATATATGTGACTATCTTGGCAACAGTACTCATATTTGGCATTTTTTGTCCACGGGGTATAGAACTAACCCCTCAAACAGCCCAAAACGCCTATTTCGATGCGCGCTCGGCCGCCTCGATCACGTGTTTGGCGAGGATCGCCGTCGTCACAGCGCCCACGCCGCCCGGCACGGGCGTGATGGCGTTAACGACCGGCTCCGCAGCATCAGAATCGACGTCACCCACCAGCTTGCCAGCGGCCTCGTCCCAATTAATGCCAACATCGATGATCGTCTGGCCCTCGCGAACCGCATCCACGCCAACCGTACGCGCGCGTCCAACGGCGGCAACCACAATGTCGGCAGCACGGCACTCGGCAGCAAGGTCGCGCGTGTGCGTGTGGCATGTCGTCACGGTAGCATTGCGTGCCGTAAGCATGGCGGCAACAGGACGGCCAATCACCAGCGAGCGACCGACAACGGCAACCTTGGCACCGTCCAGTTCAACGCCATAGTGATCCAGAATCGCCAGAACGGCTTCGGCTGTGCAGGGGGCAAAACCCTCGCCGCGCCCCGAAAGCGTGGTGAGCAGCGAAGCCGGCGTCATGGAGTCAACGTCCTTGGCAGGATCGAGTGCCGCGGCAACCGCGTCCTCGTCAAGGCCGGCGGGCAGCGGGCGGAACATCAGGCAGCCATGAACAGACGAATCGGTATTGATGTCCTCGATGGCCGCCAACAGCTCGTCCTGCGAAACATCGGCGGGAAGCAAAACGCAGCGAGCTTCAATGCCAACCTTCTCGCAGCGCTTGAGCGCACCGCGCTCGTAGGATAGGTCGTCCTCGCGTTCACCCACACGCACGATAGCCAGCGTCGGAACAACGCCCCGCTCGCGCAAGACCGCGCAGCGAGCAGCGAGCTCCTCGGTCAAAGTGCGGGCAACGGGAGCACCCTTCAGCAGCTCAGCCATGGCTATCCTCTCTTCCTTGCAGCGTCGGCGGCGCGGCGAGCCAGCGCATCGGCGCGCGGCAACCACGTGTCGAGCAACTCATCACACGCCGTCTCGAGCTCCTCGGCGCGCGCCCGGTCTTTCATGGATGTGGTGTTGGCGAAGAGCGTCAGGCTCGCGCCCTGCATGGCGGCGCGGCAGAACACAGCGCCGCATGCCACATCGGACAGCAGCTGGCGCGAGCCCTTATCGGCCATGTCCTCGAGCAGCGCCAGCGCGCGCCCGCAGGCATCCATGATTCGATACGGAGGCATGGCCGCCACGTGCAACGCATCTTGAATCGCCGCGGGTCGAGCCGGATCATCGCGCGGAATACCGTATGCCGCAGACACCTGGCCGTACGCACGAACATCCTCGGCAACCAAACCAACAAGTTCCTGCGATAACTCGTCCGCCTGGGAAAACGCACGCTCCAAATCGTCCGCGCGATCGGCAAGCGCGGGGTTGGTCGCGCCGTAGCGCGCGACCATCCCGCACAGCGAGGCGCCCAGCGCGCCCACAAAGGCGCTCGCGCTGCCGCCACCGGGAACGGGCTCGCGCGCAGCCAGTGCCTCGGCAAAACCGCGACAGGTTTTATCCATCATCTCTTGGCTCATACGCATGCACCTTCAAGTCATATACATCGGTTGGGTGGCAACCGCCGACCAACCGCATCGATCACATAATGGTGCTAAGTCTAGCCCATAAGCACACGAGCGTCAGCGTACCTGGCCATCGCGGATTTCTATGGCACGCGATAGGCGGCGGCAACGCAAACATGGGACACATGGCCCACCTTTCGAGACTCTCTGGCAGCACAAACCGGGGCATATCTATAAGTAAGGAGCCCGTTGGGGCACGGCTGCGCAACGACCACAAACCACGAACGGAGGTATTAACGCACTCATACAACCCCAAGCACAAAGACATCCGCCGCAAACGGAAACAAGGCCCCAGCAGCATGCGGCGCCGCGATGTCACCGACAGACAAGGAGGACGCCACCATGAAGAAAAAGACCCTATCGATCCTTTCCCTTTGCATCGCCCTCTTTGCCGCGTTTGCCCTTGTCGGCTGCGGCGGGAGCGCATCGGGCGGTGGCAGCGCCTCCAAGAGCGAGAGCAAGGAAAAGGCCCCCGTCGCCAAGAAGACCGACTTTATCTGGTTTAAGGTCGAGATGCCCAAGGGCGTCGGCGTAAGCGACTCCGCCGGCAAGAACGCCGACAGGGTCCAGCTCACCTTCCCCGAGAACGAGAACACCACAGTCGACCGTTTCATCCCCGTTTGGCAAGAGAAGATGACGGCCGAAGAGTCCTTTGCAGAGCAGGCCGAAAGGCACACCGGAACGTTCCAGTGGGAGGATGGCGACCCCGTCGAGTACAACGGTAGAACATGGCTCACCGGAACGTGCAAGGACAATGGCGGTACTTATACCTACCTCTTTTCCGACGTCGACACGGGAAGCATCTACATCTTGATTAGGAACGTCGAGCTTCACGAGAAAGAAGCTGAGGCGCTCCTCAACTCCATTGAGTTCCCCGATGACATGAAGGTGGCCGTGAGTGAGGCACGCGGCGTCGAGATTTCGAGTATCGAGATCAAGTAGCAAGGGTCCACGCACGTCCGCACACGCGCTCCATTAAAAGTACGGGCGCCCAACCCCGGGGAGGGCCGACAGCATCGGCCCTCCCCTCTCTTGCGTCCGCATATATTGCCACTTATCGGCGCAAATCCGACCCCCAGAATGGGACACATGGCCCACCCTAGCGAGCCGCTCGCGCGTACAGTAAAGGCAGGTAATCCATGGGCGGTTACAGATCGAGGAGGACACGACCATGAAAAAGAAGGCCTTAGCGATTCTCACCCTCTGCATGAGCCTCTTTGCCGCAGTTGCCCTGGTGGGCTGCGGCGGAAGTGGCGGCGCTGCCGGCAGTGGCGGTGGCGGCGGAGCGGAAAACCAGCCGTGGATATGAGGACCGACTTCATCTGGTTTAAGGTCGAGGTCCCCGAGGGCGTCGAGATCACCGACGTCGCCGGCGATACCGCCGACAGGGCCCAGTTTAAGTTCACCGAGAGCGAGCACGCCAGCGACCGCTTCATCCCCGTCTTTGACTCCGACAAGAACGCCGACGAACTGTTCGACTACGAGGCCAAATGGAATGCCAGCTTTGAGTGGACCGAGAACGATCCCGTCAAGTACAACGGCAAGACCTGGCGCAACGCTTCCTACACTCATTCGGGCGGCGTGACGACCGAGTACTTCACCGAGGCGGGCGGCGGCAGTGTGTACGTGCGTATCGACAACGTCGAAGAGCACAAGGACGCCGTCGAGACCATGATGAAGTCCCTTGAGTTTGCCGACGATATCGCTGAGGCCAAGACCGAGGCCATGGACGTCAAGCTCGACGACATCGAGATCAAGCGCTAAGCGACTGGCGAGCGCAGCGGGAAACACGAGCGCGGCGCAAGCAGGCGACGGTGACCCAGTGCTTCGCACCAAGGGAGGGTCGGCTCACCGGCCCTCCCTTTCTTGTGCCGATAGCTGGCGAACGCGAGGGTGCCGGGCGGCAGAACCACCCCCAGCGCGGTAGCAGCACAAATAGACAAGCGCCCCAACGCGTCCGCCCGCCGATTAATAGCGCCGCGCAGACAATTAAGCCAACACGTTTAGACATCCGGGCAGTATAGTTACCAAAATGAGTGCATAACCGCACCCTGCGAATGGAGGAGTTATGACCGAACACCACGCCATCAGTCGTCGAGCATTTACGCTGGGCCTAGGACTTGCGGCGTTGTCGCCGCTTGCAAGCCTGCCCGAAACCGCGACGCTGGGTATTCCCCTGCGCGCGGCATTTGCAGAAGACACGCCCACACCGGCGGCCACCCTCGACAAGTTCGTCATTCGCCTTCGCCCCGCGGGCTATTTTCGCACCGCGAGCGTCAACGAAGACGGCAACGTCATCGGCAACGTCTGCCACCTGTTTAATGACGGCACGTCCAGCAAGCTCATCCTCGAGCACGTAGAGACCGATACAGAAAATACAAATTGGTATGCCATCCGCACCCTGCTCAATTTCGAAGAGCACAAGAAGACGGGCTACAGCATTTGGTCGGTCGATGGCGACTCGGACAAAGATGGAAAGGTCATCCACGTATGGAGTGGCGAGCATGACGACAAGCCCAGCCGCTCTTTTGCGTTCGATCGCCAGCAAAACGGAACCTACATCATCCGAGACCGCACAAACGAGAAAAAAGACATTAATTACCTGGCCATAGAAAAGGACGGCAAAGACCAAGACAACAACAAGATCTGCCACAAGAGGAAGAGCATTCCGTGGGAGCTCGAACTTGTCGGTTACGACAAGGGCGAGATCAATACCACGGTTAGAAGTATCGACTGGATCACGTATAGCAGCTACGTCGACGGACCATGCTGGATGAAATACGTCGACGGCAACAAATACCTCGACGAGCTAAGCATCCCGGGCACGCATGATTCGAGCACCTGCAGCGTCGACAACGACACCGAGCCCCAAACCTCGCTTGCAAAGTGCCAGCAGGATTACATCCCCACGCAGTTGCTCGAAGGCATTCGCTATTTTGATATCCGACTTGGAAAGAACAACGATAAAGGCGACCCCGGCATCGACCATGGAATATGCTACCTGCTCAAAAAAGACGGGGGCTTTATACATCTCTCCGATGTCATCGGTTACTTCAAAACATTTTTGAACGAAAACCCGTCAGAAGCGCTCATCATGCTGGTGTCACGAGGCAACGACGAAGCTACCGACGAAAGCGTTACGACGGCTTTCGCCAAGGTTTTGGGCGAGAACCCCAAACTGTTCTATACGTCGAGTCATGTCCCCACACTGAACGAGGTGCGCGGAAAGATCGTCCTGCTGCGTCGATTTAAACTCGCCGGCGACAGTGTAGACGGCCACACGTGGGGCCTCGACCTCACCGAATGGGACAACAAAATCAAGGCGCATTCCGGAAAGTCCATGTGCCTCGTGAAATACGAGCAAGGCTTTGAGGCTGCGGGCAATACGGGCGACAAAGAGCCCTATAGCACAGCGGTATATGCACAAGACCATTACAACTGCACGGGGTCCAGTAAAATCGACTGGGTCGATATGGCCCTGAAGGCGGCGGCCGAGTTCAAGCGCAGCACCGTAGATATCACCGCCGCGGACGGGACAACGGTGCAGGCAACGGAGCGCTGCTGGTTTATCAACTACACGAGCTGCACGCAAAACAACCCTTTTACCGCAGCGCGAGTGGTCGACGAGCACCTGTACAAGAGCTCGTACATCAACCCCAGCGGCAACGAGGACACAAAGTCAGATTACCTCAAGCACATTGGCATTATCGCATCCGACTTTGTTGATGCGGCGCTGGCCCGGAGCATCTATCAGCGCAATTACGACTACGATACACAGCACAAGCAGACAGCTTCGTACTACCTCCCGACCCGCATGCGCATGACGTACGGCAACTCGCTGAGCGATGCCTCGCTCCAGGACGGCAAGACCGTTGGCGAGGGTCATTTCCGCCTCGTCGACGGCAGCAACGTGCTCAACGTGGCGGCTTCGGGCCGTGCATTTGCCATCGAATACGTGGATGTCGACACCCTGGGCAACGAGACCGTTACGGAGCTGCAGGGCTCCGTGCCCATCGATATCGACCCGCGCGCGCTGACGCCCCATTTTGAGGGACTCGAAGACCTTAAGGCCGGCGAGGATGTGCGCGCCAAGGTCACCGCACTGCTCGAGGGCAAGCTCGAAAACGATGCTTGCACGGCCCAGCTCGAGTTTTTGCACGACGCAAACGGCGCACCGGGGACAGTGATGACCGAGGGCGAGACATTTACCGCAGGAGCATACTGGGTGCGCGCAAATGGGCTCTTGGGCGACGCGGCACAAAACTACACGCTCGCCGGCAACGGAGCCGCGAGCTTTACCGTAGCGGCCTCGGGCAGCGCAGGCGGCAGTAGCACTGGCGCTGGCACCGACACTGACCCTAAGGCAGACGGCGCCGACAAGGACAAGAACGGCAACAGCAACAAGAGCAAGGGCTCGGGCGGAAAGCTTGCCGACACAGGTGACGGCTCCGGCATCGCCGCCGGGCTCGCTGCTGCCGCCGTGGCAACGACGGTCGCCGGCGCGGCGATGCTTGCTAATGACCAGGAAAACAACGGGGATGTGAGCGAATAGGTCGGTCTACTCATTCGGACACATCAACTCGAAAAGGGGCGCAGAATACCGTTCTGCGCCCCTTTTTTGTCGACGGAAGACCAGCGCGTTGGACGCCCTTCGCAGATCGAGCGCTCAGCCGCCACGCCGTCCGCGTAAGCAATCGCAAACTCGGCACGAACACCGCTCTCGCCTACATCACCATGTTCAGCGCGTTCACGAATTCCTGTGCTTTTGCACGATTGCTCAAGCAGAAGGTGCAGTCGGTCAACAACCTGTTGCGCAGAAGCACATACTTTCCCTTGATCCTGTTGACGCCCGTGATGTCCTTAAGGTAGACGATCTCGGTGTGCTTGCCACCGAACGTGCCCTTCTTGAGTACCTCGATGCGGTTGGGGTAGATCTTAACGTCCTTAAACCTGCCCGAACCCTTGTCCTGGAACAGCAGTGTGTTGTTGTCCATGCGCGTCACTCCCGTGGGGTTCGCTAAAACTGTCTCTATGGTCACATTTTAGTCACTTCGGGAATCCTGCACGAAGGCGCTAGGCGACATTGGAATTCGAGTCCGCGCGAGGACTTTTAATGAAGTGCCCGGCACTTCCCCGTAACACAAAAACGGGGCAGTCCGCACTCCTGCGAGCTGCCCCGTTCCTCTAACTATCGCATCGCAGCGCCGACCGGCGCTACTCCCCTACTTCCCAAAGATCGCGGCGAACAAGCCTTTTCGTTTGGGCTTTTCCTCTCGGTAGGAACCCT
Source organism: uncultured Collinsella sp. (assembly GCA_934630375.1). GTDB lineage: Bacteria > Actinomycetota > Coriobacteriia > Coriobacteriales > Coriobacteriaceae > Collinsella. The sequence continues at coordinate 7,180 of CAKTVQ010000006.1, forward strand.
CGGCTGCCGCTGCCACCTGGCGCGGTTGCTCGCCGCCTCCACGGCGCACGATCTGGTATAGGAACGGAGATTTAACATATTTGACCTCGACGGGCGTGGCGTGTACGGTGCTCTCGCCGGACAGATGCAGGCTCGGATTGAGCGGCGCCACGATATGCGTTTCGCGCTTGTCGCTAAACACCACCGCGGCAGCGCGACCCGTCTGGCCATTCACGGCGATGCGCACCTGCTCGCCGTCGCGGCTGTCCGTTGCCGGGCGATCGACAAAGTACACCGGCACCATCACCAGACCGTCCTTGTGCTTGCGAGCCTTGCGCGCCCACGTGCGAATGCTCTTTTTATTGAGCCCCAGGGTCGCCTCGGCATCGTTGCCCGCAACGTCGAGCGCCAGCTTGTCAATAACCACCTGGTCCTTGGTGGACGCATCGACGGAGACGACGCGGAAGTCGCCCTCCTGCATGGCGGGATCGAACGGCCCTACCTTGGCAAAGTCCCACGGCTCCAAAATGCCCATAAGACGAACGTCCAGATAGTTTGCCCTGGGATATGCCCAATCGAGCACCTCGTAGTACACCAGGGTCTCCTTGCTCAGGCCCTTGCCCGGGAAGGACGCCATCATGCGCAGATCCGCGAGCGCCATGGGAAAATAGAAGAGCATCATGTCGTTTTGGATCGCATCCTCCACGTCGTGCCCGGCAAAGGCATCCGGATACTGACGCACCAGCTGCAGTGCATTCGCACGCGCCTGCTGCGGTGATATCTCACACGGAATGCCCTGCTCTGGCACATACTCGGCACCCACGCCCATGGTCAGGCGCTTGCTAAACGTGCCGGGCTTGAGCAAGTCGGCCACACCAATCTTGTTGCCGCACGACGGGCACTCAAACACGCGTTGAGTAGACTCGCCCTCAAAGGACGCACCGCAGAAGGGGCAGGGAATGCTCACGTGCGTAGCCTCTTGGAACTCCTGCGCCGTCCCGCGATCTTCCCACAGCAGATGCTCCAGAACCGACTGGTTACGCCAGTGCGAATTAAAGAAATACCAGTCCGGGTCCTCTGGGCGCTCGAGCTGCGACACATGCGTGAGCTTGAGCAACCCGTCAACCACCGTCAGCGGTGTATGGCGAATGCCCAGAGCACTCTTAGGCTCCCCGGCGTCCGCTTGCCACGGGACGACCGTTCCGCAATAGGCACATTCAAAGCTGCGCTTTGCCTGGTGCGAATACATGGGGCCGCCGCAGTTTTGGCATTTAATGGCAAACATCTCGTCCATGGAAACGTCCTCCTTTGCACAGGGGCTGTCGACATTAAGTATGTCGAGCAAACAGGCACATGCCCATACCCATGTGGCCCAAAATGGAGCATTCGAACGGACGAGAAAGCGCAGCGGGCTCGCAGCCGCGCGGACAGTCACTCGTCTACATCTGCACTCGTTAGCACAGGTAGACCATTGCTGCATTTTCTGGGCATCGGACCATAACGCACCCGTCCGAGCTAAACTATCCCCTTAAACACGATTGTGAGGACGACCGTTATGCTATTTGTAAATCGGCTGGTACATACGCTTGTTCCCGGCAGCGAAAGCGAGCCGGTCGATACCTCCTGCCGCACCAACGCCGGCTTTGCCGCAAGCCTCATCTGCATCGGGCTCAATATCACGCTATGCCTGGCCAAGGGCATCGCGGGCCTGCTCGCGGGCTCCGTCTCGCTTGTCGCCGACGCCTTCAACAACCTCTCCGATGCCTCGAGCAACATCGTGAGCCTGCTTGGATTCCGCCTTGCCAGCCGCCCGGCCGACGAGGGGCACCCTTATGGCCACGGCCGCTACGAGTACCTGGCAGGGCTGTTTGTCGCCGTCCTCGTTTGCGCCGTTGGCATCAACCTGATCTTGGAGTCGGTCACCAAAATCATCAAGCCCTCCCCCACCGCGTATTCGGCGCTCTCTATGGCAGCCCTTATCCTGTCCATGCTCGTCAAATTCTGGATGGCGGCCTTCAACCGCACACTGGGCAACCGCATCGACTCCGAGACGCTTATCGCCACGGCACAGGACTCCAAAAACGACGTCATCACCTCGGGCTCGGTCCTGGTGGCAGCGCTTATCTCGCAAACAACCGGCTTTGACCTCGATGGCTGGGCAGGCCTGGGCGTGGGCATCTTCATCTGCATCAGCGGCATGGGTCTGGTGCGCGATGCCATCAGCCCACTGTTGGGACAGGCGCCCGATCCTAAGCTTGTCCAGACAATCCGCGACAAGATCATGTCGTATCCGCAGGTCCTGGGCACGCACGACCTGATGGTGCACGACTACGGTCCCGGTCGCCAATTTGCCAGCGCCCACGTGGAGATGCCCGGCGAGGGCGATGCATTTGAGCACCACGAGATCCTGGATACCATCGAGCACGATATCAAGCGCCAGATGGGTATCGGTATCACGCTGCACTGCGACCCCATCGCCACAACCGGCGACGACCTGCGCGGCTGGGTCAGACGCGGCATCATGCAGATCGACCCCGCGCTCTCCATCCACGACCTGCACGAGCACGACGGCTTCGTCTCGTTTGACCTGGTGCGCCCCGACGGCTTTGACATATCCGACGAGGAGCTGCTGGAGCTCGTCACGCGCATTGTGCACGAGCGCCGGCCCGATGCCTCGTGCGTCGTCACGTTTGACTCGGGCTTTAGCTCGCCCGACCGACCGGCCGAGCGGCTCTAGCCAACTCAGCCGCTAGTTTCCCTGCGCACCCGAGATGCCGTTTTGCAGCGCGTTCCAGGCATCCGTTGCCATATCGCCCAGGTTCTGTGCGGTATCGCCGAGATTCTGAGCCGTGTCGCCCAACTGCTGGGCTTTATCACCCAACTCCTGTGCCTTGTTGCTCAGGTCCTCCAGCGTGTTGGAGCTCGAGCTGTCCGTGGTGCCCTGCTCGCTGGACGCGTTGCCCGACGAGTTGCCCTTGTGCGTTAGCTGGATCTCGAGACTGCCATTGTCGTTATAGTAGGCAGAAGTAACGACCCAATTGGCATCGACGACAGGCGTTGAGCCGTCGTCAGTCAGGATCACGGCGTTCGAAAGGTCGGCTCCACGCGACTTGAGGAGCTTCTTGGCGTTGGACCAGTACTGCCCCGGGATATCGCTCAGGTCGACAACGCTGGACTGGGTGGCCGCAGCCTGCTCGGCCTGTGTGTCGGTCGAGGCGCCTCGCTTGTTGAGCATGCCCGACACGATGGCAAATACCACCGACAGGGCAAAGAAGATCGCCAGCACAATAAGGATCTTCTTGATCACGCCCGACGAACGCGAAGGCTTCTTCTCCTCGTCCTCGCCATACTGAGGAATGGACTTGGGATACTCGCGATACGGCTCGCGCGCGTAGGGATCGCGCGACTCATAGCGAGACTGCGCCGTACGCGGCATATACGTCGTCTGCTGAGGCTGTGGAATGGGATTTTGCGGCAGGCCATCATAGGGATTCGGCGCCGAGGCGGCATAGGGATCCTGCGGCGCGTAATCAAACGGGTCCGGTGCCGCGTTGCCATAGGGGCTTTGCGAAGATGCGGCATAAGGGTCCTGCGCCGCGTCGCCATAACCCATAACCCGGGTGGGCTCGGCAGAAGGCTGCGTCGCGGCGGGGTCGGTATAACCGGGGTTGGGAACAACGCGGGTCACATCGGCGCTATCGCCAGCCTGCGCGGAACCGTAGCCGCCCATTACGGTCGTCTTATCCTGGTCCATGCAACGATTCCTTTCCGTCGCCCTTAAGCATCAAGTTATCCATGCATTCTACCCGCGCAAAAGCCTATGATGGGCAGAGCCCGTCGGTATCTACAAGACATGCGCGGGCCTAAGGATCAAAAAGCCCCGCCGGGCCTTGGGGGCACGGCGGGGCGGGCAGGCAGCTAGGGGCAACAGGCCTAGAACAGGCCAGTGATGTTGCCGTCGTTATCGACGTCGATGTTTTCGGCCGCGGGCACCTTGGGCAGGCCCGGCATGGTCAGAACGCTGCCAGTCAACGCGACCACAAAGTGGGCGCCGGCAGAAACCTTAAGCTCGCGCACCGTGATGCGGAAGTTCTCGGGAGCGCCCAGAGCCTTGGCGTTGTCGCTAAAGCTGTACTGCGTCTTGGCGACGCACACCGGCAGGTTGCCAAAGCCGTTCTCGCGCAGCTCGGCGAGCTGACGCTTGGCAGCCGGCGTAAAGTCAACGCCGTCGGCGCGGTAGACCTTGGTGGCAACGGCCTCGAGGGCGTCAGCAACATCGGCGCCGTCCTCATAGGCAAACTTGAGCTCGCTCGGCTGCTCAATCAGACGCATGACCTCATCGGCCAGCTCGAGCGCGCCCTCGCCGCCCTTGGCCCAGACCTCGGAAAGCTTAACGTTGACGCCGAGCTTCTGGCACTCGGACTCGATGAGAGCAAGCTCAGCCTCGGTGTCCGTCGGGAAACGGTTGATGGCGACCACGCAGGGCAGACCATAAACGTTCTGGATGTTGTCGACGTGACGCAGCAGGTTGGGCATGCCAGCCTTGAGTGCCTCGAGGTTCTCCTCATTGAGGTCGGCCTTGGCAACACCGCCGTTGTACTTAAGCGCGCGGGCAGTGGCGACGACCACAACAGCGCTGGGGCGAACGCCCGTCATGCGGCACTTAATGTCGAGGAACTTCTCGGCACCCAGATCGGCACCGAAGCCGGCCTCGGTAATAGCGACATCGCCAAAGCGCATCGCCATACGCGTGGCCATGATAGAGTTGCAGCCGTGGGCAATGTTGGCGAAGGGGCCGCCGTGGACAAACGCGGGCGTGCCCTCGAGCGTTTGCACCAGGTTGGGCTTGAGCGCATCCTTAAGCAACGCGGCCATAGCACCCTGGGCCTTAAGGTCACGGGCACGGACGGGCTCACCGGCAAAGCTGTAGCCGACGACGATCTCGCCCAGGCGCTCCTTGAGGTCGTTAATGCTCGTAGACAGGCACAGGATTGCCATGACCTCGGAGGCGACGGTGATATCGAAGCCGTCCTCGCGCGGCACGCCCTGGGCCTTACCGCCAATACCGTCGATGACGTGGCGCAGCTGACGGTCGTTCATATCGACGACGCGCTTCCAAGTGATGCGCTTAACGTCAATACCGAGCTGATTGCCCTGCTGGATGTGGTTATCAAGCATGGCGGCCAGCAGGTTATTGGCGGCGCCGATAGCATGGAAGTCACCGGTAAAGTGCAGGTTGATGTCCTCCATGGGGATGACCTGCGCCCAGCCGCCACCGGCAGCACCGCCCTTAACGCCAAAGACAGGACCGAGCGAAGGCTCGCGCAGGGCCACGGCACTCTTGACGCCGCGTCGGCGCAAGCCATCGGCCAGGCCGATGGTCGTGGTGGTCTTACCCTCGCCCGCAGGCGTTGGGTTGATAGCAGTCACGAGGACGAGCTTGGCCTGGTGGTCAGTCGGCTCGTTGAGCAGTGAATAGTCGACCTTAGCCTTGTCGAAGCCGTACGGAATAAGGTGCTTAACGTCGACGCCGGCGTTCTTGGCCACCTCGGTAATAGGCAGCGGCGTGACAGAACGTGCGATTTCGATGTCAGTAGGCATGGGCGGTCCTTTCGTTACCGAATGAGAAAAAGACCAATTCAGCATAGCACGGGCGCGCAATAGTAAAACACCCATAACCGATGAACGGCGATATGTTTACCCGATGCCCAGCGATAGCCCAACAGCCCGCCAAAACAAAGTGCCCTAAACGGTAGGTTCAATCCCCAGGTGCTCAAAGGTGCGAAGGGTTGCCTGACGGCCCTGCGGCGTACGAATCATCAACCCGCACTGCAGCAGATAGGGCTCATAGACATCCTCGAGCGTGCCCGGGTCCTCGCCCACCGCGCTGGCAAGGGTCGTAAGTCCCACGGCACGACCGGAGAACGTCTTAGCGAGCGTCTCCAAAATGCGAATATCCATCCAGTCCAGACCGAGCTCATCGATCTCGAAGAACTCGAGCGCCTGGCGACAGATATCGAGCTCGATGGGGCCGTTGCCGCGCACCTGTGCGTAATCGCGCACGCGCTTGAGCAGGCGGTTGGCAAGACGTGGCGTACCGCGCGAACGCGAGCCGATCTCGAGTGCACTGGGATGGTCGATCGTCACGCCCAGGATAGTCGCCGAGCGCGTCACAATCTGCGCGAGCTCCTCGACCGTGTAGTAATCCAGGCGATATGAAATGCCAAAGCGGTCGCGCAACGGGCCGGTCAACATGCCTGAGCGGGTCGTTGCCGCTACCAGCGTAAACTTGGGAATATCCAGGCGAATCGAGCGCGCCGCCGGACCCTTGCCAATCACGATATCGAGGGCAAAGTCCTCCATCGCGGGGTACAGGACCTCCTCGACCGAACGGTTGAGGCGGTGGATCTCGTCGATAAACAGCACATCACCCGGCTGCAAGTTAGTAAGGATGGCTGCCAGGTCGCCGGTGCGCGCGATGGCAGGGCCACTCGTGGTCTTGATCTGAGCGCCCAGCTCGTTGGCGATAACCGTAGCCAGCGTGGTCTTGCCCAGACCCGGAGGGCCCGAGAAGATCACGTGGTCGAGCGTCTCGCCACGGCTCTGCGCCGCTTCGATCAACACGCGCAGGCTCTGCTTGATATGCTCCTGGCCGCAGTAATCGTCCAGGCGCTGGGGGCGCAGGGTACGGTCGACATCGAGGTCCTCGGGCGTCAGCTCCGAGCCCACCATGCGCTCGCCATGCGCCATGGATGCCGCCGGCGAGTTGCCGGGCGTCGCCCACAGGTCCTGAGAGTCATCGGCTTCCCACATCACGCATCCATTCCGAGTCGCTTAAGCGCCGCGCCGAGCAGATCCTCGACACGCATATTCTGCCCATCATACCCGCTCAGGGCAACATCGGTCTCCTGCGGGCTAAAGCCCATGGAAAGGAGCGCCGCACGGGCGTCATCGATCGCCGAAGGAGCAGCGGCGGGAACCGGCATCGCAACCTGGCCGGGAATCACGTCGACCGGCACAAAGCCCTTGTCCTTGGCAAAGGTGCTCTTGAGCTCCAGGATCAGACGCTGGGCGGTCTTTTTGCCCACACCGGGCACCTTGGCCATGCCCTTGTCGTCCTCGGCCATTACCAGGGAATACAGCTGTCCCACGGTATAGGTGGAAAGCACGGCAAGCGCCAGGCGCGGACCGACACCCGACACGGACACGAGCCGGTCAAACATTGTGCGCTCGTCTTTGGAAGCAAAGCCAAAGAGCGTCATGGCGTCCTCACGCACCTGCATGCGCGTGTAGAGGCGAACCTCGCCGCCGGGCGTCGGCAACGTGGCCGCAGTGCTGCCCGAGATGCCGAGCTCAAAGCCCACGCCCGATACATCGACAACGGCCGAGCTCATCGTGGCCTCGACAAGCGTTCCATGGAGCTGGGAAATCATCAGTATCCGGTTCCTCTCTGTTGATAGAACTCGCCGCCGGTAAGCGCCCGGGTGCGGCTTAAGTTAACGTGGCAGATGGCGCAAGCCAGGGCATCGGCGGCATGGTCTGGGTGAGGGTCGTGATCGAGCTGCGTGAGCGTGCGCACCATGTAGGCGACCTGCCGTTTATCTGCAGCGCCAGTGCCCACCACGGCCTGCTTGATCTGCATAGGCGTGTACTCGCCGATCTCGAGTGCGCATTCCGAAAGAGCCACGAGTGCAGCGCCGCGGGCATGCGCCGTAGGGATGGCCGAGCGAACGTTGGCGCCAAAGTAGATGCTCTCGATGGCAGCGGTATCGGGTCGATAACGCTCCACGACACCCTTGAGGTCGCGGGCGATATGCGACAGGCGCACCGCGAGCGGACTACCCGCGCTGGTCTCGATACAACCGTAGGCACGGCAGCGAACTTCACCGCGCCGCTCCTCGATAATCCCCCAACCCGTATGGGCCAAACCGGGGTCAATGCCCAAGATAACCAAGCCAACCTCCCCTCGCCACAAGCGCAGCGCAAGACAAGGCCCCGCGCATCATTCACGAACGTCTGTTCTAGAATAACACAACGGGGCCGAGATGCTTAGTTGAAGTGTCGGGGTTGGAAGCGAATCCTATCCCATAGTTAGTTCTGCGAGAAAAAGGGGAACTGCCTCGGATCCACCGGCGGATGCGACATCGGCGTGCCCTGGGGTCCACCCTGCGGGCCACCCTGGCCGCCCATCATCTTATCGATGGCGTCCTGGACCTCGCCCTCAAACTTCTTCATACCCTCGTGCAGGCGGCGCTGACCGTCCTCAGAGCGCAGCTCCTCCATCTGTTCGGGCGAGATACCCAGTAGCTCACCCAGCACGCCCATCATCTCGTTTCGCATGCGCTCGCTCGTATCCTCGTCAGCAAAGCGGCGCACCTCGGCGCGCGCCAGCGAATCGACCGTCATACGCTCCTTGCCGCTAAGCCCCAGGTCGGACCACGCGAGCATATACGGCCAGGCACGCTCGGCAAACGAACGGGCCGAGACGATCGGCGTCGTCGGCAGCATGCGGCGGGCGGCCTCGCCCTGTCGAACGAGCATCAGCAGCAGCGAGCAAGCCTCAGGCTTGCCAGCGGCCATCGGGATGTCGTCGAAAGATCGATTGCGGTCCACGTGTGCCTCGAGCGCGCCATCGACCTCGCCCGGCTCGAGCCCGCCGAGCAGCTGTGCCGCGCGGTCGAGCATATCGACCGGACCGTCGAGTGTCGAGAGCGCCTGCGCCAGCACTCGCTCCATACAATCTTCCACCGCGTTGAGCGTCACGAGCTCTTGAGGCACCACGGCAGACGTGCGGTTGCGCATGCGCGCCACAAACTCAAGCGTCGACAGGTACACATCGCCAAAGGGCGCATAATCGCCCTGGTAGCCGCCGCAAAGCGCCGGCGCCGCCAGCGCGTACTCGGTTTTGGACAGCGGGCTCAGCGCCATCGCACCCAACTCGAGCGCCGTGTCCTCCAGCATGAGGCCCAGCGTACGCGAGCGCAGACGCTCGGCATCGCCCGCCGACACGTCGCGATCGAGCACACGCGCCGCATCCGGCGCATCGCGCTCGACGGTGCGAATGTGCAGACGCTCAGCGATGGCGCGGACGGCGGCACAGCGGGCAGCCTCGGCCTCTTCCTGCGCCGGCGTAAAGATACGGTTACGCCCCAGCACCAGGCCAATCACATTACGCGGGCCCAGAGCGTCGACGGCCAGCGCCGCCAGCAGGGACGACGGCAAGTCGCCCTCGAGTGCCACCACAGCACGCGACGCACCGTGGGCCCGGGCGTTGTCGCGCACGGCGAGCACCAGCGCCTGCCACAGCCACTCCTCGGAACGGAACTCGGGCAGTTCGTGATCTTCCAGGGCATCGAGCATCACGCCGCGCTGGATCTCCTGAACCAGCAGGCTCTCCTCAAAACACGGCGCCTGGGCCACCACGCGACCACAGTCGTCGAGCACAAACGAACCGCCGGTATACACCGACTCGTCATAGGCACCGATCGGCGCCATGCAGGCAAACCACACGCTGCGCTTGGATGCAATCTTGCGGTAGGCGCCGCTGCGAACGGCGGCAATCGCGGCAGTCTCGCGGTCGGTCATGTCAAACGCGTTGAATTGGAAATACGCAATGAGGTCAACACCGGTCGGCAACATCTCGAGTTCGCGGTCCAAGTCAAAAATCACGGCGATGCGCACGCCGTCCACGTCGAACACCGGCGGCGCCCAACGCGAGTCGTTGTTCTCGCCACGCTGCAGGGCAATGCTCGAACGCGCCGGCACCACATGACCGTCCTTGAGCATCATGTAGTCGAGCAGCGGCTGGCCCTCAAACGAAACCGCCGCGGGCACGATGCAGATCATGTCAAGCTCCTGGATACGCTCGGCGACACCAGTCAAGCCGGCAAGCATGTCGTGCTCAAAGTCGGCAGTGCCCACCAGGCCCCCGGGCATGGCGCCCATAAAGAGCGGAGCCGGAACGCACAGCACGCGCGCCCCGCGCTCGTGGGCCAGACGAGCCTGGTCCTCGATGCGGCCGCAAATGCCCTCAATATCACCCAGGCGCATATCGATCTGTGCAAGCGCGAGCTTCATGGCTCAGCCCTTTCCGTCGTAAACCATCGTTGTCGTAGTAAAAGCGCCGGCCGCATAATGCAGTCGGCGCTTGCATGTGCATATGCTAGCTATGATACCCCGAGCGGGGGCGCGCTCCTAGAATGTCGCGGACCACAGCCCGTGCAGGTTGCAGTAGGCATAGACGGTACCGGTCTTGGAACCGCCGGCAAAAAACGTCGCGGGCTTCATGCCGGGCTCAAGGTAATGGACCTCCAAGCGGCCCTCGGCCTCAAGGGCGATCCACTCAATGTAGTGCTCGGGCAGGCTGGGGTGCTCGACCGAGCCAACGCGTGCGCGGATCACGTGACCGTCGCGCTCAGTCTCGACGACCGGCACGTGCTTCTCGTGCGCCGCATCCTCGGTGTTCGCGGTCAGCTCCGTGCAGCCGGCAGGGGTTGCAACGTCGTTGCCCAGGGCGGCAATGAGCTTGCCATTGGGGTCCTTAAAGAATTTCGCCATAATGTTCTCCTTTGCTGATGTGCCAATGTTCTTGATGGTTCTTATGCCCAAAGGCAGACAAACCATCCACGGCATTGCAAATGAACACATAACGGGCGGGGACGATGGGGCAGCGTGTGCCATCCGCCTTGGCGGCCCCACCCGAGCGGGTTAGCGCCCGTCGCCGCCCAGCAGTGCCAGAACATCTTCGCGGGTAAACAGCGCCGACGAGATGCCGTCGCCGCCGAGCACGCTGTTGACCAGGTCGCGTTTGGACTCCTGCATCTGCATAATGCGTTCCTCGATCGTGTCCTTGGCGATGAGCTTGTACACGGTCACGGTATGTTGCTGGCCAATACGATGCGCGCGGTCGGTCGCTTGGTCCTGCGCCGCCACGTTCCACCACGGGTCATAGTGGATGACCACGTCGGCCGCCGTCAGGTTGAGGCCCACGCCGCCCGCCTTGAGCGAGATCAGAAACACCGGCACCTCGCCCGCTTGGAACTGCGCGACCATCTTGGCGCGGCTCTCCTTAGACGAAGCGCCCGTGAGCTTAAGGAAGGCGATGTCCTCCTTGGCCAAGCGCTTACCGATGATATCGAGCATACCCGTAAACTGGCTGAACAACAGGATGCGATGCCCGCCGTCGAGTGCGCCGTGCACGAGCTCCATGCACGTATCGAGCTTGGCGCTCCCCGCCTTGTAATCCTCGTAGTGTAAACGCGGGTCGCAGCAGATCTGGCGCAGCTTGGTGAGCTCGGCGAGCACCTTGAGCTTGTCCTTCTTAAACTCCCCAGCCTCGCGGTGCTGCACCTGCTGGGCGATGCGGTCCTGGTTGGCCAGGTAGAGCTTGCGCTGCTCGCCGGTGAGCTGTGCCATGACGGTGTCCTCGATCTTCTCGGGCAGGTCGGCCACCACGTCTTCCTTAACACGGCGCAGCACAAACGGCGACACGAGCGCCTGCAGGCGAGCGGCGCTATCGCCCTCGGCATGCTCGACGGGGCTCTCAAAGCGCTTGGCAAACGACTCGCGCGTCCCCAAAAGGCCCGGCATCAAAAAGTCGAAGATGCTCCAGAGCTCGGAAAGGCGGTTTTCGATGGGCGTGCCCGTCAGGGCAAAGCGCACGCCGGCAGGCAGGCGCTTTGCAGCGCGCGCCACCTGCGTGAGCGGATTTTTAATGTATTGTGCCTCATCGAGCACCACGCGGGCAAAATCCTGCTCGACATATTCGTCGATGTCGCGGCGCATAAGGTCATACGACGTCACGACCACGTTGTGCTCGGCTGCGCCGGCAATTTGCACGCGACGCTGCGCCTTGGCGCCCACGATGGCGCACACATCGAGCGAGGGCGCAAAGCGCTCCAGCTCGGCAGTCCAGTTGTACACGAGTGAGGCCGGGCATACCACGAGCGTGGGCTTGGTGTCCCCCGCCTCCACGCGCGCCAGGATATGCGCGATCATCTGGAGCGTTTTGCCCAGGCCCATGTCGTCGGCCAAGATGCCGCCAAGGCCCAGGTGTTCGAGCGAGCCGAGCCACTGGTATCCGTCGACCTGGTAGCCGCGCATCGTTGCCTTGAGCGATGCCGGCACCGTAAAGTCCATCTTGCCGAGCGTGTCCAGGCGCTCGACGGTACGGTGGAACGCAGCGTCGCGATCGGCCTCGAGCGCCGGCGTGCGCGCGAGCATGCTATCGACAAAAAGGGTGCTCGACGCGGGAAGCGACACGCCGTCGAGCAGGTCGACGGCATCGACACCCAGATCTTCGGCAAGGCCAAACGCGGCGCGCGCTCCCTCATCCAGGCGCACGATGTCGCCAGACGTCAGGCGCGCAAACGTCTGGTGGCGCTTGTACGAGTCCAGATAGATGGCAAGATCTGCCGCCGAAAGCCCGCTCGCGCCCAGCTCGACGTCGAGCAGGTTACTCTTGACGGTCGCACGCACCGAAAGCTTGGGCGCAGGGCGGACCGAGACCTGGCGCAGGCGGTCGCTGAGCATGACCTCGCCCAGCTCGGACAGGGCGGACAGACCCTCGGTCAGCAGGCAGAACAAGCGGGCATCATCGCGTTCCCCAAACGCCAGGCCGCCCTCGTAGAAATCGAAGTACAGAGCCGCTGTATCCATAACGCGAAACTCCGCTATCTCGTCGCGGGGCGGCACGCCGGGGCGTTGCTCTTCGAAGGGACTGCCCGGAGCGCCCAGGCTAAAGAGATCCGCCGACCAATCGCCGTAGGTAACCGTAATCTTGCAGGTCACGAGCCCATCGTCGACGCCGATCGCCATAGCAAAGCTCGGCTCGGGTGCCACGGTATCGAGCGCGGCGGGCGCGGTGAGGTCGGTATAGTCGCGCAAAATGGGCAGCGCCATGCGGCAGAACTCACCCACCTGCTCGGCGGCAATATGGGCGGGCGTGCGGCACGGCAGTAAGCGTGACAAAAAAGATGCGGCATGCTGAGCAAATGCAGCGTCGGTACGGCGCGCGCGGCGCGTGTCAACCAAGTAGGCGGCATCGCCCGACGCAAAGCAGTACATATCGGCGGGCAGGCGCAGGTCATAGCTACCACCAGCCGCCGGCGCGATTTTGGCGGCAAGGAGCGGCGGGCGCTTAGCCAGCGCCTCGTCCTCCCCTTCCGGAGGCACCTCAACCGCCACGTCATAGGTGCGATGCGTCGTCGTCCCCCGCGACCAGGCGGGCTCAAAGGAGATGGTCTGGCCGCGCAGCAGGTCCAGCACATATACGATGCTATGCTCGGACAGCGGCAACTGACGCTCGGCAACAAAACCGCTGCGGGCAAAGTCGTACGACGCCGAACGCGAGCTTGTGATGTCATCGAGATAGGCAACTGTCGTCACAACAAGGTTGAGCAGCTTTGCCGATGTTTCGTCAAAGGCCTCAGGTGAATGGGCAAACGTAAGCTTCTTGCCGTACGAGAACATGCCGCCGCGCACGTAGGCATCGGCCATGCCGTCGATATCCTTGACCACGTAGGAGACCGATCCACAGCGGATGCGGAACTCGAGCGCCCAGCTAAAGCGGTCAGCGAACAGCGGATTGTAGTACGGCACCAACGAGGGCTCCAACGCCGCTTTGGGGGCGTCGGGATCAACAGTACCGGCAAGCTTGCGACGCATGCTCGCCAGCTCATCCATGCGCGCGTCCGAAAGATCGGAGAGCGCCGCCACAAGGCTCGGGCTCGTGGGGACGGGCGCCGGAAAGGGAAAGTTGGGGTTGACGGCCGGCGCTTTTGGCGCGGTGCGTGCGGGCTGTTTCGGCTGTGCCGTAAACGTGCGGACCGGCGTGCGCAAACCTTCGACGGGCTCGGCGCCGCTGGCATCCAAATACGCCAGAGCCGTGGCAATAGCGTGCTTGCACATACCGGGGTAACGATAGGCGGCGGGGCAATCGCAGTCGTAGTCGATAACCTCGTGCTCGTCCACATCGAGTTCCACATGCGTCTTGTACAGGTCGCCGCGCGAACCGCGCACCGTGCCCTCGACCGTCACGTTCTTGGAAAAGCGCGAGCCGGAGTCCTCAAACGACAGCACGGCGCCGTTGAGCATGAGCGAACGCCCCTTCATAAAGGTGCCGCTGAGCGCCGCTTCCTTGCGAAGCGCCTGCATAAACGTCCCCTGCGCCATCACTTCCTCCAATCTCACGCCGGGTAGCTAATTTGGGACGGGGCTATTTTAGCTACCCCCATATGTCGGTTGAGAATTATTCAAAATCCCAGCCATTCCGCCGTCAGCCAAAGGGTAGCTAAAATAGCCCCGTCCCAAATTAGCTACCCTCAGCAAAGGCGCCGCTAGATCACCGTTACTCTGCCCTGGTTGCCCACGATCGCCTTGGCCTCGGCCAGCAGCGGAATCGAGCGTGCGTTGACCTTGGCCGGCACCTCGGCGCGCAGCACGCGCCCGTCCACCTGCTCAATAAAGATCTCCACACGGTCGCCGCCCGGGTTGGTGGTGAGCACCGTGGCCAGGCGCGCCATATTGCCCTGGCTAAAGCGGCTGTTGGGTACCATGACCTCAAAGACCTTGGGCTTGTTGCTCTCCTCGTTGAGCTCCAGCGGCACGATCTCCTGCGCGATGATCTGGTCGCCGCGGTCCGAGCGCTCGAGCTTGCCCTTAATGCGCACAAACGCGTCGGACAGCTGCGCGCCGGTCTCGGGATCGACCTCGCCGTACAGATACCCCTCGGCCTCCTTGTAGGTCTTGGGGAACACCACGACCGTGGCCTCGCCTTCCATGTCCTCGAGCTGCACAATACCCATGGGGTCGCCATTTTTGGTCACGCGCTTGGACACACTCGAGACCATGCCGGCCCACCACAGTGCCTTGCCCTCGGGAATCTCCTGGTTGATGGTGCCGCCCGTGGGGTTTTGCACTTCGTAGCCAGTATCGATCTGCGAGAACGAGAAGTCGCGCGCTTTGCTGAGCGCATACTCAAACGGGCGCAGCGGGTGGTCCGAGACATAGATGCCCAGAACCTCCTTCTCCTGGCTCAGCTTAAGGTGGCGGTCCCACTCCTGGCCGTCCGGATCGGGCACGCTGACCTCAAAGCCCGAGCCCTCAACGTCGCCAAACATGTCGAAGAACGAGGTCTGGCCGCTCGCGCGGTCCTTCTGGCGCTTCACCGCGGCATCGATGATGTTCTCGGGGTTGTTCTTGTCCACAAAGTGCATCATCTGACGGCGCGGATAGCCCGTGGAGTCGAAGGCGCCTGCCTTGATCAGCGATTCGATCACGCGACGGTTGGCCTGACTCGAGTCCACGCGCTCGACAAAGTCGTGCAGCGTCTTAAACGGACCGCCCGCCTCGCGCTCGGCGATAATCGCCTGCGCCACGCCGGTGCCCACGCCGCGGATGCCGGCCAGGCCAAAGCGCACGCCTTCCTTGGTAGCCGTGAACTCGGTGCCGGACTCGTTGACGTCTGGCGACAGCACGGGGATGCCGTCGTGACGGCACGCCGAGACGTAGTGCACGATCTTGTCGGTCTTGCCCGTGTAGGACGTCAGAACGGCCGCCATGTACTCGTGCGGATAGTGCGCCTTGAGCCATGCCGTCTGCATAACCAGAATGGCGTAACCGGCGGAGTGCGACTTGTTGAAGGCGTAGGATGCGAACTCGAGAACATCGTCCCAAATCTTCTGGGCGACCTCGCGCGTGTAGTTGTTCTTGATAGCGCCGTTCATCCAGTGGTCGTAGGTGGTCTCGTCCGAGCCATCCTCCCAGTGCAGCACCGTCGACGTGAGCAGCTTGATCTTTTTCTTAGCCACGGGCTTACGGATACGCGAGTCCGATTCGCCCTTGGAGAAGCCGCACATCTCGACGGAGATGAGCATAACCTGCTCCTGGTAGACCATGGTGCCGTAGGTTTCGCCCAGGATGTCGTCCAGGCGGTCGTCGTAGGAGACAGCCGGCTCCTTGCCGTTCATACGGTTGATGTAGGACGAGACCATGCCGGCGCCCAGCGGGCCCGGGCGGTACAGGGCGATCAATGCCACGACGTGCTTGTACTCGGTGGGCTTCATGTTCTTGATCGTGGCCGTCATGCCGGCGGACTCGACCTGGAAGACACCGGCGGTGTGGCCGGAGCCCATGAGCTTAAAGATCTCGGGGTCGTCAAAGGGAATCTCTTCCTCTTTGATGTCGATGCCGAAGTTCTTTTTGATGTTGGCCTTGGCCTTGGAGATAACCGTCAGCGTACGCAGGCCCAGGAAGTCCATCTTGAGCAGGCCCATGTCGGCGACGGTATGGCCCTCGTACTGGGTAATCTCGACGCCGCCCTTGGTATCGAGCTTGGTCGGCACGTGCTCGTTGACGGGGTCGCGGCAGATCAGAACGGCGCACGCGTGCACGCCCTCGCCACGGGTGAGGCCCTCGATCGAGAGCGCCGTGTCGATGATGCGGCGGGCATCGTCGTCCTTTTTATAGGCCTCGGCAAAATCGGGGTTAAACAGATCCTCTTTGCCGGGTTGTTTGTCGAGCACCTGCTTGAGCTTGACCTTGGGGTCGCTCGAGACCATCTTGGACAGGCGCTGGCCCATGTAGACCGGGTAGTCCAGGACACGCGCGGCGTCGTTGATGGCCTGCTTGGCCTTGATGGTCGAGTAGGTGATGACGTGGGTGACTTTCTCGGGGCCGTAGAGCTGGCGAACGTGCTCCACGACCTCGAGGCGCCGCTCATCGTCGAAGTCCATATCGATATCGGGCATCTCGGTACGCTGCGGGGACAGGAACCTCTCGAACATCAGGCCGTTCTCGAGCGGGTCGAACGCGGTGATGTTCATGGCGTAGGCGACGATAGCGCCGGCGGCCGAGCCACGGCCGGGGCCGACGCCGATGCCGTTGTCTTTGGCCCATTGCACGTACTCGGCAACGATCAGGAAGTAGGCGGCAAAGCCCTTGTCGCAAATGACCTTGTATTCGTACTCAAAGCGCTCTTTGATGTTGACGCCACCGATCTCGCGCGTGGCCCAGTCGTCGCCGTAGTGCTGGCGCAGGCCCTTCTCGCACTCGCGGCGGAACTGGCTCTCGTGCGTCTCGCCGGGATCGAGCAGCGGGAAGCGCGGCAGGATGATGGAGTCCCAGTCCAGCTCAACGTAGCACTTGTCGGCGATCTCGAGCGTGTTGTCGCAGGCCTCGGGGCAATACGGGAACATCGCCCGCATCTCCTCCTCGGTCTTCATGTAGAACTCCGAGCCGGTCATGCGCATGCGGTTGGGGTCGTCGACCTTGGCATTCATACCGATGCACATGATGACATCCTGCACGGGCGCGTCCTCGCGGCGCAGGTAGTGGAAGTCGTTAGTGGCGATGACCTTGACGCCCACCTGCTTGGCGATATCGATGAGCGTACGGTCCATCTGCTCGTCGGTCAGGCCATTGTCGGTAGTGATGCCGTGTTCCTGGATCTCGATGTAAAAGTCGCCGGGTTCGAAGGTATCGCGGAAGGTCTCGGCCCACTTGATGGCGCCTTCCATGTCGCCGCGGTCGATGTACTTGGGGATGATGCCAGCGATACAGGCGCTCGTGCAGATCATGCCCTTGGCGTGGCGGCGCAGGTTGTCGAGCGTCACGCGCGGCTTGTAGTAAAAGCCCTGCACGGCAGCCTCGGAGACCGTCTGCATCAGGTTGACGTAGCCCTCCTGGTCCTTAGCCAAAAGGATCATGTGGTAGAGCTCGGGCTTGTGGTCGCGGGCGAGCGTCTCGTCCGGCGTAAAGTAGACCTCGCAGCCAAAGATGGGCTTGATGACCAGGGGCGGCTTGAGCTCGTCGATGTTGCCCTTCTCGTCCCACATTGCCATGTCCTTAACGTACTGGGCATGCTCGCGCGGGTTTGCCTCGGGATCGGGCTCCACCAGCTCGTCGCGGCGGTCCTTTTCCAAGAAGGCCTTGTCGTGGCTCCAGGTTTTGTACTCGGGCGTGTTGTGGTTGACGGCGTCGCAGGCCAGCGCCAGGTCGGGCACGCCGTACATGTAGCCGTGGTCGGTAATGGCCACGGCGGGCATGCCCAGCTCAACAGCACGATTGACCATATCCTGGATACGGGTTGCGCCGTCGAGCATGGAGAAAACAGTGTGGTTGTGCAGATGGACGAATGCCATGTGATGAGCTCCGATGCGGGTTCGTGTTCTGACTGAACGATTTTACCGCACGGCACGGACAGCACCCGAACCTAGCCAAACCCACACGGCTCCTACTGCAGTTGCGGTGAAATACGGACTGATTGGCGGCTTTTCTGGCCAAAACAGTCCGTATTCCACCGCAAGTTATTGAGGCTAGAGGTTGTAGGTGACTACTTGGGGCTCGGCGGGTTCGACGAAGAGGGCCGGATCTGCCTGCTCCACGCGGACGAACTTGACCGTTACCGTCACAAAGCCCGCCTTGTGCAGAACGTCCGAATAGACGCGCGCCTGCAGGGCATGCTTCTCCTGCAGCTGCTCCGGCGTCTCGTCCGGCGTGCCGCCCGTCTTGTAGTCGATAACCAGCGCGCGCGTGGGATCTGCCGGATCGGTCGCCAGCGCATCGATGGCGCCCTC
The DNA here is from genome assembly GCA_934630375.1 of uncultured Collinsella sp. GTDB lineage: Bacteria > Actinomycetota > Coriobacteriia > Coriobacteriales > Coriobacteriaceae > Collinsella. The sequence continues at coordinate 25,734 of CAKTVQ010000006.1, forward strand.
GGCATACGCACCGTAGCGGGCGATGTCCTCGTCCTCGCAGCCCAGCGAGAAGAACGGCACCTCGGCGCGGACACACGGCCACGCGAGCAGCTCGGCACGGACCGCCGACCTGAGCCAGCGATTCAGGGCGACATCGAAACGCTCGCGTTGCTCCGGCGTCAGGTGCCACAGACGTGCCAGCGCATCGGTGCGCTCGGCAGGAAGCTCGTCGACGCCCATCTCGATGAGCCACTGACAGGCGGCATGAAACGCCGAGCCCAAGGCCATGGGATTGGCGGCAAGCTCGATAGCGGCCACACCCACATCCGTCATCTCGGAGCCATCCGACTCCGCATCGTCGCCAGCCTCGTCCATGGGCACGCGGGCCTCGGCCGCACGGTCCTCGGCCTCGGCATGCAGCGCCGCGGCAATCGACGAATAGCTGTACGAATCGCGCGCTGGATACGGGCAGGTGCCCATACGCACGCCCACGGCCTGGGGATACACAAGCTCAAACGCATCGGGCTCGGGGTCGGCAGGACCGGGAACGGCGACGCGGGCACCCGCATCAACAACCTCCGCTTCCGCATCACCACGGACAAGCTTGCCCTCGGCATCCAGCGAAGCGTTAGCCTCAAACGTCTGCTCGCCAAAGGTAAAGTTTGCCAGCGAGATAAGCTCATAGTCGCCCGGCTGGGAATTGTCGAACACCAAGTGGTCGGCATCGAGCTGCGGCATACCCAGGCCCTGGCCAGGCAGAATACGGCGCAGCACGTCATAGGTCAGGTCGGACTCGACGTCGAAAGACGGCGCCGGCACCTTACCGCGGCTCACGGCGACGTCCATCGCCAGAATCACCAGCTCGCGCGCACGCGTCATGGCGACGTAGAGCAAGCGGGCCCGCTCCTCGAGCGAAAGTTGCAGGTCGTCGTTGCGCAGGCGCACAAATGCCTCGGCGGGAGAACCCGTCGCACAGACGTCGTCCATAAGTTCCGGCGAAAGCCACAGCGACGTACCCTTGCCCTTAAATGCGTGTTCAAACTGCTTTTTGACGTCGTCACCCTTGACGAACGCGCCGTCCGCGAGTTTAACGCCATCGAAGCGTGCCGGCAGCGCCACAACCTGCGCGCCGCCCTCGACACGCCCCATCTGGGCGGCTCCGGTCGACTTACGTACGCCAAAGCACTCGGAAACCGCCACGACCGGATATTCCAGACCCTTGGACGCATGCACCGTCATGATGCGCACCGCGCCGTTGCCATCCTCGTTGAGCGCGCCCGGCGCTTCCTTACCCGCCAAGAAACGATCGAAGGCGAGCGCAATGGAGCGCGGCGAGTTGCCGAACTCGGCCTCTGCCTCGGCCACGGCATCGAGCGCCTTGAGCACGTTGGCGGCGATGGCCTTGCCCTCGGGGCCACGCTGCGCCAGGCGCACAAACCAGCCCGAGGCGTTGACCACATCGCGAGCGATAACGGCAAACGAATCGCGGCCTACGCGACGGAACGCATAGCGCAGTACTTCGCGGGCACGCGTCACCAGTGGCAGATTCTGCAGGCCGGGCACGTCGCAGTCGCTCATAATACCCGCATCGATATTGCGGCGCGAGGTCTCCCCCGTCTGCTCGTCGAGCTTGGTCGCCAGCGCCAAGAACTCCTGGGCACCGAGCGCAAACATCGGCGAGGCCAGCACGGGCATAAGGCCCTGCGCCGTGTCCGCCGGGTTGGCAAGCGCGCACACCAGGGCACGAATCGTCTGTACCTCGGCAGCCTGGGCAAAGACCGAGCCGCCCGCGATGACGCAGTCGAGTCCCTGGTCGCGAAACGCCTGGGCATAGACGTCGGCATTGGTCATGCGGCCCAGCAGCAACACCATATCGCCCTGAGGCTGCCCCGCCTTGACGAGTGCATGGAACCGCTCGGCAATTGCACGGGCCTTGGCCTGCGTGCGCTCCTGCGTACTGCCGCCGACAACGAGCAGCGCCTGCCGACGCGACGCCTCTGCCTCGAGCTTGTCTTCGCGCTCATCGCTCGGCTCAAGATCCAAGAACCCCTGCATCAAACCACCGGTGTCGCCGTCAAAGACACGCGCCACGTAGCGCAGGACCTCGTCGTGACTGCGGAAGTTGCGCACGAGTTTGACGAGCTCGCCGGCGGATGCCCCGGACGAAGCCGGTGCCCCAGACGAAGCGAGGACGGAGCCCGGGGTGCTGGCAGCTGCCGCCGCGCCCGAAGCGCCCACCTTGCGCTCCTGGCGGCGGAAGACCTCGACCTCGGCGCCACGGAAGCGATAGATCGACTGCTGCGCGTCGCCCACCGTGCACAGCGCACGCTCGCCCGCACCCGTCAGGTAGCGAATCAGATCGACCTGCATCTGATCGGTGTCCTGGAACTCATCAATCATGACCATCTTAAAGCGGCCCTCGTAGGCAGCTCGGATGGCGGGATAATCGCGCAGCGCCTCGTATGCCATGCGCAGCAGATCGTTGTTATCGAGCGCGGACTGGTCGGCCTTGAGCGCGCGGTACTCCGCCTCTACGGCACGGGCGAGCCCCGTCAGCGCATCGAGCGCCTGATCGCCGCAAGCCAGCACAATGTTGACAAACGTGTCGGCAGCCTCTGCCTTGAGCAGCTCGACATTCTCCTTGGGGAACATCTTGCTCGCACGCGGCATGCCGCACGACATCATGAGCCGCGCCACATCCGCCATGGTCTTGTCGCTCGCCTCGAACGCGTCGATGGCATCGAGCGCCACCTGCGCCTTCTCGGTCGCGGCCTTGCTCGCACCGAGCGCCGCACGATAGGCATCGGCAAGTGCCGAGGTATCGGAGCATCCGCGAAGCACGCACACGTCGCCCATACCACCCGGCAGCTGGCTGGACAGCTCCAGCAGGTCGCGCACCAAGCCCTTGATGGTGGTGCCGCCACCAAAGGGACCGCCCTCGCCCGCCATGGGATACCAGGCATAGAGGGCTTTGAGCGAAGCGGCGAGCTCGGGAGCGGCGTCGGGCGCCGTCGCACGGCCCAGCACATGCTCGACAGCCTGGTCCATGAGCTCATCGGTATCGGTGAGCACCGTAAATTCGGGGTCGATGCCCAGCTCCAGCGCATGCGCGCGCAGGATACGCGAACACATGCCGTGGATGGTCGAAATCCAGGCATCGTCAACCGTCAGGGCTTCCTCGTCCATGCCCTCTTCGATAAGCGCACGGCGCACGCGGTCGCGGATCTCGGCCGCGGCGTCCTTGGTAAAAGTAATGGCGAGCACCTGGTCCAGATGCTCAACGAACGGACCGGATTCGGGCGAGAGTGCGTAGACGATACGGCGCGTGAGGGTAAAGGTCTTGCCCGAACCGGCGCCCGCCGAGACAAACAGCGGGCGGTCGAGCGTTTTGACAACTTGCAGCTGTTGCGGCATCAAAGTCGAAAGATCCATGGTCTACACGTCCCTCCTTACAAACGTTCCTTCGTGGTTATACGAACAGTGCGCGTGCGCTGCCTGCGGCGATGTCGGATCAACGGCAGCCACGACGCCCGCCTCGAGCTCGCGCAGGCGCTCGGCAATTCCGGCCTCCACGCGGTCGAGCAGGGTGTCGAAGTCCATATTGCCGCCCTCGCCCGGGAAGCCTTTCTTAAGGCCCGGAATACGACCGTCGCCGCGCTCCTCCTCGAGCAGCTCGTCACTCGCGGCGCCGCGCAGCGCCGGCTTGCCGCCCTTGGTCGAAAAGTAGAGCGCCGCGCGTGTGTTCAAGTCCAGCGCCCGCCGCATGGCCTGCGCGTAGATGAGCGTCTGGGTATGCGGCGGCAACCAACGCGGGTCGTCGGCGGGCACCGCGCCCGTCTTCTCATCGAACACCGTGGGGTCGGCGAGCTTATATTCCTCGACGCCCGAACGATGCTTGTAGTCGATCACCACGGCACGGTTCTCGGCATCCACGTCCACGCGGTCGATGCGCCCGCCGAGTGGCCAGCCGGCATACTCGACCTTAAGCTCGTTAAACGCAAACTCCAGATAGCGCGGGGCAAAGGGCGCAAGCGCCTCGGACTCATAGGCGAGCACGCCCTCCAGCTGCGGCAAGATCTCGGCCACCTGGCGCTCCTCCACCGGAGAGAGCGGCACGAGCGGGCCCTCGGTACCGCGCTTGCCGGCGTGCTCGGTCAGGGTCTCGTCGAAGACCTCGCGCAGCAGCTCCTGTGCGCGCGGAAGGTTCATGGGCGTCACGCGTTCCATGCCCTCCTGCGGCAGGCGAGCATGCAGGTGCTCCAGCACGTCGTGGACAAAGTTGCCCTTCTCCATGTTGCCAAAGCCCGCATCGATAGACTGGGGTTTTACGCGATAGGACACAAACCAGCACAGCGGGCAGGTGGAATAGGCCTCGATCTGCGAGGCGGACGTTAAACGCGGCACGAGCGGCGAATCCTCGCCCTCACCATCGCGACGGCGCAGGACCAGGTACGGCACGGCCTCGGCACTCAGATGCTGAGGAGCCTCGCACGCGACCCGCTTGCGCTCGAGCCCTTCGCCGGCGGCGGGGTCGAAGTCCCTTACGATGTCGCCCTCGCCCACGCACGTGGCCTTGGCGGCGCCGGCGACCTTGTCGGCGTCAGCGTCCTTGTCGGTGCCAACAGCTTTGTCGGCGTCAGCGGCCTTGGCGTCGTCAGCGGCCTTGGCACGCGCCCACAACTCGGTCCACACGGCCGCCGGATAGCACTCGCGCGCCTGGCGATCGTGGGTCACGCGGGCAAGCACAACGGGGCCGCGCGCAGCCCGCATCGCACGGCCAAAGCGCACGCGCAGCAGAGCGGCAGGCTCAAGCGTCACGCCGCTGCGACCCAACTCTTCCGTCAGCGTGGCCAACGGGCCCTCCTCATGCGAGAGCGGATAGCTGTCCAGGTCGACATCGGCAAACAGCACCGCATCGTAGCTGTTGGGACGCAGCGCTGCCGCATCGGCAAGCGACACAAAACGCACCTGGGCACGCGGTGTGCGGTCGACCTCGTAGGTCTCGTAATCGTAAGCGGTACTGCGCTTATCCACCTTGGTGCGGACGCCGTCGAGCGCGGGTACGGTCGCGGCCTGCGACACATCGAGCGCGCGGGCGTCATTCATAAGGATGTCGATGGCATGGCGCAGCAAGGCGGTCTCGGCCTGACGACGGGCCTGACCGTCAAGGCCGCCCAGGGTGCGATCGGGCAGCGCCTCGGCAACCGCGAGCATGGCCTTGAGTGCCGTCACGGGCTTGTCACGCCATAGCGCCTGGAACACATCCGAGACCACGCACGGCACGTTCTTAAACCAGTTCTGGTCGCTGGCCGCCTTGCGCGCACCCCTCACCTGGCCCTGCACGCTCTGTAGCAGGCTCTTCACGCCCGCAATGGTCTTGCTGCGCGACAGGCGCATGTTCTTATCGAAGGTTCGCGCGCTGGCGGCATCGGCGCCCGAAAGCGGGCTGTAGATCCAGTCGGTAAGCTCCGGGGCGGGCCACCACTCGGTCTTGGAGGCGCTGCCCTCATCGGCGGCCTTCATGCGCTCGATCAGGTTGGCAAGTGCCGTGAACTGCCTGCCCGCGATGGATTGGGAAAACGCCGTGAACTCGGTTGTCTCGGCCGCAATGTGGCGCGCCGCCAAACGGGCGGTAAGCTCGCCGAACAACTGGGGTGCCTGAGCGGACACCACGAGCACGCGCGCAGGATCGGCCGGCGCTGCAGCGCCATCGTGCGGCACGGCGCCCTCGCGCGCCTTTACCAACTTATCAATAGCATTCGCATAGGCATAGGCGCGGGCATGGGGACCGGCCACCTCTATAAAGGCAGGCTGAGCGGCAGGCTTATACGCAGCAGCATCCTCCCCCAGCGGCGTGACCTCAAACAGCACGCCGCGGGCATCAAAGGCCGCAGCAAGCTCCTCGCGCATTGCCGCCTGCTCGCGGGCGAGCAGCACGACGACCTCTCCCCCGCCATTCGCCACGGCAGACAGCAACCCAAGCAGACCATGCGCAAACGACGTGACGCCGCGCACGAACACCGCACGGGCGCAGGTTGGCAGATTGTCGGCCAAGGCACCGGCCATCATGTCGGCCGCCTCGCAGGGCTCGACCATATCTCGGCGGTCCAAGCCGCTCGCATAGGCGCGGAGCAGCTCGAACACACGAGCCTCGGCGTCGCTTTTGGGCTCGGGCTGGCAAACGCTGTCGCAGCGGCGCTCGGCACCCGTTCCCGCCACGCCCGGAAGCACATCGCGGGCCATGCGTGCGAGCATGCGCACCGTGCCCTGGCTGCGCGAAAGCGGCTGTAGATCGGCATCGTCGCGACGGGCAACCATATCCGAGAACAGCATCTGACGCTGCAGGTTGTCGACAAAGCTACGGCCGTCGCCCATCAGCTCCCACAGCGAACGAAGCCACGAGGAGGGCGTCTTGTAGTCAACGCCCAGCGAGGCGCCAGCCACCGCCGCATCGTGACGGCACAGATCGAGCTCGGCAAACGTAGGTGTCAGCAACACGGCGCGCCCGTGGCGGGCAACAAGGTCGGCGAGCAGCGCGGCCTCGGCATCGCTCAAGTCCGCGCCGGCATTGGTGGTATAGATTCGAACAGGCATGGTCCTCCACTCAAACCGTTCGCAATATTCAATGTATCCATCCTACCCGCCCACGCGGACAACATGGCCCCACACCAAAAAACCGCCCCCGAAGGGACGGTTCTGTGCAATTCGTTTTTTGCCGTTGGCCTACTCGCCATCCTCCAGCTTGATGAGGATCTTGCGATAGCCGCCGTACTCGCCGTTGAGCGCCTTGGACACGCGGCTCACCGTGGTGGACGAAGCGCCGGTGCGGGCCTGAACCTCAACATAGGGCTCGCCCTCATCCAGATAACGCGCGACCTGCAGACGTTGCGAAAGATCGCAGATCTCGCGCGGCGTGCAGATATCGGTCAAAAACGCTTGAATATCCTTCTCGTCGTCCAAAAGACTAAATGCGTGGACCAGCTGCTTGACATCAGGCTTGTCAAACATGTTCTCGATATTCATCGATCACCGCCAAACCCGCCAAAAGGCATCGAAGTTGATACTGACATCGGGCATCGTTCGCCCGTAATATGCAATAAAACTATGCATGGGCCATTTGCCCGTAGCAGTGTAGCACACCACCAAACTAAAGCGACAAGACTCTCTGCCAGCGGCACGTTTTTTAGGACGAACGCCGTTTTGAAACCAAACGCGCACGTAAGCTCCACGAATATCTGAGACAATGGGCGCCCAAACAAAGCGACACACTGTCTGCGCAGAAAGGGATCGCACCATGCGCTTTATGCTTAACTGGCTCTTCACCTCGATCGCCATCGCGATCGCCACGTTTCTCGTCCCCGGCATCCAGCCCTTCGGTTTTGCCGAAGCCTGGGTCTGCTTTGCCTTTGTGGGGCTGTTCCTGAACATCGTCGACTCGCTCGTCAAACCGTTCCTGACGGTCATTTCGCTGCCGCTCACCATTATCACGCTGGGCATCTTCCAACTCGTGGTCAACAGCTTTATGCTCGAGCTCGCCAGCTACCTGTCGGTCAACCTGCTGGGTGCAGGCATTTCCATCGCCAGCTTTGGCTCGGCCTTTATGGGCAGCATCCTGGTATCCATCATGCGCAGCATCCTCGACAGCATCGCCGAGGGCTAAAACGACCATTCCGGCCGCGCCCGTCTCAACAGCCCAAAACGAAGGCCGCCCATCGCAAAAAAATGGGCGGCCTTCTTATTTGCCAAGTCTCAAAGGGCGAGAGAATCTGCCATTTCCACCCTGTCCCCACATGGCAGGTGTGGGTTAGATGACGTAGTCGTAGCCGTCGTTGGGGGCGACGAGCGCATCGAGCGTCACGCCGTCGAGGTAGTCGTTGATGAGCTTGTCCAGGTTCTTCCACACGTCGAGCGTGGGGCACTCATCAGATCGCGAGCAACCCTTGCAGTCGCCATCCAGACAGGCGACCGGCGCCAGGCTGCCCTCGGTCAGGCGCAAGATCTCGCCCACCGTGTACTGCTCGGGCGGGCGTGTGAGCACATAGCCGCCGCCCTTGCCGCGCATGCCCGAGAGCATATTGGCGCGCACGAGCGTCGCCAGAATATTCTCGAGGTACTTCTCCGAAATACCCTGACGTGCCGCAATCTCTTTAAGCGGGATGCGACCGGCCGCTTGGTGCTCGGCCAGATCGACCATAACGCGCAGGGCATATCTGCCCTTAGTAGAAACCAACATATATAGTGCTGCCTTTCGGTCTTTTAGTTCGTTGAAATTCTAGCCGAAATATTGGCTTTGAAAATACCCGTTCCGGTCAAGATGGTTAATCAACTTGCAATAAACTCCTATTTCCTATTGCATTACTAGGCTTTAGTGTCTAGTATGCTTCCCAACAGCAAAACGAACAACCTATAAGGTTTGTGGGTTTCGCTGCTACACACACCGTAAAACCACACGGTATCCAGTCATTTGAACACTTTGGAGGTTCACCATGAGCAATGTTTACACGTCCATCGATCAGCTTATCGGCCACACCCCGCTCCTGGAGCTCACCCACTTTGAGGCCGACGAGGACCTCAAGGCCCGCGTGCTCGTCAAACTGGAATACTTCAACCCCGCCGGGTCCGTTAAAGACCGCGTCGCCAAGAACATGATTGACGAGGCCGAGAAGGCCGGCAAGCTCGTGCGTGGCGGCGACTACACCATCATCGAGCCCACGAGCGGCAACACCGGCGTCGGCATCGCCTCGGTGGCGGCGGCCCGCGGCTATAAGGTGATCATCACCATGCCCGAGACCATGTCCGTCGAGCGCCGCAAGCTGATGCAGGCATACGGTGCGCAGCTCGTGCTCACCGACGGCTCCAAGGGCATGAAGGGCGCTATCGCCAAGGCGGAGGAGCTGCAGAAGGAGACTCCCAACAGCATCATCGCCGGCCAGTTTGTGAACCCCGCGAACCCGGCCATTCACAAGGCCACGACCGGCCCCGAGATCTGGGACGACACCGACGGCAAGGTCGACATCTTCGTCGCCGGCGTCGGCACCGGCGGCACCGTGACCGGCGTGGGCGAGTTCCTCAAGGAGCAAAACCCCGAGATTCAGGTCGTCGCCGTCGAGCCCGCCACCTCCCCGGTGCTCTCCAAGGGCCAGGCCGGCCCGCACAAGATCCAGGGTATCGGTGCCGGCTTTGTGCCCGACGTCCTCGACACCCAGGTCTACGACGAGATCATCCCCGTCGAGAACGACGACGCCTTTGCCACCGGCCGCGCCGTGGGCCACAAGGAGGGCGTGCTCGTGGGCATTTCGTCCGGCGCCGCCGTGTGGGCCGCACTGCAGCTGGCCAAGCGCCCCGAGAACGAGGGCAAGACCATCGTGGCGCTGCTCGCCGACACCGGCGAGCGCTACCTGTCCACGGCACTCTTCCAGGACTAGAGTTCTCGTTCTTAGAACGAGTCCAAGGCACGCCGGTCTCCCCTCTCTTCTGGCAGCCTGAGCTCATCCCAACAGGGTGTCCCACAGGACGCCCGAACTTGCTACAATGTCTGCGGCGCGGAACCAGCCTCCCGCGCCGCTTTTCTTTTTTGGCCACATGCCACCAAGGAGAACCTCCCCATGCACAACAAGCGCGTGCTCGTCGCCATGAGCGGCGGCGTCGATTCCAGCGTGACCGCGTATCTGCTCAAAAGTCAGGGTTACGAATGTGTCGGTGCCACCATGCGCCTCACCTGCCCCGCGCCCGATCCCGCCACGGGCATGAGTAAGGTCGACCGCGACATCGCCGATGCAAAGGCCGTCGCCGAGCGCCTGGGGATACCCCATCACGTGCTCGACTTGCAGCAAACCTTCGACCGCAACGTTGTCGAGCGTTTTATGAACGCCTACCAGGAGGGGCTGACGCCCAATCCGTGCATCATCTGCAACCGCCATATTAAGTTTGGCGCGTTGCTGGATGCGGCGCTGGATATGGGCTGCGACTACATCGCCACAGGCCACTATGCCAAAACGAGCCAGGCGCCCGATGGCACCTGGCAGCTGCATCGCGGCGAGGACCCCAAAAAGGACCAGAGTTACTTTTTGTATTCGCTCACGCAGGAGCGCCTGGCGCACACGATCTTTCCGCTGGCAGGCCTAGACAAAGAGCGCGACGTGCGCCGCATAGCCACCGAGCAGGGCTTTGTTAACGCCAAGAAGGCCGAAAGCGAGGACATCTGCTTTATTCCAGACGGCGACTACGCGGGCTATATCGAGCGCCGCTGCGGACATGCCGCTGCACCGGGCAACATCGTATGGCGCGACGGCAGCGTGGTTGGGCGCCACAACGGCGCGCTGCGCTACACCATCGGCCAGCGTAAGGGCTTGGGCGTCGCGATGGCGCATCCCGTGTACGTAACGGGTGTCGACGCCGTCAACAACACCGTGCATCTGGGCGAGGCAGAGGACCTGACGGCCACGGCGCTCACGGCCAACGACTGGATTTGGAGCGCCCCGGCCGACCGCATGGAGGCAGAGCTCGATGCCGGCGGCATTCGCGTGGGCGCCAAGTACCGCTACCGTCAGAAAGACCAGGCAGCGACCCTTACGCGCGGCGAAGACGGGCAAATGTTGCTGACCTTTGACGAGCCGCAACGAGCCATCGCCCCCGGCCAAGCCGTCGTCGTCTATCGCGGCGACGTCGTCCTGGGCGGCGGCACCGTTACGGCAGCCATCAAATAGCCCCATCCCCTTTATAAGTTGCGGTGAAATAGGGACTGTTTAAGCGTTTAAAACCGCCAAACAGTCCCTATTTCACCGCAACTTTGAGAGGACGGCCTCGGTCGGCGCTATTGTGTCAGCCGAGGCCGCTGCATCGTTAGCGCTGGACGTAGGCGCGAACCAGCTCGTAGGTGTTGCGCACACCGTCGATGTGGCTGCGCTCGTAGTTGTGGCTCGCGTACACGCCGGGGCCGATCAGACCATGGCGAATGTCGTAGCCGGCCGAGAGCGTGGCCTCGACGTCGGAGCCGTAGTGCGGGTACACATCGATGGCGTAATCGAGCTCCAGCTCGCGCGCGATGTTGGACAGCGTGGTTACCAGGTCGTAGTTGTACGGACCGCCCGAATCCTTGGCGCAAATCGAAACCATGCGCTCGGTGCAGCCCAGGTCGTCGCCCACGCAGCCCATGTCCACGCTGATCATCTCGCGCGTGTCGGCCGGCACAAACGCACCGCCGTGGCCGACCTCCTCGTACACCGTAAAGAGCAGCGATACCTTGCGCGAAAGCGTCACCTCGCCGCCAACAACGGCGCGGGCCAAACCCAGCAGAATCGACGCCGACAGCTTGTCGTCAAGGAAGCGACTCTTGATGTAGCCGCTCTCCGTCACCGTGGTGCGCGGATCCATAGCGATGATATCGCCGGTCTGAATACCCAGCTCGAGCACATCGTCCTTGCTGTCAACGTTCTCGTCGAGCAGGATTTCCATGTTCTTCTCGATGGTCTTGACCGGTTCATCGGCCACGTGCGCCGAAGGCTCGGTATTGAGGACCACGCCCGTATACACATTGCCGTCACGCGTGTAGACGGTGCAGTTCTCGCCATCGGCCGTAGACCACTGGTGCCCACCGAGCGTCGTGGGGCGCAGGCGACCATTGTCCTTAATGGAGCGCACCATGGCGCCCAGGGTATCGACATGGCTCGCCAGTACGAGCGGCTCACCCTCGCCACCAAGCTCAACCAACACGTTGCCCTTATTGGAACGCTCGGGCCCAAACCCCATCTCGCGCAACGTTTCCATCAGATAATCAGTCGCCGCACGGGTATAGCCCGTAGGCGAAGCAATCGAGGTAAGCGCCTTCAACTGGTCAGTAATATAGGAGAGCGTCTCCTCTAGAGAAGCATCAACATTAGAAGCCATATGCATCCTTCCAAGTAAAACTAAGACCGAGTCCCGATTTTAACCGTTCTGCACGTGCAATGCCCCAGGAGCCGAACCGCCTCCAGACGTCCCCGCACCGGTTTTCTGCACGCGCACGGTTTACAATCCCAATCTTGCATAAATCCTATCGGTATCTGCATAGAAATGAGGCATCTTTTTGCTTCGTCTCAGGGTACCCCACCTTAGACCGTGCAAAAAACGGAGTATTCAGCACCGTGGGCCCCAACGGCCCCATCACAACCGACATAACGACGTGGTTACAGCAGTGTTGCAGGCCGGCGCAAACCAAAAACGCGGCGACAGCCATCTCCGCCCATCGATAGCCCGCCCACAAGGACTGTCGATGGGCGCCGCGGGCCACTACGGCCCATTCACAACGTTATGCATTTTTCAGAGCTTGCTGAATACTCCCAAAAATGCACGCTGGGAAGTGCACCACCTATCCGCAGCGGGCAGCATGCCTTGGTTTTGCCCATATCGGGGCATCGGCGCGGCACAAAAAGCCCCCGCCGCACGAAGTGCGCAGCGGGGGCTTCCGACATGTCCGAGGACGATTGTGGGGCTAACGGGCAGGGGCCCGCCGAACCAAGTTAGGCAGCCGGGCAGATCTTCTTGAAGAGTTCGATGACGTCGTCGAGCGTCGCCTCGCGCGGGTTGCCCGGGAAGCAGGCGTCGGCCATGGCGTCCTTGGCCAGGATCTCGATCTCGTCAGCCTTCATGGCCTCGCAGACGTGCGGGATGTTCACGTCGGCGGAAAGCTGCTTGACGGCGGCGATGGCAGCGTCGGCGGCCTCGTCGGTGCTCATGCCCGTGGTGTCAACGCCCATGGCGACGGCGACCTTGGCCAGGCGCTCGGCGCAGACCGGCTTGTTGAACTCCATGGCGATCGGCAGCAGCATGGCGCAAGCGACGCCGTGCGGGGTGTCGTAGTGAGCGGACAGGGTGTGAGCCATGGCGTGGTCGATGCCCAGGCCAACATTGGAGAAGCCCATGCCGGCGACATACTGACCAAGGGCCATGCCCTCACGGCCGGAGCCGGGCTGGCCGGACTTGGCCTCGGCAACGGAGTCGCGCAGGTTCTCGCTGATCAGCTTAATAGCCTCAAAGTGGAACATGTCGGAGAGCTCCCAGGCACCCTTGGTGGTATAGCCCTCGATGGCGTGGGTCAGGGCGTCCATACCGGTGGAGGCGGTGAGGCCGGCGGGCATGGAGGCCATCATGTCGGGGTCGACGACGGCGACCTCGGGTGCGTCGTTGGTGTCGACGCACACGAACTTGCGGACCTTCTCGGGGTCGGTGATGACGTAGTTGATGGTCACCTCGGCGGCGGTACCGGCGGTCGTCGGCACGGCGATGGTGAACACGGCGTGGTTCTTGGTCGGAGCGACGCCCTCGAGGCTGCGGACATCGGCGAACTCGGGGTTGTTGATAATGATGCCGATAGCCTTAGCGGTGTCCATGGAGGAGCCGCCACCGATGGTCACGATAGCGTCAGCCTCGGCGGCCTTGAAGGCCTCGACGCCGTCCTTGACGTTCTGGATGGTGGGGTTGGGCTTAATCTCGGAGTAGAGGCTCCAAGCGATGCCAGCGGCGTCGAGCTCGTCGGTCACCTTAGCGGTAACGCCAAACTTGACCAGGTCGGGGTCGGAGCAGACGAAGATCTTCTTGTAGCCGCGACGCTGGAGCTCGCCGGGGATCTCCTTGATGGCGCCGGAACCATGATAAGAGATGGTATTGAGAACGAAACGATTAGCCATTGATAGCCTCCTATCGTGTGCGGGGCACCCGTTACGCCCCGCGCTATATGTCCCATCCTAACGCTTTTGAAACAAAAAACGCGTGAGAACATCAAAGTTGTTAAAGCGTTTCAACAACTGGTATCGTCACCACCTGACCACTAAACAAAAAAGGGACGGCCGAGATGACCGTCCCCTCCCCATTATCGATCTATCTGGCAAGGGGATTGCCCCCTTGCCAGATCCTGCCGCTATTTTTGGCAGGCGTCTTTCCAAGCCTCGGCCGCAACCTTCCAGCGAAAACGCAAGTCGCGCTCGCGGTCGATAAACATGATGGCAAACGCGACAAACAACAGCACGCTCGCCACGACGATGGCGTGCAGGCCCATGCGCTCAATACACCAGTTGCCCAACACGGCGCCAAACACAAAGGTAAAGATCACGCCAAAGTACAGCAGGCCGTTTTCCAAAAAGCCGCGCTTGTGGGTGATGATGTAATCGTCCACGTTTTGCAGCGCGTTGCGCAAGTTGCCGATGCACATGGTCGTGGCGATGCCGTGACCGTGGATCTTGCGGAAGCTCTCGACTTGCATACCGCAAGCAAACGAAGTAAGGCAGTTGGCGAGCAGGTTGAAATCGCCGCCCGGGATAAAGCTCACGCCCAGCAAGATAACGGCTTCAAAAAACACCGTCACCTGGCGCCAGTGAATCACACTGCCAAACCGCTCGTGAACCAGGTCGGCAAGCATAATGCCCACGGCAAACGACACCACGGGGAAGAAATAGCGTCCCGCCAGCGCCCAGTTGCCCTCCGAGATGCTCACACCCACGAGCAGGATGTTACCCGTCTGAGCGTTTGCGAAAACATGGTCGCGCCCAATGTACGAATAAACGTCCATAAAGCCACCGGCGAGCGCCAAGATGATGCCCAGCTCAATAGACTCCGATATCTGTTTGGCACGCTGCATCGTCGTGCATCCTCCTTGTTGACGACCCTCTCGTGCGTTGGCGGACATATAGCCGCCGTTCATACTGTAACCCATTGACAACATGGCGTGCGCGCGAGACGAACCCTTCAGCACGGGGGTACACAGTCTGGAAACAAACGGCGGGCGCGGCGCCGACACCCGCATCGACGCGCCGATCCGCCAGCTCATGTACTCCACCAGTCTTTTTAGCCCCGTCCCAAAAAGACTGGTTACAATTACGTGCAGCATACAAACACCGGGAGGGATCGTGGCAAAAAAGCCTCAGCACGCTCAGAACAACCAGCGCAGTCAGCAGGGCAAACAGGGCCAGCAGCAAAAGCGCGGCGGTAAGGCGCAGGGTGGGCACACCACTCATGCTCCAGCAGCGCCCTCACGCCCCTGGCGTCCGAGCCGCGACAAGTTCCTCCCCGTCAGCCGCGCCGACATGGATGCACGTGGCTGGGACCAGTGCGACTTTGTCTACATCTGCGGCGATGCCTACGTGGACCATCCGAGCTTTGGCATGGCCATCATCAGCCGCGTACTCGATGCGCATGGCTACAAGGTGGGTATCATCTGCCAGCCCGACTGGACCGACCCCGCCAGCATCACGGTGCTCGGCGAGCCTCGCCTGGGCTTTCTCGTCAGTGCCGGCAACATGGACTCCATGGTCAACCACTATTCGGTGACCAAGCACCGCCGCCACTCCGACGCCTACACCCCCGGTGGCGAGGAGGGGCACCGCCCCAATCGTGCCGTCACGGTCTACGGCAACCTCATCCGCCAGACGTTCAAGGACGCTCCCATCATCATCGGCGGCATCGAGGCAAGCCTGCGCCGCCTGGCCCACTACGACTACTGGCAGGACAAGCTCAAGCGCTCGGTACTGCTCGACTCGGGCGCCGACATCCTCATCTACGGCATGGGCGAGCATGCGATCGTCGAGATCGCCGACGCGCTCGATGCCGGACTGCCTGTCGATCAGATCACCTACGTCAACGGTACCGTCTACCGCACGGGTTCGCTCGACGAGGTCTACGACTACGACCTGCTGCCCAGCTGGGACGACCTTGCCGCCGATAAGCTCAACTACGCGCGCAGTTTTAATGTGCAGCAGCAGAACATGGACCCCATCACCGGGCATCGTCTGGTAGAGCCCTACCCCAACAGCGTCTATGTGGTGCAGAACCCGCCGTCGGCAACACTCACCACAGACGAGATGGACGAGGTTGCCGAACTCCCCTACGCACGCGATTGGCATCCCGACTACGACGCGGCAGGCGGCGTACCGGCGTTTTCCGAGATCAAGTTTTCCATCAGCTCCAACCGCGGATGCTTTGGCGAGTGCTCGTTTTGCGCGCTCACCTTCCACCAGGGCCGCGTGCTGCAGATGCGCAGCCACGACTCGATCATGC
The DNA here is from genome assembly GCA_934630375.1 of uncultured Collinsella sp. Classification (GTDB taxonomy): domain Bacteria; phylum Actinomycetota; class Coriobacteriia; order Coriobacteriales; family Coriobacteriaceae; genus Collinsella. The sequence goes on from CAKTVQ010000006.1 coordinate 41,739, forward strand.
GCGAGGCCGAGCTGCTCACGCGCGACCCCGAGTTTAAGGGCTACATCAACGACGTGGGCGGACCGACGGCTAACTTTAGCCGCCCTGCCTGCGACAAACAGCTCAAGCACGGCGTGTGCAAGAACAAGCGCTGCCTGTGGCCGAGTGTGTGCAAGAACATGGTGGTCGACGAGAGCGGCTACACGCAGCTGTTGCGCGACCTGCGCCAGCTGCCGGGCGTCAAGAAGGTCTTCGTCCGCAGCGGCATCCGCTTTGACTACACCATGGCCGACGCCTCGGACGAGTTTTTGCGCGAGCTGTTGGAGCACCATGTCTCGGGCCAGCTACGCGTAGCGCCCGAGCACGTGAGCGACGCGGTGCTGTCCGTGATGGGCAAGCCGAGCCGCGCCGTCTACGACGCGTTCTGCCGTAAATTTGAACGCCTGAACCGTGAATACGGACTCAAGCAGTACGTAGTGCCGTATCTGATCTCGAGCCACCCCGGCTCGACGATGAAGGAAGCCGTGGACCTGGCCGAGGCCGTACGCGACATGGGTTATATGCCCGAGCAGGTGCAGGACTTCTACCCCACACCGTCCACCATGTCGACCTGCATGTACTACACCGGCGTAGATCCGCGTACCATGCAGCCGATCTACGTGGCGCGTGACCCGCACGAGAAGGCCATGCAGCGTGCGCTCATCCAGTATCGCAAACCCGAGAACTACAAGCTGGTACGCGAGGCGCTGGAAAAGGCCGGCCGCCGCGATCTGATTGGCTACACCAAGCATTGTCTGATCCGCCCCGTGCCGCCGCGCCCGGGCGAGACGACTGCTGGCGGTGGGCATGGCACCGGCAAGAAGGGCGGCAAGGCCCACGGTGGTGCTGGCAGCAAGGGGCCTAAAGGCAGCAAGGGGCACGGCGGCATGTCGCGCGCGCAAAACACTGCCGGGCGCAACCGTGCAGCGCAGGGACGCCAGGGCGCCAACGGAGGCGGGCGTCGCAACTAGGGCAGCGGTGCGCTCGCTGCGTCCATCCCACACGCGTGGCGCAGCGAGCGCATTGCCTCAACGAGGATGGCGCTGGCGATAGCGATCGTAATTGCCACATCGAGCGGCGTGTTCACAAACCAGAGCAACGTCATGAGATACGACCCGGCATTAAAGGCAAAGTGCAGCAGGATCGTGTAGCGGAGTTTTCCGGTGGTCACGAGCACCCAGCCAAAGATGAGGCCGGCGGCACCTGCATAGCAGCCCTGCACCCAGTTCATGTGCATAAAACCGAAGATCGCCGCCTGCAACACGACCGCCGCGGCGATACCCCAGGTACTCGGGGCCGCCCAGGGCACCATGGCGCCGTCTTGTGCCCGCGTGCGACGCAAGCGCTTCCAAAGTGGGCGGCACTGCGGGTTAAACGCTCGGAGCGAAAACTCAAAAATAATGCCGCGCACCAGCAGCTCTTCACAAAATGGGGCACCGAGCACCGTAGTCAGGACGGCAAGAAGGTTGGTATCGCCCATGCCTGTTTCCTCGACGAGCTCGCTATAGTCTGCCGCAACCTCGGGCAGCAGCGACAGCACGCCATCGCATAGGTAGCTAATGACCACCTGCATGGATAGGCCGATCACAACAACGCATGCGATGCGCTTCCATGCAGCATTTGCTCCCCCGCCGAGCGGGCGCTCACTTTGCCGACGCGCCATGAAGGAGCGGGGCCACAGATAGCGCCACCACAGCAGCGCCATCAAAAACGACGCCGTCTGAGCGGCGGCCTGAAACCATTGAATATCGAGGTTGTCGATCGGATAGCCCGTCAGCACCGACACGGCATCGAGAACAGAAAACAGAACCACGCTCAGGGCAATATCTGCCGCGACAACGCCAAAACAGACAAGCGCCCACGCTATCGCATTGAGCATGCCAACCTCCTCAAAACCCGGCACTTGGGGACGTTCCTTAACTGCCGGCAGAAAAGGACGTCCCCAAGCGCCGGCAGTTTGGGACAGTCATTGTTGATGAGAATCGGGCGCAGTGCCAAAAGCCCCGCTCGGCGAGATGTCGAACGGGAAGGTGCCGCAGCGATTGAACGCGGCGATAAACATGCGGATGGCGTTGGACGGCGTGGTGCCCACGAGCTGGGTTGCCGCCGCGAAGGCCGCCTTTTCCTCGGGCAAGACCTTCGCGACAACCGGGGTCATGTGTTCTGCCATGGCGCTTCCTTTTTGAAACGACGGTGGTGCGGATAGATGCGGGCCACGCGGCTGGGCGACGGGCTGTGAAGGCAACCCGATTGGCCCGCATCTGGAGTTTGTTTCTACGGCGTTGGTATTACTTGGTATTCCTAAGTATTACCCCGCAGATAGAATACCACACCCGCCCCATGGGGACGGAGAAAAACGGATTATTATGTTGCTGAGTTAGTACTTAGAGCGTGATGATATCCGAGATATCGAGGGACTGAGCGTCGGCGACATCGTGCGTGGCAAGCAGCAGCATGCGGCCGTCGAGCAAGTCGAGCACGACCTCGGCGCATGCGTCGCGCGCAGCGGTATCGAGGCCGGTAAAGGGCTCGTCCAGAATCACCGCGCCGCCGGGGCACAGCAGGACTCGGGCGATCTCAACACGGCGGCGCTGTCCACCCGAAAGCTCGGCAACGCAAGCATTCACGTCGACCCCCGGCACCAGCAGGCGCAGCAAGGCCGCAGCACTCGAAGCATCCACGCGCGCATCGGCGCACACCAGCACGTTATCCAGCGCCGAGGCGGACTCGACCAAGCGCGCATCCTGAAACACCATCGAGCACGGTGCGCACTCCCCCGCCGCCAGCGCGAGCAGCGTCGTCTTGCCAGCACCCGAAGCGCCCATCACGCAAATACGCCCGCCCGCAGGCACGTTGAGCACCAGACCGTCCAGCGCCGGCGCCCAGGGCGCGCAATCGTCCACGGCAAGCGCAAACTCCGCCGCACCGCCATCGCCCGCAGCACCAGCACGCCGACGCAGCCCATGCCCATGCGTCCGCACGGCCGCGCGCCACGCCACGGGCCCCGAAGCCCGCAGCAACCACACCAGCACGCGCTCACACGCCCACGAAGCGGCAACGACCAGCACGGTCCACGCCAGCAGGTCAGCCGTCTCAATCAAAAGTTTTGCCTGATAAATGCACTCGCCCACAGTGCCCACCGCCATGCCGATAAGCTCGGCCGCCACGCCGGCCTTCCAGCCCATACCAATCACGGCCCGGGCGCACGAAAGCACAAACGGCAGCACCTCGCGCCAGGTATGGGCGCAAAACAGACGCCAGCCCCGCACGCCATGCATGCGGAACATCTGCTCCAGCGGCTTATTCACCTGCGACAGGCCCTCAGCCAGCGAAAAATACACGCCCGGCAGCGCCATCAAAAACACCGCGGCGATACTCACGCGCGCCGACCCCAGCCAAATGAGCAACAGGACCACCACGCAGGCAACCGGCGTTGCCTTCACAAACGACAGCGCCGGCGCCACCAGGCGCGCAAAAGCCCGCGAGCGTGACGAAACCCCGGCCAGCACGCCGCCGCATACCGCGGCAAGCGCCAACCCGCCCAGAATCCGCGCGCCCGAGCCCGCCAAAATCGCCCACGTGCCGGCATCGCACACCAGTCGCAGCAACGCCACCACAACGGCACCCGGCCCCGGCAAGATCAACGGCTGGGCCACCAGCGCCGCTACCAGCATCCACGCGGCAAGCCAAAAGGCGGCGACGGCACCTACTGCCGCCACCGCCTTCATACGCTCTGTCATTTGTCGAGCAAACACACGCACGGGCTACTCCATGTAGTAGAAATCGTCAGCCGGAAGTTTACCACCCACGGCGCTCGCGTCCGCGTCGGCCAGCACCTGCAGATACCCGCCAAGCGCCGTCTTCATATCCTTGCCCGTCTGGCACACGAGCATGCACCCGGGAATCGCCTTCTCGGCAATCTTGGCGTTGTCCACGATGCCGGCATCGACCACGGCCTGTGCCCAGTCCGCCGGTGCCGCGTTGATGGCCTTAACGCTTGCCTCGTGACAGCGCAAGAACTCCGCCACGGCCTCGGGATGCTCCTCGGCAAACGCACGGCGCACCACGGTCACACCCGTCAGCAGGCGCGAGCCCGTGTCGCCCGCCAGCTTGTCCCACACGTCGGTCAGGCTCACCGGCGCCGACAGCTTGCCCTCGCTCTTGGCGATGGCCGCGGTCTTGAACGGCTCGGGCAGCACGCCCACGGCGGACGGATCGGCCAGCAGCGCCGACAGTACCTCGGTGGGCTCGCTCTTAAACTCGAGCGTCACCTGGCCGGTCAGACCAGCGCGCTCCAGCAGGTAGCTCATCACGTACTCCGGCGTGGTGCCCTTGCCCGTCATGTAGACGGTGCGGCCCGCCAGGTCGCCAAACGAGGTCACGCCCGCATCGCCCGTCACCACGTTCAGCACGCCCAGTGTGTTGATGTCGATGACCTGAACCGTGCCCTCGGTCTTGTTGTAGAGCACGCTCGCCACGTTGGCCGGGACCAGGGCGATATCGACATCGCCCTGAATGACCTTGGGCACGATCTCGTCGGCGGCGGTGTTGATTGCAAAGTCGAACTCATTGTCCGTCTCGCCGTTTGCGGCCTGGTCCATAAACTGCACCAGACCGATCGAGGTCGGCCCCTTGAGCGAGGCGACGTGCACCTCGACCGGCTCGGCGGCAGCACTGTCCGTGGCAGACCCGGCGGCCGACCCCGCGGCGGACCCGGCACCGGCAGCCCCGCCGCCACAGCCCGCGAGCGCAAGCGACAGCGCGCCCGCGGCGAGCGCCGAGGCAAACCCCCGGCGCGACATCTCAACATCAAATGCGCGCATCGCTAGCACGTCCCCTCGTTCGGCATCGTCCATGCGTGATGGTCGGTATGCAGCAACTCCTCGGCCAGCGGCGAAAGCGGCGCACCCAAGAACTCGCGGTAGCACGCCTGGACATCGGGGTTCTCGTGCGAGAAGCGAATGTCCGCCTTCGCATCCAGACCCCACAGCACCTGGCCGCGCTCGGCCGCCAATTCGCAGCCGTCGTGTATGGGCTGACCGCCGCCACCGACGCAGCCGCCCGGGCACGCCATGACCTCGACGAAGTCATAGCTCGCACGGCCGTCGCGAATCGCGTCGAGCAGGCGGGCGGCGTTACCCAGCCCGTGCGCCACGGCGACGCGCACCTTGGTGCCATCGATATCGGCGACGGCTTCTTTCCAGCCGTCCAGGCCGCGCACATCGGTAAAGAAGTCCGCATCGGGGTTCTTGCCCGTCACCAGGTAATATGCCGAGCGCACGGCTGCCTCCATCACGCCGCCCGTGGCGCCAAAGATCACGCCCGCGCCCGTGCCAAAGCCCAGCGGCGTATCGAGCGGCTCCTCGACCAGCGTGTCAACGCTCACGTGGCTCGCACGGATCATGCGCACCATCTCGCGCACCGTCAGCGCAACGTCCACATCGGGCGTGCCGTCCTCGCCCACCATGCTCGGCAGCGCGCACTCGGCCTTCTTGGCCGTGCACGGCATAACGGACACCACGAACAGGCGCTCGGACTCCACGCCCAGCACCTTGGCGTAGTAGGTCTTGGCAATAGCGCCGAACATCTGCTGCGGCGACTTGGACGTGGACAGGCTGTCGACAAACTCCGGATAGCGCGCCTTCACAAAGCGCACCCAGCCTGGGCAGCAGCTCGTAAACATGGGCCAGCCGCGGCTGTCGCCCTCGCCCTTGGCGGCGGCGCCCAGGCGCTCGATCAGTTCGGATCCCTCCTCCATAATGGTGAGGTCGGCCGAGAAATCGGTGTCGAACACGTACTCAAAGCCCACGCGGCGCAGCGCGCAGGCCAGGCGCTCAACGGTGGCCTCCTCGCGAGATATGCCGAGTTCCTCGCCCCAGGCGCTGCGCACGGCCGGCGCGATCTGCACCAGCACGATCTTGTCGGGATTAGCGAGCGCGTCAAACACGGTCTCGGTATCGTCGCGCTCGCGCAGGGCGCCCGTCGGACAATGCGTGATGCACTGACCGCACGCGACGCAATCGGTCTTGCCGATCGGTGCACGCCCGCGGGTGCCCACGGCGGTATGCGTGGCGCGGTTGGTCAGGTCCCAAATCCCTAAGCCCTGCACGCTCTCGCACACCTTGATGCAGCGCATGCATTTGATGCACTTGTCGTTTTCGCGGATGATGGGAAAATCGAAATCCCAGCCCTCGCCCGCCAAATGCCTTTGATACGGCAGATAGAAAATGCCCAGGTCGTTGGCGATAGTCTGTAGGTTGCAGTTTCCACTGCGCACGCAGCTCGTGCACTGCGAGTCGTGCTGGGACAGCAGCAGCTGCACGTTGGTGCGACGCGCCTCGCGGGCCTTGGGGCTGTTGGTGTGGACCACCATGCCGTCGAGCACGTAGTTGTTGCAGGCGGCAACCAGCTGGTCGCAGCCCTCGACCTCGACCACGCACACGCGGCAACCGCCAATCTCGTTTAAATCGCGCAGATAGCACAGGGTGGGAATCTGAATGCCGGCGGACTTGGCCGCGTCCAGGATCGTGGTGTGCTCGGGCACCACGACCTCGCAATTATCGATCGTGAGCTTGACCATGTTGAGTGCTCCGCTTTCGGTGTTGTCGCTGACAGTGGTTTTGTTGGGCTCTACCATTCCAGGTTCCTCCCTCCGCGGAACGCGCCAAAGCCAAAGTGGTCGCAACGCAGGCAGCGGCTCGCCTCCTGGCGCGCCTCCTCCTCGGTAAGGCCCTGCTCGACCAGATCCCAATCGTGAATACGCTCGCCGGCCTCGCGCTCGCCCAGCTCGCAGCGGCCGCACTCATGCTTGCCCTTAAACTGGACGGTCGGCAGCTCGACCTCGAGCTTGATCTTGTGGTCAAAGCCCAGGTAGCGGTCGATATTTGCCGAAGCCACGCGGCCGGCGTTGATGGCACGGATGACGGTGGCGGGACCGGTCTGGCAGTCACCGCCGCTAAAGAGGCCATCGAAGTTGGGCACGGCGCCATCCGAATCGGTGACCACGCAGCCCCACTTACAAGCGATGCCCATGTCCTCAAACGGCCTGGAATCGATGTCCTGGCCAATGGCCACAAACACGCGCTCGCAGGGAATGACGCGCTCGGGCGTGGCGGCGGCACGCGGGGCCGGACGCCCACGACGGGGCTCGCCGATAATCTGCGGCTGCACGCGCAGGCCGCTCACGCGACCGTCCTCGCCCGTCTCGATAGCGAGCGGTGCGGTGAGCTCCAGCACCTCGCAGCCCTCGGCCTGGGCGCCGGCAATCTCGGCGTCCTGGGCCGTCATATCGCAGATGCGACGGCGGTAGACGATGCTCACCTTTTCGGCACCGCAGCGCACGGCAGAGCGGGCCACGTCCATGGCCACGTTGCCGCCGCCGATGACGCACACGCGCTGGCCACTCAGGTCGGGCAGCTCGTCGTCGCCGATAGCGCGCAGCATCTTGACGGCCGACTCCACGCCGGGAGCTTCTTCGCCCGGAAGACCGAGCTTCTTGTCACTGTGGGCACCAATGGCCAGGTAGACGGCATCGAACTCGTCGCGCAGGCGGGCAAGCTCCTCGCCGTTGACGGAGTGCTCGAGCTCCACGTCGATACCGGCGCTCAAGATCCAGTCGATCTCGGCCTGAAGACGCTCGCGCGGCAGACGGTAGCTGGGGATGCCGTAGCGCAGCATGCCGCCCAGGTGGTGGCGCTGCTCAAAGATGGTCACCTTGTGGCCCATCACAGCGAGGTAGTAGGCGCAGGAAAGGCCGGCCGGGCCGCCGCCGATCACGGCGATGCGCTTGCCGGTGTTGTCGGCCACGGTGGGCTTGTAGTCGTTGAGGTCGCTATGCTCAACGGCAAAACGCTTGAGGGCAAGGATGTTCATGGGGTCGTCGACCATGCCGCGGCGGCAGTGCATCTCGCAGGGATGCTCGCACACCAGGCCGCAGACGAGCGGCAGCGGATTGTTCTTGCGGATGACCTTGACGGCGTCGGCATAGCGGCCAGCCTCGACCAGCGAGATATAGCCGGGAATGTCGACGTGCGTCGGGCAACCCGAGACGCACGGGACGCGAGCCTCGCGGTCAAAGCCGCAGGAGTGCTCGCGAATGTGATGCTCAAAATCGTCGCGGAAGCCGCGGATGGCCGTGAGCGCCATGGCGCCGGCCTCGTAGCCGATGGCACAGTCACTCGAAAGGTAGATGGTGCGGGCGGTGCGCTCAATCAAGTTGAGCGTGGACTCGTCGGCGCGGCCCTCAAGCACATCGGCGAGCAGGTCACTCAGCGCGCTCAGGCCCACGCGGCAGGGCGTACACTTGCCGCAGCTCTGCGTCGAGCACAGGTTGACGAGCGCCGCCGTAAACTCAACGGGACACGGGGCGAGCGAACTCACCGCCAGACGACGTCCAAGCGCATCGTGCAGGTCGTCCATGACGGCCTGAGCGTGGCTGCGTTCCATTACATGCAGTCGAGCCATAAGATCCCCTCTCATGTGGCAGCCCGGAGGCGAGGCCGGGCGAAGTTGCTACACGCACAACACTGACCTAAAAGTTGTTAGGTCACCACACGGTTCGGCAGGCGGTATAAAATGTCGCCCTCAGCGGTGAAAACGAACATTACCGCAGATAAATGCCATATTTGATAAAACGCGTTACCAAATGACAATGCCCCGCCCACGCAATCACGTGGACGGGGCATTGCCCTAGGTATGCGGCCAGCGACCCTGTTGCTTTTACTTAAGCTCGGGCCAGAAGTCCTTGTTAGCCTCGATCATGTCGTCGAGAACCTCCTTGGCGACCTTCATCGACGGCACGGTCTTGTTCAGTGTAAAGGCCTTGAGCGCCTTCTCGTACGAACCCTCGATCGTAGCCTCGACCACGAGCTTCTCGGAGTTCAGCTGCTGCATCATGAGGCCCTGCTGGAACAGCGGAATGTTGTCGCGGCTGATGACCTCGGGGCCGTTCTTGCCAATGTAGGCAGGCAGCTCGACCATAGCGTCGTAGGGCATGTTGGGGATAGCGCCCTTGTTCTCGCAAATGACCAGGAAGCGCTGCTTGGTATCGTTCTTCAGAGCGATAGCCAGGTCGGCAATCCAGTCGCCGTGGCTGCCCGCATAGAACGTGCTCTCGTCGATCTCGCCCGTCTTCTCGTAATGGTCGATGCCATCAAAGAGGTTCTTCTCGCGCGTCTCCTCAACCTCGTTTGCACGGGTGCGCTCGGGGTTGGAATGCTCGACGAACTCCTTCTGCTGCAGATAGTAGTTCAGATACGTGTTGGGCAAGTACTCCGGGAAGCACTCCATGATCTCGTACTCGCCCTTCCAGACGTAGTACCAGCTGCCCTTGGTGTGGCGGTTCTGCTCGGGGTGCTCGTCGGTGGCCTCCTCGGGCTTCTTTGCCATGAGCGAGCCCATGCCCTTGAGGTAGGAGTCGGGCAGCAGAATCTCGTGCTCCTTGATGTACTCGCGCAGCTGCGGGAGCACCTCCTCGCCCTTGTGGCGGATCGAGGTGAACCAACCAAAGTGGTTGAGGCCAAAGTAATCATACTCGACATCCTTCTTGTCGATATCGAGCGCGGCGCAAACCACGTCGATGATCGCGATCGGCATGTCGCAGATGTTGATGATGCGAGCATTAGGACGCAGCACGCGGCAGCCCTCGGACACGATGGCGGCAGGGTTGGAGTAGTTGAGAATCCAATAATCCTTCTTGGCGTACTTCTCAACGTCATCGATCAGCTCGACCATGGGGAAGATGGTGCGCATGCCGTAGGCAAGGCCGCCGCAACCGCAGGTCTCCTGACCCACGCAGCCGTGACGCAGCGGAATCTTCTCGTCCTGCTCGCGCATGGCATAGCCGCCCACACGCATCTGGGCAAACACGAAGCTGGCGTCGGTAAAAGCGGTCTCCTTGTCGGTGGTCACCGTAAGCTTGATGTCCAGGCCAAGGTCCTCGTGCAGAATCCAGTCCACGAGCACGCCGATCTTGCGCTGACGCTCCTCGTTGATGTCGTACAGACGAATCTCGTCAACGTCGAGCTCGTCCTTGCGCAGGGCAATGGACTTGACGATGCCGGGGGTAAAGGTGGATCCGCCACCACACAGAGTAATGATCATTGTTTACTGCTCCTTCTCAATTGCGTTTTCGACCTTGTCGCGCATCTCGGCGACCTTCATGCCAAAGATGATCTGGATATTGTTGCCGTTGCGGTTGATGCCGCTGTTGGGCACGTGGTTGATGAGGCTCTCATCGATGAGGTCCGGGTTCTTAACGTTCACGCGAAGACGCGTAAAGCAGTTCTCGAGCTCCTCGATGTTGTCCTTGCCGCCAAGACCTGCGACCAGGTCGGCAATACCTGCATCGACGCCCTCTGCGGGAGCTGCGGCAACAGCGCCCTGCTTCACCGCGACAGACGCGGCGGCCTCGCCCTCGGCAACGGACTCGGCGAGCTCGGACTCCTCCTCGCGACCAGGCGTGTGGAGGCTGAGCTTCTTAATAAGGAAGGTGAAGAGGAAGAAGTACAGAGCGGCGTTGACGACTCCGAGCACCAGCATAACCGGCCAGTTGGTCTTATCGACACCAAGAACCAGGTTGGAAACCACGATGTTGATGATGCCGCCTGCAGTCGAAGCGGGCACGGAAAGGACCTTGAGCAGGACCAGGAAGATGCCGGAAAGAACCGAGTGAACGACAAAGAGCACAGGAGCGGCAAAGACAAAGAGGAAGTCCATGGGCTCGGTCACGCAGGAGAGCACGGCGGTGATGATCAGCGGGATGATAACGGCCTTGGTCTTATCCTTGTTCTGCTTGTAGGCAGTGAAGATAAAGGCGAGGCCGATGCCGATGTAGGGCCACAGATTGTTGAAGGTATAGCTGTTGAAGTAGGTGCTATCGGAGAAGGGCTGGCCCGTCATTGCCATCTCGGCAACACGGATGGGATAGGCGCCGGCGATAACCTGATCGCCCAGCGTCAGGGTGCCACCCACATCGGAGAACTGGAACGGGGTGTAGATGAGGTGGTGCAGACCGGTGGGAACGAGCAGCTTGTTGAGCATGCCGTAGATAAACAGACCGATGTTGCCCGACTCCTTAATGATGCCGGCAACGGAGGAGATGGCGCCCTGGACCGGAGGCCAAACGATGCAGAAGCCAGCGCCCATGATCCAGGAGATGATGATCATGATCAGGAACGGGAAGCGAACGCCCGAGAACATCGAAAGAGCAATGGGGAACTGCTTGTTCGAGTACTTGTTGAACACGGCACCGGTGATGCAACCAAGAATGATGCCGCCAAACACGCCGGTATCGAGCACTTGAATGCCCATAACGGTGCTCTGTCCGGTTCCGGTAAGGCCGAGCATGCCGCTCGCTTCGGCAAGAGAGCCGGTGGCGTTGAGCACGATGTTATTGGCCTGAAGGAACAGGAAGAACGACATCAGGGCGATCAGCGAAGCATGGCCCTTGTTCTTCTTTGCCATGGCGCCGGCGATGCCCACGCAGAACAGAATCGAGAGGTTGTTGATGATAAACATCAGCGACTGATAGACAACGGCGCCCACAAGCTGGAACGGACCGGAGCCCAGCACGGGAATCATGGCGCAGATGGTCTTGTTGGTTAGAATGATGCCCACGATGAGCAGAATGCCGGCAACCGAGAGATACATCATCGGCTGGACGATCGACTTCGCGAACACCTCCAACGGCGCTTTGAAATTGAACTTCTTTTTTGCGGTCATAGCGGTACTCCCCTTCCTTTTCCGCAAATTAAGACAGATGTGCCCTGGACAAGACCGTGAGCCTTGCCTTATATCAATCGATGTATGGGCACGTTATGCCTAGAGACCAGGTTCTCCAAGCAGGTTAACAATGTGATATGCGAGATAACTCTTCTCGGCATCGGTAACGACAACGTTATAGGTAGACGACAAGTGGGCGGCTATGGCGTCCGCGCACGAGAATGCGCACGGATACGCCGTTTCATCGATTCGGAACAGCGCGTCGCCATTGATTTGCCCTGACGTGGGATCGAGCGCTCGCTGCGCGAAAAACTGCAGGTGACGAACGAAACGCTCATAGGGCAGCGAGGTGTCATCGAGGGTCGTAGCATAGCGCTCGGAAACAATCGCAAGCACGTCGCGAACAAGCTGGACCGAGATGATGAGACGGTCGGAGCGTTGCGGCATGGTGGCGTTGACGATATGCAAGGTAATGAAACCCTGCTCCTCCTCGCTCATCTGGATGCCCATATACTCCTTGATAATCTGCAGCGCACGGCCCGCAAGCGCGTACTCCTTGCGATAGAACTGCTGGATCTCGAGCAGCAGCGGATTCTCGCACGGAACGCCCTTGCGTTCGCGCTCGAGGGCGAGACTGATATGGTCCGCGAGAGCAATGAGGATCTTGTCGTTGATATCAACGTTGAGTTCTCGACGGAGCATCTGGACAATGTCCTCAGCGATCACGAGGTTGACGGTGGGGATGGACTCCAAAAGATGAGCCAAGCGGTCAATCGTACGCGAATCCTGAGAAGTACCCTCCTGCAGCGCGTAGGTCTTCTCTACCGACGCCTCATCGATAGCGTCGCCGGCATGGCGGCCAAAGCAGATGCCTCGGCCGATGACGATGAGCTCGGAGCCATCGTCCGAAGTGACCATTGCGACGTTATTGTTGAAAACTCGCTTGATAACCACGGCATCCACCACAAGAACTTACTCGGAAAGCCAGACGACAGGCTCTTTAACAGCAACAGGACCAGAAGCGTGCTCACGAAGAGTCGAGTTCTCCGAGCGCTCGCACACGATAACGAAGACCGTGGGATCGAAGCCGGCAGCGCGAACCACGTCGAAATCGACCTCGACGAGGGGCTGACCCGCGTCGACATGGTCACCCTGGGCAACAAGCGCATGGAAGCCCTTGCCCTCAAGTTTAACAGTGTCGATTCCGATATGCAGCATCACCTGAGCAGAGCTGTCGTCGGACATGATGCCCAGCGCGTGCTCAGTCGGAAACAGTGCCGCGACGGTGCCGGAAACAGGAGCGCACACCGTTCCCTCTTGGGGAACCACGGCAACGCCATCGCCCACGGCACGGCTGCTAAAAGCGGGATCATTGGTTTTTTCTAGATGAACAAGCTCGCCGGAAACGGGAGCGAGGATTTCGAACTCGGGAGCCGCAGTCGTCTGCTTATCCGAGCCGCCCATAAGGCGAGAAAAGAAACCCATGGTGACATGTCCCTTCATAAATATAGCCCAACCAAAATCAAGCGAATGCGTCCATAGAAACACATCCGTTCAAAGACTTTGGTTAGGCCCACGTCCGAGGGACTCGGTAACCTTCCGCATTTCTTTTTACGGGAGCTATTGTAGACAAGCCCAAAGCCAGAACAATCATTATGACCGGTGAGCGGTATTTTTTCTTCGATAAACGGTATTTAAGCGGCACTTAGGGACGTTCCTTTCCTGCCGGCACCCAGGGACGCTCCTTGCAGCAATTTCGTATGCGCTAGATGAAGAGCTCGCATTCCTTCCTCACGACGCAAACCTTGCTCAGCATCTGGGAAACAGCGGATAGCTTGTTGAGATCAAGCTTGCGAGCGCCTCGCGGACATACGGCGATGCAGCGCATGCAGGAGATGCACGCCTCGCCAGCCGCTCGCTTGGGGTCGCCCTTGTCGATAGCACAAACGGGGCACGCCGCGGCGCATGCACCGCAGGAGACGCATTCCTCTGTTGCCTCGGGTGCCATGCGGTGACCCCCAGCTTGTTTATAAGGACGATTGCCGGGGATAGAGGGCTCGGATGCATCCTCGGCCAACAGCTTTTGCTGAATTTGCTGCGCAAACTCTGCGAGCTGCGCCGCATCCTGCGCATCCGGTCGCCCAGCAGCAAACTGTCGCGCAACGGAATGTTCTGCAATGGCTGCAACTGCCGCGATCACCCGGAATCCCGCATGCTTCGCAACGTCCTCCAGCTCTACGAGCGTGTCCTCAAACGCGCGGTTTCCGTATACACAAACCAAAACAGTCAGAGCCCCGTTGCCGCGCACCATGCCCAACCGGTCAGCCACCACAGTCGGGATTCTACCGGCATACGCCGGCACAGAGATTACGGCCACGTCGTCCTCAGTCATCGAGACAGCGCTGAAATCTAGCCCGCTATCGGTCAGATCGACGGTAACGGTATTCTTGTCCAGTGCCCCGGCCACAAGGCCAGACACCTTCCGCGTTCCACCCGTCGGACTAAACACAATTTCGAATACGCTCATCGAGGCACCCTCCTCCTACGCCCGGCAACGCGTCAAGCCGTTTTCACATTCAGGCAGAGTATACGGCGCGTGGGATCCCCGTTTTGGTGCACCAAACACCCCAATGCGCCCACCCTGCGCTGTCTGCCTCTTCGTTTTGTATAAATTACGGTACAGATTGTATATATTTACGGGATATCGCCGCGTTCTCCTGAGGTACCCCATCCTGGCCCGTGCAAAAAACGGAGTATTCTGCAACGTGACCGCGCCAGCACCGCCGCGGGTGGGCAAAACTGTAGGGCACCGTATCGTTCTAAGTTCCGACATGGCGAGAATGACGCGCCCCTGCTCCGGAAAACGGCGAAATCTGACTCGGAACGCTCGCTAGGGATATCCGAAGGCCACCGTTGGCGACGTCGAATCATATGCAGACAACTCGAACTGCAGAATACTCCAAAAAATGCACGGCGCACCCCATAGGACCCATTGCTGCATGGCGGAAAATAGGCCCTCAGCATCCCCCAAATGCATTCCCGAGAAAATCACGTTTGAATTAGCGATGGACACGGCAAACAAAAGGGCCCGAGCGTTGTTTGCTCGGGCCCTTAGCTTGTCTCACGCTAGCGCGCGATGCGCATCTTACTTGCGCTTGCCGCCGCCGTCGCCGGGGCGACGGGAGCTGCCACCGCGCTTGCCGCCACGGCTGTTGCCGTAGCTGCCACGGTTATCGCGACCGCCGGCACGGCCGCCACGGGAGCCGGCCTGGTTGCCGCCACGACCACCACGATAGCCGCCGCGACGCTCTTCGCGGGTATCGTCGTAGTTGCGCCAGTCATCGCGACGATCGCGGCTGGCACGCGGGTCACGACGATCGCGCGACTCGTTAGAACGACCGGCGCCACCGCGGTTGCCGTTGCCACGAGCGCCCTCGCGGCCACCACGCTCGTCAAAGCGCTTGCCGCCACGGGACTCGCCGCCACGACCACCGCGCTCACCGCGAGCCTCGCCGCCGCGACACTCATCACGTGCGCCGCGCTCGTCGTCGCGACCGGAACGACGACGAGCGCCCGAACCGCGCTTGCCACCGCGCGAACCACGGCCCTCGTCCTCGCGCTCGACACGACGACGACCGCCGCGATCCTCGTCCTCGCGACGGCGGCGGTGCGCCTCGCCCTGGAACTGCTTGGCACGACGCTCGGCACGGTTGCCACGCGGGCCCTGCTCAGCAGCACCGCCGCGCTCCTCGGCAGCCATCTCGCGGGCCACGCTCTCAACGGCCTCGTCCACGCGGGCCTGAACGCCCTCGCGCACGCGGGTCTTACCGCCGCGCTTGGGACGGCTCGGACGCTCGCCCTCGCCACGGCGCTCATCGCGACCGCGGTTGGAACGACCGGCAACATCGCCGTAATCGTCGCCATTGCGTTTGCCGTCGCGACGCGCCTGCTCAAGCTTCTTCTTGCTCTTGGACTTGCCGCGCTTGGTCTTCTTCTTCACCTTAAAGGCCGCAGGATCGCGCTCGGGATCAACGGCAGGCGGGTTGGGACCTACGTGCAGGTCGCCGGCCTCGTAAATGTCGGCCGTCTTGTCCATGAGCTTCTCGATCTCGTAGAACTCATCGACGTCCTGCTCGGTCACAAACGTGATGGCCCAGCCCAGCTCGCCGGCACGGCCGGTGCGGCCAATGCGGTGGATGTAGTCAGTCGGCTCGGCCGGCACGTCAAAGTTCACAACATAGCGCACGTCGCTAATGTCGATGCCGCGGGCAAGGACGTCGGTTGCCACCAGCACGTCGACGGTGCCGTCGCGGAAGGCAGAAAGCGCGCGCTCGCGCTGGGCCTGGCTGCGGTTGCCGTGAATCGCGGCGGCCTTAATGCCCTTGCGCTCCAGGCGACGGCAGCAGCTGTCGGCGCGGTGCTTGGTGCGCATAAAGACGATGGTGCGCTCCGGGCCCTCCTTCTTGAGGAACTCGGGCAGCAGGTTGTTCTTGGCCTCGATGGACACCGGGAACACAAACTGGTCGACGGTGTCGGCGGTCGACGTGGCGGGCGCGATCTCCACGCGGGCCGGGTCGCTCACCAGGTCGGTGATCTCGCCCACGGCCTCCTCGTCGAGCGTCGCCGAGAACAGCAGCGTCTGGCGCTCGGCCGGCGTCTCACGCACAATACGGCGGACGGCAGGCAAAAAGCCCATGTCGAGCATGCGGTCGGCCTCATCCAGCACCAGCACCTTGACCTCGTCCAGGTGGCAGGCGCCCTGCTCGATCAGGTCGACCAGACGGCCCGGCGTGGCGACCAGGATGTCACAGCCGTACTTGAGCGCCGCGGTCTGGGGCTTGTAGCTCACGCCGCCCACGACGGTCACGGCGACATGGCCGGTGACGTCGGCGATTTTGCTTGCGACCTCGTCGATCTGCTGGGCGAGCTCGCGCGTGGGGGTGATGACGAGCATCACGGGGCCGCGGCCGTTGCCCTCGGGCTTCTTGGCGCCGCGACGGCGGTTGCGGCTGCCGCGCTCGCGCACGGGCTTGGGCGGAGCGATGTGCTCCAGGTTGTTCATAGTCGGCAGCAAGAAGGCGGCCGTCTTGCCGGTGCCGGTCTGGGCGGCGGCAAGCAGGTCGCGACCCTCGAGCACCACGGGGATGGAGCCAGCCTGGACAGGCGTCGGCGCCGTGTAGCCCAGGTTCTCGATGGCACGAAGCATCTCGTCCGAAAGTCCCAACTCGTCAAAGGCGGGCAGGTTCTCGGTCGCGGACTCGACAGTCTCGGCGGCACTGGCCTCGTCGGCAGCATCGAAGGCGGCCTGGGTCATGGCCTCGCGGGTCTCGTCCAGAATCTCGGCGTCGGTGACGTCGGATACAGAATTACGCATATGTTGTTGTTCCTTATCTGCACGCGCTATGGGCACGGCATGCGGCCGCGCGGGCGTGCTTGGTAGTGCGCTAATACATACAAAAACGGGTGCGCACAGAGAGGACGTTGCTCAGCACGCTGGCGATCGCTTTGGCAGCCCTATCACGCGCCGTCCAGACGCAGCAGCTCTAAGCGATGGAGCAGATTCGCCGCCGGTTAGTATACCCGTACTCCGCATGCCCCCACGTAAACCACAGATGACGAAGCGAACGGGGCGGGCTCGAGGTGGGCCCGGCCGATTGTCTCAATCTGTAACATCTACAGGGCAAATCTTCCTCTACGTGTTACAGATCGAGACAAACGGTCGACACGGTTCACAAACGTCTCAATCTGTAACAGTTACCGAGTAAAATCGGTCCTAATTGTTATAGATCAAGACAGAGGGGGATTTCCGTCCAGTCCAAACCAAATCTCTCAGTCTTCCTGCAATTTCGAACATGTGGCCTATAATGTTGCTTTGGTTACGCTATATATTGCGCAGCCATTTAATACGTCGCCCACCGGGGGCCATTAATTCCTATCGCCATATTGGCTAGGAAGCAATCAAAGGAGGTATCCGTGGCAGCAGAGACGCCTTGCTCGGTCCTCTATAACGATATTCGCTCGTTCGGCGGTCTTAAACATCTCGAGATCGCCCGAATGCTCATCAATGGAAACTCTTATCTCGGCAGTACCCTGCTCGAGAAATGCTCTTCCAACCGCTCGTATCTCACCCGTTACATCGTCCATCGCGAGCCTGACCAGTGCGCGCCCGCCATCTACAGCGACTTTGCCATCACCACGCTCAATCTTTCCGCGGCAATCTGCAGCAAGCTCGGCAGCGGCGAGTCCGCCTATCAGGCAATCGCCGAGCACTATCGCGGCCCGGCCGCCAACGAAATGATGTCGGCTCTCGCCAGCTACAAGTTGGACAGCCGCCTATATGCAAATGCCCTCAATCGCATCGACAACTTTGACGGCAATGCCGTGCGCGAGAAGAGTACGCTTTACCTTATGCTCTTTGTGGCAACGGGGGCGCTCGCTGACCCCATCCAAGGCGTGGCCACCGTCGAGCGCTTTTGCGACAGCAAGACAGGCGGGCACTTTGGCACCACCGAAACTACCGTCGGACGTGGCTTTATGAGCAGCCTGGAGCAGCCGCGCACTGTCGCCCCCAACCTCGGTCTGCTCAGAACCCATGCCGACAACTGCGCCGACATGCAAATCCATCCCCTCACACGCGATCCGCGCGGCACGGTAATTGGGTCCTTGCCCAAAACTTCGCCCAGCATCACCGATGTAGGCGCTGATGCATCGCGCGAGCATCTCCGCATTTGGCTCGAAGGTGGACGCTGGTACGCCCAGGGCCTTGGGTCGACCAACGGCACAGTGCTCGAATCGGGCGCGGGCGACGGCGATATTGTGATTGAGCCGCCGCGCGACCAACGCGAGCCCGGCAAGATCTATCCCCCGGTGGAAATCGAAAACAGCGACAGGCTCCATCTGGGTCTCTACACGACATTCCTTGTCATTGTGGACTAGCGCGGACGGCGATCGAAAGACGGTCGCCGTCCGTCTTTCGTCTTCTACCTTCTGCGTCGTAAACGACAATACTCAGCGGTATACGTGGGCAGTGTGGCTATCATGGTACTTTACCGATATCCACACTGCCCACGTATACGCGCAGCAACCCATGCTAGACAAAGGAACGCCATGGATACTACCGATAGCGCCTATGGCGACAAACTCATCCGTCTTGACACGTTCGACACCGCCGTGGCGGTCGACCCCAGCGCCGAGGACGACGCCAAGCGTCGGTTTATGACGCTTATTCTCCAGACGGCCCACCGCAACAACGGCAACATCGGGCACGTGCTGCGCGCGACCAACACGAGCGGCGAGGTCTTTGCCGTCAAGCTACTCAAGGACAACGCCATCCTTTCCGGCCAAGCCCCCGACCGCTCCGCCGAGCAATCGGCCGCGCACCTGGCCAACACCGCCGCACTGTTCGAGGAGTACCGTCATCTGTGTACCGTCTCGCACCTGCGCGGATTTCCGCGCGTCTATGGCTACGGATCGTGCGAGAACGACCCGCTCATCCTCATGGAGTGGGTCGAGGGCACCTCGCTCAAGCAGGCGCTGCCCTTGCTTCCGCACGACGCCTCGGGCGGGCTGACCACCCAGATGGTCGCCGCCGTCGGAAACGCCGTACTTCGCGCGCTCTTGATGACCCAAGGCCTCGTGAATCCGGTCATCCATCGCGACCTGTCGCCTGCCAATATCATGTTCCGCACCACCAGCCGAACGCTCGAGCAGCAGATTGCCGATTGCTCCTTTGACCCCTGCCTCATCGACATGGGCTCCGCGACCATGGCCCTCGGCGACGACACGATCACCCGGCGCGCCGACATCTGGCGCTTTGCCACGCCCGCATACGCCGCGCCCGAAATGCTCACGCAGGATATCGAAGGCATCGCGGCCCTTCGCCGCTCGCCCGCGATCGACGTCTATGCGCTTTCGAGCATTCTGTACCAGCTCTACAGCGGTCGCAAACCGTTCGATGTCGAGTCGACGGGTGCCGCGGCGACCGGCTCGTTCTACCTCATAAAGACCAAGACCAAGCCGGCGCCGCTCGAGCCGCGCTGCGAGGGCGACAAAGCGCTCGTCCAGATCATCATGAAAGGCATCTCGGTCGAACAGGGCGATCGCCCTACCGAGCAGCAGATGCTCGAGGTGCTCTCGACATACCTCCCCGCTGCAGAATCTGAGGACCGCGAGGGTGCAGGAGACGAGGCCGCAATTGATATCGATTCTGGCACGCACCTTAAGGTCGACGTCGCCGGCGAGCGCGCACGAGAGATCCTGGAGCAGGCCCGGCACGACGCCATGACCCGCCGTCGCTTTATTATCGGCGGCGTCGTTGCGGTCGTTGCGGGACTCGGCGTCGTTGGCGCGGCAACCCATGGCTTCGGCATCCCCGACTACCTGGACGGCATCCGCGGTTCGCTTGACGACTACACTTGGGACCAGCTGCAGGAGATTTCGCTCAAGATTAAGGCCGCCGAGACCCGTAGCGAGGCACGCGAGATTGCCAAGCGCTACCACCTGCTCGACGCTGATGGGCATATCCCCTATCCGTGCACCAAGCGTGTCACGCTCACCAACGGACTACAGGTTGGCGCGCAGCTTGTGGGCATCCGCCACGATGAGCTTCTGGACGGGACGGGCAAGGCCGGGCTGACGTTTATGTTCGACGCGGGTATTGCCGAGCGCAACGCTACGGCTGAACCGCCGAGCGCCGGCTGGGCAGATTGCGAGCTGCGGGAATGGCTCAACGGCGACGGCCTTAAGCTGCTACCCAACGAGTTGCGCGCGCTCATTAAAGGGGTCAAGAAGGTCTCGAACAATGTGGGCGCCGCCAACAGTGCATCGTGTCTGAGCGAGTTGCCCGCAACCCTTTGGCTGCCCGCCATGGTCGAGCTGTGCGGTACGCAACCGCCCGATTCGTTTGCCGAGGGCTATCACTACCTGGCAGACATCTACAACGGCGAGGGCAAGGAGTATCAGCTCTTCCGCGAGCTCAAGGTGAGCCCGTATTCCACGAACGAGACGATGGTCCGCCAGTGGAAGGGCAAGGACACCTGTTGGTGGGAGCGCACGGTGAGCCCCGACACATCGGAGGAAAAGGGCACGGTCTATATCAACCGTGTCGGCGACGACGGCGACGTGTTTATGTACGCCACGCCTGCAAGCAAACCGGACAAGCGGACCTGCGTGATCCCCGGGTTCTGTATCTAGAGGCGGAGGGCTGCTGCGACGGGGCTCCCGGCCCCGGCGTTTATCTCAATCTGTAACATCTAGGACCCAAATACCGGCCTAGCTGTTACAGATTGAGATGTTGAGCAGGCGGCGGGACGGTCTGTCTCAATCTGTAACAGTAACTCGGCAAAAAACGGGTCTAGTTGTTACAGAACGAGACAAACCCCAACCCCGCGAGACAACGTCTCAATCTGTAACAGTAAGGGGTCAAAAACCTCTCTAGATGTTACAGATTGAGACATTTGGCAACCGCCGAATTGTTTGTCTCGATTTGTAACAGTTAGAGGCCATTTTCCCTGCTAGATGTTACAGAACGAGACGCTAGCGTTCCGAGGGCTTCGCTTCATAAATGTGACTCAAGTGTGTCGATATTTCCTTGCCAATGTTGCGCAACAGGAACCCTTTCGGCGGTCGTAACGTACGAATTGTCATAGGTACCCCTTCAACGATTGGGAGAAGAAATGGCAAAGTACGCACCTAAACACTTGGAAGTCTCAGGCGGAGCCGAGCCTCGCCCCACATTCTCGGGCCACAAGGCAACACGACTCGCCGTCACCGCAGCCACCACCATCGCAATGACCGGCTCGCCGTTGCTCGCCCCGTTCTCGGCATTTGCCAACGATGTGAGCGGTGCCACGGCACAGGACGCAATCATGTCCCCGCTCGCCGTCCACGCCGGCGAGGCGGCAGGCTCCGCAGTAAAGACGAACGCCCAGAAGATTGCCGACTTTCGGGCCGCAATCGACGCCGCAAAGGCTGCCGAGGCAGAAGCTAAGTCCGACTACGACACGGCGGCTGCCCCCTATATCGAAAAACAGACGGCCCGCGACAACGCACAGACCGCCTACGACGCTTCCGTCTCCGACAATTCGCAGGCAGAGGCCGCCGCGCGTGCCGAATACGCTCGCCAGCTCGATGAAAGCGTCAAGGCGGCCGACAGCGCCAGTGCCACGCTAAAGGATGCCCAGAGCAAGCTCGACACGGCCAAGGCCGATGCCGAGGGCAAGACGAAGGCACTCGACTCCGCAAAGCAGGCGGCAGCCGATGCACAAGCCAAGCTTGAGGAAGCCCAGAAGGCAGCCGCCAACGCAACGCCGGAGGAAATCAAGGCAGCCGAGCAGTCTGCCGCAGATGCCCAGAAGGTTCTTGACCAGGCAAAGGCCGCAAAGACCGCTGCCGACTCCGCGCTCGCCGACGCCCAGCAGGCCCAAAGCGCCGCGCAAAGCGCTTACGACGAGGCGGCGGCCACGCTGGCTTCCGCCCAGCAGGCAAAAACCGCCGCGGACGGTAAGGTAGCTGACGCGCAGGCGGCGTATGACAGCGCACAGGCGGACCTCGCCGCAGCAAAGGCAGGCGCCGCAGGCCCAGAATACGACGCCGCTCAGGCAAAGGTCGACGCTGCCAAGACCGATCTTGACGCCGCAAAGAGCGCCCAGGCAAACGCTGAGAAGGCTCTGGAAAACGCCCAGCAGGATCAGACTCAGAAGCAAAATGATCTTGCCGCAGCACAATCGGAGCTTGATGCCGCAAAGCAGAATGCCGAGCAAAAGAAGTCCGAGCTCGATACCGCGAATGCTGCAGTCTCCACAAAGGACGAGGCCCTCAAGGACGCGAAGGCAGCCCACAGCGCTGAGCTTGCCAAGCTCGATGAGGCGAATAAGGCTGTCGAGGAGGCAAAGGCGACAAAGACAGCTGCGGACGAGGCGGTCGCGCAAGCTCAGAACGAACTGCAGTTAGCTCAAGCCGCGGTTCAGTCTGCTCAAGTTGCCGTCGACGCCGCCCAGCAGGCAGCAGGCTCTGCCGAGTCCACGCTCAAGCAAGGTGCTATTGGGTTCTTTAAGTCCGTCGGCGCCAATGAGGCAGTCACGATTATCGAGAACTGCCTGTATAAGGACGCCACCCATGTTGGCGATAGCGACGATGCGACCTCGCTCGACAATATGATCTCGGCCGTCACCGTTATGAAGTCGATTAACAGCTACCGCGTTTCCGTTGGCTTGAATCCGCTCAACGTAACGTACAACCTTGTCGCAGCGGCAATTGCCGATGCGAACTGGTCGAGCTCGAACATCGAGCACGCAAACCAGTTTAAGGTGGCAGAGAATCTCTCGTGGGGCTACAGCGATCCATGCCAGGGATGGATTACGGAGGAAAAGGCGTACTTTGACGAGGCGGTGGCGGCCAAGTTTGACGTCCACAATCTCACGGGAAAGGCTGCCTACGCCTTCTATCACTCACATGCCGACAAGATCGACAGTTACGTCACTAAAAACTGCGGCAAGAACGCAATGGTGGGCCATTACATCAATTGTATTAATCCCAACTACACAGTCATGGGTACTGGACTCAACACCGCTCGCAACAACGAATACGGAGACACCGCATCCTTTACCGCCCAGACGGCCTCGCCATGGAAGCCCGACCACGATTGGACAAGCTCTGCCATATCCGTCGACGAGTTCGAGCAGACGCTTAACGGCTACGTCAACGGACTCAAAAACGCGGGAAGCAAACTCGAGACCGCCAAGAAAGATCTTGCCAGCAAGCAAGCTGCACTCCAGCTAGCATCCCAAAACAAACAGAAGGCCGACGAAACCGCAAGCGAAGCCGCGTCCGCGGTCGAGCATAAGCAGCAGGCAGCAAACAAGCAGAGCGATAGCGTCGCCGCCGCTGCAACTGCCGTAGCCACAGCCCAGTCGGAACGCGACACTGCGCAAAAGGTCGCAGAGACCGCCAACGTGCAGGCAGCTGCCGCGAAGGCCGCAGCCACTCGAAAGCAGGATGACGTTAACGCCGCACAGGCATCATGCGACCAAGCGCAGCAGACTGTTGCGGTACGCGCGACAGATCTCGAAAACGCAAAGAATGCCGCTGCAGACAAGCAGGCCGCCTACGCCGCCGCCAGCGATGAGCTCGCAAAGTATTCTGCCGATGTTGCTGCGGCTCAGGAGAAGGCTGACAAGGCCCATCAGGCGCTTGATGAAGCCACGGCAGCCCAGACGTCTGCCCA
The DNA here is from genome assembly GCA_934630375.1 of uncultured Collinsella sp. Taxonomy (GTDB): domain Bacteria; phylum Actinomycetota; class Coriobacteriia; order Coriobacteriales; family Coriobacteriaceae; genus Collinsella. The sequence continues at coordinate 65,701 of CAKTVQ010000006.1, forward strand.
GAGTGCTCTCGCAAAGGCGAAGCTCGACGAGGTTACCAAGAAACAGGCCCTCGGCACCGCGATGGACAACGCCGAGGACAAGGCGGCGAACGCGGAGCACGCCGCGAGCGATCTGACCACAGCGAAAAACGACTTTGCTTCAAAGAAGGCCCATGCCGACGCCCTGAGCAATGCGGCCGATAATCTTGCCACCGCCGAGGCGGCCAAGCAGGACGCCGACGCAGCAGTTACCGAGGCCGGAGTCGCCCTTAGTGCGGCAAATGATGCTATCGCGAACGCCGAGCAAGCGGTCGAGAATTCTCAGGCCGCATCAGATGCCGCTGTCGCTACCCTCGGAAAGCTCAAGTCCATCAACGTCGAAAACGGCATTGCTACTGGCTCTGACGCAAACGCGAACGATACGCTCAATGCCCTCTTTGCCAAGTGCGTCGCCGCCAAGCAAGCGGAACATAACGCAAAGGCCGCACTTGATGCCGCTCAGGCAGACCTTGATGCTGCAACGCCCGCCTACGCCGCAGCTCTCAACGGCTACAACGAGGCGAAGGCAAAACGCGTAGCCGCCGAGCAAGCCCTGAAGGACGAGATCGCCCGCCAGGAGCAAGAGGCGGCGAAGGCCGAGCAGGCCAAGATCACACAGGCTGCCGCTAAGCCGGTTACTGGAAAGCCGTCTGCCGGCAACGCCAAGACGGCCGCCAACTCGGCACTTCCCACCACAGGCGACAATGCTGCGCTCGCCGGTGAGACGTTTGTCATCGGAGGTGTCGTGCTCGTAGCCGCCGGCGTCTTTCTGACTGACAAGAAGCGTCGTCAGGAGTAAGGATTTCGGGAGGGCGGCTTCTCTTCCCTCCCACCGCTTCGCAAACCCCGCCTGACATGCGCCGGGACGTCTACCACACGGGCGCCCCGGCGTTTTACGTTGTATGGCCGGGGCATCTGCTCCGAGATTGTCTCGATCTGTAACATCCAGCAGGCAAAACGGTCCTTAGGTGTTACAGATTGAGATGTTTGGCAAGGACGGGCCATCGGCCAACCATCCATTCTCATCTGTAACGAAATGTCATATTTTTTTCTGCACTAGACACCCCCAGGGGGTATGGGTGTATAGTATCGGCAAGTTAACAATTCCAACACTGAACTACAGAAAGGAGAAGCCATGGCTCAAGATAAATTCGATGTGGGTGGCATGACATGCGCCGCCTGTCAGGCGCACGTGGACCGTGCCGTGAGCAAGCTCGACGGCGTCGAGAGCGTCGCGGTCAATCTGCTCGCCAGCTCTATGCTGGTGGACTACGACCCCGCGCAGGTCTCCCCCGATGACATCTGCACCGCCGTCGACCGCGCGGGCTACTCGGCCTCACCCGTTGATGCGGGCACCGGTGCCGCCGGCTCAAACGGCAGTGCGCAAGCCAGGTCCGGCGCCGCCCATATGGAGTCGCCTACCAAAAAGCTGGAGGCCGCCGCCTCCGCCATGCGCACCCGCCTCATCGTCTCGATCGTATTCCTCATCCCACTGTTCTACATAGGCATGGGGCACATGCTTGGCTGGCCGCTACCCGGCATTTTCACCGACCATACCCACAGCATGACGCTCGCGCTCACCGAGCTCGTCCTGCTCATCCCCATCGTCTACGTCAACGACGCGTACTTTATCAACGGGTTTAAATCGCTCGCGCACGGCGCGCCGACCATGGACGCTCTCATCGCCGTCGGCGCCACCGCGTCGATCGCCTGGTCGCTCTACGCCATGTTTATCATGGCCGACCAGCTGGCCGCGGGTCAGGTCCACGAGGCCATGATGACAGGCATGGACAATCTGTATTTTGAGAGCGCCGGCACGATCCTGTCGCTGGTCACCGTAGGCAAATATCTCGAGACACGCAGCAAATCCAAGACTGGCGGCGCCATCGAGGCGCTCATTGACCTGGCGCCCAAGACCGCGGCCGTCGTGGCAGAGGACGGCACCGAAACCACCGTCGATGTCGACGCCATCCTTCCCGGCCAGGTCCTGCGCGTGCGCCCCGGCGAGTCCATCCCTGTCGACGGCGTGGTACTCGAGGGAAGCTCGGCCGTGGACGAGAGCGCGCTCACCGGCGAGTCTATCCCCGTGGAAAAGGCCGCTGGCGACACCGTCAACGCCGCCACGGTCAACCGCACGGGCTCGTTTACCTTCCGTGCCACACGCGTGGGCGCCGACACGTCGCTTGCCAAGATCATCCAGCTCGTCGAGGACGCCAATGCCACCAAGGCGCCTATTGCCCGTATGGCCGACAAGGTCGCCGGCGTGTTCGTGCCCGTGGTGTTCGTGATTTCGGCCGTGACCTTTGCGGCGTGGATGGCGCTGACCGGCAACATAAACGAGGCGCTCACCTCTGCCGTGGCTGTGCTGGTGATCAGCTGCCCGTGCGCATTGGGCCTGGCCACACCTGTCGCCATTATGGTGGGCACCGGCAAGGGCGCCGAGATGGGCATTCTGTTCAAGAGCGCCGAGGCGCTGGAGAATCTGCGCAGCGTGGGCACCGTGGTGCTCGATAAGACGGGCACCGTCACCCGCGGCAAGCCGGCTGTGACCGACATTGAGGTGGCCACGCGCGCCGACGGCTCGCCCGCCATGAGCGAAAAGGCACTGCTCAAGCTGGCCGCCGCGCTGGAGCGCTCAAGCGAGCACCCGCTGGCCGAGGCGATTATGGCCGAGTGCGAGGCGCGCGGAATTGTCGCGCGCATGGTCGAGGACTTTGCCGCCGTGCCCGGTCGTGGCGTTACGGCGCGCGAGGGGCAAAACGCCATTGCAGCCGGCAACGTACGCCTGATGGACGAGTTGGGCGTTACCGTGCCCGCGGGTCTTGCCGAGCAATTTGCCGCCGAAGGCAAGACGCCGCTGTTCTTTGCCAAGAACGGCGAGCTTATCGGCACCATCGCCGTGGCTGACGAGGTCAAAGAGACGAGCGCCGAGGCCATCGCTGCGCTCCGCAAGCTCGGCGTCGACGTGCGCATGCTCACCGGCGACAACCGCGTGACGGCCGAGGCCATCGCCTGCCGCGTGGGGCTGAGCAGCGAACAGGTCATCGCCGACGTCCTCCCCGCCGACAAGGAGCGCCACGTGCGCGAGCTGCAGGATGCGGGCGGCAAGGTCGCCATGGTGGGCGACGGCATCAACGACTCCCCCGCCCTGGCGCGCGCCGACGTGGGCCTTGCCATCGGCACCGGCGCCGACATCGCCAAGGAGGGCGCCGACGTGGTACTCATGCGCAGCGATCTCATGGATGTTGCGCGGGCCATCGAGCTTTCGCGCGCCACGATTCGCAACATCAAGCAGGACCTGTTCTGGGCGCTGTTCTACAACGGCATCGGCATTCCGCTGGCGGCGGGCGTGTTCTTCCCGCTCACCGGGTGGCAGCTCTCGCCGATGTTTGGCGCCGCGGCCATGAGCCTGTCGAGCGTCTGCGTCGTAAGCAACGCTCTGCGCCTGAAATCCTTTAAGCCCAAGACGGCGCACTGATGCACCCGACCTTGCCCCTCAAACCGTCGCTCGCCTACCCAAGTACGTTTCGCTCCTCTTTCGGGGCAATCTCGGGCACCTCAGCGCACCTTTAAGATGACGCTGTTCACGACTAAACTGTCAGACAATCTCAATCGATAAGGAGTACACCCATGCGATACACAATCAAGACTTCCGGCCTCATGTGCGGCCACTGCGACGCCACCGTCGAGACGGCGTTGCTCAACGTGGCCGGCGTGACCGACGCCGACGCCGATCACGAGACCCAGACCGTCCAGGTGGAGTGCGCCGACACCGTGACCGCCGAGCAGCTCGTCGCCGCCGTCGAGGGCGCCGGCGAGAAGTTCCACGCCCTATCCGTGACCGCCGCGTAGCAGACGCCGCCCACTCAATCCTCAGAAGTTGCGGTGAAATACGGACTGTTGTGCCCCCCTAGGCCTTTAAACGGTCCGTATTTCACCGCAACTGACGGGGGCATCCGGAAGATCGACCAGAAACGAGGACCCGCCATGATGGCAGACCATAAATCGGTGACCCGCATGCTCAAGACGGCACGCGGTCAGATCGACGGCATCCTGCGGATGGTCGATGAGGACCGTTATTGCGTCGATATCTCCACGCAGCTCATGGCCACACAGGCGCTCCTCGCGCGCATCAACGCCGACGTGCTCAAGGCGCATATCGAGGGCTGCGTGACTTCGGCAATCGAATCGGGCGACGAAGACCTCAAAGCCGCCAAACTCGCCGAGATCGAACGCGTCGTCGATAAACTCTCCAAGTAATTGGGGCATTGGGGACAGACCGCTTTGCACCTTCTTGGTGCATCGGGGACAGGTATGTTTGCACCACCTTGGTGCAGATTGACCTGTCCCCCTTGCTCTAAATCGGGTATAAAGGCGTGCAGCATATCGAACGAAAGGCAATTTGCATGAATGACTTTATGAAGGGCCGCAATGGTGCCGATGAACTCACCATTGTGATGGGTTTTGCCGGCATCGTCATCGCGATGATCGGATCGATAGCCCGCATCCAGTGGCTCAGCTGGATTGCCATCGCCGTAATCGTGATTGGCGTGCTGCGCGGCCTGTCCAAAAACATCGACGCACGTCGCAAGGAAAACGCGGCCTTTGTCGCCGCGACCGCGAACGTCCCCGGCTTGGGCAAGTTCGTCGCCAGCTTGGGCGGTGGAACTGCAGCGGCCAGCACCTCGCGCGCAGCTGGAACGAGCAAGGAAGACTTTGAGCGTGCCAAGCGCACGGCCAAGAAGATGTGGAAGGGCCGCAAAACTACGGCATACCTCAAGTGCCCCAACTGCGGCCAGATGCTCTCCGTCCCCAAGGGCAAAGGCAAGATCCGCGTCACCTGCCCCAAGTGCCACGCCAAGATGGAAACCCGCTCCTAGCGCCCGCACGCGGGACAAATTAATCAGGTTTGTTTGTCCCAAATCTTAAGTATTTGTTCGATAAAAAAGCCGAGGCCTCGTGTTGAGACCTCGGCTTTTTGTATGTGGCAACGGAGCTGCACCTTTGTCACACCTATGCCACACCGTCGCGGGCGAGCTCCTCGGCCAGCGCCTCGGCCGGCATGGCCATAATCGTGTCGAGCTCGGCGTCCACCTCGGGAATGCGCTTCACCTTGAGTTTGCGCACCAGATCGCCGCGACACATCACATGTATCGGCTCACGCAGAGCGCACAGGTCATCGAGCGGATTCTTGCGCGTCACCAGGATATCGGCGGCCTTGCCGCACTCGATCGTACCGGTCTCGCCGCCCAGCCCCAGGAGCTCGGCATTGACCTGCGTGGCCGTATGCAGCGCAAAGGCGCTGCTCACGCCCACGTACTTGGCAAAATAGGCCACCTCACGCCACATGTCGTACTGCGTCACGAACGGGCAGCTCGAATCTGTGCCAAGGCCCACCTTAACGCCAGCTTCCAGCGCCGCACGAGCACTCTCGATAATGCCCGAGCACACGATGTCGCCGTTCTTCTTTTGCGTGTCAGTCGAATGGGTCTTCTCCGGATCGAGCAACACAAACGGCAGCGCCGGGCTGATAGTGCAGGTAACGCTGGGCGCACGCCCCTCGAGCTGCGTGCCCGCGGCGCCACGGTACAGCTCCAGGATCTCGGGCGTCATCGGGGCACCGTGCTCGATCGTGTCGACCCCGGCCTCAAGCGCGGCCTTCACGCCCTCGGTGCTCTCGACATGAGCCATAACCGGCAGGCCCATCTCGTGCGCCGCCTTGCACGCCGCCGCGGCAACCTCCACCGGCATACGCAGCACGCCCGGCTCGCCCACCTCGGTCGCATCGAACACACCTCCCGTTACGAACAGCTTAATGACGTCGGCGCCGCGCGCATACAGGTCTCTCACCTGCTCGGCTGCCTCGACGGGGCTGTTGGCCACCTGGGCGAACAAGCCCGCGCCATGGCCGCCCGGCACCGTGACGCCCGTTCCCGGCGCTACCAGGCGCGGACCCTGATACTTGCCGGCGTCGATAGCGTCGCGCACGGCAATGTCGGCAAACAACGGGTCGCCCGCGCCGCGCACCGTGGTCACGCCGCTTGCCAGCTGCTGCTGGGCACTGCCCTTGAGGATGCGGCGGACGATGGCACGGCCCACGGGATTATCGAGTTTCTTCATCAGCGCTCCCGCATCGCCGGCCGAGACAGGCTTGCCCGAGCCGCACAGGTGCACGTGCATATTGATGAGACCGGGCATGAGATACGCACCACCCAGGTCGATAACCTCGGCGCCCGCGGGCGCCTGCGCCACAGCACTCGGCCCCATCCAGGTGATGATGCCGCGCTCAACAGTAACGGCCATATCGGGCTGCGGCTCCATATGCTCCGAACCATCCAGAACGGTCGCATTGATAAACAATGTGGGACGATCGGCAGATGCCATATCGAGCTCCTCCCTCACGATTAACTTGAACATTTGTTCATTATCGCCCAGCGCGACAGGGTTGCTGCGGACATATCGGCTAACGGGAAGAAGAGAAGGGCGTGAGGATGAACAGACCAGCGCAGCGATGTTTCGGTCGTTCCAGCAAAACGTCTTGATCTGTAACAAGTGGACCGTCTTTAACCTTCCAAATGTTACAGATCGAGATTTTCGGTCGTGCGTCCAACCTTTGTCTCAATCTGTAACAGTTAGGTCAAGTTTTGGCCTGTAGATGTTACAGATTGAGATATTCTCCAGCCCCATCGTCAAACGTCTAAATCTGTAACAAGTAGACAGGTTTTCGGCCTCTAGATGTTACAGATTGAGATCTTTTAGCGGTGGCCAACCTTCTGTCTTGATCTGTAACAGTTACGAGGCCAAACGACCCCTTGTTGTTACAGGTTGAGACAAACTCGGCAGGAACAACCACATCCGCGTCAGCTGCGCCCCTCAGCGTCCATACCACTGGCGTCTCCATTCCTCAGCCAAATCGGCCCGTCGCGGAATACCCGCCAGTCTCATCTTCTCAACCAGCTTCCCCGGATTCTTGAGCTCATCAAACGTAAACCGAAGCACCTTGTGCCCGAGCATTGTCAGATGAGATTCCCGCTGACGCTCTGCCACGAATGGGTCAACCGACTCCCGACCCTCGCCGCTCTGCAAGGTGTACTTCCCCTTTCCGTCGAGCTCGCCGATGACACACGTCCCGTCCTCGAGCCGCCAAAAATAGTCGACGCGAAACACCTGGCTCGGATCGAGCGGGTCGCGAAACTCCACCTGCAGCTCCGGAACCGGAAAGCCGTACGCAATAAAGAATGCTCGGAACCGAGACTCGCCGCCGTTTTCAGACAGCCCGTCCGCATATGACGCAATCACTTGCGCCCTGCGATACCCGCGCCTGCCCTCGCAATCGGAGCGAAGACACTCGCACAGGTCATCGCGCGATACGCCCCTTGCCCTCAATGCAGAATCGGCAATCGCCAACCCGTAGGAGAACGGCGCACGCAGCAAGCAATCCTCCACCGTGCGCCAAAACGACGTCGCCTGCACGCCGTCGACTTGTTCAAGTGCGCCCGCCGCCTGCGGACGCAACAGCCGACATCCTGCACTCAGCGGCACCGAGCAACCTGTCTTAACAAGATATCGTGGCCCAAGCAGATCATTCGGCACCTCCAGACCCCACAAAAGTGCCGCGTCATAACCCCAAAACGCCCAATCGGGATGAAACTCTGCAAGCCCTTTGATGGTACGCAGCGCTCGCTCCGCCGGCGTCAGTACACCCCAATCATGTTGAAAGCAGAACAAATACGGCTCGGGCTCCGCAATATCATCGGTTCCCACATGACGCCGTAGCCACATGAGCTCGGCATTGTCATGCGTTGCGAGCAGCGCACCTTGCTCGGTCGCCTCCGTGAGTCGCGCGAGCATCCTATTCCGCGCCAACGTGTTGCGAGTCGTATGCTTGTGCTTGAAAACGGTATTAGACACTTCCATCACCACCACATCGGACAAATGAACCATCGTCACCGTTGCCTCCGCCGACAAATGTCTTGATCTGTAACAGGAAGACCGATTTTTGGCCTGTTGATGTTACAGATTGAGACATTCCCCCAGCCAGACGCCAAACGTCTCGATCTGTAACAGTAAACCGTTCTCCAGACCCCTAAACGTTACAGATTGAGACAAACCAGCGGCGCCCAAGCATTCGTCTCGATCCGTAACAGGTAGACCGGTTTTTTGTCCCCAAACGTTACAGATCGAGACATAAAGGCAGAAGGCGAGGCAGGCGACAACCGCCCATCCCCTACTCCCATTCTTGCTCGTAAATATTGAGCGACTTTACGTAACGCCCCTGGGCGCCCATGATGTCGCGGACCAGACGCAAGAAGAAGCTGATGCACGAGGTGTCAAAGCCGTCCTGCAGGTCCTCGGGATGCACCGCACCCGGCCCGTCGACCGCCGTGTCGTTCAGGCGCGCAATGTCATACAGGTAGAGCTGTCCCGCCGCAAGCCAGACATCGTCGACGGAGGCGAGGCGCACCGCAATCGCGCCGTCGCTCCAGTGCTCCCTCTGCACGATATGTGGGTCGTAGACATCAAAGCGATGATCGGTGCGTGTGTCCTTCAGCACGACCATGCCGGACGCAGGATTCTTGTCCAAAATGCCAAAGCGCGAGAAATACTGCGTATCACGCACCTGCTCGAGCCGCTTGAGCGAGGCAGGCGAAAGCGATGCCGGCGGCTCGTCAACATATAGCTCGAGCAGCGTTTTGCCTTGGCGATAGGGGCGCTCGAAGAGCAGCCAATCAGTAAACGCCATGTTGTAGGCCATGATTTCGTTTTGAGAAGGTTCCTCGCAATAGCTGAGCCACGGGTCGACGATAATCTCGAACTGCTCGCGCGCCGGCTCCAGGAATTGAAACTTCCGCAGCATCCAAAAATGGGCCATGTCGGCAATATCGTTGCCGACGGCTTCAGCCAGCTCTGCTCGGTCAAAAGCGTGGTCAGTCATGGCATCCTCCTCAAACTGATGGATCTCAATTTGAGCTTACGAGGAGGGTGGGCAGCCATGACCAGCACGGGCAAAATAGGCCTCCGACTGCAAACCAGATGCTGACCAAACACTTGACGAAAAGCTTGACCGAAAATGCGCACCGCAACAAAACCGCAGGTAAACATAGACGGCCAACCCGCCCTTTTGAGCCAAATGCCCGCAGCCACCACAGAAACAACAGTTGACCACAGCCCAAGAAGTCGACAAATGAACACCCGTACGTCGACAAACAAGCAAATCACTCGCAAATCCGCAAGGAGTGTCCCCGAATGCCGACAGAAAAGGAACGTCCCCAACTGCCGGCACTTAGGGACGTTCCTTTTGTGCTGGCAGTTAGGGACAGCCCTTGCCGATTCGATTGTTGAGTATCTCCGTGACTACTTTACAGCTCCAGCGCCTCGGCGACTTCGGCTGCGCAGGCCAGGGCATCGGCCATGGCACTCACCACGAGCGAGCTGCCGTTGCGGGCATCACCCGCCACATACACCGGCGCGGCATCCGCGGCGACGCCCTCCGTGCGAGCCGCGAGATGCGAGCCCTCGGCAGCCATCACCGGCAGCGGACGACCAGCGGTGGCAACAGGCACGCTCACCGCATCGAACACGCCGTGCTCCGGACCCGTAAAGCCGCAGGCGATGAGCACCAGCTGCGCCGGCACCTCGTGCTCGGAGCCCGCGATGCGCTCGGGCTTTCCCGCCGACCAGTCCAGATCGACCACGCGCAGGCCCGCGGCCGCGCCCTTCTTGTCCAGCAGCACCTCGAGTGTATCCACGGCCCAGGTACGCATCTCGCCACCCATTGCAGCGATAGCCTCCTGCTGGCCGTAATCGGTCTTCTTAACGTTGGGCCACTGCGGCCAGGGGTTACCTGCCGCGCGCTTATCGGGCGCAGCCGGCAAGAACTCAAACTGGCGCACGCTGCGCGCGCCCTGACGCACCGCGGTACCCACGCAGTCGTTGCCGGTATCGCCACCGCCAATGACCACGACGTCCAGGCCGCGTGCGTCAATAGCAGGCTCACCACCATCGAGCACCGAGACGGTCGAAGCCGTCAGGTAGTCCACGGCATACACCACGCCCGGGGCATCAATGTTCGCAGCCGAAAGCCCACGCGGAGCACGGGCGCCGGCAGCCACCACGACGGCGTCAAAGTCGTCGAGCCTGGCGGTAACCTTGGGATCGCTCACGTCGGCGCCCAGCTCGAACACAATACCCAGCTCGCGCATGAGCGCCACGCGACGCTCGACCACAGACTTCTCGAGCTTCATGTTGGGAATGCCGTACATGAGCAGACCGCCCGGGCGGTCGTCGCGCTCAAACACCGTCACGCGGGCGCCACGACGCGCAAGCTCCCATGCAGCCACCAGACCAGCCGGTCCAGAACCAACCACGGCGACCGTGGGCGCATCCTCCCCTGCCGGCTCAAAGCGGCGCGGGCCGCCGTTTGCCCACTCATGGTCGCTGATCGCGCGCTCGTTATCGTGAATCGTCGTAGGCTGACCGTCGACCGAGCCCAGGTTGCACGCGGCCTCGCACAGCGCCGGGCACACGCGGCTCGTGAACTCAGGCATGGGCGAGGTGAGCGACAGGCGCTCGGCAGCCTCATCCCAGCGGCCGCGGTACACCAGCTCGTTCCACTCGGGAATCAGGTTATGCAGCGGGCAGCCGCTCGGACGTGCCTTGCCAAAGCTCGCGCCCATCTGGCAAAACGCCACGCCGCACATCATGCAGCGGCTCGCCTGGGCACGGCGTGCATCGTCGTCGAGTTCAACGTACAGCGGATCGAAATCACGGCTGCGCTCCTCCACGGGGCGAAGCTCGTGGGTCACGCGATCGATATCAAGAAAAGCACCGGGCTTACCCATGGCACTTACGCCTCCTTCTTGGTCGAAGCAACAGAGCTGGCAGCCACAGACGCAGCGCCAGCAGCACCGCCCGCCACATCAAAGCGATCGACATCCGCGGCGCTCGCGCGACCGGTCACAATGTCAAACGCCAGCTCCTCGGCCTGCGCATGCGTCTTGCCGACGGCCTCGGCGGCGGCGACAATCGCCAGCACACGCTCGTACTCGGTCGGAATGACCTTCACAAAGTGCTTGCTCATCGTCTCAAAGCTGTAGAGCAGCTTGATGCCGCGCGGGCTCTGCGTCGCGTCCACGTGCTCCTGGATGAGCGCACGGACCTGCTCCAGCTCGACGGCCGTCGGGGCCTTGAGCTCAACGCTCTCGTGGTTCACGCGGGCATCGAGCGTGCCGTACTGGTCAAAGACATAGGCCACGCCGCCCGTCATGCCGGCGGCAAAGTTCTGCCCGACCTCGCCCAGGATGAGCGCCAGGCCGCCCGTCATGTACTCACAGCCGTGGTTGCCGCAGCCCTCGACCACCACGGTGGCACCGGAGTTGCGCACGCCAAAGCGCTGGCCGGCCAGACCGTTAATGAAGCCGCGGCCGCTCGTAGCGCCAAAGAACGCAACATTGCCCACGATGATGTTCTCGTCGAACTTGTAGGTCGCATGCGGGTTGGGGCGCACCGACACCTCGCCGCCCGAAAG
>CAKTVQ010000007.1 GCA_934630375.1 uncultured Collinsella sp.
GGTCAGAAGTTCAAATCTTCTAACGCCCACCAAATGTTCGCAGCTCAGAGGCTATGTCCTCTGGGCTGTTTTGTTTTGGTCGCCAAATGGGTCGCCAAATTTCGAGTTTTTGATCTTCCGGGATGCTTCTCAGTAGTCATCCGAGGAAACTCTCATCTTCTCCGTTTGCATACACATATCTTTTAAGGATTCGTGCCGCGGTTGCATGAGGCACGGCAAGGCACGACCGCAACATGTTGGTCAAGCATAATCTTTTGGATTCTTTTGGCGTGAGCGGCTTGGTTTTGGTAGGATTTGTCAGCGGCGCGGTTGAGGGGGTTTCAAAACTGCCGTGCAGGTAGTCGAGCTGATAACGTTTTAGCACTCTGCCAAGAGCCCTTCATTTTTAATGCGTCTGCAAAATGACTAATTGCTTTGACCTGCTGAAACACTATATGTTGTGTTTGACCTAAAAAAAGAATACAGGATATAGATGCCTCTTTGTCGTATGATAGATGGCGGACAGAGAACGAAGACCTTAACTGCCTCTTTTGAACGTGTCCTTGAGCCGCTTGATCGGCTTCTGGGAATGTCCGCATGGAGGCTTATGGTTTATCGAGAACACAGATTGCGCGACGGCGCCGCAAGACAGGGACAGGCCCTGCCAGGCATCGTTTGGCTCTGAAGCGCAATGAGGCTACGATGCGAAAGAGGCAAGAGGATGAAGATCATCAAGCGCAGCGGCACCGAGGTTGTCTTTGACATCGATAAGATCGTCAATGCCATCCGCGCCGCCAACTTGGAGGTCGAGGAGAGCTCTCGTCTAACTGACCGCCAGGTGGTTTACGCGGCACAAAACGTCGCCGAGGCATGTGAGAACGCGGGCCACACCGTTTCGGTCGAGGAGATCCAGGATTTGGTCGAGGACGAGATCATGCGTCTCGACTGCTACGAGGTTGCTCGCCACTACATCATCTATCGCTATGTTCAGAGCCTGAAGCGCCAGAAGAACACGACCGACGACAAGATTTTGTCGCTGATCGAGTGCAATAACGAAGAGGTCAAGCAGGAGAACTCTAACAAGAACCCGACCGTCAATTCCGTCCAGCGCGACTATATGGCCGGCGAGATTTCCAAGGACCTGACTCAGCGTGTGCTGCTGCCCCAGGAGATCGTGGATGCCCACAATGAGGGCCTGATCCACTTCCACGATTCCGACTACTTTGCCCAGCACATGCATAACTGCGACCTGGTGAACCTGGAGGACATGCTCCAGAACGGCACCGTTATCTCGGGCACGCTGATCGAGAAGCCGCACAGCTTCTCGACTGCCTGCAACATCGCGACGCAGATTATCGCCCAGGTTGCTTCCTCCCAGTACGGCGGCCAGTCTATTTCGCTGACCCATCTCGCCCCCTTTGTTGAGGTGAGCCGTCAAAAGATTCGCGGCGAGGTTGCCCGCGAGCTCGAGGAGCTCGGTGTTTCGGCATCTGCCGAAAAGGTCCGTGAGGTCGTTGAGGACCGTCTGCGTGACGAGATCCGTCGCGGCGTCCAGACGATTCAGTATCAGGTCGTGACCCTTATGACCACAAACGGCCAGGCGCCGTTTGTGACGGTCTTTATGTATCTCAACGAGGCTCGCTCAGCGCAGGAGAAGCACGACCTTGCCATGATCGTGGAGGAGACGCTTCGTCAGCGCTATGAGGGCGTTAAGAACGAAGCCGGTGTGTGGATTACCCCGGCATTCCCCAAGCTTATCTATGTACTCGAGGACGATAACGTTCACGAGAATTCCCCGTACTTCTACCTGACCCAGCTGGCTGCCAAGTGCACCGCCAAGCGCATGGTGCCCGACTACATCTCCGAGAAGAAGATGCGCGAGCTCAAGCTGTCTAAGGGCGAGACCGCCGGCAACGGCGATTGCTACACCTGCATGGGTTGCCGCAGCTTCTTGACGCCCGACCGCTCCGGTAACGGATTTAACAATGTGGCCAACGCGCTGAACTATGACCCGAGCAAGCCCAAGTACTACGGTCGCTTTAACCAGGGCGTTGTGACCATCAACCTGCCCGATGTCGCGCTGAGCTCGCATCAGGATATGGACAAGTTCTGGAAGATCTTCGACGAGCGCCTTGAACTGTGCCACCGCGCCCTGCTGTGCCGTCATGAGCGTCTGATGGGTACGCTTTCGGATGCCGCGCCGATTCTTTGGCAGTACGGTGCCCTCGCCCGCCTGAAGAAGGGCGAGACGATCGACAAGTTGCTCGTGGGCGGTTACTCCACCATCAGTCTGGGTTATGCCGGTCTGTATGAGTGCGTTAAGTACATGACGGGCCACAGCCACACCGAGAAGGAGGGCACGCCCTTTGCCATGGCCGTCATGCAGCGCATGAACGACAAGTGCGCCGAGTGGAAGGCCGAAAGCGATATTGACTTCTCGCTGTACGGTACCCCGCTTGAGTCGACGACCTACAAGTTCGCCAAGTGCCTGCAGCGTCGTTTTGGCATCATCCCGGGCGTGACGGACAAGGGCTACATCACCAACAGCTACCACGTCCACGTGTCCGAGGAGATCGACGCATTCGACAAGCTCAAGTTCGAGGGTATGTTCCAGCAGCTTTCGCCGGGCGGTGCCATCTCCTACGTCGAGGTTCCCAACATGCAGGACAACCTCAAGGCTGTCATTCGCGTGATGCAGTACATCTACGACAACATCATGTACGCCGAGCTCAACACCAAGAGCGATTATTGCCAGGTGTGCGGCTACGATGGCGAGATCAAGATTGTCGAGGACGATGGCAAGCTGGTGTGGGAGTGCCCCAACTGCGGCAATCGTGACCAGGAGAAGATGAATGTCGCCCGTCGCACGTGCGGCTACATCGGTACCCAGTTCTGGAACCAGGGTCGAACCGAGGAGATCCGCGACCGCGTGCTGCATCTCTAATAACCATCCCAGACTGCCCCGTAGCGAGGCCCCGGACCTTTACTCGCTATTTCGGACAGTCCTGGCTCACGACGGAGGCGCCACTGGCGCCTCCTGTTCGTGCGGAACTCATATCGAGCAAAGGTCCGGGGCCTCGCTACGGGGCAGCCAAGTTGATGTAGCTGAGATGCGGCACGCAGCCTGCTCACTCCTCGAAGTTCTTAGCGGAAATGAGTCGACTTGCAATAACGGTTTGCTTGCAGCAACGGTTGAGCTGCAACAAATTTTTTATTGGACCTCGAACCCTATACTCGATGTTCGCTTCGTTCATTGAGTGTTGCTCGCGAGGGGTCTGGAGTATATCGTTCCGCCCGCAGTTTCGCAGGCCAAAGGCCGAGAATGTTTGAGGACGGAATGATATACTCCAGACCCCCAGGAAGGTTACTTATGAACTACGCGAACATTAAGTATTTCGACATTGCTGATGGGGAAGGCGTTCGTACTTCTCTGTTTGTGAGTGGGTGCCGTCGTGGGTGCAAGAACTGCTTTAACTCTGTCGCGTGGGACTTTGCTGCGGGCGAGCCGTTTGATCGTGCCGTCGAAGACAAGATTATTGAGAGCCTCGACCATCCCTTTATTGACGGCCTGACGATTCTGGGCGGCGAGCCTATGGAACCTGAGAATCAGGCGGGACTCGTTGAGTTTGTCGAGCGTGTTCGTGAGGCTTATCCCGTGGAGTCGGGAAAGACCATTTGGTGTTTTACCGGCGACGTACTCGAGGAGCTTATGCCGGGCGGTCGTCATCATACCGAGGTGACGGACCGCATCCTTGTCTGCCTCGACATGTTGGTGGACGGCCCGTTTGTTCAAGATCTGTACGATATCTCGTTGCGCTTTAGGGGCTCGAGTAACCAGCGCGTGATCGATATGAACGCTACGCGCGCCCGTGCTGAGCGCGAGGGCGTTGCGCTTTGTGATGCGGTTGAACTTTGGCGTGATGATCCGGTCTATTCGACCCATACTATGTAGCTTGTGGTCGATGCCGGAGGGCGTGGTACCATAGCGCGAACGTGAAATCGGAAAAGTGAGGCCCAGATGGTCGATCAGGAAAAAGTCGAGGCCGCCATTAAGCTGTTGCTTGAGGGCATAGGCGAGGACCCAACTCGTGAGGGCCTGCTGGAGACCCCGGCGCGCGTTGCCCGTATGTATGGTGAGATCGCCGGCGGCATGGACCAGAGTGCCGAGGAGCATCTGTCCAAAACCTTTGCCGTCGCTTCGAACGATTTGGTTATCGAGCGCGACATTACGTTCTACTCGCTGTGCGAACATCATCTGCTGCCGTTTTATGGCAAGGCCGCCATTGGTTATATCCCTAACGGTCGGGTGGCTGGGCTTTCTAAGCTCGCCCGCACGGTTGAGGTTTATGCCCGCCGTCTTCAGCTGCAGGAGCAACTGTGCGCACAGGTTGCCGATGCCCTCATGGATTATCTTGCTCCCCAGGGAGCGATTGTGTTGATGGAGGCCGAGCATATGTGCATGACGATGCGTGGCGTGCAAAAGCCCGGCACCAAGACCGTGACGCTCGCTCGCCGCGGTGTCTTTGAGACCGATCCCGCGCTCGAGGAGCGTTTCTTTAGGATGCTGGGCCGCTAACCATGAGAGTCGTCAACGACTTTACATCGAAGACCGATGAGGGGACGTCGCGTCGCGGCTTTATGGCTTCGGGCCTGGCCCCCTTTGGTGCCATGCCTCGCATTGATTACATTTGTGCCAACGGGCTGTTCCGGCGGCACCTGGGCAACATCGTACAGTTGGAATCGGGGCGCATCTTCTGCCGCCACGGTATTGACCATCTGCTCGATGTCGCTCGCATTATGTGGATCAAGAATCTCGAGGAACAGCTCGAATTTGACCGCGAGGTCATCTACGCCACGGCACTTCTTCACGATATCGGCAAAGATGAACAGTATGAATCGGGTATATCCCATGATGTTGCAAGCGAACGCGTCGCTGATGCGATTCTCGGCGGCATGCCCGATGACGTGGCGTTTGAGCCGGCCGATGCCGCAGCCATTAAGACGGCCATTCTGGGCCATCGAAAGCTGCGCGTGAACAGCCAACCGCTTGAGCGTCTGCTCTATGCAGCCGACAAAGCGTCGCGTGCCTGCTTTGCATGCCCCGCGCGCAACGCTTGCAACTGGAGCGATGATAAAAAGAATCTGTCGATTCGCGTGTAGTTAGTTTGCGCGGTCGGGGTTCTAAACGAAGGAGACGATCGCGTTGAGTAACAAGAAACTGCCCGAGAATGCAACCAAGACTGAAGGTGCTGAGCTCGCCCGCCGTGGAAGGGGCGAAATATCCACCGCAACGGCGGTGCCTCACGTGAGCTATGACGATCTGCGCCATGCCGATCGTATTGTCATTGACGGCCTTGAGGTTTTTGCCAACCATGGCGTGTATCCCGAGGAGAACGCGCTGGGTCAGAAGTTCATCGTTTCTCTGGTGCTCTATGCCGACCTGCGCGCGGCGGGGGAGCACGATAACCTGGACGCCTCGATTGACTACGGCTCGGTGTGCCACGATGTCGATGGCTATCTGCGCGAGCACACGTTTAAGCTCATCGAGGCGGCAGCCGAGGGGACAGCCCAGATGCTGCTGCGCCGTTATCCCTCGCTGCTTGGTGTGCGCATAAAGCTCGATAAGCCGTGGGCTCCTGTTGGCCTGCCCCTGGCAAGCTGCGGCGTCGAGATCGAGCGCGTGCGCTAACCGGTTCTAATACGACTCTATGGGTGGCTGCTTGAGCCGCTGCGACAGAGCTTTATTGTTGGGACAGTACGTGTCGAGCAGGGCGTGGAATCGCTGATTGTGGCTTGGCTCGAGCAAGTGGACGAGCTCGTGGGCGACAACCATGTCGAGGCATTCGACAGGGTAGGCGGCGAGCTCGCGCGCGATGCGAATGGCGCCGGTTTTGGGTGTGCAGGAGCCCCAACGCGTTTTCATGCTGCGCACGGAGACGCGGGCCACGGTGACGCCCATTGCGATTTCGTACGCGTGCACGATGTCGCGTAGCGCTGCGGTGACCTCGGACGCGTAGAGCTGGTCGATGTGGGCTTGGAGCTCGTCGGACGTTAGGCCGTCGAGGATTGCGTGCCGCTTGGCCTGCGGGCCTTCGTCCGATTCATCGGTACCCATAAAACTTGCGAAGGTGGCCTGTTTGGGTCGCGGTGCGGGTGATGCAAAGTTGTGATCGAGTGCATCCTGTACCGTGATGGGCTTGCCCCAAAGTGCAATGATGGACGAGGGGCTGAGCGGCTCTCGTGCCGTCGCCTGACGCTGCTCGCGCTGGGCAAGTCGGCTGGTAATCCAGGCGCTGTTGCGCTTCACAAACGCTTCGATACGCTCGCGGGTGGCGCCGAGCGGTGCGCTGGCGTGGACCTCACCGCTCGAAGTGACGCGTAGGTTGAAGTTCTTGACGCGCTTTTTGGTAACGACGACGGGGATGGTCGTCCCATCCGGTCGGGATGCGGAAATCGTAAACTGCTGCGTCAAAAGCGGTCCTTCAGATCGGGGACGGGCCGGCATGTCGACCGTTCGGCATGCCGGCCCGCTCAAGGGATGTGAAATTAATAACGCTCGAAGAAGGCAAGCGCGTTGTCGCTGCAGAGCTTTTGCATCACGGTCTTGCCAAAATGCTTGGAAAGCATGTTCTGGAACTCGGGCATCTTGCTGGCATCGGAGAGGAAAGCGGGCACCGTGGCGCCGTCCCAGTCGCCGCCGAGCGCGATGACGTCCTCGCCGCCCAGGTCGAGCCAGTGCTCGATATGCGCCGCCAGCTGGTCGAAGGTGACGTCTGCGGCGGTCTTGTCGGTTGCGTCGTTGGAAAGGAACTCGCTGCAGTAGTTGAGGCCGACGATGCCACCCATGTCGCGAATGGTGCGGAACTGGTCGTCGGTAAGGTTGCGTTTGGCGCCGCAAACCGCACGGGAGTTGGAGTGGCTGGCGACGAAGGGACGCGTGGCGCGGGCGGCGACCTCGTCAAAGCACTCATCGTTGAGGTGGGAGACGTCGAGCACCATGCCGGCGTGCTCCATCTGCGTAAGCGCCTCGATGCCGGCGGCGGTGAGGCCGGCGTGGGTGTCGTGGCCGCTCGCGAGCGGTCCCTGCGCGTTCCAGCTGAGTGACGACATAAGCACGCCCAGGCTCTTGAGCACCTCGATCAGCGCGGGGTCCTCGGCAAAGAACGTGGCGTTTTCGATGGTGTGGATGCAAGCGACCTTGCCGTCCTTGAGCGCGGGGCGAATGTCTGCGGCGCTGCGCACGTTGACCATACGGTCGTGGTTGAGCATTGCCTGGCCGCTCATATGCGCCATGATCTGCGCCTGGAAGCGCGCGGCGTGGGCGGTGGGAATCTCGTCGGGGACAAACGTGGCGAAGCACTGTGCCCACGGCGTGTTGCCGATCTTTGCGAGCGAGATGGCACAGGCGTTACCCTCGATGAGGTCGAAATCTTGCGGATGCGTTTCGTCGCCGGGGAAATAACCGTCGGTGCCGGCAGTAAAGCGCAGGTCGAGATCGAGCGTGGCCCAGCCGATTCGGTCGGCAGTGTCGCAGTGTAGGTCAAATACGGGATATGCCATGGTTCCTCCGGTTGCAGCGTTTCTTTGCAAACTGTCATTGAATTGTATGACTAGGGTATAGTTAGCGCCATATGTTCACGGCGGCCCGCGTTGTGCGCCGCCCTTATCACGGAGGTTACCATGTCCAACCAGGGCAAGAAGGTCAAGACCCATTATCGCGGCACGCTCGATGACGGCACGCAGTTCGATAGCTCCTACGATCGCGGCGAGCCGCTGGAGTTCACCTGCGGCGCCGGTCAGATGATCAAGGGCTTCGACGCCGCTGTTGTCGACATGCAGGTGGGCGAGAAGAAGACCGTGCACATTCCTGCTGCCGATGCCTACGGCGAGCACAATCCCGAGATGGTTCTGACCTTTCCGGCCGAACAGGTTCCCAACATCGAGCAGATCGAGAAGGGCATGAAGCTTTTCCTGTCCACGCCGAGCGGTATGCCCGTTCCCGCCGTGGTCATCGACGTAACGCCCGAGGCTGTGACGCTCGACGCCAACCACGAGCTGGCCGGCAAGGACCTCAACTTTGATATCGAGCTTGTTGAGGTCGAGGGCTAGAGTATGCCTGAGCGCTTGGTTTCGACGACATGCTTGGGAAATCTCAACGATCCGTCCTATGAACTCCTGCTTCGCCGGAAGCTGGGCGGCGTCTTTGAAGTTGACGAGCTGCTGCTCGATTGGGACCAGGCTGATGTATGCGCGTTTGTGGGCGTGACGGAGCTGGGGCGCACGGTCGATGTTCGGCTGGATACTGCCGACGGCGGTCGTCTTGTCGACGGCGACGTGCTCGCCGTCGACCGTTCGGGCGTGGTGCCCGTGGCGGTTGTCGTGCGCCTGCGCAGCGCCGAGGTTTATTTGGTCGAAGTTGACCGCATGGACCCGATTGCGCTCGCGCATGCGTGCTGGGAGATCGGCAATATGCATGCGCCGCTTTTCCGAGGCGATTCGGACGAGCATACCGTGCGCATGTATACACCGGTGCAGCCTGTTTTGGGCCGCATGCTCCGGGGCGTCGAGGGCGTTCGACTCTCGACGGTTACCCGTGAACTCGATGCGGACCGGCGCTTTGCGTCGTGTGCGGCGGATGCCGTTGTGAGTATGGCTCCAGACTTTACGATCGTAAAGAAGGCGCGCGGTTAACGTGCGTATAAGTAAGACGGACTTTGAGAGGCAACTATTCAAAGTCCGTCTTTCTGTTGATGAGATGCTGTGGGGGAAAGCATATGGGTCTTGAGGGAATCAAGCTGATTGCATGCGATTTGGACGGCACGTTGCTGCATCCGGGGGAGCGCGAGCCGCGTTCCGAGGCCTTTGAGCTCATCGATGAGCTGCATCGTCACGGTATCGTGTTTATGCCGGCGAGCGGCCGTCAATATGCGAGTTTGCGCTATCTGTTTGCCCCGGTGGCCGATGAGCTCGCCTATGTATGCGAAAACGGAGCCCTGGTGATGAGCGAGGGACGTGCCGTTGTCAAGCGTTCCATGGAGCGTAGCCTTGCTATGGATATCGCGAATGCCGTGGTTGCGTATCCCCATGCCGACGTGACCCTTTCGTGTGAGGGACACCTCTACACCATGAGCGGCAACGATGCGTTTGTTGACCACCTGCGCTATGAGGTCCACTGCGATGTGGCGGTGGTCGACCGCCCCGAGGACATCGACGAGGACGTCATTAAGATTGCCTTCCAGACGCCCGAGGTGGATCAGCCGGCGGCCCTGGAGTATTTCGAGCGCCTCTTTAGCGACCGTGTTGACGTGATGACGTCGGGAACCGAATGGACCGACTTTATCGGCTTTGATTCGGGCAAGGGGTCCGCGCTTGCCGATTATGGTTGTGCGCTGGGGATCTCACCTAACGAAATGATGGCGTTTGGCGATAACGAAAACGATCGCGACATGCTCAACGTGGTGGGCCATCCCTATCTGATGGAGAGCTGCAATCCCAGCATGCGCGGTGTCAATGACCGTGTCCGCTACGTGCGCACGGTCGAAGAGGAGCTGCGTCGTCTACTTGCTGAGTAGGC
Source organism: uncultured Collinsella sp. (assembly GCA_934630375.1). Lineage (GTDB taxonomy): Bacteria > Actinomycetota > Coriobacteriia > Coriobacteriales > Coriobacteriaceae > Collinsella. The sequence continues at coordinate 9,554 of CAKTVQ010000007.1, forward strand.
ATGTCCCAAACATCTACCGGCAGTCGGGGCAGAGACCCTCGAAGATGGTGTAGTGCGACGTGACGTGCCAGCCGATTTGCTCGGACGCCTTGGCGTCGAGCTGGGCATCGAAGGGGAGCGGTACGTCGATGACGCGGCTGCATGAGGTGCAGATGATATGCGCATGCGGCTCGATCGTGCGATCGAAGCGGCTGCCGCCCGGCGTCTTGATGGAGAGGATCTCGCCGGCGTCGGCCAAGAGATTGAGATTGCGGTAGACCGTACCGCGGCTGATTTTGTCATCCTGTGCGCGCACGACGTTGTAGATTTCGTCGGCGGTGGGATGGTTGTAGCTTTGGCGCACGGCGTCAAGAACCAGCTTTCGCTGCCTGGTATTCCTTCTTTGCACCGCCATGCGCCTCGCCTCTTTTCTACAAACGGTTGTAGGTAAATGATACCGTATTTAGCACACAATACTAATAACGAGGAATGAAACCGTCTTCATTGGCAAGTGGGGCTTGGGCCTGGGCTTCTACGAGGCGAAAGCGCGTTCCCATGCGCTCGTAGGAGGCGTGAAGCGCCTCGAGATGAGATAGGATGTTTGCCGGAGCTCCCTGTATCTCCATCTCGACTGAACCGTCTTCCATGTTACGCACCCAGCCGGTGAGTGCGCGTGCCTGCGCGAGGTTGGTGTTGGTAAAGCGAAAACCGACGCCCTGGACTTGCCCCGCCCAGCGCAGGAAAAAGCGCAGGGGAGTGTCTTGAGTGGCCTCGTCGCTTGCGAGCACAGTAAGCCTGCGGCGCAGTTCGAGCTCGACGTTTGATGGTTTTTGAGGCTCTCGACTGCCGCCGGTGACGCTGGAGAAGAACGTATCGAAGAGGCCCATCGCTATGCCTGCTTGCCTGCGTCGGCCGGGAAGGTTATGCCGGCCTGCTGGCGCACGGCATCCATGATGCGCAGCGAGACGAGCGTGACATCGCGGTAGTGGCCAAGCTCGTGGCGTCCCGCCGGGGTCTCCCAAATCTCTTCCTTAACGTTATCGATGCCGCCGATGGCGGTGATAAAGTCTGTGAGTTCGTATTCCATAGTGTTGCTCGATTTGGGCAGGTCGAGCACGCGGCCGTTGTCGCCCTGTTCGCGCGGCGCCTCGGTCGCCGAGCCGCGTACGACATCGCCGCGATAGTCGATGCGGACATTGCGGGGCGTGGACAGATGGTCGATCTGGATAGTGCCACGCTCGCCTTCGATCTGCGAGGGTAGCAGGTCATTCGTTATTTTGGAGTGCGCGAGCTCGACGGAGATACGGCCACCGCCGTAGCTGGCGAGGATGGAACCGCAGCCGTCGATGGGGCCGTGCGTGAGCTGTCGCGTGGCGGGGTCGAGCAGAGTAGCCATGCTCGTAAGGCCGGAGGGCATGCCGAAAATCTCGACCATGGGCTCGACGGTGTAGACGCCAATGTCCATGAGGGAACCCGATGCCATATTGCAGTCGAAGATATTGGTGGCGCGTCCCGCGAGAATCTCGTTGTAGCGCGAGGAATATTTGCCAAAGCGTAATGAGGCGCGGCGGATGGGGGCGATCTCGCCCAGGGCGTCCTCGATGGCGTGGAAGGCGGGGTCGTGGAGGGGACGCATGGCCTCGAGGGCCACGACACCTGCTGCCTCGGCAGCGCGGAAGACTTCCAGCGCCTGCGCTTCGGTGGCGCAGAAGGGCTTCTCGACGATGACGTGCTTGCCACCGGCGATGCAGACAAGGGCCTGCTCGTAGTGAAGCGCATTGGGGCTGCCGATGTAGACGGCGTCGACGTCGTCGGCGGACGCAAGCTCGTCAAGTGCGGTGAAGTTACGCTCGCCGCCGTGTTCGGCGGTAAAGGCGGCGCCGCGCTCGGCATCGCGCGAGAGCGTGCCCACAAACGCGGCTTGGTCGTTGGCGTTGACGACTTGGATAAAGTCGTCGGTGATCATGGATGTACCGATGGTCGCGATGCGCAGCATACGTCTCCCTTGTGTTGTTTGGTCTACAGGATGAGTGTAGCGCGTGGGGATATAAAGCTGCGCGAAAACGCTATTACAGGTCGCTCTCGTTAAAGCCGGTGTCGATATCGAGGTTGCTGCCGTCGGCCGCCGTGGTGGCGAGCTCATCACAGCGCTCGTTGAGCTCGTGACCGGCGTGACCCTTAACCCAGATGAACTCAACCTTGTGCTTGCTTTTGGCGGTGAGTAGGCGCTCCCACAGGTCGCGGTTCTTGACGGGTTGCTTGTTGGCGGTTTTCCATCCGCGCTTTTTCCAGCCGTCGATCCAGTGCTTGTTAAAGGCGTTGACGACATACTGCGAATCGGAATGGACTTCGACCTCGCAAGGGCGGTTGAGCGCCTCGAGCGCCACGATGACCGCCATGAGTTCCATGCGGTTGTTGGTGGTCTTGGCGTAGCCGCGCGAAAGCTCGGAGGTGAAGGTCTTGCCGGCGGGGTTGGTGTATTTGAGCACGGCGCCGTAGCCGCCGCGTCCCGGATTTGATCGGGCCGAGCCGTCGGTGTAGATGATGACCTTCACGGGCTTCCTTTCGTTGAGTGCATTTCATGTGAGTGACCATTGTAGCGCCATGCCCGTCGGGGGCTAGCAATCTACGATTTCTACCCCGTCTTCCGACTGTTAGTTGGCATGGATGATGCGGTTGAGCTCGTCGAGGTATTGCTGCAAGAGGGGAGAGGGCTTGCGCTCGTCGTGCATGATGTAGCCAACGTGCATCGTTGGGGCGTCTGCTAGCGGGATCGATGCCATGCCCCATTGCATTTCATTGGAGAGGACACCGGTCGACAGGGTGTAACCGTTCGACGTGATAAGTAAGTTAGTAAGTGTTCCGCGGTCCGAGATTCGTATGTTGCGGTCGCAAGGGATATAGCTAAAAGGTTCCTCGGCGTAATAGAAGGAGTTTGAGGTTCCCTGCTCAAAGCTGTAGCGCGTATAGGGCGTGAGGTCGGCAAGGGACAGCTGAGGGCGGCGTGCGAGCGGGTGGCGCTCGCTAACGAAGACGTGGACCGTCGCGTCGAATAGGGGATGGAAGCTTGCGCGGGTATCGGCGAAGGCCTTCTGCAGAACGCGGGCGTTAAAGTCATCCAGATACAGAATGCCGATATCGCTGCGAAACGCACGGACGTCATCGATGATCTGCGATGTGGTGGTCTCGCGCATGATGAACTCGAACTTGCTGTCGCGGCAGCGCTCGACTACGTTGACAAAGGCCTCGACCGAAAAGGCGTAGTGCTGGGCGGAAATGGCGAGGCGGGCTTGCGGGGTGCCACCGTCCTCGTAGCGTGCCTCGAGCATGTCGGCCTGCTCTACGACCTGGCGCGCATAGCCCAAAAGCTCGGTGCCGTCGTTGGTGAGCGTGACGCCGCGGCTGGAGCGCGTAAAGATCTCCAGATGGAGCTCTTGTTCTAGGCTTTTGACGGCGTTTGAGATGTTGGACTGAGCGGTATAGAGGCGCTGAGCTGCGGCGTTGATTGAGCCGGACTCTGCCACGGCGATAAGAAAACGAAGCTGCTGGAGGGTCATCGGTGCCCGTCCTTTCGATAGCTATCTAAAAAACCGATAACAGGTTAGCGCTTTTAAGTGATTGACCGAGCGAAACAATGCTCGTACTATTCAAAACACACAAAGGCGGTAGGTAATTAAGCCGACCACGGAACCGGGATGTCAAAAGGAGGACCGCATATGAACTGCTTGCCAAGACGAATGCCGGGCTCCTGTTTGCGCCCGTCGGCGTGATCAGGAGACAGCGACTTACTTCTCTCTAATTTATTTACTTTTGTTCGATCAAGGAGATCATCATGAGCCAGTTCATCAACAACCCCGAGCACACCTTTGGTTTCGATACCCTGCAGCTTCACGTTGGCCAGGAGAGTGCCGATCCCGCATCCGACTCCCGCGCCGTGCCTATCTACCAGACCACGAGCTATGTGTTCCGCAACTCCCAGCACGCCGCCGACCGCTTTGGTCTTGCCGACGCCGGTAACATCTACGGCCGTTTGACCAACTCCACCCAGGGCGTCTTCGAGGACCGTATCGCCGCACTCGAGGGTGGCGTGGCAGGTCTCGCCGTCGCCTCCGGTGCTGCTGCCATCACCTATACCCTGCAGGCTCTTGCCCAGGCCGGTGACCACGTGGTTGCCCAGAAGACCATCTACGGTGGCTCCTACAACCTGCTGGAGCATACGCTCTCCCAGTTTGGCGTCGAGACCACCTTCGTCGATGCCCACAACCTGGACGAGGTCGAGGGCGCCATCAAGGACAACACCACGGTCGTCTATCTCGAGACGCTCGGCAACCCCAACTCCGACATCCCCAACATCGACGCCATCTCCGAGATCGCCAAGAAGCACGGTCTGCCGGTTGTCGTCGACAACACCTTCGGCACCCCGTATCTGTTCCGTCCGCTGGAGCATGGTGCCAACATCGTCGTTCACTCCGCAACCAAGTTCATCGGCGGCCACGGCACCTCGCTGGGCGGTGTGATCGTCGACGGCGGTAACTTCGATTGGAAGGCGAGCGGCAAGTATGCGCAGATCGCCGAGCCCAACCCCTCCTACCATGGCGTCTCATTTGCCGAGGCTGCCGGTCCCGCCGCCTTCGCAACCTATGTCCGCGCTATCTTGCTGCGTGACGAGGGCGCCTGCATCAGCCCGTTCAACGCCTGGGTCCTGCTCCAGGGCACCGAGACTCTGTCGCTGCGCGTTGACCGTCATGTCGAGAACACCAAGAAGGTCGTTGAGTTCCTGGCTGGTGACAGCCATGTCGCCAAGGTGAACCACCCGAGCCTGTCTGAGCACCCCGATCACGAGCTCTATCAGAAGTACTTCCCCAACGGCGGCGCGTCGATCTTTACCTTTGAGATTAAGGGTGGCCAGGAGGCTGCTTGGAAGTTCATCGATCATCTGCAGGTATTCTCGCTGCTAGCCAACGTGGCCGACGTCAAGTCGCTCGTCGTGCACCCGGCTACCACCACGCACTCCCAGCTCTCTGCCGAGGAGCTCGCCGAGCAGAACATCACGCCCTCCACGATTCGTCTTTCCATCGGTACCGAGAACGCCGAGGATATCATTTGGGATCTGAAGCAGGCCTTCGCCGCGCTGGACGAGTAAGGCGACTTGTGCAAGGACCCCTTGCGACCCGATAGGTATAACTGCATAAAATGCCTGCTCAAGGCGCCTGTGCGAACAATGGTTGCACAGGCGCCTTTTTTGCATAGAACGGGTGCAAAAACAGGGTTTTTGACACGTTTTATGCATTCGAGTTGTGGAAAACTCCTGTTGAGAGGATGTGAGTTTTACGCAATTGACGTGCGCCTTTTGAGTAAAACCGCAGGTCGCGATCTGCTCGGGGTACTATGCAGCGCGATCGAATCACACGCAGCTCAAACGCAGCAAAAACGCACTACGGAGGTTTCCAGCTACATGAGGATCGATTCACGAAAACCGAAAGCCGCCGCCCTTTCCGCCGCTCTGACCGTGGCGCTATTGGCGGGCGCCGGCGCAACTGATGCCCACGCGGCAACACTATCCGATACGGTTGGACCTACGCCGTCCGAGACAACGCTGGTGCAGCCCGTTGACTATCGCGGCGATGGTTATGGTTCCATGCAGGAGTGGAACGCCTCGATGGAGGCCAAGCGCGATTCCCTTGAGATGCGCGCTCAGATCATTCTAAACATGTATGGTGACTATGCCACCGATGACGAGCGCGCTGTGCTGCAGGGCTGTATCGACGGTGCGGGTAGCCTGTTGACGATGGGGGAGGTCGACGCGAAGTCGACCGAGCTCGATGAGCTGCGCACTGCGCTTGAGGATGCCAAGCGCGAAGCGCTCGAGGCTGCCGCCGAGGCGGAGGCTGCCGAGGTCGCCCAGGCTTCGTACTACAACGCCGGTTACACTCCGTCCTACGCGTCTGCCGCGTCCTACGCGAACGGATCGGGCCTGACGCGCTCTGCGGGTGTTAATAACTACAACGGGCGCCGCGAGACCTATTACAGCAGCAATGTGCTTTATCACTATCGTACGGGCGAATGGACTCAGGATTCTGAGGGCTTCTGGCGCGATTCCGACGGCTATTACGTTGTTGCCGCGGGCGATATGGCCCAGGGCTCGACCTTTACGGGCTCCAAGGGTGATTGCAAGGTCTATGACTCCGGCTGCGCCGCCGGAACCACCGACTACTACACCGGTTGGTAATCTGCCATCAGAGCAAAATAGGCACATGATGGGCGGGCGTCTTTACTGAGCTTTTAGGCAACGTAAAGCCGCCCTTTCTTTATGTGCGTTTGAGTTAACAGAGCCCTTACCGTGGCGGTACGCTGGGCGTATGCATGCGGGGCACACTGGTTCATGAGAAATAAGGTCTTTCTCGTGGAGGAAGTGGTCTCATGAACGCTCGAGATATCGCTATCGCCGCCGTCGCATTGGTACTTGGCTGTCTTGGCCCTACAGCTGCGTTTGTCGCAGGCATGCAGGGCTCGTGCGGGGCTGCTCCTATTGTGGTCGGCGCGCTCATCGCAGCAGCGCTGCTGGGAAGTGCGGGCGTGACCCTTTGCCGCGATGACGAGGACGAGACGCCGCAGGTGCGGCGCTAGCCGTTGTGAAGCTGGTTTTGCCCATAGATGAAGAAGGAAGCCGCCGCAAGGGGAGTGCCCTTTGCGGCGGTTTTTGATATTGAGACTGTTGGATGCGGTGCGGCGGCGTTACCAGCTGGCCTCGATTTCGCGGATGCGCGAATAGAGCCATTCGTTTTGCGGCACCTGGATACCGTGCTTGGCCGCGAGGCGGCAGATGGTACCCGCAAATTCCTCGACCTCGGTTCTGCGTTGAGCGATGCGGTCTTGCGCCATCGAGGGCATGCCGGCGGGATCGAGCCCTTTTATGAGACGCACCATCTGCGTCAGGTCTTCCTCGGTGAGCTCGATGCCCTCGGCATTGGCGACTGCAAGCGTCTCGCGCATGGCGGAGACAAAACTGCGGAGCTGCTCGGAGCCCTGCTCCGTAGCGCTTCCGTAGGTGCCGCCGTAGGCCATACAGGTCTGGTTGATGCCGTCGTTGAGCATGAGTTTGGCCCACATGCGATGTGCGATGTCGTGCTCGACGGTATGGGCGATGCCGCAACGCGTGTAGAGCTCGTCGATGGCGATAACGGTTGCGGGGTCGGTGCCCGCTGCCGCACCAAAGCGGATCTCGCCGGCATTGGTATAGGTGAGCTCCTCGTTGAGGAATACGGCGTCCATGCCCTGGCAGATACCAAGGACGGTGTGCTCCCAGCCAAAGCGCTCGGCAATCTTCTGCTCGCTCGTGATGCCGTTGCACAGCGACGCGATCAGCGTGTCGGGTCCCACGACGCTTTCCAGGGTTTTGAGCGCCACATCGAGTCCGGTTGTCTTGACCGTGAGGATGACCAGATCGGCGGGTGTCGCCTCGCTGGCGCGGACGGACGTGAGATCGCAGGGCTTGCCGTTGACGGTGAGCGTGTCGTTCGCATGGCGCTCAAAGCGAGCGTCGTCCATGACGTATTCGACGGCATCGTTGCCGAGTGCCTGGGCGATCATGCTGCCGTAGAGTAGCCCGACGCCGCCCTTGCCGATAAAGGCGACCTTGTTGATCTGCATGTGAATCATCTCCCCATAAAAAGGCGCCCGCGTATGGGGCGCCTGATGGATTGTATGCCGCCGGGCCATGTCGCGTGCACCGGATGGCCGTATTTAGAAGAACAAACGCATGGGAACTTATGACGCGGGGCAGACCGCAAAGACACGTGCGGGATATCCGACGCCATCACGCACCTTGGGGAAGGTGCAGAAGATGACGGCGCCCGTGGCGGGAAGCTCGTCCAGATGGTCCATGACCTCAATCTGGTAACGGTCGACCGAGAGGATGTACTGTTCGCCGGGGTAGGGGTAGGCATCCTCGCGTGTGGTCACGGTTGCGGGGTCGGTGTCTGCCGGTTCGTGGCCGATGGCACCGATGTTGCGCTCTTCTACAAGCCATTTGATGGCATCGAGGTCCCAGCCGGGGTAGTGGGGCTGGCCGTCTTCGTCCTTGTTTTCGAGGTCGGCGAGCTTGGACCAGTCGGAGCGGAAGGCGACAAAGGCGTCCTCGGGAATGCGGCCGTGCTCGTTCTCCCAGGTCTTGAGGTCATCGACGGTCAGAATAAAGTCGGGGTTTGCGGCGCACTCCTCGTGTTTGTCGATGACGCAGAGCGGATGCATAAACTCGATAGGTTCGATCTCGCCAAGGGAGCGGCCATCGACATGGAAGTGGCGCGGCGCGTCGACGTGGGTGCCGTACTGCGAGGCGACCGAATACTGGAAGCAGCGCATGGGCGCGAGCATATCTTCGGGCGTGCCGGGCAGGTAGTCGAAGAGCTTGGTGGACTCAAATGGCTCAAAGCCAAACCAGTGCGGGGTGTCGCACGAGAGCGTATGGGTGAGGTCAACCCAGCGATAATCGGTGCTTTTGAGCTGGGATGCGAGGTTCCAAAGGTCGAGCGCGGGCATGGGTGGCTCCTTTCATCGGGCTTTTTGCTGATATTAAAGCGGTGCCGTGACAGCTCGATTTCTGCTGCGTTACGATACGTTCTCGATTGCGATTCCACGATGTTTCGGCCGCGTGACCATTGTGTTTCGCCTTGCCGGGGCGCTGATGGCGAAGGGAGGGGCCGTGCAATACCGCGTTGACCCCAAAAGTGGTAACCGAATATCTGCTCTGGGTCTGGGCTGCATGAGATTTCCCGGTGCGCCGGGCCATCCGGACGCGAAGACAGCCGATGTCATCATTTCCCGTGCGGTGGAGCAGGGGATTAATTATCTGGATACTGCGTATCTCTATCCCGGTAACGAGGCGTGCGTGGGCGCCTCACTTGAGCGCTTGGGGCTGCGCGACCGGGTGTTGCTGGCGACCAAGTTGCCGCACGCTTCGTGCAAATGCGCGGAGGATTTCGATCGGTTCTTCGACGAGCAGCTGCGCCGCCTGCAGACCGACCATATCGACTATTACCTTATGCACAACATCACCTCGCCTGCGCAGTGGGAGCGCGTGGTGGCGCTGGGCATCGAGGACTGGATCGCGCGCCAAAAGGCCGCGGGGCGTATTCGTCAGATAGGCTTTTCGTACCACGGCAGCGCGGCGGACTTCCTTACGATGCTCGATGCGTATGATTGGGATTTTTGCCAAATCCAGTACAACTACGCTGGAGAGCGATATCAGGCGGGAACGGCGGGGCTCATGGCCGCCGCCGAGCGAGGTCTCGCGGTGTTTGTGATGGAGCCGCTTTTGGGCGGACGCTTGGCAGGCAAGCTGCCTCCGCGGGCCCGCGCCGTGCTCGATGACGCTCGTGACCTGCATTTGCGCACTCCTGCCGCCTGGGGCCTTTCGTGGGTGTGGAACCATCCTCAAGTCACGATGCTGCTTTCGGGCATGACCGATACCGCGCAGGTGGACGAGAACGCGGTGTTGGCCGATCGGGCCCTGCCGGATTCGATGACAGCTACTCAGCTCGATGCCATCGCGCACGTGCTGATGGAGTTTGAAAAATCGAACCGTGCGCCCTGCACGGGATGTGGCTACTGCATGCCATGTCCCAAGGGTATCAACATTCCCGGCTGCTTTGCTGCCTACAACGCGAGCTATGCGCACAGCTGGTTTACGGGGCTGTCGCAATACTTTACGGCGAGTGCGGTGCGCACGAGCGAGCCCAAGCTGGTGAGCAATTGCGTCAAGTGCGGCAAATGCGCGCGCCACTGCCCGCAGCATATCGATATCCCCGAGCGTCTCGATGACGTGCGCCGACGCTTCCAGCCGGGCCCCGTAACGGCCATGCTTAAAGTCTTCGGCAAAACACGCTCCTCATGACCCTTTTATAACTTGCGGTGGAATAGTTCCTGTTTGCGGCAGAATGGGGCTTAAACAGGAACTATTTCACCGCAACTGAAGGGGGCTGTCATGGGCCATCGGGATTCATATGATGATTTGCGCGAGGTTCGTTGGGGCGTTTTGGGCGCTGGGCACATTTCGCATCGATTTGCATCGTCGCTCAAGGAGGTGGACGGGGCACGGCTTGTGGCTGCCGCCGGTCGCACCCCTTCGCATGTTGAGGAGTTTTGCAGGGCGTTTTCGATTGAAGCCGCGCACAGTTATGCCACGGCTGACGATAGCGGCGATGCGGCTTATGACGCGCTGATTACCGACCCCGATGTCGACGCAATCTACTTGGCTCTTCCGCATGGCATGCATACGCGTTGGGCCTGTCGCGCGCTGCGCGCCGGAAAGGCCGTGCTGTGCGAAAAACCGGCCGTTTTGAGTGAGGAAGAGGCTCTCTCGATTGCCTCCGCCTCTCGCGAGTACGGCGTGCTGTTTATGGAGGCGATGAAGAATCGGTTTTGCCCGATGCGCACTCGCGTGAAGGGTTTGCTTGCGTCGGGCGAGCTCGGCTGTATCGTCTCGATCGAAAGCGTGCAAAAACTCGATTATGGTGAGCCCCCTTCGAGTTATCTGCTCGATCCGTTGCAGGGTGGCTGTCTATATGACATGGGCTGCTATGCGGTCGGGTGGTTTGGGGATCTGCTTGCGGGTGCGTGCGATGTTTCGTCTCGTGAAGTTCGCTGGCGTGACGTATCGGGCGGCCGCGTGGATTGGGCCGATGAGATCCATATGAGTGTCGGCGGTATACCCATTCATATGGTGTGCGACGGCAAAGCAGCATATGAAAGCCGCTTAACGATTGCCTGCGAGCGGGGCTCGTTGGAAATCGAGCGCCTCCATCGCCCCGAGCTCGCCCATGTGAAGTATTCCGACGGACGAATGCTCGAAATAAATGCCCCGTTTGAGGTCGATGATTTCTACGGCGAAGCTTCGCATGCGACCCAGCTCATCCGGGCGGGGAAACTCGAGAGTCCCGTCATGCCCCTTGCCGCCACGCAGCGCTGTGCGCAGATCATCGATGCGATTCGCTTGACGCTCTAGGCTGCGGTACTGGTGCTCAAGGGGGCTCGGCGGACCGTGCCCCTGATGCCCCTTTTATATCTTGCGGTGGAATACGGTCTGTTTGCGCCAAAATAAGGCACCAATAGACCGTATTTCACCGCAACTGATGAGGGGGAGCTGGAGATGCTGACGATCGGGTGTCATCTTTCGACGACGAAGGGCTATCGGGCAATGGGGGAGACGGCGTTGTCCATTGGTGCCAATACCTTTGCGTTCTTTACGCGCAACCCGCGCGGTGGCAAGGCAAAAGACCTTGACATGGATGACGTGGCGGCTCTGCGCGAGCTTATGGCGCAAAACGACTTTGGACCGCTGGTGGCGCATGCCCCGTATACCTATAACCCCTGCTCCGCTAAGGAGCGGGCGCGCGAGTTTGCCTTGGAGGCTATGGCGGAAGATTTGCAGCGTCTGGAAGCACTGCCCGGCAACTACTACAACTTCCATCCCGGTGCGCATGTGGGACAGGGGGCAGACGCCGGCATTCAGATGATTGTCGACACGCTGTGCCAGGTGATGTTTGAGGGCCAGCAGACGATGGTATTGCTCGAGACCATGGCGGGTAAGGGCACCGAGGTGGGCCGTAGCTTTGAAGAGCTGGCGTGCATTATCGAGGGCGTTGCCGCCAAGTGTCCAGAGCTGTCCGATAAACTGGGCGTTTGTTTGGACACCTGCCATGTGAGCGATGCCGGCTACGACATCATCCATGATCTGGACGGCGTACTCGACGAGTTCGACCGCGTGGTGGGCATCGATCGCCTGCATGCCGTACACATCAACGATTCGAAGAACCCTTGTGGCGCCCATAAAGATCGTCACGAGTGCATCGGCAAGGGATACCTTGGCAGCGAGGAATTTGGCGGCGGTATGCAGGTTATGCAGAATATTGTATCGAATAGCCGCTTGCGTGCACTTCCATTTATTTTGGAGACGCCGAACGAACTTGCAGGTTATGCAGCGGAAATTACGCTATTAAGGTCGTTACAGCAGTAACAACTGTCACAAAGTGGAGTGTTCCATTCACGTTATGGGATTGTTTCAATCAGTTTTCTCATTGCAGATTCGTAATTCCGGGTGCATAATAGCCAACAGTTTTTGCAGACCTCTGAATCAAACGGGGTCGCCGGAAGGAGACTGATTATGAAGCTCAAGAAGCTTGGCGCATTTGCCGCCACGGGCGCCATGGCGCTCGCCCTCGCACTGACGGGCTGCGGCTCGTCCAACGCCACCTCTGGTTCCGATGCCGGTTCCAGCAGCTCTGATGACGTGAAGGTCGAGAAGGTCGACGGCTCCAAGGAGTATGCACTCGTCAAGGACGGTACGCTCACCGTCGGCACCTCTGCCGAGTACGCGCCGTTTGAGTACAAGGATGACAATGGCGACTACCAGGGCTTTGACCTTGAGCTCATCAAGGCTATCGGCGATAAGCTGGGCCTGGATGTCGAGTACGTCAACAACGACTTTGACACGCTGGTGCCGGGTGTTGCTTCGGGCGCCAAGTATGACGTCTCCATCGCGGCTATCACCGACACGCCCGAGCGTGAGAAGGAAGTCACTTTCTCCGATTCCTACTACATGGACGATCAGGCTATCGTGACCAAGGTCGATAACACCGACATCACGGCCGACAACTACAGCGAGAAGCTCAACAACGCCGACGCTACCATCATCGTCCAGTCTGGCTCGACCGCCGAGGCCTTTGCCCAGGAGAACTTCCCCAAGGCCAAGATCGTCCCCTACAAGGACGCCACCGAGTGCTTCAGCGCCCTGCAGTCCGATAAGGGCGACGCTGTAGTTACCAACCGCTCCGTTGCCAGCCAGCTGACCGCCGAGCAGTTCAACACCTGCCAGACCATCAAGCAGATCAGCACCGGCGAGGAGTACGCCATCGCCATCAACCAGGGCAATACTAAGCTCAAGGACGACATCAATCAGACCATCAAGGACCTGACCGACGACGGTACCGTCGACGCCCTCATGGCTAAGTACAATATCAAGTAAAATAGCTACTTGATTGCGCGCGGGCCCTTTCCGTTTTGCGGAGAGGGCCTTTGCGCTTCTCTTGACGGAAAGCGTTTCCGTCTCTTTTTGCCGGCAACTTCTACGATAGGAGCCACCTTGTCTCGACTGAACAAAGGGGCCGCGGAACAGCGTTTTTCACTGCCCGCCTTGCTCCAAAAGCTAGCCTGCGTCATGGCCGTGGCGCTCGCGCTGGTGTGCGCGGGGGCATATGCGCCCACGACCGCCCAGGCGCTTGAGACCGCAAAGATTACCGCCCGACCCAACACCGGTTCGGGCAGCGCTGTGGTCGGCGGCACCGAGACACGCATTACCTGGGAAGTTCAGGCCGATGCCGACGAGGAGCTGAGCGGTCTTTCGCTGACGTTTGTTGACGGTACGACGTTTGACACCGATGACACGCGATTGACGATGCTCTCGGGCGAGGACCTCATGGATCGTACGCCCATGAAGCCCACGTGCAAGGCTGACGGCCAGACGCTCAAGATCGACTTTGGCGAGACGGCGTCTGCCGGCGGCTATTTCCGCGTCGAGGTCTACGGCGTGACCTTCCCCGTCGAGGGTGGCGACGAGGCCTTTAGCGGCACCTACACCTTGGCTGACGGTTCGACCAAGAAGATTTCTAAGATTCCTTCCGTCGAGATTAAGGGCGTGACGGCTTTCGATAACTTCCTGGCCGATCTTAAGGAGCAGCCGTGGGTCGAGGCCTGGAACTCCAATATGTTCCTGCGCTTGTTCTTGAACCCGGTCATTTTGGTCCAAAGCCTGCCGATCGTCTTCAAGGGCTTCCTTATGTCGCTCTCGATCGTGCTCGTGGCGTTTCCGCTGGCAATTCCCTTTGGCTTTGCCTTGTCGCTCATGCGCATCTCCAAGTCACGCATCCTGCGTTGCCTTGCCGGCATCTATGTGAATATCATCCGTGGTACGCCGGCGTTCCTGCAGATCTATATCGCGTTCTTCGGTCTGCCGTTGGCCGGCGTCAAGGTGGACGACTATGTCTTGGGCGTTATCGTCATGGCCATGAACTCGTCTGCGTACCTGTGCGAGATCTTCCGTGCCGGTATTCAATCAATCCCCAAGGGCCAAAACGAGGCTGCTCGCTCTCTGGGCATGAATGCCTTCCAGACGCTGCTCTACGTTATGATTCCGCAGACGTTCCGCAATGTTTTGCCTACGCTGACCAGCGAGTTTATCTTGCTTTACAAGGATACGTCGCTGCTTGCCGCCGTGGGTGTGGTCGAGATCGTCATGAACGCCCGTACCATCGTGGCCACGACGGGCTCCATCACGCCGTATGTGGTTGCCGCCCTGTTCTATCTGGTCATCACCCTGCCACTCGCTCGCTTGGTGAGCGGCCTTGAGGCGAGGCTTTTGGGTACGGCCGAAACCAAGAAGAAGCGTCCCGCCAAGAGCGCCGGGCAGGTCGTCGCGACGCCCGCCGATCACATCGCCGGTCTGTAAGGAGGTCCTATCATGAGCGAAACCAATAACTCGAACGAGGTTGTCGTCAGCATCAAGAACCTCCAGAAGGCCTTTGGCGACAACGTCGTTCTGCGAGATATCGATCTGGATGTGCACAAGGGTGAGGTCGTTGTGGTCTTGGGCCCCTCGGGCTCGGGCAAGTCGACGATGCTTCGCTGCATCAATCGTCTGGAGCATCCCACGAGTGGCTCGATTATCGTTGAGGGTGTGGATGTGTGCGCCAAGGGTGTCGACCTCAACAAAGTGCGCACGCACTTGGGTATGGTCTTTCAGCAGTTCAACCTGTTCCCGCACCTGTCGGTCAAAAAGAACGTCATGCTTGCGCAGCAAAAGGTGCTCAAGCGCAGCAAGGAAGAGGCCGAGAAGATTGCCGTCGAGGAGCTGACCAAGGTCGGTCTTGCCGAGCGCATCGACTTTATGCCGAGCCAGCTCTCGGGTGGCCAGCAGCAGCGCGTTGCCATCGCCCGCGCCCTGTCGATGAACCCTCACGTCATGCTCTTTGACGAGGCCACGTCGGCGCTCGACCCCGAGCTGGTTCGCGACGTTCTTGGCGTTATGCGCGATCTTGCACGTGACGGTATGACCATGATCGTGGTGACGCACGAGATGGGCTTTGCCCGCGATGTCGCCGACCGCGTCGTCTTTATGGACGGCGGCGTCATTGTGGAAGAGGGTACGCCGAGCGAGGTCTTCGACCACCCCAAGAGCGAGCGCACCAAGGCGTTCTTGGGCAATATCTCGTAGCCGGTTGATGTAACTGCCGTTACAAAAGAGCGGGGGCTGGACTTGAATCCAGCCCCCGCTCTTTTGTAGGGATGGGGATGCGCTGTGATACAGGATCTTTTGGAGGCCTGGTTTCGTTACGCGAGCTCGGCTCCGAGGGCCTTGCAGGCCGCCTCGCCCTCATCGTCGGGTGCGTCGTAGCAGATGACGGAGTCCACGACGTTAACGCCGGCCTCGTCGGCGTCGGCCTTCCAGTTGTCCATCCACTCGCCCTCGGCCCACGAATAGGAGCCAAAGAGGACGACCTTCTTGTCGCCGAGGTTCTCCTTGACCTCGTCCCACATCGGCTGGAACTCATCGTACTCGAGCTCCTCGGAGCCCATGGCGGGGCAGCCGAAAGCGAAGGCATCGTAGCCGGCTGCCTTATCTGCAGAGAAGTCGGCACAGGGGATAACTTCGACCTCGGCGCCTGCGGACGTGGCGCCCTCGGCGACGAGATTTGCCATGGCCTCGGTGTTGCCCGTGCCGCTCCAGTAGACGACGGCGATCTTGCTCATGTTTTGTCCTTTCGGTTGTGCGGCGCGTAACCGCGGCTTGTATGCTCTATCGGGTTACCTGGGCAAGGTGCGCCAGGCTGCAGCCCTGCTGATAGACGAAGGTGAGGTATTGGGTACAGGCGCGGTAGGCATCAAACGTCGCAAGCGCCTGTTCGACGTTGGTGTAGACCTTCCAGGCCCCAAAGACCTTGTAGTTCTCGCCGCGCTGGGCGATAAACTCGTGCACGTCGTCGTAGGGGTATCCCAGGAAATAGCCTATTTCGTGCGGAAACTCGCAGGTGCAGTCGTTGCTGCAGCTGGCTTGCTGGGCCAGCGCGCATCGAGCCTGACTACAGGCACATTCCGCGGCGTTATTGCTCGCGAGCGTGATGCGCGATGCCAGATGCACGAGGCATGTCGCGAGGTCGCCCGTGTCGTAGCCTTCCTTGGCGAGCGCCGTCTGGGCGCGCGGGTCCGCGAAGTAGGCGGCGAGGCTTTTGGGTCGGTACACGTAAACGAGCGCTCCGCAGGGCCGCCACACCAAAACGCTCAGGTGGATGCCGAGTGGGTCAAGTTCACGATTGCACTGGGCGATAACGTTGAGCAGACGTGTTCGGCGTTCTGCGATGGTTTCGGTTGCAGTTGAGCCGTTCCCGTGGGCGTAGGTGCCTGGATAGGTAAAGAGCGATGCCGGCTTGATGCCCGCGAGCGTAGGGGAGCAGTTGCGCACGACTGCCGCCTGAAACGTCGGGATGTCTATGGTTCGAGTCATGGCGTCGCTGTCCGTCCTTTCGTGTTAGCCTAGGAAAACTTATACACGAAAGTAAGCCATGGTCAACAAAAAAGTTTGATGAGGGAAACTAATTGACCGAACAGACATGTTTTTGAGGTAAGATGGGGACACCCCATGGGGGTATCTAGATAAGACTACTTGGAAAGGGGAGCGCATGAGCGACTTGCTCAACCCCGCGAATCTCATCGTGCTGGTCGTCATTGCCATCGGCATGTTTTTTGGACTGCGCCGCATTGCCGCCTCGACGCGCGGGAAAAGCTGCTGCAGCGATGGGGCGTGCGGCAAGAAGGCCAAAAAGGTTGTTGTGGCGGATACCGATGCGTCGCACTATCCCTATAGCGATGAGCTGCTCATCGGCGGCATGAGCTGTGACGGCTGCGCTCAGAACGTGGCCAATGCGCTGAATGCGCTGGACGGCGTGTGGGCAACGGTGACATATGCGGACCACACGGCACGCGTGCGCGCTAAGCAGCCGATCGATCGCGGCGTCCTTGAGGCGGCCGTGAAGGACGCGGGCTACTACGTCATGACACTGTAGGGCGCGTGCTTGGCGCAGGAAACGTCGCTAGGCTCGTCCGCGCAGCTCAACGTCTTGGATATCGTCGAAGTCGATGGTGATGTCTTTGAGCTTGAGCAGCTTGAAGGCGGGGAGTACCTCGTCGAGGATGCCGGTGCGGGCACGATAGCCGTACGTATCGTAATAGGTGACTCGAACCAAATCGCCGCGTTTGAGGCCCTCGAGCTTTTTGGAAAGCTCGAGGGCTTTCTCCTCTGTGAGCTCGCACTTGGGCTCGACAGTGATCTCTTGTTTGCGTACGAGTTCGTAGTATCCCGTCAGTGCAGCAAAGGGCATAAACTGTGCGGCGCGGTTAGCGCGGACGGACCCGCTGGCGGTGAGCTTTGGGTCGGCGGCGCGACGCCTCCCCTCGGGGTCTGCCAGACGCTCAAAGGCCGTCGGCGGACGCATGGGCTGTTGCTTGGGCTTAGGCACGATGTCCTCCTACCTGGTCGTTGCGCTCACGCGCGGTGGCGCCGGCGGTAAAGCTCAACCCTTTCACCAGGGCGTTCTTGCCGTATTTGCCTTTTACGGCCAGCACGGCGCGGGCTAGGTCGCGTTCACGCTCATCGGCTTCCACGTCGCTAAACAGGTCGATGGTGGCGAACTCTTCGGGCATCAGGTTGCCAAAACCAAGGTTGATGCGTTTGACCGGTCGCTTGGGATCGACAGTCTGTGCCCATAGGTCGTCAAAATAGCCCATGATCTTCTTGAACGAATTGGTGCGCTCGGGCAGCTTGCGCGAGGCGTTGGAGTGCGCGAAGAGCGCAGCGTAGCCACCACGCGGCTTGCCGCCGTGCTCGCCCACAAAGACGCCGTCGATCGCTTGTGCTTCTCGCACCAAACGACGTCGTTCGTCATCCTGCTGAACGGGTTTGGGGGCACGGGGCGCGAGCTCGGGGCCGTCAGTCGCTGTGGGTTCGATGCCCGACGTGCTCGAGCGCAGATGCCCACACCCGTCGACGTATTGCGCCGTGCCGCTGGCATCGAGTCGGCGGATGTCGGCGCGCTCGCTCGCATAGCCCACAAAGAGCGAAATACTGTCGCACACCACGTGTTTATCGACCAAGTCCAGCACGGCGGCATCGACCATTTCGCGCAAAACGGTATAGGCTTGCTCGTAGGCATAGCCCTTCGAGAGCACCTGTCCCGTGGTGGTCGAGGTTGCCTGCGGGCGGTAAGCCTGAATATCGGCGATGGTCGTTGGTTCGCGTCCAAAGGCGTGGTCGATAAGGTACTCGGCATTGACGCCGAGCTCGTCGTAGAGCAGGGTTTCATCGAGCGCGGCGACGCCCATCAGATCATAGACACCGTACTTTTCGAGCCGCGCTGCCACGCCGGGGCCGATGCCCCAGATATCGGTAATGGGGCGGTGGGGCCAGATCTCCTTGCGAAAGGTTTCGTCATCGAGCTTGCCGATGCGGCTGGGCACGTGTTTGGCGGTGATATCGAGCGCCACTTTTGCCTGGAATAGATTGGGGCCGATGCCGACCGTCGCCGTGATGCCGGTGCGCCCCAGGACTTCGTCGCGCAGCATGCAGGCGAAGCCCTCGGCATCGGTGTGATAGAGGTCTAGATAGGGGGTGACGTCGATAAAGCACTCATCGATGGAATAGACATGCACGTCCTGCGGACTGACGTATTCCAGATAGATGCCGTAGATTTGCGCCGATACCTCCATGTAGTGCTGCATGCGCGGCATGGCCTTGATGTAGTCGATGCCATCGGGAATCTCGAACAGGCGGCAGCGGTTATGGATGCCGAGGTCCTTCATGGCCTGCGTGATGGCGAGACAGATGGTTGTGCGTCCGCGCGATTCGTCGGCAACGACCAGGTTGGTGGTGAGCGGATCGAGCCCACGGTCGACGCACTCGACGCTGGCATAAAACGTCTTGAGGTCGATGCAGATATAGGTGTGCTGACCGTGCGCCATCCGTATCCTTCCATCAAACACATGTTCCTATCGAATACCTGTTCGATAATACCCGCTCGACCGGACACCGTCAAAACCGACCAAAAAGGGACAGGTTTATTTTGGTCGGTAAAACGCTTGACCTGCCAAAACAAACCTGTCCCTTTTTGGCAGGTTTTTAACGCAGCCCTAAAGAGTGCGAAACAGCTCGGAAAAGCTCGCTTCGTAGCATGAGCCTAACGATCGATACCACCATAAAGCACGGAAGGGTTGTGGGGATAATGGTCAACTATGGGTTTGGTATGCCGACGCGCTTGGTTGCGGATGGGGACGTGGCTCGCTGGTGTGGACGATTGGTCGCCCACTACGGCGGCACCAAGGCGCTGGTCGTGTTGGGAGGCGACAAGCATACGCGTGATGAGCTTGTCTCAGCGGCGCTCGGCTCGCTCGATCGCGCCCTGCTCGAACGCGTGCTCTTCCGTTGCGGCTCGGTCGGGGGCGACGGGGGAGACGATTTGGTCGACGAAGCCGTAGCCCTGGCGACCGATGAGGGCGTGGACTTTGTCCTGGCGATCGGCGATGCCGATACGGCGGGCTTTGCGCGCGAACTTGCCCAACGCATGGCGGCGCTCGATGCCGGCGAGGACGGTTTTGTCCCCTACGGGTGCATTGTCTCGGAGGGAAAAGTGCCCGCCGTTGTGGGTGCCGGCGAGGTTCCCGTTTTCGCCATCATCGCGCCCGAACTGCTGGAGGGCATTGGGTCTCCTTTGCGTGAGTTGCTCGGTAGCGTCTGCGCTGCGGCCTAATATCTGCCAGGAAGGGACAGGTTAATTTTGGTAGGTAAAGCGTTTGACCTGCCAAAATTAACCTGTCCCTTTTTGGTCGGTCGCCGTTTAGGGGCGGATTGGCAACGCTCGCTGATTACGGTCTTGACCTGCGCTAGAATAGGGTCATCTGATTATCCGGGCGCATGGAGGTATGCGCCCGTATGTTGAGGAGGACTTTATGGCAACTGTTGCCGCACCTATCGACGCTACGTCGACCGCCGCTTGGAAGGCGCTCGAGGCCCATCAGGAGAAGCTCGAGGCCGAGGGTATCGACCTTAAGGCATGGTTCGCTGCCGATGCGGAGCGCGTGAACAAGCTGAGCTTTGACGCCGGTGACCTGCACTTCGACCTGTCCAAGAACCTGGTGACCGATGAGACCGTCAAGCTGCTGTGCGATCTTGCCCGCGAGGTGAAGCTCGAGGAGCGCCGCGACGCCATGTTCTCCGGCGAGCACATCAACACCACCGAGGACCGCGCCGTCCTGCACACCGCGCTGCGCCGTCCGGCAAGCGAGAAAGGTCAGCTTATCGTCGACGGCCAGGATGTCGTCGCCGACGTGCACGAGGTCCTCGACCGCATGTATGCCTTCGCCGAGCGCGTGCGCTCCGGTGAGTGGAAGGGTGTTACCGGCAAGAAGATCGAGCACCTGGTGTCCATCGGCATCGGCGGCTCCGATCTGGGTCCGGTCATGGCCTACGAGGCCCTGCGTCCCTATGCCGACGCCGGTATCGATTGCCGCTATATCTCCAACATCGACCCCAACGACCAGGCCGAGAAGCTCAAGGGTCTGGATCCCGAGACCACGCTCGTGATCATCGTCTCCAAGACCTTCACCACGCTCGAGACCCTTACCAACGCTCGCGAGGTCAAGACCTGGATGCTCGAGCAGCTCAAGGCTCAGGGCGCCATCGACGGCTCCGATGAGCAGAACGCCGAGGCCGTGGCCAAGCACTTTGTCGCCGTTTCCACCGCACTCGAGAAGGTCGAGGCCTTCGGTATCGACCCGGCCAACGCCTTTGGTTTCTGGAACTGGGTCGGCGGCCGCTACTCCGTCGACTCCGCCGTGGGTCTGTCGCTGATCGTCGTGCTCGGCCCCGAGCGTTTCCAGCAGTTCCTCGAGGGCTTCCACGCCATCGACGAGTACTTCTGCAACACGCCGCTCGAGAACAACGCCGTTGCGCTGATGGGCCTGCTCAACGTCTGGTACGTCAACTTCTTCGGCTCCAAGAGCCACGCCGTGCTTCCGTACAGCCAGTACCTGCACCGCTTCCCGGCCTACCTGCAGCAGCTCACCATGGAGTCCAACGGCAAGCACGTCCGCTGGGACGGCAGCGCTGTGACCTCCGATACCGGTGAGATCTTCTGGGGCGAGCCCGGCACCAATGGCCAGCACGCCTTCTATCAGCTGCTGCACCAGGGCACCGTGGTGGTCCCGGCCGACTTCATCGCTTTCGCCAACACCGCCAACCCCGCGACCGACAGCGGTCAGGACGTGCACGAGCTGTTCCTGGGCAACTTCCTGGCCCAGACCAAGGCGCTCGCCTTTGGTAAGACAGCCGATGAGGTGCGTGCCGAGGGCACGCCCGAGCAGATCGTCCCGGCCCGCTGCTTTGAGGGCAACCGTCCGACGACCTCGATCTTCGGTGACACGCTGACCCCGTTTGCGCTCGGCGAGCTCATCGCCCTGTACGAGCACATCACGTTTGTCGAGGGCACGGTCTGGGGCATCGACTCCTACGACCAGTGGGGCGTCGAGCTGGGCAAGCAGCTTGCCAAGCAGATCACTCCGGCCTTCCACGATGACGCCGCCAAGGCCGAGCAGGACGCTTCGACCCAGGCGCTCATCGAGTTCTACCGCGCTCACCGCAAGTAGTCTTTGTTGCTGAGATAGGTCATGGCCGAAAGGGGCCCGTATCCGTTGGGATGCGGGCCCTTGCTGTTTGCGGTCGAGTGTGGCGGACTGCGCGGCGTTGTTAGCGGGCTAATTCGACCTGCGTGGTGTCTCGCTGCGCTTCGGGCAGCTCCCCGTAGAGCGGGTGGTCCTCGAGCCTAAAGCGCTCGACCTGCTGGGGAGCGCGGCCGCGGACGAACAGCCAGGATCGGTCGACGGGCGTTGCCATGAGTGTACTGGGCAGCACGTCAGCACGCTCGGAAAAGACGCGAGCGCTCTCGGGGTCCTGAAAGGCTAGCACGAGCTGCGTATCGCAGTTGCCCATGATGGAGCGAGCGCGCGCTTCGCCATAGAGCGCATCGAGCTGGTTTGTTGACTGCAGCAATAGGGTTGCCCAGATCTCGCGGCTGCGGATGATGGACAAAACGTTATCGATTTGTGGCATCTGCAGGTTGGCAAAGTCATCGAGCATAAAGCGGACCGGTATCGCAAAGCGGCCGTCGGGCTGCGCGTCGGCGTGGCGGATGAGTTCCGCGAAGGCCTGCGTTACAAACAGGTCGGTGAGCGGATCGAGGCTACGGTCGAGATCGCTGACGGTGACGAAGAGCGCTCGACGCTCGCATCCCAGAGCTGCGAAATCGATCTGATTCGCATCGGTGTATAGACGGCGTGCTCCATCAAAGCCCAGGCACATGACTTTTTCGGCAAGGATGCCCATGATGCTTGCGTGCATCTTTTCGGCCGTGATGGTGGGTGAGTAGCGCCGCCAAAGTGAGAGCGCGTAGCTTGTGGGGTCGGTGGTCTGCAGGTCGTCGAAAAGGCGTGTCGTGGCGCGGTCTTGGAGATGTTCGCAAAGGTCGATCACCGATGAAAACGTCTGCTCCTCCACGGGCAGCTGTTCACACACATAGGCGATCAGGCAGGAAAGCAGGTTGGCTGTTGCATGGTCCCAAAACGGCTGGGTTTGGTCCTCGACTGGACAGATGGCCTTGGCGACCGAGATGATGTCTTGCTGGTTGGGCTTGCCGTCTTTGGTGCGGCGGATGTGGTTGAGCGGGTTGTAGCCACACTGCTCGATGTCCTCGGGCAGTGTGGTCGCATCGTCAAGATCGGCAAAGTTGAGGCGCTGTACACGATAGCCGTGCGCGGCAAGCACGGGGCCGACTTCGCGGCAGAGCGTCCCCTTGGTATCGAGCACGATATAGCTCGCATTCATCTGCAGCAGGTTAGGCTTAAGAACGTTGCGGGTCTTGCCGGCGCCCGAAGGCCCGATTACAAGCATATTGTTGTTGAGGCCCGTTTGACGCGTGTCACACGAGAGTGTGTGGGCTTGCGCAAGGATGGTGGGGGCCGGGGCGTGCAGGGCTGCGTTGAGGTTAGACATGGGCGGTCTCCTTGGTCGAGGTGAGAATGCTGTGGGCAAAGCCGAGCTCGACGGTGCGCTCGGCCGAAAGGTACGTATCCTTTGCCGTGAGTGTTTGGATACGCTTGGCCGAAAGGCCACTGCGATCAGACAGGATTTGCGTCAGGGCCTTGCGGGTCTGCATGAGACGCCGGCTTGTTTCCTGGAGTGCTAGGGCCGAGCCCCCAGCTCCTTGCGGGATGAGCGGGTCATGAATCATGAGCTCGGCATGGGGAGCCATGCGGCGCTCGTCACCGCCCATAAAGATGATGGCGCCCATAGAGGCCGCAAACTCCAGGCAGATGGTGTGGATGGGGCACGGCGAGAGGCGCATGGTGTCGTAGATGGCGAGGCCGGCGCGCACGTTGCCGCCGGGGCTGGCAACAAAGACCGTGATGGGGGCCGTGGGGTCTGCGGCCTCGAGCAGGCGAATCTGCTGGCACAGATCGTGCGCCATCGAACTGTTGATGTCGCCCACGACGGAAAGCTCACGTCGGGCGAGCATCTCGTCGTAGACGGAAGTGAGCGTTATGCCACGAGCCGACTCGCGCATCGTGAGCGGGCTGATGACAGGGGTCTGAGTGGTGTCCACGAAGGTTCCTTTCTTAACGTAGGACGAGGTTCTATTTGGGTTGGTGAAGCTGGCGCTAAAACTCAAAGGCATGTTCGAGCCTGCGCTCAAGCTCCGTTGTGACTTTGCGGTCGGCGGCTTTTGCCAGTGACTCGTCGAATGCGCCCAATCGCATCAGTGCGGCAATGGGCGCGGTGTAGACGAGACGCAGCTGGCGTTCGAGAACGTCGGGAAACTCGTTGGGGTCGTAGCGCTTCTGGTAGAAGTGAACGATGCCTTGGCTCATCTCCCGATCGTCGCGGTAACGCTTGAACTGTCGCTGTTGGATATCGATAATCCGGATCGTTTGAGCGCGAAGGCCAGCAGGCGCCAGTGCCCGGTAGCCGTCGAATAGACGATTGAGGCTCAGCACACGGAGCATGTCGATCAGGGTGCGCACCGTTGTCGGGCCGGCTTGAAACCGGGCGGTTGCGCGGTTGTAGCGTTCGCGGTCGAGCACCATGACGCCCGGCGGGCCCTGCACGTCATCTTGCCCGCAGGCTGCCTGCTGATGCCGCGCCTCCAGGGCTTTGAGGCCCATGGCGAGGTCATGGATGGGGAGGGTCAGGGCGTTCTGCAGGTCGAATCGATGGTCCATCAATGTCATCTGCGTCTCGTCGTCCATCTCGAGCCGAAGCTTCGTGTCGAGTGCGGTAATCATGTGTGCCACATGGCCCATGGTGTACGGGCCTTCGGTCTTACCGTGGGGTCCGAGATAAGGGTCGGTAAGTTTGTGGACGGCTGGATCGTTCATGATTTCGGCGCAGCGATTTGCCGAAAACTCGTGGTTGCTCAGTGCCTCGTCGACGGGCAGCAGGGCAAAGTTTGCGATCGTTGCGGCGGCGAAGTCGGTGTCGTATCTGCCGTGCAGGGCACGGTCGATGCGTGCCTTGAGGACGGTGTTTGCGGTCTGGGGACGGGTAGTGTTCATAGCGTTTCCAATCTGTGATGTGCTTGCCTGTTTGTTGATGTGTTGGTTGTCGTGAGTGATGTGCTTGCCGTGGGTGATGTGCTGACGTTGGGGTGCTATGCGGTTTTCAATGAGCCCGTGAGGCAGTTGCTGCAGGGGTGGGATGGAACGGCCCATGCAAGGCGGAAGGCATCGTGCTCAAAATCGAGACAGCAATGCTCTGGATGCCTCACATATGGCAGTTACCTCATTAAGTTGTCATTGCGTTTGGGGTTGTACTTTGCCGATCTTCTTTCTCTTACACGCTGAAAACTGAAACTGAATATGCTCGATCAAACGGTGACCACCGGAACGGTCTTCTTTAAAGTACGTTGGGTTTGCTGATTTGACAAGAACTAATTTTGAAATTTCTTTTCTACGGGATGAAATGAGGTCGGTGGGGCGGCCACGTTCAGCGTCGTCAGCTTTGTATGTGGTGGCTCGGCGTATGGGACGGAGCGATTGCGCCCCACGGCTACACACTGTTCATGTTTGGGACAATATGACATTTTTCCCGTTGCAAACAGCGCCGCGGTGGGTGTTCTGTATGATGACTCAGGCAAGGTTGTTCAATGACAGGGAGGCATATATGGCAATCAAAGCCATCGCAATGGATATCGACGGTACGCTCACCAACGACCAAAAGGTCATCAGCCCGCGTACGCGCGAGAAGCTGCTCGCGGCGCAGGAGTCGGGCATTAAGCTCATCTTGGCTTCGGGCCGTCCCGCATGGGGGCTGCACGCCTTGGCGCAGGAGCTCGACCTTCAGAACCACGATGGCCTGCTGGTGGCCTTTAACGGTGCGCACGTGGTCGATGCTCAGACCGACGAGGTACTGTTTGACCAGGCTATGCCAGCTGACGAACTGCACCGTCTGATTGATCATCTGCGCAATTTCGACGTGATTCCCATGATCTCGCTCGGTCGGGACCTGCACGTCGTTGACTCGTATCGCTGCATGATCACACTGCCGGACGGTTCGCAGAAGAATATCGTCAAGTATGAGCGCGATGCGTGCGACCTTAAGATCCGTGAGGTCGAGAGCTTGCATGAGGTCGTGGACGCTTGTCCCGTGGACAAGCTGCTGACGGCGGGCGATCCAGCCTACCTGCAGGCGCATTATGAGGAGATGTATGCGCCCTTTAAGCAGACGCTTTCGGGCATGTTTACGGCCGACTGGTACTTTGAGTACACGGCGCCCGGTATCGACAAGGCCCGTGCGCTCGAGGGTGCCCTGCCCAAGCTCGGCATCGATGCCAGTGAGGTCGTATCGTTTGGCGACGGCCAGAACGACAAGTCCATGATTGAGTGGGCCGGCACAGGTGTAGCCATGGGCAACGCCGTCGATGAGGTTAAGGCAGTTGCCCAGATGGTGACCGCCAATAACAACGAAGACGGTATCGCGGTGGCACTCGATAAGCTACTGGGCTAGAATCGCCGATAATGCATGGTTCGGGCGCCTGCTTACAGGCGCCCTTTTGTTAGGGAGGGTGCCGTGTCCGCATTTCCGTTCGACGCCGTTATCTTTGACATGGACGGCGTCATTGTCGATACCGAGTATTACTACCTGGGCGAGACTGCCGCGTTTGCCAAGGAGCTTGGGTTGAACCTGACCCAAGAGGAGCTGAACGGGCAGGTCGGTACCTCGCATCAGTTCTTTCTCCGCATGCTGGTCGATTGGTTTGAGCGTGCCGGTAAGGGGCATTTTACTGGCGAGGAAGCGTTGGCCCGTTGGGACGAGTGGGCGCATAAGCGTCCGCGCGACTATCAGACTTTGATTAACCCAGGCGCCGTGGATACGATTCGAGAGCTGCCGCGCCGCGGCGTTCGCGTGGCGCTTGCCAGCTCGTCGCCCATGGATAGTATCGAGGAAGTGCTCAACGCGTGCGGGCTGTCGGATGCCTTTGAGTATGTGGTGAGTGGCGAGCAGTTTAAGGAGAGCAAGCCCGAGCCCGACATCTACCTGCATGCGCTGGACCTGCTGGGGCTGCCCGCGAATCGCTGCTGCTGCGTTGAGGATTCGGTGCCTGGCATCACTGCCGGCAAGCGAGCCGGCCTGACAGTCATTGCCAAGCGCGAGGAGCGCTTCGGCTTTAGCCAGGATGCCGCGGATAAGATTATCGATCAGCTGCCGGACCTGCTGGAACTCGCGTAGGACTTTGCCACCGCGTTCGTCTTGGTCGCATGTGGTATGGAGGACTTCTGGGGGCCACGGAGCGCCGATTTTTGAATAGTTGAGCGGTCCCGGGAAGTCGAATTGTTGTCTTCCCGGGACCCTGTGGGCAAAAAATGCCAAATATGAGTACTGTCACTATTTTGGTAACAGCGAAATTATGCTTTTGAGGCCCTAGCTGAGTGTCTGGGATCGATAAAAGCCTGGATTAGACGGCTTTCGACATGTTAAAACGCCCTGATCATGAACGGTTGTACATTATCAGGGCGTTCTTTTACCGCAAAATAATGCTACTAGCATTGCAACAGTACTCATATTTGATGTTTTTTGCCCACCGGGGTCATTGGAAGTCAAATATGGAGCGCGAATTTGCCA
The DNA here is from genome assembly GCA_934630375.1 of uncultured Collinsella sp. Lineage (GTDB taxonomy): Bacteria > Actinomycetota > Coriobacteriia > Coriobacteriales > Coriobacteriaceae > Collinsella. Next base: position 36,801 of record CAKTVQ010000007.1, read on the forward strand.
AAACGATCGATTCGACGCCCTCCGCGGCGCAGTTTTTAAGTTCGGCGATGTGCCGGGAGACGCTTTTTAGCGATGTGATTAGCTGCCGTGCGTTTATATCTGCTTGCGCTTCGGCTGGAGCGTCGGTTTCGAGTAGCAGGCGGTCGAGTGGGATCTGTCGGGCGTATTCACGACCGCGCTTGGTAGCGAGCATCCGCTCGTTCACGGAAAAATGGCAGCCTGCGTTTCGCGCGCGGACGAACTCGTTCGAGGTGCCGCTAAACCAGTGGAAGATGATGGCGGGGGAGTTGGGGCTTAGGGTGAGCAATCCAAATGACTCAAGGGCGTCCAGTACGGTTCCTGCCGAACGAACAGTGTGAATTGATATCACGCGCCCGGCGAGAGGGTGCTGCACGAGCGCATCGCAGAGACGGTCAAGTGCCTGTATTTGAAGCGGTTCGCTTCCGGCAAAGCGCGCGGAAAAGTCGAGTCCTACCTCGCCAATTAAGCGCTCTTGCGCAGCGACCTCGCAAAGCAGATTGATTTCGGCGGTTCCGCATCGCCCGTCGGCGAGCCACCAGGGGTGGAGGCCGATGCCGGCAAAGATATTTGAACGGTTGCAAGCGCGCTTCTTGGCGCGCGCAAAGTCGCGCGGATCGACGCCGCAGTCAAAGAGACCCATGCCCAGTGCCGTCGCCTCGTCGGCAACGGCGTCCGGGTGAGCCATTAAATCAAGGTGACAGTGCGCGTCAAATAACTGCGGTGCCATTGCTGCGCGTCTCGTTAATCTAGGCGCTGGCCGTCGGCGCGCACATGCTCGCACCCGCGCCCGCTGACCTGGCGGATAACCTCGCCGGCGATCATCTGTCCCATGATGGGCGGCATAAAACTGGCAGTTCCCAGCTCGGTGCGCTCGTGGATGTTGGAAGGGTCGCGGGGCTGTGTCTTAACCGATTCCTCGCAGCTAAACAGTACATGTAGGCTCTTGATTCCGCGCTTCTTACATTCTTTGCGCATAATGCGGCTCATGGGGTCACGTACCGTATCAAAGATGTCGGCAAAGCGCAGGCACTCGGGATGGAGCTTGTTGGCCCCGCCCATAGAGCTAACCAAACGAATGTCGTGATCTTGAGCATATTTGGCAATGGTGAGCTTGGCCGAGATGGTGTCGATGGCGTCGACGACGTAGTCGAGCTTGCCGTCCGTCTGCTCCAAAACGCTCGCGAAGAAATCATCGATGTTGTCGCTCAGCAGGTATTCGGTACGTTTGATGACGGTGGCGGCAGGATTGATATCGTGGATCATGGCTTCCATAACATCGACCTTGCGCTTGCCGATGGTGCTGTGAAAGGCGATGGCCTGGCGATTGATATTGCTGGGCGCGATGATGTCCTTGTCCAGAATTACAAAATGACCGATGCCGCCGCGGGCGAGTGCCTCGCAGCAGTTGGAGCCCACGCCTCCGCAGCCGAGCACCAGCACCGTAGCATCGGCGAGCTTATCGAGTGCCTCGCGGCCCATGATGATCTCGAGCTTGGTGTCGCGTGTCTCGACGAGAGCGGCAGCGGTTTCGGTCATAGACATCCTCCGATGGGGAAGCGAATCGTGTTTTAGCTATTGCCATTATAGGTGTTATCGCGATTCCACTTGAGCCCTTGGGCTTGTTGAAATGGAATCGGGGTTCGCATAAGATTGAAGCAGATGGCACCCGTTGCAGCGGGTTGGCCAACTCCAAAACACGTTTGTAGCGTGAGAAGTGGCCGTCTTCGCATTACGCGGAGGCGGCTATTTTTTTGAGTACAAGATTAGACAGTTAGACAAACATCTAAATATCGAGTATAGTGTGCGCGTCATGAGAGATGATGAGAGGAGGTCTTATGCCGGGAGAGGGTTTTAAGGCGCTTGCCGATCCAACGCGACGGCGCATTTTGGAGTTGCTGCGCGAGGGCAATTGCACGGCGGGGGAGCTTGCCGAGCATTTCGATATCAGTAAGCCGTCGCTGAGCCATCACTTGGCGACGCTCAAAAACGCCGGGTTGGTGACCGATGAACGTCATGGCCAAAACATCGTTTACAGCTTAAACACCACCGTCATGCAGGACTTGATCGGTTGGTTTATGGGCTTTACAAACACGGAAGGTGATAAGGATGAATAACGAAAACAAGGGCATTCACCCCACGGGGGTATCGTCGCGCGTGTGGATTGCGCTGGTCGCTCTGTGCGTCGCCAATGTCGTAGCGCACCTCATGGTGATGCCGAGCTTGCCTGCGCAGATTCCCACGCACTGGGGCGCGAACGGCGCCGTCGACGGTTGGGGTCCTAGCTGGATGGCCTCCGCGCTCGGCGTGCTGCCTCTGGCGCTTCTCGCAATGTTCTGCGTGGTGCCGCGCATCGACCCCAAAGGTGAGGCATATCGAACCTCGGGCAAGTTCTACCAGGGCTTCGTAATCGCCTTCACCTTGTTCATGTGCGCCATAAGCTGGCTGGGAGAGCTTACGGTCTGGGGCGTGGTGCCGGCGGTCGGTTCGGTTAACGTGCTGATTTCCGGCGCTATCGGCTTGCTCTTCATTGGTGTGGGTAACTACTTGCCGCGTGTGAAGCAGAACTATACGCTCGGTATCAAGACACCCTGGGCGCTTGCCGATCCCGAGAACTGGCGCCGTACGCAGCGTTTTGGCGGTGCCTGCTTTATGGTGCTGGGTATTGGCTTGATTGTGATGGGCGTGGCGGGTAGCGTGCTTTCGAGTGAAGTCGTCGCCGCGGTGATTGCGGTGCTGGCGTTTGGTTCAGCTGGCGCTGCCTACGTCTATTCGTATCTGCTGTGGCGCAAATCGCAGCGAGCCGTTCGCTAAGGTTGCGGAAAACTAGCGTACGCAGTTCATAGTGTGTTCCGGGGGACTTTTCCCAGGTAGTATTAGGGGGTGTGGGCAACCATGCCCCTTTTTCGTTAAATTTCAGAGCTGGTTACCTCATTTCGTTTCCACTAAAACGAAAACAAGAATAGGGAAACAGCAGGTAGAAAGGATAAAACAGGCAAATGGCGGAGTTTATCTACCAGATGTATCAGGCTCGTAAGGCCCATGGCGACAAGGTGATTCTTGACGACGTGACCCTGAGCTTCTATCCCGGTGCCAAGATCGGCGTCGTGGGCCCCAACGGTATGGGCAAGTCGACCCTGCTCAAGATCATGGCCGGTATCGAGGAGGTCTCCAACGGCGATGCCAGGCTCACCCCTGGCTACACCGTGGGCATCCTGCAGCAGGAGCCGCCGCTCGATGACGACAAGACCGTCATCGAGAACGTGCGTATGGCGTTTGGCGACATGATCGCCAAGGTCGATCGCTTCAATAAAATCGGCGAGGAGATGTGCGACCCGGATTGCGACATGGACGCCCTCATGGCCGAGATGGGCAAGCTCCAGGACGAGATCGATGCCGCCGACGGCTGGGATATCGATTCCAAGCTCGGCCAGGCCATGGACGCGCTGCAGCTGCCCGATTCTGACATGCCGGTCAATGTGCTTTCCGGCGGCGAGCGCCGTCGCGTGGCCCTGTGCAAGCTGCTGCTCGAAGCTCCCGATCTGCTGCTGCTCGACGAGCCCACGAACCACCTGGATGCCGAGTCGATCCTGTGGCTCGAGCATTTCCTGCACAACTACCAGGGCGCGGTGCTTGCCGTCACGCACGATCGCTACTTCCTGGATAACGTTGCCGAGTGGATCTGCGAGGTCGACCGCGGTCACCTTTATCCCTACAAGGGCAACTACTCCACGTATCTGGAGACCAAGGCCGCCCGTATCGAGGCTCAGGGTAACCGCGATGCCAAGCTCGCCAAGCGCATGGAGGCCGAGCTCGAGTGGGTGCGCAGCTCGCCCAAGGCTCGCCAGGCCAAGAACAAGGCCCGTCTGGCTCGCTACGAGGAGATGGAGGCCGAGGCCCGCGCAAGCCAGAAGCTTGACTGGACCGATATCCGCATTCCCGTTGGACCGCGTCTGGGCAACAAGGTGCTCGAGGCCCATCATCTGCACAAGGAGTTCGATGGCCGCGTGCTCATCGACGACCTTTCGTTTACCCTGCCGCGCAACGGCATCGTCGGCGTGATCGGTCCTAACGGCGTCGGTAAGACCACGCTGTTCAAGACCATCGTTGGCCTGGAGCCGCTGACTTCGGGCGAGCTCGAGGTGGGCGAGACCGTCAAGATCTCCTACGTCGACCAGAACCGTTCCGGCATCGACCCTGATAAGAATCTGTGGGAGGTCGTCTCGGACGGCCTGGACCACATGATGGTCGGCGAGACCGAGGTCCCGAGCCGCGCTTATGTGGCGAGCTTCGGCTTTAAGGGCCAGGACCAGCAGAAGCGCGCTGGCGTACTCTCCGGTGGCGAGCGTAACCGTCTGAACCTGGCGCTCACGCTCAAGCAGGGCGGCAACCTGCTGCTGCTCGACGAGCCTACCAACGACCTGGACGTCGAGACCCTGTCCTCGCTCGAGGCGGCACTGCTCGAGTTCCCGGGCTGCTCGGTGGTTATTAGCCACGACCGTATGTTCCTGGACCGTGTTGCCACGCATATCCTGGCATGGGAGGGCACCGACGAGAACCCGGGCAACTGGTACTGGTTCGAGGGCAACTTCGAGGCCTATCAGGCCAACCGCATCGAGCGCTTGGGCGAGGACGCAGCCCAGCCGCATCGTATCCACAGGAAACTTACCAGGGACTAGTTTGATGTGGCAAAGGGACAGCCCCTTTGTCACACGAACTTATGCTCAACCTGGAAAAATAAAAAACGCGGCGAACGTTTTTGTGACGTTCGCCGCGTTTTGCTATTCGTTGGATTCTTCAACCTTGTCGATGGTCCAGGTGGCTCCGAGGCCTCCGGTGGTGTTGCGGCGGATGCGCACGGTGACTTCGTGGCGCTCGCCGGCCTGCGTGTAGCGCAGCGGGAAGCTTGCGCGGTTGCGTGCGGCATCGATGATGCCACGCTCGCGGGCGATCCAGTAGTACTCGCCGACGATGCCGAGCGTGTCGGCACCGTAGGGAAGATAGGTCGACAGCTGATGCAGCAGCGGGCCGGGGCAGAAGACCTCGGTCGCGAAATCGACAGGGAAGTCCTCGGGGATGGTCGGTGCTGCGGGTGCAGGGACCGAGGTCGGTGCGGGTGCGGGCTCCGGCGTGCGAACGGGTTCGACGACGGGCTTGGCAGCAGGCGCAGGCTTGGTGGTCGTCTCCGGCACGGCTGTAACATCAGCAGGCTCGGTAATCACGGGCGCATCTGCGGTTACGGGTTTAGCCTCGGCCTGTGGAGCGTTTTCACCCTCTGCGTTCGGTTTTGCCTCGACTGGCGTGGACGCCATGGTGGTGATGCCGGCGTTGGCGTTCTCGGGGTCGTAAACGACCGTGAGCGAAATGGCGGGCTGGGGCACCTCGGGTTCCGGCTTTGCTTCGGCAGCGTCCTGCTCCGCTGGCTCGTCGGCCTGGTCATCTTCGGGGCCATCGCCAAAGACATCGCTGTTTTGGAAGGCGGGTGCCGCAGGTTGATCGGCGGGTTTCTCGGCTGCCGGCGCAGGGGTCTCGTTTGACTCCTCGGCGGACTCTGCACCCTGCTCGGTAGCTGCTTCCTGCTCGGGGGTAACTTCGGGGCTAACTGCCGTGACGGTCATGACCTCCGCTTCGGTCATTGTCTCTACAACAGCTTCGACCTCTACCTCGGGCTCCGGCGCGGCCTCAACCTCAACAGCAGACTCAGACTCGGGACGCTTGACGTGCTTGGGGCGCACAGCCTTGAGGTCCTTCTCGCCGCGTTTCTTCTTCTTGTAGGACTGCTTGGCACCCTTGGTAGCCTTGGGCTTGTCTTCACCCTTGGCAAGGGCGGCATCCCAGGCCTCGTTGGCGATGACGGTGGCATACAGGCGGCCGCCCTTAAAGACGGTCAGCTTAATGCAGTCGTCGAGCTCCTCGAGCAATTCGCGCGTGGACTCAAAACCCAGGTCGTAGGCGGCCATATCGCCGGCGGCGAGCGCTTCCTCGACCTGCGTCATAAACGTTTGCTTACCGCATCCAATTGCGTCGCGCAGCAGGCGATACAGATAGATGTGGTTGCCCAGCGAAAGCGTGGGCTTAACTATTGTCTTGCTCATGGCAAATCTCCTCTTTACACACGTAGAGCATCTTACCATCGCCCGGGGTTTGCCATGACGGCGCCTAAGGCAAACGGGCGCGACCGTTGCCGGTTCGCGCCCGTTATACAGGTCGGTTCTCTATGAGAGGCAAACGTGCTTAGTTGCCCGATGCCGTGCCTTGGCTCGAGCTGTCAGATGCCGTGCCGGACGCGGTTCCACTCGAGCTGTTGGTGTTGCTACTGTCTGCTGCACCCATTCCCGACGTGGTGTCGCTCGTCTGGCCTCCCGTGTTCGGCTGTGAACCGTCAGTTGTTTGGCTTGAGTTGGTCGTGTCGGACGGCGTGCCACTGTTGGCCGTAGAGGAATCGGTGCCCTGCGATTGGTTTTGGGTGTTCGAGGACGAATCGGCAGAGGTAGAACTGTCTTGCGTGCCGTCCGCCTGTGCCTGCTGATCCTGCGACTGGGTGTTGCCATTTGCATCGCTCTCGGTCGTGTGCGACGAAAGGATTGGCTCGGGGCGCTCGCCCAGACCCTCACCGGCGGTGGTTATAAGGATGGCGCCGGTGCAGGCGATGACCGCGACGATGGCGATGGCGATCGAGAAGACGATGACTTTCTTTTGCGTCTGGCTACGCTCTGCCGCCGCCTTGGCGCGCAGGCTGTTGGGGGCGACGCGCGCCGTGGTCGCGCGCCCCGCAATCTGGCGCATCTCCTGCGTGGTCGCGGCGCCGCCCAGGTGCTCCTCGACATTGGGCTCAACGGGCTCGTAGGCGCCGGCAGGGTAGTCGACAGCGGCATGCGTGCCCTTGATTGCTTCGGCGCTGGCGGAGATAAAGTGGCGATAGATCTGCGAGGACACAACGGTGATGACCGAGCTCACGGCGGCGCCGATTACCGATCCGGCGATACCGATCTTGGAGGCAAGCGCCACGCTTGTGGCCGCGGCTGCGGCGCCGGCGATGATCTGGGGAATGGAAATGTCATCGAACAGGCCCTTTTTGGGCGCGATGGCCATGGTCTGTCCGATGGAATGGTTTTCGTGAACGCCGTTGTTGAGCGCGGCCGGTGTCATGACGCGCGTGCGCGGCGCGTCAGTGTACTTGGTTGTCATACGGGGTCCTCCCGGTGTAAATCTGCTTCGTTTCGTGTAGCCATCAGGGTACCCACCAGATGTGAATCGTACGTGACATTTAACAGATACCATCAACTCATCAATAGCTCACCAAGTTGGTGGGATGCGGTTGCACTCGGCGGTTGAACTACAATAGAGCTTGCTAATTGTTGTGAATGGCGTCTACGCACGGGAGCATTCTTATGAATCTTCACCTTTCTCAGTCTGATGGCTTTTTGCGTGTGGCGGCGGCGTCACCGCGGATTCGCGTTGCCGATGTCGAGGGTAATGCTGAGGTGGCGCTTTCCACTGTTCGCGATGCTGCCGAGCGCGGCGTTCGTGCTCTGGTGCTGCCCGAGCTTAACCTGACCGGCTATACCGCGGCCGATCTGTTCCATAACCGCACACTGTTGCATGCCTGCGAGGCTGCTCTGGTGCATATCCTCGATGAAACCCGTGAGCTGCCGATCGTCTTTACCGTCGGTCTTCCCGTTGCGGTGGCCGAGAACATCTACAACTGCGCCGCCGTGTGCTGTGCGGGCGAGCTTTTGGGCCTCACGGCCAAGAAGTACCTGCCCAACTATGGCGAGTTCTACGAGCGCCGTTGGTTTGCTCCGGCGCCTGCGGATCCCGTGTGGGTTGAATTTGCCGGTCAGGGTCCGGTCCCGCTGGGCTCGGGGCTTGTCTACCGTTGCTGTGATGAGGGTGCCGAGGACCTGGTGCTGGGCGTTGAGGTTTGTGAGGACCTGTGGGTGCCGGCGCCCCCCTCGACCGAGATGGCGCTTGCCGGTGCGACGGTGATTCTCAACCCGTCGGCCTCTGACGAAATCATCGGTAAGGCAGATTACCGCCGCAGCCTTATCTCTAACCAAAGCGCGCGCCTGTACTGCGCTTATGCCTACGCGGACGCGAGTGAGGGCGAGTCCACGACCGATATGGTCTTTGCGGGCGAGAACCTTATCTACGAAAACGGCTCCAAGCTCGCCGCCACCAAATTGCTTACCTGCGATATGGCCGTTGCCGATGTCGATCTTGACCGCCTGGTTGCCGAGCGCCGTCGCTCGACGACGTGGACGCGCGCGGACGATGCGCCGGAGGCCACGATTGTTGAATTTTCGTTTGAGGACGTGCTGGCAGACGAACCTGTCCTGCGCGATGCGCTCGACATCGACCGTGTCTTCCCCCGCGCACCCTTCGTGCCTGCCGACCATGGTGACCTGGCTGAGCGTTGCGAGACCATCCTCGACCTGCAGACCGCGGGCCTCAAGACCCGTCTTGCCCATACGGGTACCAAGGCGGCTGTCATCGGTCTTTCAGGCGGCCTGGACTCCACGCTGGCACTGCTTGTGACCGTGCGTGCCTTCGATGCGCTGGGGCTGCCGCGCACGGGTATCACGGCGGTTTCCATGCCCGGCTTTGGCACGACGCATCGCACTAAGTCGAATGCCGAGTCGCTCGCTCGCGACCTAGGCGTGAGCTTCCGGGAAGTCTCGATCCATGCAGCCGTGGAGCAGCATTTTAAGGACATCGAGCACGATCCGACCGTCCAGGACGTGACTTACGAGAACAGCCAGGCCCGCGAGCGTACGCAGATTCTGATGGATCTGGCCAATCAGGCTGGCGGTTTTGTCATCGGCACGGGCGACCTGTCGGAGCTGGCGCTCGGCTGGGCTACCTATAACGGCGACCACATGAGCATGTACGCCGTCAATACGAGCGTGCCCAAGACGCTTGTGCGCCATCTGGTGCGCTATGCCGCTGATGTTTTTGGCGGGCGTATTGCCGAGGTCTTGCTCGATATCCTCGATACGCCGGTGTCCCCCGAGCTTCTGCCGCCCACGGGCGACGGCGAGATTGCGCAGAAGACTGAGGACCTGGTGGGCCCGTACGAGCTGCACGACTACTTCCTCTACTACCTGCTGCGTTTTGGCTTTGAGCCGGGCAAGATCTACCGCATGGCGCTCAAGAGCTTCGAGGGCGTCTACGACGCCAAGACCATCCACACGTGGCTACGCACGTTCTACCGTCGCTTCTTTGCCCAGCAGTTTAAGCGCAGCTGCCTGCCCGATGGCCCCAAGGTGGGCTCGGTCACGCTCAGCCCGCGCGGCGATTGGCGCATGCCGAGTGACGCCAGCTCGCGCCTGTGGCTCGCCCAGATTGACGCGCTCAATCCGATGGACTAAGGTTGCCAAATTGAACCAAAACAGCGGGTGCAAGCGTTACACTTTTGCAATCTGATGGCCCGTATCGCGCGGCGCTCTTGTCGGAGCGCCGCGTTTTTCATATCGAAAGGTGGCACCATGCAGGCATCGCAGCGTCTCGACCGCTTTGGCGCGGAGGTCTTCGCCTCGCTCAACAACAAACTTCTCGCGCTGAAGGCTCAGGGCAAGACCATTTACAACATGAGCGTGGGCACGCCCGACTTTAAGCCGTACGACCATGTGGTCGAGGCGCTCACGCATGCAGCCCAAGATCCCGAGATGTGGAAGTATGCCCTGCGCGACCTGCCCGAACTCAAGCAAGCCGTGTGCGATTACTATGAGCGTCGCTTTGGTGTCTCCGGCATTACGCCGTCCATGGTGCAGTCGTGCAACGGCACGCAGGAGGGCGTGGGCCACTTGGGCCTGGCGCTGCTCGACCCGGGCGATACCATCTTGGTGCCCGATCCGTGCTATCCGGTCTTTGAGGCGGGCGCCAAGATCGCCGACGCTAAGCTCGAGTACTACCCGCTGGTCGCCGAGCATAACTACCTGCCCTATGTGGCGGGCATCGATCCAGAGGTCGCCGACCGCGCCAAGTACATGATCGTGTCGCTGCCCGCCAACCCGGTTGGCTCGGTGGGCACGCCTGAGGTCTACGAGGAGATCATCGCCTTCGCCCGCGAGCACGACCTGTTGATCGTCCACGACAACGCCTACTCGGACATCGTGTTCGATGGCGAGCCGGGTGGCAGCTTTCTGCAGTATCCCGGCGCGCTCGAGGTGGGCGTGGAATTTTTCTCGCTCTCCAAGTCGTTCAACGTTACCGGCGCCCGCATCGGCTTCTTGGTCGGTCGCGAGGACGTGGTCTCGGCCTTCGCCAAGCTGCGCAGCCAGATCGACTTTGGCATGTTCTTCCCGATCCAGAAGGCCGCTATCGCCTGCCTCAACGGTCCGCGCGATGAGGTCGAGGCGCAGCGCCTGAAGTATCAGGAGCGCCGCGATGCCCTGTGCGACGGTCTTGAGGGCTTGGGCTGGGAGCGCCCCAACGCGCATGGCTCCATGTTCGTGTGGGCCAAGCTTCCCGGTGGCCGCACCGACTCGATGGCGTTTTGCGAGGAGCTCATGGAGAAGGCCGGTGTCGTCGTGACGCCGGGTGCGAGCTTTGGTCCTTCGGGCGAGGGGCACGTGCGCATGGCGTTGGTGCTGCCGCCCGACCAGATTGCGCTGGCTGTTGAGGCTATTCGTGAGGCGGGCCTGTATTAGAGATTCGTTTTTTGTGAGTCAATAGCTCGAAACCGATTTCGTGCAGTTATTATACGAATTCTGCAAACAATTTCGGTAAACGGTCGATATTTGGCTGCAATAGGAGCATAATCAAAGTCCCGATTGGATGTATTGGGATTACGGCAAGCCGCTCGGGTCGCCCTGGGCGGTTTGTTTGTGGAGAGAGATGGGAGTTTGTAATGGTTAACGAGAAGAAGGTCGCTATTGTCGGCTGCGGTTTCGTCGGTTCGTCCTCGGCGTTCGCACTGATGCAGAGCGGTCTGTTCTCCGAGATGGTCCTCATCGACGTGGACAAGAACCGCGCCGAGGGCGAGGCCCTGGATATTGCGCACGGCATGACGTTTGCCGAGCCGATGAAGATCTATGCCGGCGATTATTCCGATGTCGCCGATGCCGCGATGATCGTCGTCACCGCTGGCGCTGCCCAGAAGCCCGGTGAGACTCGCCTGGACCTGGTCAACAAGAACGTCAGCATCTTTAAGTCCATTATCCCCGAGATTAAGAAGTCCGGCTTCGACGGCATTCTGCTCATCGTCTCCAACCCGGTCGATGTTCTGACCTACGCCGCCATCAAGATGTCCGGCCTGCCCGAGGGCCACGTCATCGGTTCCGGTACCGTGCTCGACACCGGCCGTCTGCAGCAGATGCTTGGTGCCCACGTCGAGGTTGACCCGCGCGATGTCCAGGCCTATGTCATGGGTGAGCACGGCGATTCCGAGTTTGTCGCTTGGTCCAGCGCTCAGGTTGCCGGCGTTCCGCTGAACACCTTCTGCGAGCTTCACGGTCATCTGGAGCATGAGGCTGCCGAGAAGCGCATCGCCGAGGACGTCAAGAACTCCGCCTACACCATCATCGAGAAGAAGCATGCCACCTACTATGGCGTCGCCATGGCCGTCAAGCGCATCTGCACTGCCGTCATGCGCGATGAGCAGACCGTTCTGCCCGTCTCCTCGCTCATGGTGGGCGAGTATGGCCTGTCCGATCTTGCCATCTCCATGCCGACCGTCGTTGGCCGCGACGGCGTTGTCTGCCGCGTCCCCGTGCCGCTGAACGATGACGAGCAGCATGAGCTTACCGCCTCCGCCAAGGCCCTCAAGGACATCATCGACAGCGTCGACTTCTCCTGCTAAATCAAGCTCGCTAGAGCGAAAAGCTACAATGAAGGCGTCCGAGCCCACACGGCCCGGGCGCCTTTTTGGTGCAAAGTAACCTGACCTCAATGCACCATAGTTGATGGGAGGGCCATGTCGGATTCGCCTAATTTTTTGACCTATGCCCAGACGGCGTTTGACCCGTTTGAGGAACGGCCGTTCTGCGCGGTGGATAGCCTGGTCTTTGCGTGGTTGTCCTATTTGCGTTTGCCGGGTGTTATGGCGGAGCTGACGAACTGGCAGGGCCTAGACGTACGCGAGCTGCTTCGTGCCGAGTGCTACCGGGACATGATTGGCGACCTGTGGGATCCAGAGGGGAGCAGGGCCTTGTTGGAGGCCGTGGCAGCAAGCCCTCGCTACCGTGGCGTGCACGTTTGCGGCTATCGTGCCGTGAGCGATGTGGTGGCGACAGAGCAGTTTGCAGCCATGGCGTTCCGGTTTCCGGCGGGGTTTAGCTATCTTTCCTTCCGGGGGACCGACAGCACGATTGTGGGCTGGAAAGAGGACTTCAACATGGCGTTCCGGTGTCCCGTGCCCTCCCAGGAATCTGCGGCGCGCTATGTGGGCGAGGCAGCGGATGCGATTGACGGGCCGCTTTTGTGCGGAGGTCATTCCAAGGGTGGAAACCTTGCGGTGTACGGTGCGGCGATGTGCTCCGATGTCACCCGTGAGCGAATCGAACGGGTGTATTCCCATGATGGTCCGGGCTTCGTCGAGGAGTTTCTGAACGGCAACGCCTTTGCCGATCTTTCCGGTCGAATCGACAAGACGCTACCTCGGTCGTCGATCTTTGGCATGATGTTCGAGACGCAGGAGGACTATGCCATCGTTGAGAGCACCGAGTTCAGCCTGCTGCAGCATAATCCCTTTAGCTGGGTGGTTGATGGTCGCGACTTCGTGTACTGTGAGCGCCTGTCCGCCGGTGCTCGATACGTTGATGGCTCCATTCGCGAGATGCTGCTTGCAGTGTCACCTAGCGAGCGCGAGCGTTTTGTAGATGCGTTGTTCTCCGTGTTTGAGGCTACGGGTGCTGAGCGGTTTGCGGATATCGCCGGGAATCTGCGCGAGAGCCTGCCCGTGATGCTCCAGGCTGCGCAAGGCTTTGACGAGGATACGCGACGCTTTGTCTCGCAGACCATCGTGGCAATCCTTAAATGCGCACTGCTGCCCAAACGACCCCAGATCGACATGCCCGCTGCCGGCAAGAGTTTGGCAGAACAGCTCGAGGCTTGGCAGTCCGAGCTCCTGCGCTAACCATTGGTGCAAAGCAACCTGTCCCCGATGCACCAAGCTTCGATGCGCCTGGGGCGGGCTCGACCGCTATACTGGTTCGTGCCGAAATCGATCTAGAACGGAATGCCGTATATGAAAATCAATCACGCGATTCTGCATATCCTGGACTTTGACTCTGCCGTCAACGTCATGAGCCAGCGCGAGCTCGATATCGAGAGCCGTACCGTGCGCAACTTTGTGACCACGCATCTGCGCCGTGCACGAACTTCGGCCGACAATAAGCGCGCCACGTTTGCCGAGAACTCTGCGTTCGGCGGCGAGCTCAAGGACTATTTCTTTGGCGAGCGCGAGTTCGTAGACCTGTCGCAGCAGATTGCGGAGTTCATTTCCTCCGAGCTTACCAAGGCCGAGAAAGCCGAGTCCACCGATGTGCTCGTGGCCGATTTTGACGACGACGAGGATGCCCGCTGGTTTGCCGTGATGCTGCTGGGCTCCAAACAGGCCTTTATGCACGAGGTGGGCCGCGAGGAGGGCGAGGTACGCAACGACATCGCGCGCCACTATGCTATCTTGCCGAATCCTTCCCAAAAGGTGCCAAGCTATGCCATCGTGCGCGCGAGCACCATGGAGATCGGCTATGTGGACAAGAAGCGCAAGATTGCCGGCGAAGACCGTATGCTCATTCCCGACGGTCTGCTGCAGTGCGATACGGGCGTGTCGGGCAAGGAGGTCATCGACACCGTGACGCGCGTGGTCGAGGAAGTCGCCGAGGAGCACGGTGCCAATACAGCCGTAGCGCTCGCTAAGGTTAAGGCTGCCGTTGCCGAGAAGGTTGAGGACGATGAGGAGCTGCCGCCCTGGGATATCGTCGATGAGGTCTTTGAGGACGAGCCGGTCATCAAGGAGAGTGTACGTGCGGCGCTGACCGAAGAGAAGGTGCCCGAGCGTGTGCCCGTGGAGCGCAAGCAGGTCGAGCGTGCGGCCGTGCGCAACCACAAGATTCGTACCGATACGGGCATCGAGATCAGCTTTCCGGTCGAGATGGGCTCGAACTCCGAGTACATCGAGTTCGTCAACGAGCCCAACGGCCTCATTTCCATCGAACTCAAAAACATCGGCAGCATCGAGAATAGATAAACTGCGTTACGCCTACAGCGGGAAAGCAAAGGCCGAAGCTCCTTGGGGCCTCGGCCTTCTTGTTTAGGGCTGAATTGCCCCACAGGTTGAGCATAAGTCAGCGAAAACGCCCCTAGGCGAGCAAGGTGACGTGAAAGAGGAGGGAAGCGTACTTCGGTACGCGACCGACGATTGAACGTCAGGTTGCCGCTTAGGGGCGTTTGCAGCGTCGACCGGTCCGCCGTTCGTTAGAACGGCGGAACCAAAGGTGCAGCGTTGAGCCGTTACGCGGTTTGGTAAAACCGCGTAACCCTACAGCTGGCGCAGACCTTCCTCGAGACCGGTCTTGCTGTCGGTCTTCTCGTCGCGCATCTTGATGACACGGGCGGGGACACCGGCCACGACGGCACCGGCGGGGACGTCCTCGACGCACACGGCGCCGGCGGCAACGACAGCGCCCTTGCCTACGCGTACGCCTTCCAGGACCACGGCGTTGGCGCCGATCATGACATCGTCCTCGATGATGACGGGCGTGGCGCTTGCGGGTTCAACGACGCCTGCCAACACGGTTCCAGCGCCGATGTGGCAGTTCTTGCCCACGGTGGCACGGCCGCCCAGCACGGCGCCCATGTCGATCATGGAGCCCTCACCGATGACGGAGCCGATATTGATGATGGCACCCATCATGATGATGGCACGGTCGCCGATCTCGACGCGGTCGCGGATGATCGCGCCCGGCTCGATGCGGGCATTGATGCCCTTAAGGTCGAGCATAGGGACGGCGGAGTTGCGGCAGTCGTTCTCTACGTCGTAGTAGTCGATGGAGTCGGCATTGGCGTCGAGGATCGCCTTGAGCTCATCCCAGTCACCAAAGACGGTCTTGCCACGACGGCCGCCGTAGACATGTGCGTCGCCCCAGGCAACCTTCATGCCGGGCTTCTCGCGCACGTACAGCTTGACGGGCGTTTTCTTGGGCGCGGTGGCGATGTAGTTGATAATCTCCTGTGCATCCATCTCGGCTGCATTGTTCATTTGCTGTCTCTCCTTTGGGTGGATCCGGTTGATACCTGGTTAGGCAAACATGACCTGGTCGAACGTATAGAAGCCGTGCTCGCGGGTGACGAGCTTCTGCGCGGCTGCCAGAGCGCCGTTGACGAAGATCTGACGGCTCGTGGCACGGTGTGCGAGCGTGACCTCCTCGTCCTGTCCAAAGAAGCTCACCTCGTGCACGCCGGCGACGGTGCCGCCGCGCAGCGAGTGCATACCGATTTCCTTGGGATCGCGCGCGCCGCACATGCCCTCGCGTCCGTAGACGGGGTGGTAGCCCGCCTCGGGCTCGGCTTCGACGACGGCATCGAGCAGTAACTTGGCGGTGCCGCTGGGAGCGTCGACCTTTTGGTTGTGGTGCGTCTCGACAATCTCGCAGTCAAAGCCGGGCAGTTCACGCGTGGCCTGGGCCACTAGGTGACGCAGGGCGGCGATGCCGATAGAGTAGTTGCCCGAGTGCATGACGCGGGCATTCTGGCCCAGCTCGCGCAGGCGGTCCATCTGCTCGGGGGTGTAGCCTGTGGTGCCCGAGACCAACGCCGCGCCCGTGCGCTCGACATAGGCAACAACGGCATCGAAGGTCACGACGTTCGAGAAGTCGATGATGACGTCGGCCGTCGGTGCGCTCTCGAGCTCGGACAAGTCGAAGCCGATCTGGGCGACGATGTCAAAAACGGGCTCTCCAGCGGCGTTGACAATGCCCTCGGCGGTAGTGCGGATCAGCGAGCCCATGCGGCCCGTTCCCATAATGACGGTCTTAATCAAGCAGACCAGCTCCCTTCAGAGCATCGGTAAGTGCAGCGCGCGTGTCGTCTGCCATGGGGCATAGCGGCATGCGGTAGTTGGCTTCGATCATACCCATCTGAGCGAGCGCTTCCTTGACGGGGATGGGGTTGACCTCACTAAAGAGGGCGTTGATGAGCGGCTGGCCGGCAATCTGGATATCGCGGGCGCGCTCCACGTCGCCGTCCAGATAGGCGCGACACATGTCATGCACGAGCTGCGGCTGAACATCGGCCCACACGCTGATGGTGCCTGAGGCGCCTAGGCTCATGAGCGGAACGGTGAGTGCGTCCTCGCCCGAGTACATGCGGAAGTCATCGGACAGCAGGTGGGCGATCTTGGCTGCGTAGGCGACGTTGCCCGAGGCCTCCTTGATGCCCATGATGTTGGGGTGCGCGGCCAAGCGCTCCACGTTGCGCACACTGATGCCGCAGCCGCAGCGGCCGGGGATGTTGTACAGGATGCAGGGGATATCTACGGCGTCGGCCACGGTCTTAAAGTGCTGGTAGATGCCCTCTTCGTTGGATTTGTTGTAGTAGGGGGTAATGAGCAGCAGGCCGTCGGCGCCCAGGCCCTGATAGGTGAGCGACTTGGTGAGCATGGTCTGCGTGGAGTTGGAGCCCGAGCCGGCGATGACGGGGACGCGGCCTGCAACCTGCTTGACCACCGCGGCGACAACGGAGTTGTCCTCGTCGTCGGTCATCGTGGCGCTCTCGCCGGTGGTGCCCAGGGTGAGGATGGCGTCGGTACCGTTTTGCAGGTGGAAATCGATAAGGCGCTCGAGCGCGTCAAAGTCGACGCTGCCGTCCTTTTTAAACGGCGTGACAAGGGCGACGATTGAGCCCTCGAGATTGCGGATGTCCATGTTCTTCTCCTTCGCTTCCGCGATCTGGATGCGTTTGTTCCATTGGGCGGCGACTGCCAGGCGCTCGTCCTGGGCGCGACGGCGGGCGCTTTCGGCGCGCGACTTGGCCAGCAGCTCACGGCCGCACGGCAGCACGTCGAGCGTGGCAAAGTAATCACCCGGGCGCTCGGCGCGGCGGATAAGGTCGGCCGAGCCATCGGGACGCAGCAGGACCTCGGCAGAGCGCAGACGTCCGTTGTAGTTGTAGCCCATGGAGTAGCCATGCGCGCCGGTATCGTGGATCACAAGCAGGTCGCCCATGTCGATATGCGGCAGCTCACGATCGATGGCGAACTTGTCGTTGTTCTCGCACAGATTGCCCGTGATGTCGTACGTGTTCGTGACGGGGACTGCGGTTTTATCAGAACCGTCCGTCTGACCCATCACCGTGATGTGGTGGTAAGCGCCATACATGGCAGGGCGGATCAGATCGACGGCGCTTGCGTCGACACCGATATAGTCCTTGTAGATTTGCTTCTCGTGGATGGCCTTGGTCACCAAGCAGCCGTAGGGGCCCATCATAAAGCGGCCCATCTCGGTGCAGATCGCCACATCGCCCATGCCGGCGGGGACCAGGATCTCGTCGTATGCCGCGTGCACTCCGTCGCCGATGGCGTGAATGTCGTTGGCCTGCTGCTCGGGCAGATAGGGGATGCCGACGCCGCCAGACAGATTGATGAAGGCGACGTGTGCGCCCGTTTCACGCTCCAGGCGCACGGCAAGTTCAAAGAGGATGCGTGCGAGCTTGGGATAGTAGTCGTTAGTGACGGTGTTGCTGGCAAGGAATGCGTGGATACCAAAGTCCTCGGCGCCCTTGGCCTTGAGCATGCGGAAGGCCTCGAAGAGTTGCTCGGTGGTCATGCCGTACTTGGAGTCGCCCGGGTTGTCCATGATGCCGTTGGAGAGCTGGAACAAGCCGCCCGGATTAAAGCGGCAGCTAACCGTCTTGGGGATGGGCCCCGCAACGCGCTCAAAGAACTCGATATGGCTGATGTCGTCAAAGTTGACGATGGCGCCCAGTTTATCTGCAAGGGCAAAGTCCGCCGCCGGCGTGTCGTTGGACGAGAACATGATGTCGTGTCCCGTGATGCCCAGCGAGCGGGCGATCATGAGCTCGGTATAGCTCGAGCAATCGCAGCCGCAGCCGTATTCGTTGAGAATGGAGATGAGCGCCGGGTTGGGATTGGCCTTGACGGCAAAGTATTCCTTAAAGCCCGGGTTCCATGCGAAGGCGTCGCGCACCTCTTGCATGTTGCGGCGGATACCCGCCTCGTCGTATAGATGAAACGGCGTGGGGAACTGCTCGACGATATGCTCGAGCGTCTCCTTGTCCACAAACGGCTGCTTGGCCGCATATGCCTCGTTGGGGGTCAATGCCATGTCCCGTAAACCTCGCTATCCAGACGGCGCCATCTGCGCATCGAATCCGCATAACGTGGACCCAATGTCCGGATAGCGCTCCCGCATTGCTGCAGACAGTCCTGCGGGTGTTTCCCGCAGGCCCACCAGGCTGTTCGTGCCCGAAATGCCCAGTTCGGCGGGTTTCGCCTCCCCGCAGGGTCAAAGTCTGCCGACTCGCCCGCGGCTCATCGTGCCCGCGCCTCTATCAAGTGGTAAAGACCCTACCACGATGCACTTTACCAAACAAGAGTATTCGTATATAACGTTTAAAAAATGCTGGGATATGCTAGAAACAAGGGTGCCACAATCCTGCGTCACAATATTGTGTGAATGGATATGCCCCCCCATGAAAGGATCCTTTATGACCGAGCTCCAAGAACTTCGTCGCTATCGGCGCGACTTGCACCGCATTCCGGAGCTCGATTTCGATCTTCCTCAAACCATAGCCTATATCGAGGGCGTGCTCGCCTCGCTTACCTGTGAAGTAACCCATCCGTGCCCCAGCTGCGTCTGCGCTTTCTTCGATGCCGGCACGGGCGCCGCGCATGCCACGGCGATTCGCGCCGACATGGACGCCCTGCCCATCGCGGAGGCAACGGGCGCGGCCTTTGCCTCGACGCATCCCGGTAAGATGCATGCGTGCGGTCACGACGGTCACATGGCCATGGTGCTTGCCGCCGCGACGTATGTCGATCGCATGATTCGTGAGCAGCCAGGTGCCATCAAGCACAACGTGCTCTTTGTGTTCCAGCCTGCCGAGGAGACGACCGGTGGCGCCAAGACGGTATGCGAGAGCGGTGTGTTCGAGCGCTACGGGGTCGACCGCATTTTTGGCTTTCACGTGTGGCCCGATCTGCCTGCGAACACGTTGGCGAGTTGTTCCGGCCCGCTGCTGGCGCGCTCGAGCGAGACGCACGTGCACATTCACGGGACAAGCATCCATATTGCAAAGACCTATGGTGTGCCGGTTGAGGAGTCGCACGATGCCGCGCTGGCGGCTGCCAAGTTCTTGGTTGCCGAGCGCGAGCTGATGGACGAGCTGAGCACCGACGAGCCCTGCATTGGCAAGTTCGGCCTGCTGCAGGCAGGCACCGTCTGCAATGCGGTGGCGGGGGAGGCCCATGTGGCCGGCAGTCTGCGTGTGTTTACGGAC
This sequence comes from uncultured Collinsella sp., assembly GCA_934630375.1. Classification (GTDB taxonomy): domain Bacteria; phylum Actinomycetota; class Coriobacteriia; order Coriobacteriales; family Coriobacteriaceae; genus Collinsella. The sequence goes on from CAKTVQ010000007.1 coordinate 56,280, forward strand.
GACATGTTCGACCGCGCGCGTGAGGGCGTGCGCCGCGTGCTGGACGATGCTTGTGCCGCAACGGGCTGCACGTATGATCTCGACTTTGCCGAGGGCTATCCGCCAGTCGATAACGACCCCGAGTTGTTTGCCAATGTTGTGCCTGCCTTGCTCGGGCTGCAACTCGTGGATGAGCCGCTGCTAATCGCCGAGGATTTCGCGTTCTATCAGCGCCATCTGCCGGGCGTGTTTTTCTTGCTGGGCACGGGCGTGCCAGAGGGACAAGAAAACCCGATCGACGCTGATAGCTGCCCAGCCTATGCCACAAGCGCTCTGCATACCGATAGCATGCTCTTCGACGAGGAAATCCTACTCAAGGGCCTCGATGTCTACAAACGATTGCTTGGCTTGGAGTGACGATGGAACGACGCCGACAGTCTGCCGTATATAGCCCGGGTGGATGCGGGTGTGGCTTGCTACTGCTTCCGGTTATTGCTGTGAGCATTGGCGTGATGTTTGCGCTTGCCGGGGTGGCAGCGGCGGCACTCGTGTTGCTGATTGTGGCCATCGGCGTGACGGTCTGGCTGTGCCGTTCTCGCGAGCAGCGCCGCGCCGACGGTAAGACCAATGTCGGCTGGGTCGTCTTCCTGATCATTGCGTACCTATTGAGCATCAGCTACCTGGTGTTCTTTGTCCTATTGATGATCAGTGCCTTTACCGGGAAATCCGTCATGGTGGGTTGATGCGCTGCCAGCAGACGGTCACGCAAAGTGCGTTTGCTCGGCGCCTGGATAGCTGCATTGGCCGTTTACCGCAACCTTAGCTCTCAGCTAATGAATTCAAGTTCAATCCTTTCTACGATGTGCTGTGTGCCGGCACGGTAGCCGGATCGTAGGAAGGATGAATAATGGCAAAAGAGGGAAAGAAGCCGATCGGCAAGATTGTCCTAGGCGTCATCGTGGTGCTGGTTATCGTCGGTGCCGTGGGCTCTATGGGTGGCAATTCAACCGATTCGTCTGCGAGCGATTCGGCAAAACCTGCCGAGGCGACACAGCAGGCTGAGGAGCAAAAAGAACCGCAAGAACCGTATACCATTGCTGACGAGGCTGAAGACACCTCCAGTCAGTTTGCCTATAAGATCACGGGCACGCTGACCAATAACACGGACAAGGAAAAGAGCTACATTCAGATTGAGTATGTTCTGTATGATGCCGATGGCAACCAGGTTGGAACGGCTCTTGCAAACACCAACCATCTGAAGGCGGGCGGCTCCTGGAAGTTCGAGGCACTGGGTACGGTGTCTCCCGACCAGGTTGCTAGCTGGGAGCGTTCGGACGTAAGCGGTTTCTAGCATGTTGCATGCACTGGGGGAGGTGAAGTCGTATGCCCGATAAAAAGCTGACCGAGGAGTTGCTCAATGAGCTTCTCGATGCGCCGAACATCGATGGCTATATCAGGGAGCACGACTTTGCCGCCCCGTCGCTTTCGGACTACCTGAAGCAGCTGCTGCAGGAAAAGGGCTTGGAGCGCTCGCGCGTGGTTCGTATGGCCGATCTCAATGAGACGTTTGGCTATCAGATCTTTACCGGCGCACGCCATCCGAGTCGCAACAAGGTGCTGCAGATTGCCTTTGCGATGGCGCTGTCGATGAAAGAGACCAATCGCGCACTGACGGCCGCCGGAGCCAGCGTTCTCAACTGTAAGGACCGGCGCGACGCCATCATCATCTTTTGCATTGATCGCGGCTGCAGCCTGCAAAAGGTTAACGAGGAGCTATATCGCTTTGGTGAGGAGACGGTCAGCTAGCCGGTGGTGCCAAGCTTGGAACCGTTTAGGAAAGCCCTAAACGCGCAGGGCACGGATGCCGCAGGGCGCCCGTGCCCTGCGCTATTATGGACGCTATGGATACTCAGGACCCAACATATTCCGACGATGAGCTGACTGCCGCGCTCGCTGAGCACCTGGCGTCGCTCGACCGTAACGACAGCTATCGCGTTGATCGCGTGCTTAAGCGCTCGCCGGTCGAGACGACCGAGCTCGTGTATTTCGAAGGCTCTGGCGGCGGTTCGCTTGGACCTTTTGTGCGCAAGCGCATCGATGCGTCGGCGCAAATCGGCGGGGCATACGAGCGTCTGTTTGCCGCCCAGCGGGCAGGCAGGCGTTTTGAGCACCTGCCCAGAATCGTCGATTGTCGTCGTGTGGGCGACGAGCTCAACGTGGTTATGGAATACATCGAAGGCGATACGCTCGAGGCCTTAGTGGGGCGCTTGGGCGCGACGCCCGATTATGCGCATGAGTTATTTCCTGCTCTCTGCGATGCAGTCGGCGAGCTCCATGCTGGTTTTGCGACGGCGGGAGAGCCGGCGGTGCCGGTGATTCACCGCGACCTTAAGCCGTCGAACATTATCGTGTCGGGTGTGCAGTATGCGCCCAATGCCGGTATGAGCTTTTCGTCGCTAGTGATTATCGATTTGGGAATTGCGCGCGTGTGGCGCGACGGCGCCGATGCCGATACCGTCAAGTTTGGTACGCGGCCCTACGCGCCGCCCGAGCAGTATGGGTTTGGGCAGACGAGCGTGCGCAGCGACGTGTATGCACTCGGCGCGCTTCTCTTCTTTTGCCTGACGGGAGCCGACCCTAAGCCGGGACGCGACATGCACGAACAATGCGAGATGCGCGGCGTTCCTTCTTCTCTGACCGATGTCATTTGCATGGCGATGGCGCTCGACCCAGCCAAGCGCTTTGCGAGCGCGGAGGCATTGGGGCGGGCGACGCGCGCGGCATACGACCTGAGTTGCCCTGTGCGACCTCCTGCGCCTGTGCCTGTTTGTACTCCGGCCTCGGAGACGGTGTTAACGCCCCAAGGGCTCCAGAGCTCCGCAGAGCTTCCTAAGCCTGCCGCCTCCGCTGCATTCGGTCTGCTTTCTCGCATTCCGGAGCCTCTGGGACGCATTTGGAATACGCTTGTCTGCCTCTCGTTGCTTGTATTCTTTGCCGGAAGCCACTTTGCCGTCTTTCACCCCACGGAAGCAAATCAAAGCTACCCGACGTGGCTTCTCATAATCGAGTACTTTTTCTTTGTCGACGGTCTCACGGTGCTTCTCCACTTCGCCGTGCTCGACAAGCGCCGCCTTCGTCGGCAATTCGCACTGCTCGACAGCTATCGCGGCAAGAAACTCGCGAAACTCTGGATTAAGGCATTGGGCGTGCTGCTCCTGTGCATGATCGTCATAGTTGCGGTTGTCAATGCGACCGGTGTCGTTGACACCTCTACCACCTAAAAGAAAAGGGCCCCGTTTGGGGCCCTTTTCAGCTGTACTTAGATGCGGTTCATCTGAGCGGCGACCTTGTTATACCAGTCCTGCCACGTGGGCGGGCAGTACTTTTTGGCCGCTGCCGGGGTAAGGGTGGAGCCGTAGTTGGCGCCCAGGTAGGCAACATGAGCGGAGATGCCCTCGCTCCAGCTGCCAAAGCTGCGCCAACCGCCGCCACGAGCGCTCCAGCCCCAGGCGTTGTAGGAATTGGCGCAATAAGTGCCCTTGGTGCTCTCGATGCAGGCGATGGCGGGGGACCAACGGGGGTCGACGCCGGTATTCCAAGCGGCGACGGCAAAGTTGTAGCCCTGGCCTGCCATGGGGGAGCCGGCAAGATAATTGTCGATGCGGCTCGTCCACTCGTTGATGAACGTATCGTAATCGGAGTTACCGGTATTGGCGTTGTTCACCGTGGTATCGATGGTGGTGTTGGTGTTGGTGGCCTGGCTGCTGGAATTGCTGCCGCTTACGCCCTCGCCCGAGAGCTTCTCGGCGGCAGCGGCCTTGTCGGCCTCAAGCTTGGCAAGCTCGGCGGCATTTTCCTGCTCGGCTTTTGCCTGCGCCTCGCTGCGGAGCTGCTGGGCCTGTGCCAGCGCATCTTCGGCGTTTTTTTGCTCTGCCTCAAGCTGGGACTTGGCCTGCTGGAGTTCGGCCTTGTTCTGCTCGAGTTCGGTTTGCATGTTGTTGAGCTCTTCGATCTCGTCGACGCTCGAGCTCGTGATCTGGTTGGTGTATTTGCAGGTGGTGATGAACTCACCCAGGCTCTGCGCGTTGACCAGGAAGCTCACGATGGGATTGGTGCCCTTCTGGTACTTGTACAGATCGCGCATGGCGGAGCTTGCCTTGGCCTGCTGCTCGGGAAGCTTAGCCTCGATTTCCTCGATGCTCGCCTCATTGGAGTCAATCTGCTTTTGCAGGTCGTCGAGTTTGGTGCGGGCATCGTTGTAGGCGCTCGTGGCGGCTTCGATTTTTTGCTGCGCGGCGGAAAGCTGATCCTGCGTTGCCTGCGAGGCGGCATACGCCGCAACGGGGGAGAGCATCGGCGTGGCAGTCAGTGCGACAGCGAGTGCGGCGCTCGTGATGATACGAGCCGGCTTCGACGCGATGAGCGCTGCGACGCGATGATTCGAATGCTGCATCCAATCCCTCTGCAATCAATCGTAGGTTATGGTTCGAACGGTATTCTACTACTGCTTTCGACCTCAACTTGAACCTTAAAGGTTCCAAAGGGTCAAGTTGAACTTGAGGCTTTGGCTTTGACCTGCAGTTATAGTGAATTGTTGAGAAACCATAGAGTTCAACTTTAACGTTACGGAACTCTGTCTGATCGCAGATTCACGCCTTAAGAGCTACTCCAACATGGGGTTTTGCACCTATAGGGTTCCCTCGCGGCGAGCCTGCTCAACTTCTTCGAGCGCCTCGGCTGGGGTGAAGGAACAGGTGCCGTCGCCGAGCTTGACTGTTTGGATATCGTCTCCGACATGCACCTCTCCGCCTCGAAGCACCACACCGAAAATGCCCTCGTGGGGAAAGATGCAATCACCGGCGAGATAGTAGATAGCACAGCGGGTGTGGCAGACCTTGCCGATCTGGCTGATCTCGACCAGAACGTCGTTGCCGATCTTGAGCTGTGTGCCCAAGGGGAGCGAAAGCAAGTTGATACCTTGTGTGGTGAAATTCTCCCCAAAAACGCCTTCGTGCACATCGAGCCCGCGATGCTGTGCCGTCTGGATTGATTCTGCGGCCAAAAACGAGACTTGGCGGTGCCAGTGCCCGGCGTGCGCATCGGAAGCGAGACCAAACTGCTCAATGACGGTATCGTGCCCATCGGAGACGGGCGACTTGCGTGTGCCTTTGTGCGCCGACGTGTTAATCGAGACGATGCGGGCGGGTCCTTCGTAGGCGTTGCTGGCGGTGCGTAGGGGAGCGGTCGTCTGAGTACGTTCCGCTAGCTCGCGTTTTGCAGCGTCAAGGATGGGGTTGTCGGTCAGATGTTCTTGGGGCACGCGTGCGCCTTTCGCTTATGAGATTGACAATATGTTGAATCCTACAACAACGGTAGGTTCATTGCCCGTTGTCGTACAGCGGTGAGTGCCGTCTTTGCGCCGAGTTTGCTCCTCCGATTGCCATAGATACGGTGGAACTTTGGGCACTGGCGGTTTGGCACGCTAGAATGAATCGGTTGCACTAAGACCGCCCGTTGTGCGGGCAGTTCATGATAGGAAGTTTCCATGGCATTGCAATTTACAGAGCGCGAGTTCATTCCCGTGCTGCTCGGTGGCGACATCAACGCCTATTCGGTGGCGCGCGCTTTCTACGAGGAGTATCGGGTCAAGAGTCTGGTCTTTGGCAAGTACCAGACGGGCCCTGCGTATCGAAGCCAGATTATCGACTACACGCCCAATGTCGACATCGATACCATGCCCGTGATGCTCAAGACCGTCAACGGCATCGCTCAGGCACATGCCGATAAGACGATTGTCCTGATGGGCTGCGGCGATAACTATGTTGCCCTGGTGGCTCAGGCAAAGGACGCCAATGAGCTGGCGGATAACATCGTTGCGCCCTACGCACCCTACAGCATGCTCGAGCAGTGCCAGAAGAAGGAGATCTTCTACGAGCTGTGCGAGAAGCATGGCGTGCCGTATCCGCATACGTTTACCTTTACTGCGCAGATGCTCAACGCGCAAGGCGAGGCGCCGGCCGAGGTGCTCGACCAGATCGACTTCCCGTTCCCGATGATCCTGAAGCCGTCCGACGGCATCATGTGGTGGCAGCATGAGTTCGAGGGCCAGAAGAAGGCTTATGAGATTGCCGATCGTGCCGAGCTTGAGCAGGTTATCCGTGACTCCTATGCCAGCGGCTACACCGACGACCTGATCTTGCAGGACCGCGTGCCCGGCAACGACGAGTACATGCGCGTGCTCACCAGCTATTCCGACCGTAACGGCAAGGTGCGCATGATGTGCCTGGGCCACGTACTGCTCGAGGAGCATCAGCCCCATGGTGTTGGCAACCATGCTTGTATCATCACCGAACCCAACGACGAGCTCATGGGCGGCGTGCGCAAGCTGCTCGAGGACCTGAACTTTGTGGGTTATTCCAACTTTGACGTGAAGTATGACGAGCGCGATGGCTCGTTTAAGTTCTTCGACTTCAACACCCGTCAGGGCCGCAGCAACTACTACGTAACCAACAGCGGCTTTAACGTTGCCAAGTATGTGGTGGACGAGTATGTGTACAAGCGCCCGTTTGAGCCGGAGTTTGTGACGGCGCAGGACGAGGCACTGTGGATGGTCGTCCCCATGGGCGTCGTCGACAAGTACGTCAAGGATCCCGAGTTGCGCGCGAAGGTACATCGCCTAGCCAAGGAGGGCAAGGGCGCCGATCCCTCGTTTATGAAGGGTGACTTTGTCTTTAACCGCTGGCTGCGCATGTGGCACACCAAGCTGCGCCACTTTAAACTGTTCAAGACGTATTACAAGTAGATGAGTGCGGCGCCCGTCCGGTTTGCATCGGGCGGGCGCGGGTATGATACGCGCAATTGCGTGGGCGTCACCAAGGAGGCGGCGATGGAAAAGCTGGGAGTTATCGGCGGCATGGGCGCCGAGGCCACGTCGTATTACTACGACCAGGTGGTGCGCCATACGGCTGCTGCCTGCGACCAAGAGCATATCGACATGGTGGTGCTTTCCAAGTCGACCATGCCCGACCGCACGCTGGCCATCAAGACCGGTGAGCATGCCGAGCTGCTGGCGACCATGAAGGAGTGCGCCCAGGCGCTCGAGTCGCTGGGCTGCGCGCATATCGCCATTCCCTGCAACACGTCACACTACTTTTACGACCAGATTCAGTCGTTTACGAAGGTGCCGATTATCCACATGCCGCGCGAGTCGGTGCGCTATGCCCTAGCTGGCGCGGTGATGGGGGAGTGCGAGTTCGATCCTAACCTGAGCATGCCGGCCGAGCCGGTGCGCAAAATCGGCATCATGGGCACCGACGGAACTGTGGGCGCGGGCGTCTATGGGCGCGAATGCGAGGCCGCGGGCGTCGAGGTCGTCTATCCCAGCGAGAAGCGTCAGGCCGATGTGATGTCGCTTATCTACGACGATGTGAAGGCCGGACGTGAGCCCGATATGGATAAGTTCGACCGCGTGATGTGGGAGTTTGCCCGCAGCGGCTGCGATCGCGTCATTCTGGCCTGCACGGAGCTCTCGGTGCTGCAGAAGTACCGCGAGATGCCCGAGATCACCCTCGATGCCATGGATGTCCTGGTGCGCGAATCCATCATCCGCAGCGGCGCCCCCTACCGCCTCTAGCTTCCGACCTGTCAAATAGGGACAGGTTTATTTTGGTGGGTTTTATCTGGGGAAACAGTAAAGGCCTCGGCTCGTTTGGTGCGAGCCGAGGCCTTTTGCATGTACCGGTTGCCGCTGGCAATTGCTAGAACAGGAATCCCAAGATGATGAGGGCGACGCTGATGGCGAGCACGGCGATATCCAGGCCCTTGATGGGATAGCGCTTGTACGAGCTGGCGCGCGTGCGCAGGTAGAAGCCGCGCTGCTCGGCGGCAAGCGCGGTGGCGTCGGTCTTGCCCACGCTCGAGATAAGCAGCGGTACGCACAACGGCAGCATGAGCTTGAGCTTCTTGATGGGGTTCTTGGTGTCGTACTCGACGCCGCGTGCAGTCTGCGCCTCCATGATGGCGTTCATCTCCTGGCCAAACACCGGCACAAAGCGCAGCGCCGTGGTAAAGGTAAAGGCATAGCGATACGGCACGTGCAGCACCTCGACGCAGGCGTTGGCAAGGTCGTTGAGCTTGGTCACCATGAGCATGAGGATGAGTGGCAACGCCACGCCCAGCAGACGCAGACAGGCCTTTGATCCGGTGATGAGCCCCGTGTCGGTGATAAAGCCCCATATCACGTTGCCATCGCGCATAAAGGCTAGCTGGAGCAACAACATGATAAGTGCGAGCGGAATCAGCAGCTTGAGTAGCGAGAACAGGCGATCGACGACGCCGGCGTAGGCGCCCAACGCAAGGGTGAGTGCCAAAAAGCCCAACAGCGCAACATAGGTGTCGGACAAAAAGATGCCGATGATGATGGCGGCAGCGAGGCCCAGTTTGACGACGGGGTTCAGGCGATGCAGCAGCGTGTCGCCCGGCATATAGTCGATGACGTTAACCACGGCGGACCATCTCCTTGGTAATGCGAACGATATCGGTGACCTCGCTCACCTGCGCAAAAGCGGGGGAGACGGAGGATGCCAAGCGGCGCGAGAGCTCGATGACCTGAGGCGGCTCCACGTAGGCACGCAGCATGAGCTCGATATTCGAGAACAGCTCGTGTGTGCGTCCGCGGTCGAGGATACGGCCGTCGGCCATCACAACGATGCGCTCGGCAAAGTCGGAAACGACTTCCATATCGTGGCAGACCATGATCACGGCACAGCCGCGCTCGGCCATGGTGCGCACCGTTTCCATGACGGTCATGCACTCGCGGTAGTCAAGGCCGCTCGTGGGCTCGTCGAGCACTACGATCTTGGGTTCAACCACTACGACGGAGGCGAGCGCCACCATTTGTCGCTGGCCGCGCGAAAGCGAGAAGGGCGCCTCGTCGGCGGGCAGACCAAAGCGGTCGATGACGAGCTGGGCACGACGCAGGGCCTCGGCGTGGTCGATGCCGGCAAGTTCCAGGCCAAAAGCGACCTCGTCGAGCACGGTATCCTTGCAGATCTGACGGTCGGGGTTTTGGAAGAGCGTTGCGACCTCGCGGGCAATGCGACTCGTGGGAACCGCGGCGGTGTCCAAGCCCGTAACGCGCACGCTGCCCGAGGCGGGCTTAAGCAGGCCCGTGAGCAGCTTGGTGAGCGTAGTCTTGCCGGCGCCGTTTTGTCCGACAATGCCCACGAGCTCGCCGGGGTAGAGCGTCAGACTAAGGTCGTGGACGGCGGCACCGCCGTTGGGATAGGCAAACTCAACGTGATCGAAGGTGAGCACGGGCTCGGCGTCCTTAGCATGAGGGCGCAACGACGGGGCGTGCGGTGAGCCCGCGGGCGCTTGGACTTCGCTGGCCGTGTGTGCGGGGTCGACGATGCCCGAAATCAGGCGTTCAGCCTCGTCGACATCCAAGCAAGGGGTGCCGCTTGCCAGACCATCGGCCGCGAGACTATTGAAGATTCGTGTGACGCGGGGGCAGTCGACGCCAATGGTGCGAAGCTCATCGGTGTGTGCGAAGACCTCGTGCGGCTCGCCCTGCAGCGCGATTTCGCCATGGTTGAGCACGAGCACGCGGTTGCAGTACTCCGAGAGCAGAGCGACCTTTTGCTCAACGACGACGATGGTGATGCCGAGTGCGCGGTTTGCCTCGCGCAGGGTCTCGAAGACCAGCGTAGAGCTGGCGGGGTCGAGTGCTGCGGTGGGTTCGTCGAGCACCAGCACGCGGGGGCGCATAGCGAGGATGGCGGCAATGGCCACCTTTTGCTTCTGTCCGCCCGAGAGGGTGGCGATCTCGCGGTCGCGCAGGTCGCTGATGCCGACGGTTTCGAGTGTCTCGCTTACGCGCTGTTCAATCTGATCATGGGGGACGCCAAAGTTCTCCAGACCAAAGAGCATCTCGTCCTCGACAACCGAGGCGACCATCTGCGTGTCGATGTCCTGCAGCACGCTGCCGACGATCTGCGATACGTCGGTGAGCGAGACTTCGCAGGTGTCACGGCCGTCAACCATGACGGACCCAAAGAACGTGCCGGTGTAGTGGTGGGGTACGGCGCCCGACAAGCAAGCGGCAAGCGTGGACTTGCCGGCGCCCGAGGGCCCGATGATGCCGATGAAATCTCCCTTGTTCACGCCGAGCGAGATGTGCTTAAGCGCCTGCTCGGTCTGCGTGCCATAGGAGAACGAGACATCGTCGACGTTGATGATCGTTTTCATGGATACCTTTCATAGTCATTGGGGACGTTCTTAAATGACGAGTCGTCTAAGAACGTCCCCAAAAGCTAGCTGTTTGGGACAGTCTTTGGTGACGGGGCCGCTTGCGCGCGGCCCCGTCCATCATATCAGGCTATTTGTTGAGCACCTTGCGCAGGGGGAAGAAGAGGGCCTGGACCACGACGGCGTTGAAGACGGCAGTGCCGAGCACGATGGGCACCTTGGCGAGCGCCGTGGGCAGCGCGGCACCCATGATGACGGTGCCCAGGACGGCGAAGAGGGCACCCGAGACCAGGGTGGTGAGCAGACCGGCGATGAAGGGGTTGACCTTGCTGCCACCGATGTTTGACTTGACGAGCGCTGCCATCGTCAGCGCGCCTGCAAGCTCGGTGACAAAGTTGAGGCCAGGGATTGACGTGGTGATCTGGATAACGGCGGCCGACAGGATGCCAAAGATGGCGGCCTGGGCAAAACTTGCCTGCGTAAGCGCGATAGCCAAGGCATAGGCGGCGATGATGAACTGAGGCTTAATGCCCGTAACCGCCAGAGCGTTGCCGACGGTCATGTTGAGGATAAAGCCAGCGGCAAGCAGGATGGCGAGCAGGACAAGCGAGCTGACATCGAGGATGCCCTTGCTTGAGGTGGCGTTGGCCGAGATGGTGCGGGCTTGGGCGTTGGTGGCCATGATGTTCTCCTTAAGGTGAGATTTGAGATAAGAGTGTCCTGGACCCCCACGAAAGGGGCTAAATCGGATAGGGGATCAATTTTGAATAATGGAGCACGGAGACGGCTTTACGAGGGGCCCCAGGTTGGCGCGAAAGAGGAACGAAGCGTACTTGGGTACGCGAGCGACGAATGAACGCCAAGATGGGGTGGCTCGTAAAGCCGAGCGGGTTAGTTGAGCTTCAGGGCCTTCTGGATGGGCAGGTAGAGAGCGCCGACCAGGATGGCGTTAAAGACGGCGGTCATGGCGACGACGGGCAGCATGGCTGCGGCGAGCTCGCCCACCACGCCGAGCATGGCCATCTTGATGACCATGAAGATGACGCCCGAGACAAAGGTGGTCACGAAGGTTGCGACGATGGCGACGGCGGGCTTAACCTGGCCTCCCTTGGCGGCGGCGTTGACGATGAGGGCCATGAGCATGGCGGCGATGCCCTCGGCGGCAAAATCGACAAACGGCGAAGTGGTGGTGATCTGGATCACGGCGGCCGAGATCAGGCCGATGACGAGCGCCTGACCAATGTTGGGGCGAACGACCAAGATGGTGAGGCAGAAGGCCGAGATGATGAACTCGGGGCTGATCATGCCGCCCGAGATGCCGGAGATGGCCTTGCCGACGGTGAAGTTGAGAATGAAGCCGGCGGCAAGCAGGATAGCGAGCAAGACGAGGGCGCGGACGTCGAGTTTGCCGCGGTCGGCGGTCTGGACGGTGCGGGGCTGGGCGGGGGCAGTGGTGTTCTGAGACATGGTGAAAGTCCTTTCGAAAAGGGGAGTGCAAGAAAAAGCAGAGGCGCGTGATGCGAATGCGATCGGGCTCGAGATAGAAAAAGGCCCCCGGTCGAAACCGGAGGCCTTCCAATCACCTAGAGCGCAAAAACAGGCGTGAGGGACTCACCGTCGACCGATCGTATTCGCATCACGCCACCACCAGTTGTTGAGAGACTTCATCGTGTTCTTCATGTTGGTGGCTCCTTTCATGATGCCGTGGCGCGGTCGCACCTTGTTGCTGTTGCGCTGCACTATAGCACAGCAAAGTGTGCGCGGAGAAATCTTTTTTGGAAAAATTTCAGCGATGTTTCCCGCCGGTCAAAAAAGCGGGCTGAGTGGGCGAGGCTGCCATTGCTGCCTTGCCCACTCGACAAGGACATGAGGGCCTTAGGCCTTCTTGCGACGATAGATCACGTAGGCGCAGACACCGATGATGACGACGGCGCCAACGGCCATGGCGGCCATGTTGTTGCCCTCGGACTTCTCCTCGGTGGCCTCTTCCTCTTCGGCCTCGGGCTCGGCCACGTCCTCATCGGAAAGGGCCTCGTCGGCGTAGGTGATGGACTTGACCAGGCAGTCGTTGTCGGCATCGTAGTCACTCGGGACGAACTCCTCGGAGAAGTCGCCCTCCTGGAGATAGTCGCGCATCTCCTCGAGCATGGCCTTGCACTTAACATAAGTGTTCTTGGTTGCAGCCTTGCCGGCCTTGTTGGCCAGGGCGGTGCGGGCCTCGGTGCCTTCTTCGGCCTGCATGGCCTCGTCGACGGTCAGGTTCTGCTCGATGAGCTCCTTCTGCAGAGCGTCGAGATAGGCGCGGACGCCGGTGGCGCAGTGGTCGCGGTTTTCATAGGCGAGCGTGTTGATGTCCATGAGGAGGTAGTTGATGGAGTTCTTGGGCTCCTCGTTGTTCACGACGTCTTCCTCTTCGCAGTGATCGAAGGAGACATCTTGATCGCTGAAGTAGGGGCTGACCTCGGTGAGCAGTGCGGAGTAGAGGGGGATGGCGACGGAGAACTCGGCGTTGGAGAGCATCTCCCATTGAATGGTCGCGATCTCGGGGTCCATGCCCTGACGGATCTGGAAAGTGTGAATCTCGGTGTTGCGGTTAGAGCCGATGGCATAGGCGCCGTCGGTGTTGGCGTTGAGGCCGGCGACGTTCTCGCCGCGAGCGGCGAAGGAACGGATCATCTCAAAGGTGTTCCAGTCGGACTTGCCGGGCGTAAAGAACAGCGGCTGCAACTCGTGGACCAGGGCGCCAGTCGTGGCACGAGCGTCTTCGCGCTCGTCCTTGACGATCTCGTAGTCGGTGCCCTCGGCAAGCGGAGCCATGAAGTAATCGCGGCCCTGGATATAGCGAGACCAAGAATGCATGGCGTTTTCGCTAATCTCTTCGCCATAGGTTGCGGCGACGTCGAACTGGCCGTCATCGAAGTACTTGGCGAAGCCTTTTTCTTCGGGCATGGTCTGAATGCTCTCGGAGTGGAGGCAGTTCTCGGCGTCGTCGAGGTCGATGTCGTAGTTAAGGTTGCCTATGTTGGGGTTGACCGAGGCGATGTCGTCGGTGAGCTTCATGGCGATCCACTGATGGCCAGAAAGCGCGGCGAACAGCCAGGTCTCGTTGTTGTCGGCGATGATGACCTGGTCGTTGGCGCAGGTCCCCTGCTCGTCGATCAGGCTTCCGATGAGTTCGACGCCCTCGCGTGCCGTGGCGCTCTCGCCCAGGATGACGCTGGCGTAGCTATACTCGCCGATACCGGTCTCCTCGGTGATGGGGTCGGCCTCCTCGGCCTTCTCGTTGTAGGAGGTACTCAGCGTGGCAGAGCAGGAAACGCCCTTCTCGTTGATGCCGGCCTCGGAATAAGCGTCATAGCGATCTTCCCACTGCGAGGGATTGTCGCGAACGAAGGTGTAGCGGTAGGTTGCGCCCTTGGGCTTGTAGTCGAAGCCGGACTCGAGCGAAGTGTACTCGGTGCCGTCCTTGTGCGCGGGCTCGATGCCAAAGTGCTTGAGGTAGCGCGTACCAAAGTCTTCTGCGCGGCCGTAGTACGTGTTGCCGTCTGCCGTGAGCTTGCTGCCCATGTAAATCTGGGTGCAGGCAAGCGCTGAAGTCGGCATGGCCATAATGGCCGCAGCTCCAAATGCAAGGCCGCAGCCAAGCTTTTTGAGCGTGTTGACAGGATGAGTAAACCTCATAATCCCTCCCAACGGTTGAAACCCCGCACAACCGTGCGAGATTCCAGCTAATAAATACACCTATTAGCCTATCGGAAGTTGAAATAGTATTCATCAACTTTGATTAAATACTCGATAAGCGTTCTAAAATATGCGATAAGCGGATAAGAATACTCATTTTGTGGCTTTAGTTAAATAAAGGCACCCTGCAATTACTCTACCTTGATAAAGCACATGGCTGGGTCGCAAAGAAAAAATCCCCCGCTGTTTGGCAAATGCATAAACAGCGGGGGAGACGATAATTGGATGAGTATCATACCAATGTGGAATTATTTCTTCCGGCGGTGGATCACGTTGATCGCATAGCCGACGAGCATGGCCAGAACAATGACGATAAAGCCGAGCAGGGGATTGTCGTT
>CAKTVQ010000008.1 GCA_934630375.1 uncultured Collinsella sp.
GGCGGCGGAATGCGTGGCCGAGCGCGCCTTCGAGCCGATCGGGGATAAAACCATAGCCCGCGCCAAAGAGCTCCTCGACCACTGCGCGCGCCTTATCGTGTGCCCCGCCGCCTTCGGCACCATAAATGCCCGCAACGCAGAGCTCGTCGAGTTCGCACGCTCGCATGGTATCGAGGTCATGCGAGCGTGCGAAGGCGCATCGGAGGATTCCCAATTGGAGTGGGAAGGATAAACTGGACTTTCATTTAAGGATCCTCAGGCTACAGCTCCTACGCCGACGAGGTCTCCAAGGCGCCGGAGAACCTCGTGAACAGGATTTCCAATCGTCCGCACCCCCATATGCTATCTAGAAACAAAAACAGACACTATTTCACCGCAACTTATTGAAGGGATGCTTGGAAACATATGCCGGCAGTAGGCCTAATCCAAGCGAGATTCCAGACTCGACAGGCCATTGAGAGTCAGGTCGTTGGCGACCTCAGAGACGCGCTCGATAGGAACCGAACCGTCAGACAGCGCCCACGTGCGATAGATACCGATAATACCCGACAGCAAAAACGCCAGATAGTAGTCGAACATCTCGTCCTTGAGACCTTGGGGCAGCAGATCGCGCTCGGCAATCTCGTGTTCGAGGGGCGCACGAAGACGAGCCATAAAATCATCGAGCGGAATGTTCTCGATCAGCTGACGATTGAGCACCAGGTTGTTGCACAGTGCCTCGTTAACGGTTTTAAAGAAGGTCGCCGCCGCGCCCAGGGCGCGCTCGTTGGTGTCGCCGTCCATGGAGGCAAGCGTTTTCTCGACCGAGTCGACAATCATCTCCACCACATCGACGGCAATGGCATCGAGCAGGCCGTCAACCGTGCCAAAGTGCACGTAGAAGGTTTTGCGGTCGACATTGGCCTCGCGTGCGATGGCACTCACCGTAATGTCTGCCAGCGGCTTTTCCATGAGCAGGCGCTCGAAAGCCGAAAGGATGGCATTACGGCTGCGAACAATGCGGCGGTCAAGACGCGGTTTGCTGGTTGCCATGGGCGTGTCCCTTCGATATGCGAGCATTCATCAACAGATGAGAGATAATCTACGTAAGAGGATTATCCCCCATACAGCACAAGTATGCCCCGCATCATGAAGAACGCACGACTGTCCTACTGCGACTTAGGGTGCTTCTTCTTATTGAGTGCCGACGGAGATACGCGAATACCATCGCCTGTCTGGCGCACATAGGCTTTATGAGCCGGCTTAGCGGTCCCAGAAGCCTTCTGAGCGTGCTTCTTGGGATCAACGGTAACAGCATTCGTGGGGTGCGGCTTAGTGGGCGCAGAGGGCGTCTGAGGCGTGCGGCCGAGCTTGCGCATCACGCGATCCCAGCGCGCATGGATGCTCTCGTTGTGGGCACTCTTAAGTCCCAACAGGGGCGCAGCCAAAATGGTCGGCGCAATAAACGTAATGAGGCGCCACAGCAGATAGCCGGCGGTCGAAGCCGACCCAAAGAAATGACCCAAGAACAATGCAAAGCCGCCCTCAGCGCCACCAGTTCCACCGGGCAAGGGAACCGCAGAGCTCAGCAGCTGGACAAAAGCGCTCGCGGCCATGACCGAGAAAAAGTCGACTTCGTGGTGGCCAAAGGCAAGCATCAGGAAATACGGCACCAGATAGAAAAACGCGAGCTGCAACATGGTGATGACCACCGTGAGCAGCATGGACGAAAAGTGGCCGGCTGAAAGCTTGAACTTCTCGGAGAAAGAGTAGATCTCACCATCGACAAACGTGCGCCATCCCTCGATCTTAGTGGCCGAGACACCAATGCGCTCGAGCCAATTGATGATGCAATGGGCGACGCGCGTGACGGTCTTAGGCATGAGCGCGACGGCGAAGATGCCAAGCAAGATGCAGCAGTGCCCACCAAAGCTAAAGACACACAGCAGCGTCATGTCGCCATAGCGCTCGGCGAAAAACGGCATGCGAGCAAGCAGTAGGATAGCGCCCCAGGCAACGAGGCCAAACTGATACACGATAAAGCGCGTGAATTGCGTGGCTCCGGCCTCGCCGACATTTTGGCCTGCCTTGGTCAGGCGGTAAATCTGGGCGGGCGTAGAGCCCATCATCATGGGCGTCAGGTTGCCAAAGAAGATACCGCTCGCCTCGACCGAGATCAGGTCGCGAATGCCGACGGGCGAATTAGGATCGAGCCAGACGGCGATCGCATAGGCAACGATGCCAAAGAACAGGTACAGGAACATGCAAAAGCATGCAGCAACGAGCCACGGCGCCTGAACGCTCGACATGGCAGCCCAGAACTGTCCCATCTGACCGGTCACAATCAGATAAACGATATAACCCACCAGCACGACGCCGATAAAGATGGCGCCGCGGCGTGCGCTCTTATTGTCATCTCCGCCCGAGGCCTCAACCTCGACCTGGGGCTTAGACGTATGCTGAGAGGACTCCGTCATGAGACTCCTTCTAACAGTCAAAATATCTTGGATATTGTACCCGCAAGGACCATAAGCAGAACGCAAAGCTCTGGTTCAAACGGGAATTGCAGACGGTTGTTTGAAAATAAAAAACCCGGCCTTCCATGGGAAGTCCGGGTATCAGATGCGTGGTAGCCCGTACCAGATTCGAACTGGTGATCTCCGCCTTGAGAGGGCGGCGTCCTAAACCGCTAGACGAACGGGCCATAAGCCTCGGCAGAAAAGAAGTGGTAGCCCGTACCAGATTCGAACTGGTGATCTCCGCCTTGAGAGGGCGGCGTCCTAAACCGCTAGACGAACGGGCCATAAGCCTCGGCAGAAAAGAAGTGGTAGCCCGTACCAGATTCGAACTGGTGATCTCCGCCTTGAGAGGGCGGCGTCCTAAACCGCTAGACGAACGGGCCACATGACATCTGCACTGCCGTGCTGCGAGGAAATATATTACGGGACAAAAAACGACAGCGCAAGAAGAAATTCCAAATTGCCGACAAATTGTCGGCAGGTTATGGAACACGCAGGTAAACTGGGTGGCTAATTCAAGTTGAGATGGACCAAAAGAGCTTCGCGCTCGTTGGGAATGTTGTCTTCGATCACGGCGTCGAGGGCGGAGTTGAGAAGCTGCCCCAGTTCCGGCCCGGGCTTGACTCCAGCACGGATCAAGTCGCCGCCGTTGATGGCGAGCATCTTGAGCGTATAGGGCTCCCCCGCCTTCAGCAGCTCGTGCGACATCGCGCGCATCTCCTCAATCGTCTCAACGTAATAGAAGCACGACGGGGCCTTGCCGAGCGTGTCGGCACGCTTAAGATCCATGAGCTCGTCCATCAAACGCGGCGTGTCGACGCCCTCGCCCGAAAGCGCGCGCATCATATTGAGCAGGCAGGAGCGCTCGGGGCGCAGCGGCTTGTCGTGATATTTGATGAGCAGGCACGCGTCGCGCACCAGGTCGTGCGAGAGCGCCAGGCGATCCATAATGACGCGCGCTTTCTTGGCGCCGAGCTCGGGATGACCGTAGAAGTGTCCGCTGCCGGCGTGATCGACCGTGAAACACTCGGGCTTGGACACATCGTGCAAAAACGCCGCCCACATAAGGCTCGACGAGGGCGCGACGCCGTCGCACAGCGCAAGCTCCCCTGCCACCGTCAGCACACGGGCGATATGCTCGTAAACGTTAAACGCATGATAGACACTTCGCTGATCAAAGCCGCGACCCGCTGCCAACTCGGGCACGGCGGCGCAGATGAGCTCGGGGTAGCGCAGCATGGCGTCTCCCCCATGACCGGTCGAAAGAATGCCCTCGAGCTCAATACCCACGCGCTCGCGCGCCACGGCGTCGAGCAGCGGCGCGCACTCGGCAAGCGCGCGCTTAGTCTCGGGCTCAATCATAAAGTCCAGGCGGCAGGCAAAGCGCACCGCACGCAACATGCGCAGGGCGTCCTCGTTAAAGCGACGCTTGGGATCGCCGACAGCGCGAATCAGCTTGCGCTCCAAGTCACCCTGGCCGTCGTAGCGGTCGACAAGCCCGCGCTCGGGATGCCAGGCCATAGCGTTGACGGTAAAGTCGCGGCGCGCCAGATCGTCCTCGAGCGAGGCGGCACGCTCCACACTCTGGGGATGGCGACCATCGGTGTAAAAGCCATCCAGACGGTACGTGGTGACCTCGATACGCTCGCCATCGGAAATAGCCGTGATTCCGCCAAATTTAATGCCCGACTCCACAACCGCGATGCCGGCGGCCTCGAGCGCCGCTTTGGACTCCTGCCACAGGCCGCTGCAACACATATCTACATCGTGGCTGGGGCATCCCATCAGCGCGTCACGCACCCAACCGCCCACATACCAGGCCTCAAGACCGGCATACTCGAGGGCTCGCAACACGCGCAGAGAGGCGGCTGACGGCTGCGTGGCGTTGAGCGAAACATTGCACATTCCTGTGGCCTCCTGCGATTGCGGGTATATCGATTGACGGTTTCCAAGAAGTCTAGCAAGAAACGGGAGCGGGCGCACACGCAAACGCGTTTCAAGCACGATTGAATCCCAAGAGCTCTGCCACCGAAATGAAAAAGCACCCGCCTCGGTAATCCGAGACGGGTGCTCAACAAAGCAAGAAACCAAGGCCCGTACGTTGCGTTAGCAGACCTGACGGATGGCGATGCCCTTCTGATACTCATCGACCTTAGCAAAATCGCCCAAACCCGGGCACTCGACCACGTTGGCGCCGGTGGCCATCGAGAGGCGCAGAGCGTCCTCAACACGCTCGGGAGCGTCGTGCCACACGGACAGGAAGGCAGCGAGCGAGGAATCGCCGGCGCACACCGTCGACAGCAGCTTGACCTCAAAGGTGCGGTTGGCAAACCAGATGTGCTCGCCGTTGGAGAAGTACGCGCCGTCGCCACCAAGGGTCAGCAGGACGTTCTTGGCGCCCTTGGCATGCAGCTCGGCCATCGCGCCCTTGACAGACTCGTCATCGCCACCGCTCACCTTAATGCCAAAGATGTCGAGCAGCTCGTCGTCGTTGGGCTTAATGAGCAGCGGCTCCATGGCAATGAGGTCTGCCAGCTGATGGCTCGAGATATCGAGCACGAACTCAGCGCCTTTCGCCTTCACGCGGCGCAGGACCTCGGCCAGGAAGCCCTCGGAGGTGTTGGGAGGCAGCGAGCCGCTAATGACCAGGCAGGTCATGTCTGCGAGCGAATCGATCAGCTCAAACATCTCCTGCTCGTTGGCCTCGTTGATGGCGGCACCGGCGTTGACCATGTTGTACTCGGTGTCGGGGCCGGCGTTGAGGAAGACGTTGACGCGCGTGATGCCGTCGGTCCACACGGGCTTGACGGGCACGCCCAGGGCCTCGGCGCCCTTGACGATGAACTCACCCGAGAAGCCGGCAAAAAAGCCCAGGATCGTGGTGTCGACGCCGTAGTGATCGAGCGTGAACGAGACATTGAGGCCCTTGCCGTTGGGCGTATAGACCGCGTTGCGCGTGCGGGTGACGGTGTTGGCCGAAAGGCCGTCGCAGGCGATGTTGTAGTCAATGGCGGGATTTGCAGTGAGCGTATAAATCATGAATGTTCCTTTCACGAAGCAACGTGTTAATGAAAGTATATTCCACGTATCGGTAAAAGGCTAGGACAACTCGGCGAACGGTGTGGAAGCGATGAAGTACGGCAGGACACCTCTCCCCCATGGCGGAACAAAAAGGCGCCCCAGCCGAAACCGGGGCGCCGCATGCGCACGAATATGTCGCGTTTCGATTACTGACGATCGAGCTTGCGGACAGCAACGCGCTTGCTGTACTCATCGACGTGGCCGAAGTCGCCGATGCCGACGGACTCGGCAACGTTGGCGCCGGTGGCCATAGCGAGCTTCATGGCCTCCTCGACGTTGTCGCGATCCCTGTACCACTTGTGCAGGAACGCAGCGAGGGTGCAGTCGCCGGCGCAGACGGAAGAGACCAGCTTGATGTTGAACTCACGCTTGGCATACCAGATGTCCTCGCCGTTGGAGAAGTAGGCGTCACCGCGGCTACCACGGGTGAGCAGCACGTTCTGGACGCCAGCCTCGTGAGCCAGCTTCATGGCAACGCGGACCTCGTCGTCGGTGTCGACCGGCACGCCGAAGATGGCCTTCATCTCGTGATGGTTCGGCTTGATGAGCAGCGGCTTCTTGTGAGCGAGCTCCTTGAGCTTGTCGGAGGACAGGTCCAGGACGACGTCGGCGCCACGGGCCTGAGCGTGCTCCATGACCTGAGCCAGGAAGTCGGGCGTAGCTTTGGGAGGCACGGAGCCGGAGACGATCAGGCACTCAAGGTCGCCCGCGGTGTCCAGGATGTTGTAGAGCTCCTCCTGGTGCTGCGGCGTGATCGGAGCACCAGGGTTCAAGATGCCGTACTCGTGCTGGCCATCGTTGACGTAGGTGTTGATGCGCGTGATACCGTCGGTCCAGACCGGGCGGCAGAGGCAACCCAGGTTCATGACCTCCTCGACGATAAACTTGCCCGTGAAGCCGGCGAAGAAGCCGAGCGCGACGGTGTCGACGCCCATCTTCTTAAAGGCGAAGGACACGTCGAGGCCCTTGCCGTTAGCCGTGTAGCTGGCCGAGCCGGTGCGGACGTTCTCGTCGGGCTCGAGCGGAGAGCTCGAAACCGTCATGTCGACAGCCGGGTTAGCGGTTAGCGTGTAGAACATTTACAGTACCCCCTGTATATGTGAGGGCCGCGTGGTCGGCCCATTCCAACCACGCGGTTACCTCTGATACCAAATTAGCGAGCTGCGGACTCGAGCAGTGCCTTGACCTCGGCAGCGGTGTTGCAGGCGAGCGCCTTCTCGGCGAGCTCGTCGCACTCGGCCTTGGTCCACTGGCTGATGGTCTTGCGGGCGCGCAGGATGGACGGAGCGCTCATCGAGAACTCCTCCAGGCCCCAGCTGATCAGCAGCGGCTCGAGCAGCGGATCGGCAGCAGCCTCGCCGCACATACCGACCATGATGCCGGCCTTCACGCCGCTCTCGATGATGTTCTTGAGCGAGCGGAGCACGGCGGGATAGTAAACCTGGTACAGGTTGGAGATGGTGTCGTTACCACGGTCGGCGCACATGGTGTAGCCGATCAGGTCGTT
The DNA here is from genome assembly GCA_934630375.1 of uncultured Collinsella sp. Classification (GTDB taxonomy): domain Bacteria; phylum Actinomycetota; class Coriobacteriia; order Coriobacteriales; family Coriobacteriaceae; genus Collinsella. The sequence continues at coordinate 7,087 of CAKTVQ010000008.1, forward strand.
GGTGCCGATGGAGAAGAAGTCGGCGACCTCGGCCAGGCGGTCGGCGAGCAGCGAGGCGGCAGGCGTCTCGACCATGATGCCGACCTCGATGTTCTCGTTGAACTTGCGACCCTCTTCGGTCAGCTCGGCCTTGCACTGCTCGACAAGCTCCTTGACAGCCAAGACCTCCTCGACACAGGTGACGAGCGGGATCATGATCTTGACGTCACCGAAGGCGCTAGCGCGCAGCAGGGCGCGGAGCTGGACCTTGTACTGGTCGGGGTTGGCCAGGCAGTAACGCACGGCGCGGAAGCCCATGAAGGGGTTCTCTTCCTTGACCATGTGCAGGTACGGAATCTCCTTGTCGCCACCCACATCGAGCGTGCGGATGATGACCGGAGCGCCCTTGAGCGCGCTGGCGACCTTACGGTAGGCGTTAAACTGCTCCTCCTCGGAAGGAAGCTCAGCAGAGTCCATGAACAGGAACTCGGAACGGAACAGGCCAATAGCCTCGGCGTCGTGATCGAGCGCGTTGGGCACGTCATCGGGGTTGCCGATGTTGCAGGCAATGATCTTCTTGATGCCGTCGGCAGTCACGGACGGCTTGCCGCGGAAGGCCTCGAGAGCCGCCTTCTCGGCAGCGAAAGCCTCGGCCTTGGCAGTGTAGGCGGCGAGCGTCTCCTCATCGGGATCGGCCTCAACGATACCCTTGCCACCGTCAACGACAACGGTCATGCCGTTGCGCAGTGCGGTGCAGCTGTTGGAAACCGAAAGGACGGCCGGGATCTCGAGGGCGCGCGCGATGATCGCGGAGTGTGACGTGCGGCCACCGGTCTCGGTGACGATGCCGGCAACATGGGCCTTATCGATCGTGGCGGTCATGGACGGCGTGAGGTCGTGCACGACAACGACGGTATTCTCGGGCAGGACGGAGAGGTCGACGACCTCCTTGCCCAGCAGCTCGGCCAGAATACCGGTGCGGATGTCGGCGATGTCGGCCGCGCGCAGACGGAACATCTCGTCGTCCATGGACAGGAACATGTTCTCGAACATGGTCGAGGTGTCCATGAGCGCCTGCTCGGCGCAGGTGCCGCCGTCAATGGCGGCGTTGATGGCGTCGGTCATGCCCGGATCCTGAGCCAGGACAATGTGTCCGCTCATGATCTCGGCCTCGGCCTCGCCCACCGTCTCCTTCATGTGGTCGGCCTGAGCCTGGGTCTTCTCGCAGAAGACCGAAAGAGCGGTCTGATAGCGCTCCTTCTCTGCTGCCGAATCAGCAACCTCGTGCGGCTCAAACGTCAAGTCGGGATCGACGGCGACCATGACGGTGCCGATACCGATGCCCTCGGAAGCGTTGACTCCCTGATACATTCCCATTCCTCTCTCCGTGTCATGTGATAAAGCGTTTTGCCATATCCATGACAAAAGAGCGCAGCTACCTTAAAACAGGTCACTGCGCCCCCAAATATGAACTTAGTTGTTCAACATGCGACCCGTTTGAGTTCTACTCGCCAAGACCGCTCTTGATGAGCTCGATGGCAGCAGCCAGAGCCTCGGCCTCGTCGGCGCCGTCGCACTTGACCTCGACCTCGGTGCCGCAGGGGATACCAGCAGCCATGAGGGCCATCGGGGACTTGCCGTTGACCTCCTTCTCGGGGGTGACGACCGTCACATCACAGGCGTACTTGCCCATGGTGGAGGCAAACAGACCAGCCGGACGCATGTGCAGACCCTGAGGATTAACGAGGGTAGCCTTCTCAGAAACCATAATTGACTCCTTTTTTGTGTTTAACCCCTGTCATGCATGTGGCAGGAGTCAGATTCACGACGTTGTTTATATTAACTCACATCAAACGGTTTTTCATTGTGTTTCGCACGAATTGTTGGACAGATGTCGTTCGCTGTCCGCTCGCCTGCCGGGCGGGGCGGTTAAGTTTGCTGCTCTACAGTCCTGCGCAAGACGGAAAGCACATTAAGTGCTTTCCTTTGCGTGCGGAACTCGCGACAAACTTAACCGCCCCGCCCGGCAGGCGAGCTGCGGAAACTCAGTCCGTCCAAGAAATATCGTGCGAAAGGAATTCTGGATGAAAAACTGTTCGCGTGAGTGATTTGGTTGATGGGACTTTCTTTGCCCTGTTGGGGGCTGAGGAGTGTCCCTAGGTGCCGGGTGGTATGAAAAAGGGCGAGGACCCATAGGGAGTCCTCGCCTTTGTTACAGGGGGCGATGTTATTCGCGTACTGTGGAATTAGACCAGGCGAGCGTTGATCGTCTTGGCGATCTCGGCGGCGTCGGTGGAACCCTTGACGGTGCCACGGAAGTCCTCGTCCATGAGCGCCTCGGCGACCTTGGACAGGATCTTGAGGTGCGTAGTGCCGGCCTGGGCACCGGGGATGAGCAGGGCGATAGCCACGTTAACGGGAGCGCCGTCCATGGTATCCCAACCGGTCACGCCGGACTCATCCTTAACGACGATGACGGCAGCCTCGGTAATGGCGTCGGACTTGGCATGCGGGATGGCGAAGCCCTCCATCATGCCCGTGGTACCCTCGGCCTCGCGGGCCAGGAAGGCGTTCATCACGGCGTCGGCGTCGCTGGCGATACCGGCCTTGACAGCCTGGTTGGAAACGAAGCTCAGAGCCTCGTCACGAGAAGCGAAGTCCTCGGCGACAAAGACGTTCTCAACCTTCACGAAGTCGGCAGCCTCGGCCTTGGGGGCCTCGACGGCAGCGGCCTTGGGAGCCTCAACCGGCTTGGCTGCAGGAGCGGCCTTCTGGTTCTTCTCGAAGTCGTACTTCTTGAAGGCTACGAACAGGATGCCACCGACCACAGCGCCGATGAGGATCGCGAGGACCCACAGCGGACCGTTCTCGACAACGGGCAGGACCAGGAAGCCACCGTGAGGCGCCGGATCGTGAACGTTGAACATAATGGTCAGGATCGAAGCGATAGAGGAACCGAGCATCATGATGGGCATGACCGGCCAGATGTTCTTGGTCATGAACGGAATGGCGCCCTCGGTGATGTGAGTGCAACCAAGAATGAGGTTGACGATACCGGCGTCGTGATCCTCCTGGCTGAAGTACTTCTTGCCGACGACGACGGCGAAGGTTGTGATCAGCGGCGGAACGATGCAAGCAGCGGAGACGGCAGCCATGAAGTTGGTGCCGAAGTTGTAGGTATCGGTGCCAACGCCAGCAGCCAGTGCCTCGGTGAGCATAGCAGTACCGGTGACGTAAGCAGCCTTGTTGACCGGGCCACCCATGTCAAAGGCGCACATGCAGCCGATGGCAAGACCCAGGACAACGGCGCCAGAGGCGGACAGGCCCTTGAGGAAGTCCATCATGGCGGTGTTGATGGCAGCCATGGGGCCGGAAATGCCGAGCATGACCAGGCCGACGATAGCCGTCGAGAACAGCGGGTACAGGAAGATAGCCTTGAGGCCGTCCAGGTTCTTGGGCAGACCGGCAAATACCTTCTCGAGCAGCAGGATGACATAGCCAGCGAGGAAGCCGCCGACGATGCCGCCCAGGAAGCCGAAGCCCACGCCGGCGCCACCGGCGTCGATCATGCCGGTCTCGGCGTTAACAGGCAGGCCCTGAATGGCGATCATACCGGCGACAAAACCAGGGACGAGCGCCGGGCGCTTACCGATGGACTCGGCGATGTAGGCAGAAAGCACGGGAACCATGAGGTTCATGGCGATGCCGCCGATGATCTTGAGCATAGCGGCGAAGGTGTTGTAGTCGGCAGCCGTCGAATCGAAGGACGTGATGCCCCACAGGAACGAAACGGCGGTCAGAACACCACCGGCAACGACGAAGACCAGCATGTGGCTGACGCCGTTCATGAGGTGCTTGTAGATAACGTGGCCGATGGACTCCTTCTCCTCGACCTCGTCCTCGACATCGGCGGCAGCGGTAACCGTATCGTCGCCCTTGGCGGCGAGCGCGCGGTCAATCAGCTTTCCGGCGGCCTCGACGGACAGGGCCTTGGAAACGCCGACGGAAACCATGGGCTTACCGGCGAAACGCTCAGCCTGGACATCCTTATCGGCTGCGACGACGACGGCCTTGGCACCGGCGATCTCGCTCTTGGTGAGCTCGTTCTCGACACCGACCTGGCCATGGGTCTCGACCTTAATGGTCAGACCTCGCTCGGCAGCTGCCTTCTCCAGCGCCTCCTTCGCCATGAAGGTGTGCGCAATGCCGGTCGGGCAACCGGTGGCGGCGATGATGTCAAACTTAGCCATGTGTCCCTCCTTTTTAAGTTTTGCGCCCGCAGGCGCTCCCCTACACGCGCGTCCTTGCGCGCTTTTCCACAACTGAAAGATACCAACCTACCGTCCGCGTGAGAAGAGACAAGGCGCAATTCTCCGGTGAAAGGTTCTTTCATAACCGTAAACGGTAGGTGAAAGTTTACCATCAACACCTGAAACGGCAAGGTGTATCTTGTAATTGAAAATCCCCCTATACTATGACATTACAAAACGAGTCCGATTATCATGCCAACCAGGAGCCATCCATGACCGATAGTAGCAAGAGCGCACTTTCCCTCATTAGTACCCATCAGGGATACAGCGAGTCAGAGCAGCGCATTGTCGACTATATATTGGAGCACCAGTCCGAGGCGCCACGCCTCACGGCGGCTCAGCTCTCGCGCGCCGCCGCCACGTCCGAGGCGACCGTTTCGCGCTTCTGCCGCAAGCTTGGCTTTGGCAGCTTCCGCAGCTTTCAGTTTTCGCTGGCGAGGGATTTGGAAAGCCAGCGCAACGAGGGCCTGACTGACGAGGTCTCGCTCGACAATATGGAGCAGAGCCTTAAGAACATCCTGGCTGCCAAGGTGAGCGAGCTTAATGCGACCATCGACGGGATCGACCACGATACGCTGGCGGCTGTTGTACATGCCCTTAAGCATGCAGGGGTTATTGAGTTTGCGGCTGTGGGCAATACGAACGCGGTCGCGCTCGATGCGACATTTAAGTTTTCGCAGCTGGGCCTTCGCTGTATGGCGAGCACCATCAGCGAGACCTCGATCGGGTTTGCACTCACACTACGCCCCGGCGACGTCATCGTGCTCATCTCAAACTCCGGCAAATCGCGCCGACTGAATCGCATGGCAAAAGCGGCTCGCAACTGCGGCGCAACCGTAGTCGTCATCAGCAGCGACAGCAAATCTCCGCTCGCGCGTCTGGCAGACTACACTTTTAATACCGTCAACCACGAAGCGCTGCTGACGACAGGCGACTTTGCGTTCTCTAAGATCAGCGCCACGATGATCATCGAAGTCATCTACAACTTCCTGCTGCCCGAGATTGAAGACGCTCGCGAGCATATCAGCTACTACGAGGAGCTCATCCAGCCCGATAAGGTCGTTGAGTAAAACGCGTAGTGGGACAATAATTTCAGTCTATTTTGTCCCACCAGCACCGCCGATACGACCTAGCCTCGAACTTCTTCGAGCATCTGCTTTGCGTGGGCCAAGCTTGCCTCCGACTGATCGCCGCTGAGCATGCGGGCAATCTCGGCGATACGGGCAGCGCCAGTCACCTCGTCCAGATGGGTTTGGGGAACGTCGCCGGGCTCTTTACTGACCACGTAATGCTTGTCGGCCATAACGGCGACCTGCGCCAGGTGGGTTACGACGATGACCTGATGCGTGGCGGCAAGATCGGCCAGTACACCTGCCAACGCACGGGCGGTGGAGCCGCCGACACCGGCATCGACCTCGTCAAATACCAGTGTGTCGACGCCGTCAGCATTACCCAAGACCACCTTGCTCGCCAGCATGACGCGGCTTAACTCGCCGCCCGACGCAATGCGGCGGAGGGGACGTGGTGTCAAACCGGCACCGCTGCGGTATAGCAATTCGTAGCTCGAAGGACCAACCGGCGTCCACTCAGCACGGGGAAGATCACGTGACTCCCAGACGAGCTCGGCACTACCCATCTCCAAGCGCGCCATCTGGCGGCCGACCTCGTGGCAGAAGCGCGGGGCCGCCGTATTGCGAGCACGCTTAAGTGCCTTGGCAGCAGCGAACAACTCGCGCTCGGCAGCACCAAGTGATTCACGCGCCTTTTTAATCTGCTCATCGCCATCATCAACCAGGGACAGCAGCTCTTGCGAGCGATCGCGCATGGCAAAAACATCGTCCATGGTGGGACCCCACTGACGCAACAGACCCTTGAGGTCGGAATACCGCTCACGCATGCGAGCGAGCTCGCGCGGGTCGAAGGCGACGCCATCGCGATAGGCACGAAGCTCGTTCGCGCTGTCCTCAAGGGAGATACAGGCATCCGAAAGCGCATCGGCAATGTCACCCAGTTTGCGATCGACGCTAGCCATACGGGAAAGCTCTGCCACGGCGCTGTTCACGGCATCGAGCGCTCCGCCTTCGGCGGCAAGCGATGCATGGGCATCGTTAGCTGTGGCAACCAGTACCTCGGCATGTTCGGAGCGCGGCAGCAGCTCCTCGAGCTCCTCGTACTCGCCCGGCTTGGGGTCGACCTCACCGATGCGCTCGAGGGCAAAGCGCGCCTCCTCGACGCGGCTCCCCTGCGCACGCGAGGCCTCTTCGACACGTCGAACTTCCTTGGCGGCAGCGCGCGATGCCTTAAAGCAGGCGCGGTACGCATCCAGCGCCTCGAGCGCAGAGCGCCCCGCCCAGGCATCGACCATCGCAACGTGATGCGCCGGGTCGAGCAAGCGCTGATGCTCATGCTGCCCGCAAAGATCCATCATCACGCCGACGCGCTCCGAAAGCTCGCGCACACTGGCGATGCGGCCGTCAATTTTTACGCGACTGCGGCCCTCGGCAGAAAGGCTACGCTGCACGGTGAACCCCTCCGTGTCGTGCGGCCCGTCGAACAAGCGCGCCTCGACGCTCGCCAGCGACTCGCCCTCGCGCACCGTCGACGAATCCGCGCGCTCGCCCAAAATAAGCTTGAGGGCCGAGAGCAGCGCGGTCTTGCCGGCGCCGGTCTCGCCGGTCAGGACAGTCAGGCCGGCACTCGGCACCAACGTCGCCTCGCGAATGAGTGCAATGTTAGAAACCTGCAGCTCATCGATCATGACGGACTCCGTAGAATACGCGGCTCACCGAGTTGTAGAAGCTCTCGGGGCCGTAATCGAGCAACAACACATCTCCGGGCCCGCGGCGCACCGCCACGCTCTCGACCGTGCCATCGCAGGTAATAAACTGTCCATCGATAGCGATCGCCGGAACGCTCGGGCGGTCATCGGACATAAAGATTTCGACGACATCACTCGGCGAGGTCAAAAAAGCGCGAGCCTGAATGGTATGCGGGGCGATGGGCACACAGACCATACCCGTGTAATCGGGGCTGACAATGGGGCCACCGGCGGAAAGCGCGTAGCCGGTGGAGCCGGTCGCCGTCGAAACGACGACACCGTCGCCGCGAAGGCGGTCGATATGATGGCCGGACACCGTGATGTCAAACTCAACCATATCGGACAGGGGGCCGCGCGTAAGCGCCATATCGTTGAGGGCAAACGTGCGCACGACATCCTTCGTGCCGTCTTCACGCACCGAAACGATATCGGCGGCGATGGTGGCGCGGCGGCTCACGTGGAGCTCGCCGGACAGGGCATCGCTCACAACCTGCAAAATGTCGCGCTCCTCGGGACTCGCGGCCGTCAAAAAGCCCAAATGACCATAGGAAAGACCGAGGATAGGAATCTCACGATGGTTGAGGATGCGGGCAGCGCGCAGCAACGTACCATCGCCGCCGAGCGTAATGACCAAATCGGAGCCGTCAATATCAGGCGTACTTTGAATCTTCGATCGCTGGTCGGCAGCCCATGCGACCTCATAGCCCTGGCGCGTCAGCCAAAGCTCGAGCATCAGGCCGCTCTCGACCGCCTCTTGCTTGTAGTAATTGGGAACCAGAAAGACCTTCATAGCGTTGCAGCTTTCTCGCTCAAAGCCGATACCTGGGATTGCAGCTCATCGTCGGCGCGCTCCCCGGGGACAAACCTTGTGCCGTACAAGAAAAACTCAACGTTGCCCTTAGCGCCATGAATGGGCGACACGCACACATCGACCGGGAACAGGCCCTTGGCAGCAAAGAGTTCAACTGCCGCCACAAGTGTATCGCGGCGCACGACGGGATCGGTCACGATACCGCCCTCGCCCACCAGCGCAGCCGGCGCCTCAAACTGCGGCTTTACGAGCGTGCAGAACGAACCGGAAGGCTTCAGGCACGCCAGCACGGCGTCGATGATATTCGCGATGCTGGTAAACGACACATCACACACGGCCAGGTCGATGGCGCCGGCATAGCCAAGCTCAGGCAGCTGCGTCACGTTGGTGCGCTCATGCAGCGTCACGCGATCGTCCTGACGCAACGACCAATCGAACTGGGCGCGACCCACGTCCACCGAGACAACGGTCGCAGCTCCGCGCTTGAGCAGGCAATCGGTAAAGCCGCCGGTAGAGCAGCCCACATCCAGACATGCAAGGCCCGTCGGATTGATGCCAAACGCATCAAGCGCGCCTTCGAGCTTAAGCCCGCCGCGGCCGACATAGGGAATGCGCCCCTTCACGTGCAGCGGCAGGCCCGGGGCCACCTTAAGGCCCGGCGAAGTCAAGCGCTCGCCGCCACTCGAGACCAAGCCGGCCATAAGAGTGCGAAGGGCATCCGCGCGATCGGCGCAGATGCCCTGTGAAATCAGTTCGTCATCAAGACGCACGCGTTTCATGAATGCCATCAACCATTCGTATCCGGAGATGCGGCTAGCTATCCTGGGATTCGTTTGCCGCATCCTCATCGTATTCCTGCTCGAGCTTATCGGCCTCACGCGGCGTCAGCTCAAACTTGTCGACCATATCGACCGCGCGGGAGCCCAGCTCAATCGCCTCGTCAAACAGATCGAGCGAACGCTCCAAGGGCGTATCCTTGGAGCGAACGGTCGCGATAATCTGGTCCAGACGGTCCGAGATCTCGTCAAAGTTGCGGACAGAACCCTCTGGCATGACTACTCCTCGAAGGAGTCGACGACAGCCTCGGCGGCGTCCGCATTCTCGGCCAGTACACCGGCGGCAGCCTGAGCGGCAGCGACCTTGGCGGCCGCCTCGGCAGCCTGGGCCTCCTCGCGAGCGCGATCCTCGGCCAACAGCTCTTGGTACAGGTCCTCGCCCGGCAGCTCCTCGCTGCGAGCGATCTTGCCCAGCACGCCGTTGACGAACGACGCGGACTGGTCGGTGCCATAGGCCTTGGCAAGCTCGACGGCCTCGTTGATCACGATGGCGTCCGAGACCTCCTCGTCGGTGAGGAAACGCATCTCGTAGACGGCGATACGCAGCAGGTTACGGTCGGCGCCGGGCATGCGTATAAGATCCCAGTTCTTGGCAACGGAGCGCAGAGCGCAGTCGATGCGGTCGATATGCTCGTAGGCACCGCGGCACAGCTCCAGCGCATAGGGGTCGAGGGGACCCTTCGAGATCAGGAAATCGCCCTCGAGGACGCGTTCGAGCGGGCTGTCCGTGGCCTCGGCCTGGAACAGCAGCTGCAGCGCCTGACTGCGGGCAAGCGTGCGCCCGCGATAAACCTTAAGGCTCAAAGGTTACTCCTTGGGGAAAACGAGGCCGTCGATGCAAACGTCAACGCGCTCGACCTCAACGCCCACCTGGGCATCGATGGCGGCGACCACGGCGGCGCGAACGGCCTCGGCGAGTTTCTTGAACGGATAGCCAAAGAACACCACGACACGCACGGTGAGTGCGAGCTTGTCGCCGACGACCTCGGCCTCGACCGCCGGCTCGGAAGCCGGGGCCTTGGACGAGAGCATCATGGAGACAAGGTTGGTGGCAAGGTCCTTGACGCCAACGGAGGCGATGCCCTCGACATCGGACACGGCGCGCGAGACGATGGCGGTCAGAACATCGGGCGAAATGCCGATGCCGTCAATCTTGATTTCCTGGGGCATGAGTCCTCCTAGAAGAATTGGTTGCTAGACGCGGGAGACGAACTTGCCGTCGCGGGTGTCAACCTTGATGACCTCGCCCTCGTTGAGGTACATGGGGACCTGGATGACAGCGCCGGTGTCGATCGTGGCCGGCTTGGTGGAACCCTGGACGGTGTCGCCCTTAAAGCCCGGGTCGGTCTGGACGATGGTGGTCTCGATGAACATCGGCGGGGTCACGCCCATGAGCTCGTCGTCGGCGAAGAGCAGCTGGCAGATGTCGTTCTCGCGCAGCCACTTGGAGTTCTCGCCCACCATGTCCTCGGGAACGGGAACCTGCTCATAGGACTCGTTGTCCATGAAGATGTAGTCGGTGCCATCGTTGTAGAGGTACTGGAACTCACGGGTGGTGAGCATGACGCTCTCGAACTTGGTACCGGCGTTGCAGGTGTTCTCGACGACGCGGCCGCTCTTGATGTCGCGGGTCTTGTAGCGCACAAACGCGCCGCCCTTGCCCGGCTTGACGTGCTGGAACTCGACGATGGTATAAACCTTGTCCTTAATACGGAGACCGAGGCCGTTCTTGAAGTCGGCGGTAGAAATGGTAGGCATAGCGACCTTTCTTCTTATGGGCAGAACGCACAAGCGTCCAAATTACATACGACCGAAATTATACACTTGCAGACGGCGCCTGCAGCGAGCGCATAAAAAGAGAACGCGGGGCGCCCGAATTGCTCCGGACGCCCCGCCCAAAAATCTATCGAAGAGGGCTAGCAGTCGATAACGTGAAGGTCATGCGGCGTCTTGGTGAAGGGCTCGTAGCCGTTCTCGGTGACCACGCCGTAGTCCTCCAGGCGCACGCCGCCCACACCGGGCAGGTACACGCCGGGCTCCATGGTGATAACCGAGCCGACCTCGATGATATTCTTGCTGCGGTTGAAGTTGGGCAGCTCGTGGATGTCAATGCCCACGCCGTGGCCCAGACCATGGTTGTAGTAATCGCCATAGCCGGCATCACCGATGATCTTCTTGGAAAGCTTGAAAATGTCGTTGCCCTCGACGCCCGGATGGATGGCGGCGACGCACTCCTCGTGGGTGCGGCGTACGAGCGCGTACAGGTCGAGCTGTTCTTGCGTGGGCTCGCCCATCACGACGGTACGAGTCATGTCGGAGCGGTAGTCGCAATAGCCCGCGCCATAATCCATGAGTACGAAGTCGCCCTTCTCAATCACGCGGTCGCTCGGGACGGCATGCGGGTTGGCGGTGTTGGGACCGCTCGCCACGATGGAGCCAAAGGCCAGGCTATCGGCGCCGTTGGCGAACATAAAGTTCTCGAGCTCGTTGCGAACCCGCTTCTCGGTCATGCCGGGTTTAATAAATCCGAGCATATGCTGGAAGGCGGCGTCGGTGATCGACTGCGCATGGCGCATGAGCTCGATCTCCTCGGCGTCCTTGATGGCGCGCATCTTGCGAATGTCGTCATGCATCAGCGGCAACATGCAGGCGACGGAACGATCCTCCAAACCACGCTGAATACCCTGGTAGAAATTGATCTGCATATCGTCCTCGACAGCGCAGACGCGGCACTTGTTGGCCGCGATCTTGCCGGCGACCCAACCGGGTATGGTGCCCTCGTCCATGTCGTAGACCCAGGGGCTGCCGGCGGGCGTGTTCTCCTCAAAGCTGTTGAGATAGCGCGAGTCGGTATGGAACAGGCACTGGTCGGCCGTAATAAACGCAGCGTGCGGGAACTCGAAGGTGTAATCGAAGACGCCCTTGACACCCGTAAGCCAACGAAGATTAGCCTCGTCGCGCACCACGATGGCGTCGTAACCGCGCTCAACCATCAGGGCACGGACACGCTCGATACGACCGGCAGGACCGGCAGCAAACTCAGACATGCAGATTCCTTTCTTGTTGTCTTCATAAAGACGGGACGGGCTTAATCAACGTACGGAATCACGAGCGATTCGCAACCGATTGGAAACCCGCACCTCAACATGATACGAAAGACTATGTATGTCAATAAATCCTAGAGAAGATCTTTGCGAGAAGCCAAGTATGCGTGAGCATGGCGGTCGAGAACCTCGTCCTCAACGCTCGTTAGACGAATGGCGCCGAGCGCCGCGGGCAGCGGCAACATGCTGCGGTTCGAGCGGACAAACTGCTGTCTGCGGAACTCCTCGATATATGCGGCAGGCTCCAGATCGAAGGCGAGCTCCTCGATACCAAAGTCCTCCAGGCAGTCATCGACCTCAAAGACGTAATCGATATCAAAGTCGCAGGCATCATGTGCTAGGCGCGCCTCAAAGCGCATGCCCTCGGACAACAGCTGGTAGGCAGGGACCTGCGACGCGGCATCGCCCAAGCAGGCACGCAGAGTACGCTCCCCCGTCTTGCCAAAGTCTAGAGCGTGGCGGGCGCTGGGATTCGTAGCCATCAGTACGTCCTTACGGGCAGTCTGAGACCACTGAACGGCATTGACGAGCGCGACCTCCTCGCCCGCGAGAATCTCGGGGACGGTCTCGGTAAACTGATTCCAGCGGGACTTGCTGCTCGAAAGCATGGTGCCAGCAAGTACCACATAGCCGAGTTTGAGGTCATCGGGGTCCGCCTCGCGAACAAGATCAAGGTCACACACGACCAAGCCCGGCTCGGGACGGAACGCGATAGCGGGAAGCGCATTCGCCGACGAGGCAACAAGCGGCTTCATGGTCGTCGCGACCGTGAGCATGGCGTCAAACGTCGTCGGCAGCAAGGCGCACTCGGTGCGACCGCACCACTGGTTGGCGCACCAGCAAACGACCGAGCAGGTCGCTGCATCGCCGACGGCGACGACAAGATCGTCGCAAGTAATGCCGTTAGCCGACAGAGCACCAAAGACGACATCGGCATCGGCCAGCGTGGCACCGGCAGGCGAAACCTCGAGGATGAGTTGCGACACGGCAAAACCGGCGTCGACCAGCGCATGCTCGACGACTTCACCAAAACGCTCGGATGTGGCGTCGCCCCAAACCACCATCGCACGCTTAGGCTTGCCCACAGCCGAGGCAAACATGCGCGACAGCTCCTCGAACGCGCCCAATCCGACGCGGACATCGACGCTACGGTTTTGGAAATTGATAAGTTGACGACGAATCATAGCAGTCCACGCTCCAAAAGCATCTCGGCACAAAGGTAGGAAACGTCCTCGAAGGACTTGTTGCGAATATCAAGGGTAATATCGGCGGCCTGGCGATACAGCGGACGGCGATGCTCAAACAGGCGCGCAGCGTGCTCGGGCGAGCGGAAATCGGGCCGGGTATCGGAGCGGCGAATCTGGCGCAACGAGTCCTCAAAGTCGCCTTCGAGGTACACGCATATACCCATCTCGTGCATCAGCTCAATGTTCACCGGCGTCTCGACGATGCCACCCCCGCACGACACCAGCAGGCTGCGCTCGCTTTGAAGCGAACGGAGCGCCGAGGTCTCGAGCTCACGAAAGCGATCCTCGCCCTCAGTCTCAAAAATCTCGGTCACCGACTTGCCGCATCGACGCACAACCAAACGATCGGTATCGATAAATCGACGCTTGAACATAGTGCCCACGTTACGCGCGAGCGTCGACTTGCCCGCTCCCAAAAAGCCGATAAAGAAAATATGGTCGCAGCCGTGTTTGATGTGCTGAGACATGGCGAAACCTATTCCTCGCAGGGAAGGTCGCGCAGGGCCCGGCGCTCAAAAATACGGAAGATCTGCGTGTACCACAGGTCCTGGGTTGCCTGCGGCTTAACCAGGATGGTGTCGACACCGGCGAAATTGCCGCTCCACACGTCCGTGTAGAGTTGGTCGCCAATCAGCACGGCCTCATCGGCCGTCGCGCCCAGGCGCTTAAGACCGGCCTTGAGAGCAAACGGCGCCGGCTTCATAGCGTGGCTGATTGCCTCGAGCCCCAGCTCGCGCGCCGATGCCATGACCTGGTCGCGATGCCAGTTGTTGGACACCATGCACAGCTTAAAGCCCTTGGCATGGGCGGCTTTGAGCCAAGCGGAAACCGAGGCGGGAACCTGCTCGGTATCGCGCGGAACCAGAGTGTTATCACGGTCGAGCAAAATGGCTCGCTTGCCGTCGGCCCACAGGGTATCGAGGTCGATGCAGTCGACCGAGGCAACATATCGTTTGGGGCTAAAAATCCTCATGATCAATTCCAAGACTGTTGGTGCTCTTCGTAGGTCTGCGAGAAATACTCCTCGTCCTGCGTAATGTAGAAATACAGGTCATCGGAGTCAGTCGGCTCAAGCGTGGCCTTGAGCGCCTCGAGCGACGGAGAGCAGATGGGCGTGGGCGGCAGGCCCTCGTGCTTGTAGGTGTTGTAGGGGCTATCGCTCTGCAGGTCGTCGGCGGTAACCTCGCCACCGGTGACATACATCATGGTCGCATCGCTGTTGAGATAACGCAGGCCATCAAGCTTGCCCGCCAGGCGGTTATAGAACACCGATGCCACATGCGCGCGCTGATCGGCGTTGAGACCCTCGCGCTCGACGATAGAAGCAAGGTTAACGATGTCGTAGTCCGACATCTCCACGCCGTAGCGCTCCTTGATCTTGGCCTCGCAGCCGGCAAAGTCGAGCGACTTGTACTCGGCCTTAAACTGGTCGAGCATCGCGCGAATCACATCATCTGCCGTGGGCGAATCGCCCAACGAATACGTCTTGGGGAACAGGAAGCCCTCAAGCGAATCATTTGCAGCATCTTTCAGGAAGCCATAGTCATTTACGTAGTAGGATGCCTTGGCCTGATTAAGGAAGTCTTCCTTAGAAATGCTGTCATAAGCCTGTGCCACACGGTCGGCTACCTGGTCAACGGTCAAACCCTCTGGAATCGTAAGCGTATTGGATCCGGCGTTGGGGCCTTCCATCAGCTGCTGGACGACCTTCGTCGCATCCATGAGCGTGGTAAACGAGTAGGTGCCGGGCTTGAGCGACATATCGGCGTTGAGTTTTTTGACCGCCGCGTAGTAATCCTTGGGGTTCTCGACGATATGATTCTCGGAGAGAATCGAGGCGATCGTATCACCCGAGGCGCCATCGGGAATCGTAATGGTGACCTGCTGACCAGCCGTGACCTTCGTATCCCCACCGGTAAAGAAGCCTTTGACGGCTGGCACGACAAAGAAGACGATCGCGACAAGGACGAGCACCGCCACCACGGCGCCGATAATCATGGTCACCGGGGAGCTTTTCTTTTGGACGCCGCGGCGGGCATGCGTGTTGTAGCTCGAACGCGTCGCGGGAGCCACACCGTGCGAGCCATGGGCGCGATGCGCATGAGATTGCGATTGAGGTACCTGCGCGCGTTGCGTAGGAGCCTGCTGCTTAAAGCGAGTGCCGCCAGTAGGCTGCGCCGAACGAGCAGTTGGCTGCTGAGTCGTTCGCTGGGCGGGGCGGGGCGCATGCGAGGAGGGCTGCGCCGGACGTGCAACAGGCTGAGCCGGACGCTGTGTCGGCTGCACAGGGCGCTGGCCTGCCTGGACTGGGCGCGACACGGGCTGCCCCTGGCGATTCGGCTGGCGCGGGTCGGAAGCGCTAGGCATGCTGAACCTCCTCGTATTTACGATCGAGCCACGTCTGCAAAAACAGGCTGGCGGCGATCATGTCAATCTTACCCCTCATCTGCTTTTCGTTGAGTCCCTGCTCGCGCAGGATGCGCTTGGCCTCTTGCGAGGACAGACGCTCGTCCTCAAACTCCAGCGGAAGATCGAGCTCGTCGGCAATCTTTTGCGCCACGGCGGCGACGCGCTCGGCCTGGGGGCCGGGCTCACCGGCCATGGTCAGGGGACGTCCGCTTACCAGAATGTCGGGCTCATAGTCCTCGACCAGGTAGCGAAACGTCTTGGCCATACCGGTGACCTCGGCAGCCGGGAGCACCTTGACGGGCATCGCCATCTTGCCATCACGGCTCGAGACGGCGATGCCAATCCTGGTCTCCCCTATGTCCAGTGCGAGCGCGACCACAGCGACTACTTAGGTTCTTAGGCGCCGAGCGCGGTCTTGGCGGCCGCGAGGGCATCGGCGATACCGGCGGCGTTCTTGCCACCGGCCTGGGCCATGTTGGGACGACCGCCACCGCGACCGTCGACCAGGCCCGCAATCTGCTTGATCACGTTACCGGCGTGGAAACCGGCCTTGACGGCATCGTCGGAGCCGGCGGCGAGCAGGGCCGGGGTGCCCTTCTCGGTCACGCTGGCGACGACGCAGGCGACGGGACCGGCGACCTTCTGGTGTACGGTGTCCCACACGTTACGCAGGTCAGCGGCCTCGAGACCCTGAAGCTCAGCGACAACGAGCTTGTAGCCGTCGAGCTCGACAGCGCCGTCGATGGCGCTGGAGATGGCATCGGAGGAGCCACCGGTGAGCGCCTTCTTGAGCTTGTTGGAAGTCTCGCGGAGCTCGGCCTGCAGGTTCTCCACACGGGCGGGGACCTCGTCGACGCGGCACTTGAGCGCAGCGGCAGCGGCGTCGACGAGCGCCAGGCGGTCGGCCATGTAGTCGAGCGCACCCTTGGAGGTCACGGCCTCGATACGACGGACGTTCGAGCCCGTGGAGGACTCGGAAATGATCTTGAACAGGCCGATCTCGGCAGCGTTGGCGGCATGCGTACCACCGCAGAGCTCGCGGGAGAACGGCTGGTCCTCCGCGCCCACGGAGACGACGCGGACGACGTCGCCGTACTTCTCGCCAAACAGGGCGACAGCACCGGCGGCCTTGGCCTCGTCGATGCCCATGACGCGGGTCACGACCGGCTTGGAAGCGAAGATCTGCTGGTTGACCAGGTCCTCGACAGCCTTGAGCTGCTCGGAAGACAGGGCCTCGAAGTGCGTGAAGTCAAAGCGCAGGTGCTCGGGCGTCACCAGCGAGCCGGCCTGGGAGACATGCTCGCCCAGGACCTGCTTAAGCGCGGCATCGAGCAGGTGCGTAGCGGTGTGGTTGCGGCGCAGGAAGCCACGGCGCTCGGCGTCGAGCGCGGCGGTCACGGTAGCGCCGACGGTCAGCGTGCCCTCGGCAACGTGTGCGACGTGGGCATACAGGCCGTTGTGGTTCTTGGTGTCGGCAACGGTCAGCACAACGCCCTCGGCGGAAAGCTCGCCGGCGTCGCCCTGCTGGCCACCCATCTCGGCGTAGAACGGGGTGCGGTCGAGCACGACCTCAACGTCCTCACCGGCGGCAGCGGACTCGACAGACTCGCCGTTGCGCACGATGGCGATAACCTTGGCACCCTCGATCACATCGTTGTCATAGCCGTCGAACTCGGTCGCGGCGACCTTGTCCGAAAGCTCGACCCACACGTCGTTGAAGCTGCCCCACGCGTCGCCCTTGGCGTTGGCGCGGGCGCGGGCCTTCTGGTCCTCCATGCAGGCGGTAAAGCCGTCCATGTCAACGTCGTGACTAGCGGTGCCGGCGATCTCGACGGTCAGGTCGATGGGGAAACCAAAGGTGTCGTGAAGCTTAAAGGCAACATCGCCCGGAAGGACAGCGCCCTCGGCGAGTGCGGCCAGGGCCTCGTCCAGGTAGACGCGGCCGTTGTCGAGCGTCGTGGAGAAGCGCTCCTCCTCGGAGGCAACGATACCCTTAACAAGTGCGACGTTCTTGAGCAGCTCGGGATAGGCCTCGCCCATCTGAGCGTTGACCTCGTCGATGAACTTGGTCAGGAAGGCACCCTCGATACCCAGCAGGCGGCCGTGGAACACGGCGCGACGGAGCAGGCGGCGCAGGACGTACTCGCGACCCTCGTTACCGGGCAGGATGCCGTCCGAGATCATGAAGTCGACGGCGCGGGAGTGGTCGGCGATGATGCGCAGGGAGCGGCTGGCGCCGGAGTAATCGTCGGCGACATAGGTCTTGCCGCTGATCTTCTCGCCCAGCTTGATGAGATGCTGCATCAGATCGCCGTCGTAGTTGGCGGTCTTGTGCTGCATGATAGCGGCCATGCGCTCCAGACCCATGCCCGTATCGAGGTTGCGGTGCGGCAGCTCCGGCATGGAGCCGTCCTCCTGGCGGTCGTACTGGGTAAACACGAGGTTCCAGAACTCCAGGAAGCGGTCGCAGTCGCAGCCGGGCTTGCAGTCGGGCTTACCGCAGCCGACCTCCTCGCCCATGTCAAAGTAGATCTCGGAGCACGGACCGCAGGGGCCGGTGGGGCCAGCGGCCCAGAAGTTGTCGTCCTCGCCCAGACGGGAGATGTGGTCCTCGGCAACGCCCAAGGAGCGCCACACGTCGTGAGTCTCGTCATCCTCGGTAAAGACGGTGAAGTACAGGCGGTCGAGCGGCAGCTTGAACTCCTTGGTGATGAGTTCAAAGGCCCAAGCGCAGGCCTGCTGCTTGGAGACGCCGCCAAAGGAGAAGTCACCGAGCATCTCGAAGAAGGACAGGTGACGGCCGTCCTCGCCGATGCAGTCGATATCGTTGGTGCGGACGCACTTCTGGCAGGAGATCGCGCCGATCTCCTTCATGGTCTTCTTGCCCTGGTAGTACTCCTTAAACTGGTTCATGCCGGCGTTGGCAAGCAGCAGCGAAGGATCGTCGGGGACGAGGGACGAAGAAGGATAGAGCTTAAGACCGCGCTCCTCAAAGAAGTTGAGGAACTTAGAGCGGATCTCGGCCGTAGTCATTGACGGGTAGTCAGCACTCATAGAGGGAATCTCCTCGGTTTCACATCGAAACAGTTCAAACGTAACGATATTACCATCCCACCGCCCCAGTGCAAAAAAGAGGGTCGCCAAACAGCGACCCTCCAGCGAAAGTGCACGTTATTCAGTACTGTGCGATCCTTTGAAAAAGGACTGCTGTAGAATTACATATAAGAGTCACCCGGAAGGAGCGATCGATGAAAAGTAAACGATTTGTCCTGAATGCACTTCTGGTACTAGCACTTTTAGCGCTCTTGGCCTTCTCCTGCTGGTACGCAAACCAACCAGCATTTGGCTACGTATTGTATGCAGTAATGTCCGGCGATAAGGCTTATTACACTCTACGCGCAATTGACGTTCTCTTTTTCTATGTAGCCGGCCCCTTATCAATCGCTTTGCTCGTGTTTATTGTCATTTACAACTTCAAGAAACGTTAATAGGGCCTATTTAGAATCCGAATCGTCCATGGAGCCGTCGATACCTGTTTTGGTATCGTCGTCCGAATTGGAATCATCGTCTTTGGCGAAGGGGTTTTTGAAGAAACCCGTCGCATCGGGCTGCAGGCCCGACAGCTTGATCCAGGGATTATCGAACTCGGGCTTAGGCATCGCCTGGGCCTCGGGCGCAGTCTCGTTGCCGATGAGCTCGGACTCGTAGATGAAGGTGTCGTCGCCGAGCGCGTCGTAGGCGGCGACCGGGTTGCCATCGGCATCGCGGTACGGTGTGCCCTTAAACACGGCGCCGTCATAGGCCACAAGCTGACGGCCGGTCTCATTCTCGAAGTAGTACACGAAGATGCCCTTGAGGGCCGCACAAAGCGGGATGGCAATAATCATGCCGATGGGGCCCATGAGCGCCGAGCCAATAACGAGCGCCGTGAGGCTCATGATGGGATGCACCTGCACCGAGCTCTGCATGACCTTAGGCGAAATCACGTTATCGGTGACGTTTTGCGCGACCATCGTCACGATGAGCGTCCATAACGCCAACATGGGGCTGAACATGAACCCGAGCACTGTGGCGATTGCTGCACTCACCCATGGACCGACGACCGGAACCAAATGCATGATGCCGGTAAAGATAGCCATGAGCGCCGCATACGGATGGCCGATGATCATAAAACCGATAAAGGCAAGGAAACCACCGCAGATGGACGTCACGACCATACCGCGCATGTAGCCGCCGACAGAGCGAGAAAGGATGGCGACCATAAAGCGGTACGAGGTCTCCTTCTCCTGACCGATGATGGTGCAAATCTCGTGGTGCATGCGAGGGTAGTCGCAGGCCATCCAGTACGCGAGCACCAGACCCAGGAAGATCACGAACAGCTGCGAGGCCGTATTGGTGATGAGCGGGAACACACCGCGGCCAAGCTCGGCAGCGATCTGAGACACGTACTTCGATGCCACGGTGACAAGCGACGAAAGATTATCGTCCAAATACTCCTTGAGCGGCGTGTTGTTGAGCGTCTTGGCATGCGAGATCATCTCATTGAGATCGCCGCCCGCAACACGAAGCTGCTCGGGCAGGCGGCTCAGGACTTCCATGATCTGACCAAAAAGAATCGGCGACAAGATGCAAACGACGCCGACGAGCACGGCAACGACAACAATAAGCGCGATAAGCGAACCGATGCCGCGATTCACGCCATGGTGCTCGAGCCAGTTGGTGATCGGGGACATCACAAAAGCAATGATGGAGCCGACGGCAAGAAACTCGATAACCGGTGCCAGGATGCCCATAAGGTTAAAGATGACAGCGGCGATGACAATGCAGCCGACAACAGCCCAAATGCGCAGCGTCAGAATGCGGGTGTCGCGCAGCACGCGATCGGTTTGTTGGGGGTGTTCACTCATGAACGAATCATCACTCCGTCGGGGTCGATCTTGTCCTGAATCTTCTTAAGCGTGCGGCGCAGCAGGCGCGAAACCTGGACCTGCGATATACCCAGCTTCTTGGCGATCTCGATCTGGGTCATGCCCTTTACAAAGCGCAGCTCGATCACCTCGCGCTCGCGCGGCGAGAAATCGCGAATGGCCTCCTCGATCACCAAGCGGTCATCGGTAAAGTCGAGTTCATTATCCTCGTCGGCATAGCGGTCGAGAATCGAGGGTGCATCGTCCGAATCGGACGCACCCGGAGCCTCGATGGGCACCGAGGTGTAGGCCGAGGAAGATTCCATGGCCTCCAGGACCTCGTCAACGGTCACGTCTAGGTATTCGGCGATTTCCTCGACCTTGGGCGAACGCTGCAGCTCGTTGGTGAGCTTATCGGCAGCCTGGTTGACCTTGGCCGAGAGCTCCTGCAGGCGGCGCGGCACGCGAACGCTCCAGCCCTTGTCGCGGAAGTGGCGTTTGATCTCGCCCAGAATGGTGGGCGTGGCAAACGTCGTGAACTCGAGTCCGCGCTCAGGATCAAAACGATCGATAGCCTTGAGCAAGCCCAGGTAGCCGACCTGCATAAGGTCATCGAGGGGCTCGCCGCGGTTCTTAAATTTGTTGGCAAGAAACCTTACCAGGTTCATATGGGACATAACGAGCTGCTCGCGGGCGTCCGGATCACCGGTCTCCTTGTAGCGACGAAACAGCTCGCGGGTTTTCTCCTTGTCCCAAGCGGTCTTACCGCTCCGGGAACGTTCGGTCATATTAGATATCCGCCTTGAGGTCGAGGGAAAGCGTTAGAGGCGCCAAGGTCTTTTCGTAGGAATCGCAGACGCTTGCAAGAATGAGCTCGGCATACACAGCAGCCTGGTCATCTTCATCGACCGTAGCCTGGTCGCCAAAAGCAAAAGTCATGCCAACGTGGGTCTCGTCGACGTCAAATTTGATGGTGATGTCGTCGCAGTCGACCGCGGTGCAACCAAAGATGAAGGCCTCCTCGGCAGCCATGCGGATGTCCTCAATGCGATCGACGGACATAGAGCACAGAGCGCCAACGTTGGCGGCCGTCATGCGCACCAAGCGCGCGAGACGCGGGTCGCCGGCAACAGTCAGCGTGATGGGGCAGGTTGCTTCGCTACTCATCGCAGGACTCCTCGGAGGTCTCGGCGGGCGTATAGGTGTAATACTGAGCCGACTTGGCCGCAGGCTTCTGAGCCGCATCCGCACCGTCGGCGGCCTCGTCCTCGGCCTCGCCAATCAGGACGCGCTCGGTAGGCTGCTCGGCCTCGGCGGCGGCAGCGGCGAGTTTGCGCTCAGCGTCGGCTGCAGGAGCCTTCACCTTGTTAAAGAGCTTCTGCACGGCACCGGCGGCAGAATCAGTCACGCTCGACACGGCACTGCTAGCCTCGGCCATGCTGCCCGTGACCTCAGAAATGTCGCGAACGACCGCCTCAACCTCAACGAGGTTGGACGTCAGGGCGTCTACGGCAGTCTTGCTCGACTTGAGCAGCGGCTCCATCTGCGCCAGCGCAGGCGTGAGCTCGTCAACGGCGCCATCGAGCTTTGCGACCACGGGCTGCGCTTCGGCAATGGTGTTGTTGAGGTCGGTCACCGTCTTGTCGAGCGAATCGACAACGGTGCGGGTTTTGCGCAGGGTGAGCGCAAGCTCAACGACGGCCCACACGCCGGCAACAGCGAGCACCAGCAGGGCGATTTGAATGGGACTCATACAAGCCTCCCAAAGGAATCGAAATACAGACGCTTTTCATGGTACCCCAAAGGGAGCGGAACATGCCAAGGGCTACAGCGTGGGACAAAAATATCAGCAGCTACTTCGGGGCATTCCCGCTGCGGTCGCGCTCGCTTTGCTCTACGCGCCATTCTTCCCAGCCTCGACCGGCGGGCTGCCAAAACGCGCCGCGCTCCAGGCCTTCGGGCAAATAGCGCTGATCGACCCAGCCCTCGGGATAATCGTGCGGATACTTGTACACACCGTACTCATCGCTGCCCGGACGGTGGCGGTCGCGCAGGTAGCTCGGTACCTCGCGCAGTCCACTGTTATGGATATCGGCCAGCGCCGCATCGATCGACGCCTCGCAGGCATTGGACTTGGGTGCCAGGCACACATAGAGCGCAGCCTGCGCCAGGTTAATGCGGCATTCGGGATAGCCAATAACCTCGGCAGATTTAAACGCGGCGTGCGCCACCAAGAGCGCCTGCGGATCGGCATTGCCAACATCCTCGGAAGCATGAATCATAATGCGGCGGGCGATAAACTTGGGATCCTCGCCCGCGTCGATCATGCGCGCCAGCCAATAAATCGTGGCATCGGGATCGCTGCCGCGCATGGACTTAATGAACGCGCTGATGATGTCATAGTGCATGTCACCGTTTTTGTCGTACGTAAACCCACGACGCGGATTGGCGATCTTCACGTCATCGACGGTAATGGGATAGCGCTCCCCCGCTGCTGGCGCCGGCGTGCCCTCGGTATCGGGACGCGTCACGGCAATCTCGCTCGCCAGCTCAAGCGTCGTGAGCGCTGAGCGAGCATCACCCGCCGCCAGCGTACAAATGGTTTTGATTACATCCTCGTCTGCCGAGAACTTACCGTTCAAGCCCTGCGGAGCCTCGAGCGCGCGCTCAATAAGCGTGGCAATATCTTCGTCCTTTAGATGCTCAAGCTCCACCACACGCCCGCGCGAGAGTAGCGCCGAGTTGACCTCAAAATACGGATTCTCCGTTGTCGCGCCAATCATAATGACGGTACGATTCTCCACCGCGTGCAGCAGAGCATCCTGCTGCGACTTCGAAAAACGGTGGATCTCATCGATAAACAAGATGGTACGGCGGTCGTACGTATTTAGGCGCGTCTTTGCCTCGTCGATTACGCGGCGCAGATCCTTCACGGTACCCGTGACAGCGCTAACCTCGACAAACTCGCTTTTGGTATGGTTGGCGATGATATGCGCTAGTGTCGTCTTGCCCGTACCGGCAGGCCCATACAGGATCACGCTCGACAACACGTCGTGTTCAATCGCCGCGCGCAGCCATGAACCCTTGCCCACAGCCTTTTGCTGGCCCACGTACTCGTCGAGCGAATTGGGGCGCATGCGCACCGCGAGCGGCGCATTCTTAAAGGAACGCTCGCGCGTCGAGGCAGAAAAAAGGTCGTCCATAGCCATCCCGTACATCCATCTAAATCGTTGTTCCCCAACAGTATACCGAAAACATACGAACTACCGTTCGTTAATATAGGTACGATGCGGAAACTTTAGACCTGGGAATAGCTTGCTCGTCAGCTCACAGAAGTAGCCATCCGTCATACTCGCGATGTAATCCACCACGGCTTGATCCTTGTCGTTCTGCCATGCATAGGTACGGTCGTAGTAGGAAAGCTGCTGCTCAATGCGCGAAATGTGGTGCTTAAAGATGTAGGAGTACTCGTCGCCTTCGTTTATATCCTGCAGGCAACGGTCGTAGAGCTTTTCGAACGCCTCGCGCAGCTCCGCCTCGGAATCGCCCTCGATACCGCCCTTGCTGTAGATCTTCTCGTAGTTCTCGCGCTTGGCCCGGCGGATCTCCTCAAACAGGTCCTCGCTCATCTCGATACGCGGTTTGCCGTAGCTATGCTCAACGATATCGATGGAAGCGTGCGTGAGGATCCAGCTGTTATAGGCGCCGCCCCGCCCATCGTCAAAAGCGTCAGGAGACAGCAGGCTGGCCGCAATGGCGTCCTGACGATCGCGACCGACGTAGGCAAGGATATCCGAGATACGCACCACGCAGCCCTCGAGCGTCATGGGACGCAGGTGCTCAATCGCGCTATAGCCTGTGGCAATGCATTCCTCGACGGTTCGGTCGAACTGGTCAAAGGAACCCATGTCCGAAAGCTCAAAAACACGCTGTTCGTACTCGCCGTTGTGGCATAGCACGCCATCGAGTGTCTGAAGCGACACGTTGCGGCCATACAGGGCGTCGAGCACGCGCACCGACTGCACGTTATGGAAAAAGAAGCGGCCGGTGCGCTCATGATAGATATCGTTGAGAAAGCGCTCACCGGCATGGCCGAAGGGCGTATGTCCCAAGTCATGACCCAGGCCAATCGCCTCGATCAGATCGCAGTTGAGTCCCAAGGCACGGCCGATATCGCGCGCAATGCGCGAGACGAGCTGCACATGCAGACCGCGGCGAGACAGATCGTCATTGCTGCGGAAGCTAAAGACCTGCGTTTTGCCTGCATAGCGGGTATATGCCGGCAGATGGAGGATTTTTTCAGTATCGCGCATAAAGCTGGGGCGCATAAGCGTGCCTTGGTCCGCGGAACGGTCAATGCGACGAACGACCTGGTCGTCATTGCAACGATACGGATTGGCCGCGCCCAAAGCACGATCGGCGGCAATGCGCTCGATAAGCTCGGGCGACAACGCCGAGGGAATACGGTCCATGCGCGCCTTGATGGCGGCCGATTCTTGATTAGTTGCCATGGCATGCTCCTTAAGAAGGATGCGCAATCGGTTACAGCGTGCAGCCCACGACCTCGATTATGGCAAAAATCGGCACCAAAAACGGTAGCAATGGCAGGGAGTGCGATTTTGTGATGAGGCAGGAGAGGGCGAGGACCAGGAGCGCGGCGGCAAATGCCACGATGCCGCCCATGGGATCGAGCGTACAAAACGCGAAGAGCGCCTTGACATCCCCCATGCCAATCCCCGGGGCTTGACGGAGGCGCCGCCAGAGGCACTCAGTCAGCACGAGAGCAAGGTACACGATGACGGCAGGGCCTGCGTGGTCAAGCGCCGTATCCACGCCGCAATCAAGCCATACGCCCGCAAACGCCGCTACGGCACATGCCCCGGCAAGTGCATTCGGAAACCGCCGCTCACGCGCGTCGATGATGGCGCCGGTGATGGCGCACAGCCAAAACGGGATATAGACCATCGAGCACCTCCTCGAGCCGTATCTAAAAAGATTAAACCACCACAAAGGTGCCTGTCCCCATTGTGGTGGTTTTGGTGGTGGTTATTTGGCGCCTTGCATAACCTCGTCGAGGGTTACGCTGACGGCGTGCTGCGTCGGGACCCAGTCGACCTTCAGGAACAGCGCGGCCACCGTGATGGGGATATAGCTGAACATAAAGATCGGGAAGGTAAACAGGTTGGTCACCAAGCGCCATTTTTGCGCACAGTGAATGTGTTTGTACTCAAAGATGGTCGTAAGCAGCGCCAGGATAAAGAAGGTCTGGTACATCATCACGAACGTCATGATAAGCGAGGCGGCACAAGCCTGCATCTCGACCTCGGTAGCCAAGAAGCCGTGCGAGAGCCCGCCCACGATGAGGAAGGTCGCGTTGGCGAGCATGGAGATCAAGGACAGCAGCATGCCCGGCGCGATGGTCATGAACATATCGTAGGCGGCAAAGCGGTGATAGCGAAACGTCGACTTGACCAGATGCTTGCCATAGGTAAAGAACACCTGGTAGAAGCCCTTGGTCCAACGCATACGTTGCTTCCAAGACGCCTTAAACGTCACCGGCTGCTCGTCGAAGAACTCCGCCGGCGCATAACCGATGCGAATACCGTGAATGGCGCAGAACGTAGTGAACTGGATGTCCTCGGTCAGCGTATGGAACTGCCAGCCGTGCATGCCCTCGATCACGCTCGCCGAGATCAGGTAGCCCGAACCCGAAACAGCGCAGGACGTCTTGCAGATATTACGCGCGTTGTTGAGGAAGCGCGCCTCGCGCAGATACCAGGTGGCGTTGGCAGACGATATCCATGAGCTGCCGAAGTTCTTGGAGTTGCGGTAGCTCGTGACCACATGGAAACCCTGGTCAAAGGCATCGTTCATCTTAGAGACGTAATCGCGGGAAATAACGTTATCGGCGTCGAAGATAAAGTAGCCCTCAAACGTGTCGGGATACTCGTTGAGGATACGATCGAAACCAAAGTCCATGACCCAGCTCTTACCCTTGCGGGCAAGGTCGTTACGCTCGTAGACGATAGCGCCGGCCTCGCGCGCGAGCTGCGCGGTGTTGTCGGTACAGGCATCGGCGACGACAAAGACCATGATAAGCTCGGACGGATAATCCTGGTCCTTGATGGAGCGAACAAGGTTGGCGATCACGGCCTCCTCGTTATGCGCCGCGATAAAGAAGGCATAACGATGCAGCTTTTTGGCCTTAGGGGGCGCGACCTCACCACGGAGAGCACCAATGACAAAGAAGACCACCTGGTACAGAAAGCAGACCGTAAGCAGCGTAACCACAATCTGGTTGAAGATCACGATGGGTGTGTTGGTTTGTAAAAAGGCGAGCATGCAGGCTCCCAGCAACGCGTTACGTAAACAACCGTATATCTTACCGCAGGCTAACCGAGTTCAAGAAACCACCTAATACTGGCTAGACTTCGAGCAGACCGAGCTGCGGAACGATTTCGTCGCCGGCAGCGGTGCGGCCAAGCGAGCGCGGGGCCAGGTCGTCAAGAACCGCAGCGAGATCCCACGGCAGCTCGTCGCGGCACTCAATGCGCTCCCCCGTCACGGGATGGTCGAATGCGACGCGCCAGGAATGAAGGAATTGCCTGGCCAGACCCTGGTCGGCGCGTGCATCGCACTTGCCATAGAGTGGATCGCCCACGCAGGCGTGGTTGATGTGGCGCATATGCACGCGAATCTGATGCGTGCGGCCGGTAAACAGATGGCACTCGACGAGCGTGTAGCCGTCGTCAAAACGCGTGGAATCGAAGCGCTCGAGGACCCTAAAGGTCGTAATGGCCTGGCGCGCGAAAGGATCGTCCGAAACCGCCATCTTGACACGGTCGCGCGTAGAACGAGCGATACCGGTGTTAATGGTGCCCTCGTCCATGGCAATGTGGCCGTGGACGAGCGTAATGTAGCGGCGGTCGAGAGTACGCGTGCGGATAAGATTCTGGAGTGCGCGCTGGGTGTCGTCGTCTTTTGCCGCGAGCATAAGGCCCGAGGTGTCACGATCCAGTCGATGTACGATGCCGGGGCGGTCCTCACCCTGCACGGTGCCCAGATGGTCGATGCCACAGTGATAGACCAAGGCGTTCGCAAGGGTGCCGCTCTCGTGGCCATGAGCGGGATGGCACACCAGACCGCGCTGCTTGGAGAGCACGATGAGGTAGTCGTCCTCGTAGCGGATATCGAGGGGAATGGCCTCGGGAATCACGTCGGTGGGATCGTGCGGCTCGGGCAAATCGACCGAAATACGGTCGCCGGAGCGCACGGCATACTTTTTAGATAGGCAGGTCTCGCCGTTGACGGCAACGGCACCGCCCTCAATCAGATGCGCGCAAGCGGAGCGCGTGGGGCAGCCGTCGTTGGCGCCCAGATAGGCGTCGAGACGCTGGCCAGCGGTATCGTCGGCAACGAGAATATGGATGTCGGCCATTAGCGCTCATTCCTTTCGCGAATCTTGCGGGCACGCTCCCCACGTTGTTTGGCCTTGCGCTTGGCGCGAGCCTCGTCACGGGCGTTAAGCTCGGCGGTCGCATCGACCTCGCGGGCCGCAGGGCTCAAGAACATGTAGCCGATGAGGGCAAGCACAACGCCTACGGTGATGCCGATATCGGCCACGTTAAAGACGGGAAAGTCAATGAAGGTGGTGGCAATAAAATCGGTCACAAAGCCCATGGCCAAGCGATCGATCGCGTTGCCGATGGCGCCGCCCGCAACCATTGCCATACCTATGACCTCCAGATGGGCAAGCTGGGGAGCGCGAACCAGGTACACGGCAATGGCGACAATAACCGCGAGCGCCAGCACGGCAAACGCGAGGCCATGTCCCTCGCCCATGCTAAAGGCAGCACCGATGTTACGCACGAAAAGGAAGTCGATCACACCGGGGATAACAGTCACATGCAGAGCATCGCCAACGACACGAACCGCAAGCTTGGTCAGCTGGTCAACAAGCAGCACAACCAGCGCCACCCCACCAGCAACACCCAACCGCCAACGCAAAGGCGGCGTCATACCTGCATCACGACCCAAAGAAATCCCCTACCCTCAAGCTCTCCAATTACATTTTGTCAAAACAATATCTTAAATTGCCCAGCAAAGAAAACGCCGCGCATTTGTCAACGACAGCGAAAACCCGCCAGGCGAGGCAAGGTGCCTTGAAACGAGGCGGCATTGATCTTTTGATCATGCCGCCGAAGCTGAAAGGCAGATTGCCGCTCTGGCGGGTTTGCAGCGTCGACCGGTTACGCGGTTTGGTAAAACCGCGTAACTTATAGGGCTTCGGCGCAGCGCTTGCAGATGTGAGCGTGGCCGTTGTACTCACCGACGGTGGTGCGGTAGTTCCAGCAACGGTCGCAGCACTCGCCCTCGGCAGCCTCGATGGCAACGGAGAGCTCCTCGCCCTGGGTCAGTTCAACAGCGGAGACGATGTAGAACTCGGCCAGGTCGACGGCCTTGTCGCCGGTCAGCAGCGCGTACATCTCGGCGGGAACGACCGCCTTGACGCGGACCTGCTGGCTCTTAGTGAAGGTGCCAGCGGAGCGGGCATCCTCAAGGGCCTTGGTCACGGCGCTACGGAGCTCGAGTGAAGCCTCGAGCACGCCCTCGAACTCATTGGCCTCGTCGACCGTAATGGGCGACTTATACCAATCGAGCAGCGCAGCGTACTTCTGGTGATCGACGCAGCCGGCAGGCGCATAGGCCATGGCCTCGTCGACCGTGTAGGACAGGATCGGCTGCAGATCGCGCATGAGCATCGAGAAGAGCTCAGCCAGCACGGTCTGAGCGCTGCGGCGCTCGAGCGAGCCGGGCTTGTCGCAATACAGACGGTCCTTCAGGGCGTCGAGGTACACGTTAGAAAGCTCGGTAACCACGAAGTCGTAAAGCGCACGGTAAGCGCGCGGGAACTCGTAGCTGGCGTAGGCATCGTCGACCTCGGCCTGAACCTGGGTCAGGCGGGCAACCATGAGCTTGTCGAGCGGCAGCAGGTCGGCAAAGGCGACGCCGTCGGTCTCGGGCTCAAACTGACCCTCGAGCTCGGAGAGCAGGAAGCGCAGCGTGTTGCGGAAACGACGGTAGGCATCGGACGTACGAGCGAGAATCTCGTGGTCGATGGACACGTCGGAGCTGGTATCGACGGAGGCAACCCACAGACGGATGATGTCGGCGCCCATCTCGTCGCAGACCTTGTTGGGGTCGATGACGTTGCCGAGCGACTTGGACATCTTACGGCCCTGACCGTCAAGGGTGAAGCCCTGCGAGACGACCGCCTTGTACGGAGCATGGCCGTTGGCGCCCACCGAGGTGAGCAGCGAGCTCTGGAACCAACCACGGTGCTGGTCGGAACCCTCGAGGTAGACGTCCGCCGGGTACTCCAACTCGGGACGGTACTCGCAGACGGCCTTCCAGGAAACGCCGGAGTCCCACCACACGTCGAGGATGTCCTTATCGGCCTTGAGGTGATGGCCGCCGCACTTGGGGCAGACACAGGCCTCGCCCAGGTAGCTCTCGGGAGCGTCGGTGAACCAGGCGTCGGAGCCCTTCTCGTGGAAAAGCTTGATGACGGCGTCGAGCGTGGCGTCGTTCATGACCTTCTCGCCGCAGTCGGCGCAGGTGTAGCTGGGGATAGGCACGCCCCAGTTGCGCTGACGGCTGATGCACCAGTCGGGACGCTGCTCGACCATGGCGCCGATGCGGTTGGCGGCATGAGCCGGGTACCACTTGACGTTCTCGCGGACCTCCTTGCCAGCCTGCTCGCGCAGACCGGTCTTGTCCATCGAGACAAACCACTGATCGGTAGCACGAAAGAGCACCGGGTGCTTGCAGCGCCAGCAGTGCGGATAGCTATGCGTGATCTTCTTCTCGAGGACCAGGGTGCCGCGCTCGCGCAGGAACTCGATGATGTGCGGGTTGGCCTCGTCGGTATCCATACCGCTGAAGGGACCGCCAGTACCAAACTCCTCGCCGGTGTAGAACTTGCCGTCGTCATCGACCGGCATGCAGATGTCGGTGATGCCCTCCTTGAGGCAGGCGAAGTAGTCGTCGACGCCGTGGCCGGGCGAGTTGTGGACGATACCGGTACCGTCGTCGACACCGACGTAATCGGCCAGCAGCGCCACGCCCTCGACACCGTCAAAGATCGGCTGCTTGTAATGGATGTGGTGGAAGGTCTCGGCGGGGACCACGTAGGGCTTGCCGTCGACCATAACCGGGGTGTACTCCCAGCCAAACTCCTCGCAGCACTTGGGAGCCAGGTCCTCGAGCATGACCTCGGCGCGACCGTCATGCTCGACGGCGACGTAAGCGGCGCCGGGCTTG
This sequence comes from uncultured Collinsella sp., assembly GCA_934630375.1. Taxonomy (GTDB): domain Bacteria; phylum Actinomycetota; class Coriobacteriia; order Coriobacteriales; family Coriobacteriaceae; genus Collinsella. Next base: position 37,831 of record CAKTVQ010000008.1, read on the forward strand.
AGGGAAACTGCCTGGTCGGAGGGGATGGTCCACGGCGTGGTCGTCCAGATGATGAAGTCGACCGGGCCATCGAAGTTCTCGAGGCCGGCGGGCTTGGAGGTCATCTCGAAGCGCACGAAGATGGAGGGGCTCGTCTCGTCAGAGTACTCGATCTCGGCCTCGGCCAGCGCGGTATGGCAGTGCTTGCACCAGTGGACGGGCTTGTGACCGCGATAGATCATGCCCTTATCGAACATGGCCTTAAAGACCTCGATGTCAGCGGCGTCATGCTGGTGATAGAGCGTCAGGTACGGGTTGTCCCAGTCACCGAGCACGCCCAGGCGACGGAAGCCGGCCTTCTGCAGCTCAATGTTCTCGACAGCAAACTTGTTGCAGAGCTCGCGGATCTTAGCCGTGGAGGTCTGGTTGAACTTCTCGGTGCCGAGCTTCTCCTCGACCTTGTGCTCGATCGGCTGACCGTGGCAGTCCCAACCGGGGACATAGGGAACTTCGCAGCCCTGCATCATCCAGTAACGGTTGATCATGTCCTTGGAGATCTTGTTCATGGCGTGGCCGATATGGATCGGACCGTTGGCGTACGGAGGGCCGTCGTGCAGCACGAACTTCTTGTGACCCTCGTTCTTCTTCAGAACTTGCTCGTAGACCTTGTTGTCCTGCCAGTCCTTGAGTCGCTTGGGCTCGGACTTGGAAAGACCGGCACGCATGGGAAAACCGGTTTTGGGCAGATTCATCGTCTGCTTGTACTCGTTTGCCACGGTACCCCTTTCTTGTCGTGGGCGCGCACGCCCTCTGGGCACCAAAAAAGCGCCCGTCCCTGCAAGCTGGGACGAAGCGCCACAAAACGGGCCGTGCGCCCGCAAAAGCTCTTCGCTTAACCACCCAGCTTAGATGCCCTCGCCCGCGTTGCCGCGCGCTCGCATCCGTTACTCGGCTGGCCTGTATCGACGACCATCTCGGCGATGTCTACTAAGACGAACCTGTTCGGCACGTCCGTTGGGACCGCAGCTCCGGGGTGATTTTCATCGGTCGCATGCACGGGTTCTCAGCACTCCCCGCTCTCTGTGGCATGCGGATGGCCGACTACTCGTCCCCATCAACGCTTATGCGCTGTATGGTAGCACGGTCCGCGCCAGCGAAAAACCCTCAACATTGGTTTCATACTTTAGGAATTTCTCGCTGCCGCAAGCACTCACTTGGAGCAAAATACCTGAAAGCACTTTATCTAGCGAAAGAAGGCTCCTATGCGCACGATTGGAATGAGCGACTATACCGTCGGCGAAGACTGCTTTGACGAGCTGCCCGGCGCGCTGGCCGAGTACGGAGCGACAAAGGTCGCGATCATCGGTGGCAAGCGGGCACTGGCCGCAGCACTTCCCGGTATCGAAGCTGCGCTGGAAGGTACCGACGTCGAGATTCTGGAGACGCGCGTCTACGGTACCAACAGCACACGCGCCAATATCGCCAAGGTCGTAAACTCCCCCGCCTGCCAGGAAGCCGACGTGCTCATTGCCTGCGGCGGCGGCAAGGCACTCGACACCGTCAAGACGGCGGCCATCGAGCTCAAGAAGATCGTCTTTACGGTGCCGACGATCTGCTCCAACTGCTCGGCCGCGACCGCCATTGCCGTCGTCTACAACGACGACGGCTCGCTCGAGGGCTATTCGTACCCCAACCGCCCCGCGCACATCTTCATCAACCCCAAGATCATCGCCGAGGCACCGGCAGAGTACTTCTGGGCCGGCGTGGGCGATGCCCTGTCTAAGCAGCCCGAGGTCGAGTACGCCACGAGCGCCGGTAACCTGGAGCACACCGCCGGTCTTGGCCTGGCGCTCGCGCACACCTGTTCCGAGCCGCTGTTTACCTATGGCGTCCAGGGTCTTGAGGATGTGCGCCAGAATCTATCGAGCGAGGCCGTCAAGCAGATCGCGCTCGACATCGTGGTCAACACGGGCTATGTCTCGAACCTGACCAACCAAAACGATTACTACTACAACTCGAGCGTGGCGCACGCGTTCTATAACGCCACGTGCAGCATTCCGCGTGAGGGCACCTACCTGCACGGCGAGGTCGTAAGCCTGGGTGTGCTGGTACTGTTCGCCTACACGGGCGACACCGAGAACCTTGAGCGCTACGCAGCCTTTAACAAGCAGATGGGGCTGCCCGTGACGCTTGAGCAGGTCGGGCTTTCCGAGTCCGATATCCCCGCCCTGTGCGAGTACGCGCACGCCACCAACGAGTGGAAGCAGGGCAACCCGGAGCCCTTCACCGACGAGAAGTTCGCCGCTGCCATCAGGGCCGCCGACGCCTACGGCCACACGCTCTAGCTCTAGGCCAAAACCACCACAAAAGGGACAGGCACCTTTGTGGTGGTTTTTTATTGCTCCAGCATGCTGGGATCGAACTCGCTAGCCGGAATCACACGGTACCCGTGACGCAGCAGCAGATCGACAAAAACGCCGTTGCCCGCGGTGAGCGTACCGCTGAAGGTTCCGTCGTAGATACGGCCTACACCACACGAAGGGCTGCGGTCCTGCAGGATGCACGCAGCGATCTCGGACGGGCCGCCCGCCTGCTCGCACATATCAAGCGCACGTTGGGCGCCCAGGCGAAACTCGCGATCGACCGAGGTGCCCTCGCAGGTACGGACCTCGCCATTCACAATCTCGGACGGCTTACGCGGCGTGGGCAGGCGCCCGAAGACCTCGGGGCACACCAGCAGGACCTCGGTCCCTGTGCGCTCGCAAGCCTCGACCAGCTCGCGATGGTAATTGTCGAGCCCATTATACTTGCAGCTCTCGCCCATCAAACAGGCGCTTACCACGATCTTCATATTCAACTCTCCCCACGCAAAACGCCCCATTTGAGATGGACACTCAAATGGGGCGATAGACACTGCGCAACCAGTATTACTGCTGCATTGGCATCAGCGGATTCTCGCGCGTGAGGAGATTCATGAACTCCTCGCCCGTGATCGTCTCCTTCTTGTACAGGTAACGAGCCAGCTCATGGAGCTTAAACTTGTTCTCCTTGAGGATCTGCAGAGCGCGGTCATGCGCGTCCTCGATCAGCTTGGCGACGATCGCGTCGACGCGCTCGGCCGTACCGGGGGCGCAGGTGAGCGACGTGTCCTGGTTGAGGTAGGCATTCTGAACGGTACCGAGCGCCATCATGCCAAACTCTTCCGACATACCAAAGCGCGTCACCATGTTGCGGGCGAGCTTGGTGGCCTGCTCGATATCATTGGCCGCGCCAGTCGTCATCTCGCCAAAGATGAGCTCCTCGGCAGCACGTCCGCCGCAGTAGACGGCGAGCTTGTCGAGCACCTCCTGGCGCGTGGTCAGGAAGCGCTCGTCCTCCTCGACCTGCATGGTGTAGCCCAGAGCACCGCTCGTGCGCGGCACGATGGTAATCTTGGTGACCGGCGCGGAGCCCTTCTGGCGGGCAGCAACGATAGCGTGGCCGATCTCGTGGTAGGAAACGACCTGCTTCTCATGGTCGGACAGCACCGTGGATTTACGCTGCTGGCCGGCGATGACGACCTCCACCGACTCCTCAAAGTCGTCCTGGGTTGCACGCTTGCGACCCTCGCGGACGGCACGCAGGGCGCCCTCGTTGATGATATTGGCCAAGTCGGCGCCCGAGGCACCGGGCGTGGCGCGGGCAATCGCGGTCAGGTCAATCGGCGGCTGCGTCTTCACGCTCTTGGCATGCAACTCGAGGATGTTCTTACGGCCGGTCAGGTCGGGCAGCTCAACGGGGATGCGACGATCAAAACGACCAGGGCGCAGCAGGGCGGGGTCGAGGCTGTCGGGACGGTTGGTTGCGGCAAGGACAACGATGCCCTTGTGGTTATCGAAGCCATCCATCTCGGTCAGCAGCTGGTTGAGCGTCTGCTCGCGCTCGTCGTTGCCACTAAAGCCGCCGCCATCGCGCTTCTTACCGATGGTATCGATCTCATCGATAAAGACGATACACGGGGCCTTTTCCTTGGCCTGCTTAAACAGGTCACGTACCTTAGCAGCGCCGCGACCGACAAACATCTCAACGAACTCAGAGCCCGAAATGCTAAAGAACGGCACGCCCGCCTCGCCGGCCACAGCCTTGGCAAGCAGGGTTTTACCGGTACCCGGAGGGCCGACAAGGAGGGCACCGCGCGGCAGCTTGGCGCCGATCTCCTCGTAGCGCTGCGGCTTCTCCAGAAAGTCGACGACCTCCTTGAGGGACTCCTTGGCCTCTTCCTGACCGGCGACGTCCTTAAAGGTCACGCCCACGTCCTTGGAGGCGATCACGCGCGCGCCGGACTTACCCAGTCCGCCACCGCCAAAACCGCCGCCGCCAAAGTTCATCGACGGGCCGTCATCGCCCATAGCCTTCTTCATGCGGCGGTTGAGCCACCAGCCGATAAGGAAGAAAATCGCCATCGGAAGAATGAGCGTGAGCAGGTAGTAGGTCATCAGACCCGAATTTTTATCGGGAACGACCGACTCCAGCGACGCACCGGACTCCAGCACGCGATCGGTAAAGCCCGCATCGTTCGGCACGCCGGTCGTCTTGTAGGCGATATTCTCGTCCTCGCCCTTCTTGGTGTAATAAATCGTGTAATCGTCCGTGTTGTACTCGACCTTGTCGACACTCTTCTTATCAAGCGCTTTGACAAACGTCGAGTAATCGGTCTTCGTAATCTGCTGCGTGTGACCGATGTTGGGGAACAGAACGGTCGAGAGCACGAGGTAGACGACGAAGGCGATGAGCACGTAGAGGATCATATTCCGTCTACGTTTGTTGTCATCCATCTCCATCTGCTTGAACTCCATCTACTGGGGTTGATAATGCTAACTAGAATACCCAACCCAGACGGCGATAAACCGACGCACGGTACGAAAGGATAGATATGGCATCTCTGGAAGTCGGCAAGGTTCAAATCTATACGGGCGACGGCAAGGGCAAGACGACGGCTGCGCTGGGGCTCGCGCTGCGCGCCACGGGCTATGGACTTAACGTGCTCATGCTTCAGTTTGCCAAGAAGCTGCACTGCGCCGAACATGACGCAGCACCTCGATTGGGACTACGCATCGTACAGGCCGACCGCGACACGCCCGAAGCCTGTGCCGCACAGATCATGGAGCTGGCACGCGAGCAGATTAGCCAGGTCGACGTGCTGATCTTGGATGAGCTGGGAGAAGCCATGCGACGGGGCTTTGTGACACACGAAGATGTCGAAGCGTTGATTGCGATGAAACCGACCACCACGGAGCTCGTGTTGACCGGGCGCGGCCTGCTGCCGCTGGCGGACCTCGCCGACCTGGTCACCGAAATGCGCCCCGTCAAGCACTACTTCGACGAAGGTCTCCTAGCCCGCCAAGGCATCGAATACTAATTGATCCGTTTCCCCATCCCCCACAGGACATAAAAATAAATTGCGGTGGAATAGTTCCTGTTTCGATGCCTCTAAGCACGAATCAGGAACTATTTCACCGCGACTAAGCACGGGTACCCGATGGATGTGTTAGGCGGTGGCGCGGCCTAGCCAGTTGCCGCTGTGGTGGTAGATGGTGAACATCGTTGCCGTGATGACCCAGGTTACGGGGTAGACCAACAGCAGGTGTTCGAGCGAGGGGTCGAAGGGCATGATCGCAAACACCCAGATCACCCTGAGCACGACGGTGCCAAAAATCGTGAGCACCATAGGCTGCAAGCTCACGCCGGCGCCGCGGATGGAACCCGAGGCGTTCTCGATAATCGAGAAAATCGCATAGAACGGCGCAATGAAATGGAGGATGGTCGTGGTGTACGCCGAGATCGAAGCATCGTCGACAAACAGACGAGACAGCGGACCCGAGAACACCAGCAGCACGGCAGACAAGCCACCAATAAGCATAAACGACAGTATAAGCGACGTATGGTAGCCCTTGCGCATGCGCTCGTAATTGCGCGCGCCAAAGTTCTGCGCCGAGAACGTGGTGATCGACACGCCGAGCGCCTCGGTAACCATCCAGACAATGCCATCCAGGCGGCCCGAAAGACCCCACGCCGTGGTGACATCGGCGCCAAACGAGTTGACCGACACCTGAATCAAAACGTTGGAAATCGAATACGCAGCAGACTGAAAGCCAAGCGGCAGACCACATGAGATCATACTCTTACAAATGCCAGGATCAATGCCGAGTTTGGACAGTGAAAGCCGCCACGCACCCGGTGCGTGCATCATACGAATCACGATCATCGTGGCGTTGGAGCAAATGGTCAGCGCCACCGCGATGCCACAGCCCAGAGCCTCCATATGAAGCACGGCAACGAAGATGACATCCAGCACCGCATTAACAAGGCAGCCGGAAGCGATGATCACAGCAGGCCCGCGCGTGTCGCCCACGGCGCGCAGCAATGCCGTTCCCATATTGAGCAGCAGCGCCGCAACCATGGCGGCAAAATAGCAACGGGCATAGGCCACGCCCTCGGCCAATAGTTCATGCGGCGTGTTCATCAGCACCAGCATGGGCTCAACGAACACTATGCCAAGAATCGAGAAAACGATACCGCCCACCAGCGCGAGCGTCATGGCCGTATGGACCGATCGGCTCAGGCGCTCGTCATCGTGCTGACCAAAAAACTGGCCCGTAATGACCGCACAGCCGGCACCCACACCGACGCAAAAACCAATGCAGAGCTCCGTAAGCACCATCGTGGCCTGAATGCCACCCAGCGCGAGCTTACCGCCAAACTGACCGACGATATACGTACCGATAAGCGTGTAAGCCTGCTGAAAAAACGAGCTAAAGAAGATAGGGACGCACAGCGAAAGCAGCTGCTGCCAAATGACACCCTGCGTCACATCGATAGCCGTAGATTTCTTAGCCACACGCCCTCCCCACCAGCGTACGTCGACCGACAAAATAGCAATTTAAGACCGAAGTCAATAGCAGCTTAGCACCGACCGGCGTCGACCGAAACACCCCGAGTCAGAGCCCGGTGCGAACTATCTGCCTAGTGATACAAACCCGGCTGATAGTGGTACTCATTGCTCATGTGCGGGCACAGCTGCCAAAAGGCGACGGCACTCGCCGCGGCCACGTTGAGCGAATCGACCCCGTGCGCCATCGGAATGCGCACGGCGCGGTCGCAGCCCGCGATGGTCTTGGCGCCCAAGCCGGCACCCTCGGTGCCCATAAAGATCGCGAGGCGGTCAATCTCCTGCAGCGCAGAATCGTCCAACGAAACGGAGTCGTCCGTCAGCGCCATAGCGGCACAGGAGAACCCGGCATTGTGCAGCGCAGCCAGGCCATCGTGCGGCCATACGCGCGCCTCGCTGCCAATACGCGTCCACGGCACCTGAAACACCGTGCCCATGCTCACACGAGCCGAGCGACGATACAGCGGATCGCAACACGTAGGGCTGACCAAAATACCGTCAACGTTCAATGCGGCCGCCGAACGGAAAATCGCGCCCACATTGGTATGGTCGACAATGCCCTCGAGCACGCATACGCGCACAGGGCGCTCCCCCGCCGCCTCGACGACGCCGTCGAGAAACTCATCGACCGGAATCTGTCGCGGGCGACGGAAGGCCGCCAGCGCACCGCGCGTCACGTTAAAACCCGTCAACTGCTCCATGAGCTCCATGGAGGCCACGAACACAGGAACCGGACCCGCGCCCTCGCGCACAACCAGGCGCTCAAACAGCGGCATCATCTGATCGAGCCAGCGTTCGCCCAAAAGAAAGCTCACCGGCTGGTATCCGGCACGCACCGCGCGCTCAATAACCTTGGCACTCTCGGCGATAAAGATGCCCTTTTGCGGCTCCAACACGCAGCGCAGCTCGCGCTCGGTCAGTCGCACGTAGGCATCGAGCCGCTCGTCCTCGAGCGAATCAATTCGCAGAACCTCAACGGCATCAGTCATAGCAGCCAGCCAGCACCCTTCTTTACAGCACATCTATACCAAACGAGGCGACGCCAGGCGCCGCCCCTCAATCATTCCAACCCGATAATTACGTGGGCAAATAGGAGATTTACACCTCAACGCGACGATACGTCACGAACTCATAATCGAGGCCTTCGTCACCCTCGCCCGCGGCAATCGTGGCAACCCCTTCGCGCCGCGCAACTTCCCACGCGGGATCGGCGTCCAAGTCGGGAAAGTACGTGTCCACGGGATGGACGCAGTGGTTATGCGTGACCTCGGCCTCCACGCAGTACGGCAAAAACTGCCGATAGACATCGCCGCCACCGATAACCCACGCAACGGGCTCGTCGGCAACCGCGGCGAGCGCCTCGCCGATACTATGCACCACGTCGACGCCCTCGGGCGTAAAATCCTCGTCGCGCGTGAGCACGATATTGCGACGATTCTTGAGCGGACGTCCACCGGGAAAACTCAGCAGCGTCTTGCGTCCCATGATGACCGGACAGCCCTTGGTACACGCCACAAAATGGCGCATGTCGGCGCGATTGGACACGACCATGTCGCCCTCGCAGCCAATGCCCCAGTCGTCACACACGGCGACGATGGCAGAAAGCTTACACGTCATACCTGCCACCTATACCGCAATGGGGATGTTCTTGACCTGCGGGCCGTGCTCGTAGCCCTCGACGATCAGGTCGTCGGTCGTAAACGCGTAGAAATCGTGCACATCGGGGTTAAGCGTTACCTTGGGCGCCGCAAACTGCGGACGCTCGATAAGCTCGCGGACGATATCGACATGACGGTCGTAAATGTGTGCATCGGCGATCACGTGCAGCAGCTCGCCGGGAATCATATCGACCGACTGCGCAACCATCATGAGCAGAATGGCGTACTGGCACACGTTCCAGTTATTCGCGGCCAAAATGTCCTGGCTGCGCTGGTTGAGAATCATGTTGAGCGTCGGTTTGTCATCCTGCGGGCGCTGCGTCACGTTATAGGTCACGCTGTACGCACACGGATACAGGTGCATCTCGGACAGGTCGCTAAACACATAGGTATTCGTCATAATGCGGCGGCTGTACGGCGTGTTCTTAAGGTCGTAAAGCACGCGATCCATCTGGTCAAAGTCGCCCTCGGCATAATGGCTCTTCTGGCCAATCTGGTACCCGTAGGCCTTGCCGATGGAGCCGGTCTCGTCGGCCCACTCATCCCAAATATGGCTGTTGAGGTCATGGACGTTATTGGACTTCTTTTGATAGATCCACAGGATCTCGTCCATGGCGGACTTGAGCGCCGTTCGACGCAGCGTAAGCGCGGGGAACTCCTCGCGCAGGTCGTAGCGCGCCGTAACGCCAAAGTTTTTAATGGTATAGGCAGGGGTGCCGTCTTCCCACACCGGACGGACCTTTTGGCCCTCGGTGGTGGTGCCATGGTCCAGAATATCGCGGCACATGGATACAAACTGTTGATCAGCCTTGCTCATTGACCCTCCCGTCAGTCGCCTATAAGCGATTTTTATTGTAGCCCAGGCGCGCAGTGTCGGATTGGACACTTGGGTCGGCACACGCAATGCACGGCAGTATGGCCCCATAATCGCAAACGCAGCGGCTTAGCCTTTTTCTGACATATGCCAGAAATACCTTGCGTGGTTCCTCATGCGCGCTATTCTATTGTTGACATATGTCAGGTTTGGAGTGTGTATGGCAGGAAGACGCGAAAAACTGCGCCGCGTTGGGATCATCCCCGAATATCGTGGCTTTACCCCCGATGGCCTGGCCAGCGGAGACGCGATCGACATGACGGTCGATGAGCTCGAAGTCCTGCGCCTGTGCGACCTGGAAGGCCTCAATCAGGAGGCTGTCGCCCAGCAAATGGGCATCGCCCGCGCCACCGTGACGGCCATCTGCAGCCGCGCACATCGCAAGGTGGCAAACGCGCTGGTCAACGGGCGGGCGCTCGTCATCGAGGGCGGCACTATCGCGTACTCCCCCATCACCGCAACGACGGCCGCATGGCCAGCAAAGGAGGTCGGCGCCATGAGGGTGGCAACGACGTACGACAACGGCAACATCTTTATGCACTTTGGCCGTAGCGAGCAGTTCAAGATCTACGACATCCAGGATGGCAAGGTGCTCAACGAACAGGTCGTGGGCACCGGCGGCACCGGTCACGGCGCATTGGCGGGCCTGCTTGCCAACGGCGGCGTCGACACGCTCATCTGCGGCGGTATCGGCGGCGGCGCCATCAACGCGCTCACCCAGGCCGGCATCACGGTCTACGCGGGCGCCCAGGGCAGCTGCGACGCCTGCGTCGAGGCCCTTATCGCGGGCACGCTCGCGCAGACCGGCGAGGCCACCTGCGACTGCCATGGTCACGACCACGAGCACGCCCACGAGCATGGCGAGTCCTGCGGCTGCCACGGTCACCACGAGCACGAGGGCCACGAAGGCTGCGGCTGCCACTAACGACACGGCACCGCAACCACAGGCCGCTCAATCAAATAAAAGCAGCGAAGGCCGCCTGGGACATAATCCGGGCGGCCTTCACCATATCAAGCTGCGCGTACAGCCCTACTTTTTATTGCGCATCTGCGCTTCCATCTGACGCAGCAGGTCCATATCGGACTTGGGACCGCCCGTTCCCAAGCCACCCAGGCCGCCCATGCCGCCCAGACCCATGGCATCCAGACCGGGAATATTGGGCATGCGCATCTTCTTGCCCTTCTTACCCTTTTTGCCCTTCTTGCCACCAGCCTGCGCCTGATTGGCCATCGTGCGCATACGGCCCATCATCTTGTTCATCTCGCCCCACTGCTTCATAAGACTGTTGACCTCGGTGGGGGTCACGCCGGCGCCCTTGGCAATGCGGGCACGGCGCTGGCCGTTGATGATAGAGGGACGCAGGCGCTCCTCCTTGGTCATCGACATGATGATGGCCTCGTTCTTATCGAAGATGCCCTCGTCCAGGTTGCCGCCCATCTGGTTGAGCGCGCGCTGACCGCCGGGAAGCATGCCCAGGATACCCTTCATGCCGCCCATCTTTTTGACAGCCTTCATCTGGTCGAGCATGTCGTTCATGGTAAAGCCCTCGCGCAGCATACGTTCGGCAGCCTCGAGCTGCTCGGCATCGGCCGCTTCCTGGGCCTTCTCGATGATACCGACGACGTCGCCCATGCCCAGAATGCGCTTGGCCATGCGATCGGGATAGAACGGCTCGAGCGAATCGGGCTTCTCGCCCATACTCACGAACTTGATGGGCTTACCGGTCACCTGACGAACCGAAAGCGCGCCACCGCCACGGGCGTCACCGTCAAGCTTGGAGATGATCACGCCGTCAAAGTCAGTGCGCTCCGCAAAGGTCGAAACGACGTTGACGATGTCCTGGCCGGTCATGGCGTCGACGACCATCAGCACCTGGTCGGGCTTGACGGCCTTCTTGATGTCGACGGCCTCCTGCATCATCTGCTCATCGATCTGCAGACGGCCGGCGGTATCGACGATGACAACATCACGCAGGTGGTCGACGGCCTCTTGGATGGCACCCTTAGCAATGTCGACTGGGTGCGCACCATCGCCGCGGAAGACCGGCACGCCGATCTCGCCGCCGAGCGTGGCCAGCTGGTCGGCAGCGGCGGGACGGTAGACGTCGCACGCGGCGAGCAGCGGCGAGCGGCCTTGCTTCTTGAGCAGGTAGGCAAGCTTTACGGCAGCCGTAGTCTTACCGGAGCCCTGCAGGCCCACAAGCATGATGACGTTAGGGATACGGTTGCTAAAGACGAGCTTGCTCTCGGTGGAGCCGAGCATCTCGGTGAGCTCGTCGAGCACGATTTTGACGACGTTTTGCGCCGGCGACAGCGACTCCATGACCTCGGCGGTCATGCAGCGTTCCTTCGTCTTGGCGACGAACTCCTTGACGACCTTAAAGTTGACGTCGGCCTCGAGCAGCGCCATGCGAATGTCGCGCATAGCCGAAGTGATATCGGCCTCGGTCAGCTTACCCTTACCGCGCAGGCGGTCAAATGTGTCGTTGAGGCGATCGCTCAGAGAATCAAACACTAGTCACTCCTTAGTCGGACTCGCCCACCAGGGCGCGGCAGAAATCTTTGGCGTTAAACTCCTGCAGGTCATCGACCTGCTCACCCACGCCGATGCGCAGGATCGGGAGCTTGAGCTTCTCGGCCACGGCCATGGCGATACCGCCCTTTGCCGTGCCGTCGAGCTTGGTCATGATAATACCGTCCAGACCCAGTGCCTCGTTAAACTCGAGCGCCTGGTTCAGACCGTTCTGGCCGGTGGCGGCATCGATCACGAGCACGACCGAGACGGGCATGGGGCCGGCGGCCATATTGGCGGCGCGCTTACGCGTCACGTTGACCACCTTGGCGAGTTCGCGCATGAGCTCGGGGCTCGTGTGCAGGCGGCCGGCGGTGTCGATAAGCACCAGGTCGCTGCCGCGTTTATCGGCCTCGTCGAGCACGTCGTAGCAAACGCTTGCCGGATCGGAGCCGCGATCGCGCTTGATGACGGGGACGCCGGCACGCTGGCCCCACACATCAAGCTGCTCGATGGCGGCAGCGCGGAAGGTATCGGCCGAACCGATCACGACATTCTTGCCGCGGGCAGCCATGGCGCTCGCGATCTTACCGACCGTCGTGGTCTTGCCGGCACCGTTAATGCCTACAAACAGCACGCAGCTCGGCGTGTCGGAGAACGGATCGCGCTCGATGGGCACAAAGTGCTGCTCGAGCTGCTCGGCCAGGGCGCGACGGAGCTGCGGGGCGGTCTTGAGGTTCTTCTTGGCGGCCGTCTCGCGCAGGTCATCGGACACCTTGATCGCGACCTCGGCACCCATATCACCCATAACGAGGGTGTCCTCAAGGTCCTCCCAAAAGTCCTCGTCAACCTCGCCGCCAAAGTAGAAGACCTCGTTGAGTGCCTCGCGGCTGCGCTCAAGTCCGCGCGAGAGAGCGTCAAAGAATCCCATTATGCATTCACGACCTTTCCGGTTTCGCGATCGAGTTTTTGCGAGACGACGCGGCTGACGCCGTCGGCTTGCATCGAGACGCCATAGAGAACGTCAGCGTCCTCCATAGTACGGCGCTGATGCGAAATGACCAAGAGCTGCGTATCGGAACGCAGCACATCGAGGGCGCCAATGAGCTTGGACAGGTTGGCGTCATCAAGCGCTGCCTCGACCTCGTCCAGCACATAGAACGGTACCGTGCGCGTGCGGTACACGGCAAAGAGCAGGGCGAGCGCCGTCAGACTCTTCTCGCCGCCCGACATGAGCATCATCTTGGTGATGCGCTTGCCGCGCGGCTGCGCCACGACCTCGATACCCGTCTCGGCCGGATGCTCGGGATCGGTCATCTCCAGATGAGCCTGACCGCCCGGGAACAGCATGGCGAAGATATCGCGGAAGTTCGCGTCGACCTTCTCAAACGTCACCAGGAACGCCTTGCGCATCTTGCGATCAATGGCCACCGTGATCTTGGTGAGCGCCTTGCGCGCGCTCTCCAGATCGGCCAGCTGCTCCTCGATGTAGTCGGCGCGGCGCTTGAGCTGCTCGTACTCCTCCATGGCAACTTGGTTAACGGGACCAAGGTTGTTGATCTGGCGCACAAGCTGGTTGAGCTCGCGCTCGGCGGCATCGCGGTCGGTGGGCGCAGGAAGCATGAGCGCTTCCTCGAGCACCGTGGTGCCATCGGCGGTAATGGCCTTGATGGCCGCTTCTACCTGCACCTCGAGCTTGCCGCGTGCGACCTTGAACTCGTTTTGCGTCGCCGTGGCGGCATCGACCCGCTCCTTGGCGCGGGAGACCTCGGCCTTGGCGTCTTCGATGGTCTTCTTGAGCGAAGCGGAGTCCGCCTCCTCCAGAGAGGCCTGGTCACGCAGGCGCGCTGCCCAATCCGACGCGCGTTCCAACAGGGCCGAATAGCGTTCGTGCATGGGGTCGACGCGCAGGCGCAGCAGCTCGAGTGAGCGCGAGGCCTGGCGTGTTCCGCGGATACGGCGGTCGATGCCCTCCAGGCGATGCTCCAGATCGGGCACACGGCCCTTCAGCGAACGCAAACGCTCGCTCGTCTGGGCCAGGCGGACCTTGGCATCGGCAAGCTTACCGGCTGCCTCGGAATCGTCACGGCGCACGCGATCGAGTTCGTCGTTGGCTTCGGCAATCTGGAGACCCAGGTCGCTTGCCTGCGCACGGCCCTCGTCGCGCGAACGGGTGAGCTCGTCAACGCGCGGGCGCGCAGCGCGAACGGCCTCGGCGGCCTGCTCGCGGCGCTTGGAGATGCGTACGCGCTCGACCTCGGCATTGTTGGCGCTTTGCTCCAGGCGGCCGATCTCGGAGAGCAGCGAGCGGCGTTCGCCCTCAAGACGGGCGATCTCGCCAGCGGCATCGCCCTCGGCGGCACGCGCCTCCTCGACGGCCGCATTGGCCTCGACGACCTGATCCGACACATGCTCAAACACGGCAGCCAGATCGGGCTCCAGGCCCTCCAACTCACGAATACGACGTTTGCGCTCCAGGGCACCCGAAGCCTCGCCGGCGTCGAGCCCCACACGCACCAGGCCGCCGCAGGCGACGCGGGCGCCATCGGGGGTCACGTAAGTCACGCCGTCAACGACCGGCGCCGACAGCGCGGCAGCAAGATCGTCCACTACGTAATAGCCGCCGAGCAGCGCCTCGACGACGGGACCATAGCCTGCGCGCACGGACAGACGATCAACCAGACGGGTACCGGAGGCGCCCTCAGCGGGGGTAAAGCCGCTCACGCCGCGTGCCATCAGCAGTGCCTCGCCCGAGGCCTTCTTTTGGTCCAGAGCCGCGCGACCGGCGCGCTCAAGCGTGGCGGCGTCATCAAACAAAAGAGCATCGATATCGCCGGCAAGCAGCTGCTCGACCAGGCCCTCGAGCTCACGAGGGGCCTCGAGCACGTCGCCCAGACGACCCGAGACATCGTCGCCCAGCGCACCCATCAGACGGCTCACCAGCGGCGAGCTGTCAGCCATGCGGGCATCGAGCTTCTTTTGGCTGGCAAGCTCCGAGCGCACCTCGGACAGCTTGTTGCGCGCCTCGCTCTCGCGATTACGCAAGTCCTTAAGGGCTGCACGGGCGACCTCGGTAGCCTCGCGCGCATCAATCTGGGCTTGACGGGCCTGATCGAGTGCACCGTCGAGCTCCTCGGCGCGGTCGCGACGGCTCTCGAGCGAGGCCGTGACTTCCTCAAGCTGCTCGTCGATCTGCTCAAGGCGCGAAGCGTACATGTTGTCCTCGACCTCGGCGTTGCTCAGCGAGTCCTTCACCTTGGCGAGTTCGAGCGCCGCGTTATCGGCCACACGCTGCACATCGCGTTGCTCACGCGTAAGCTGCGAAATCTGATTGTCGAGCGCCACGCGCCGCCCGTGGAGCTCAGCAGCGGCAGGACCAGCGGCGTCAACGTCCTCCTGAGCCTGCATGTGCGCGCCGGTCACTTCCTCAAGCTGCGCACGCGCGTCCTCGAGCTCCTCTACCACGCGACGACGCTGATGCTCGGAGCTCGAGATCTGGCCGCGCATGTCGGACAGGCGCGACACCATGTTGTGGCCCTTTTCCTCGAGCAGGCGCATATCGGAGTTAATGCGACCGACCACGTCTTGCATATGGCGGCGCTGCTCGCCCAGATCGCCCACAAACAGGCCCTTTTCCTCAAGCATGACCTGGAGCTTCTCGAGCTCGCGTTCCTTTTCGCCCAAGCGGTACTGCGCAAGCTCAAGCTCGGCGGCGCCCTCCTTGGAGCGGCTCTCCAAGTCGTTCCACTGCGACTGCAGCGAACGAAGCTCGTCGACGGCCAGCATCTGCGTAAGTTCGTTTGCGCGCGAGGACAGCTCTTTGTACTTGCGCGCACGATCGACCTGACGCTCCAGCGGTCGCAGCTGACGGGCAATTTCCTTATTGATGTCGCGGGCACGCGTCAGGTGCTCGTCCATCGACTTAATCTTTTTGAGCGCACGCTCCTTGCGGCGCTTGTGCTTGGAGATGCCGGCGGCCTCCTCGATGAGGGCACGGCGCTCCTCGGGGCGGCTCTGCAAAATGGCATCGAGCTTGCCCTGGCTGATGATGGAATGCGTATCCTTGCCCAGGCCCGAATCGTGCAGGATGTCCTGAATGTCCATCAGGCGGCACGGACTCGAGTTGATGAGGTACTCGCTTTCGCCCGAGCGATACATGCGACGGGTGATGGCGACCTCGTCAAAATCGACGGGCAGCATATGGTCCGAGTTATCGAGCACCAGCGTGACCTCGGCGACACCCACCGGCTTGCGTGCCGACGAGCCCGAGAAGATGACGTCCTCCATGGCCTGGCCGCGCAGCTGCTTGGCGCTCTGCTCGCCCAGGACCCACAGAATCGAGTCGGAGATGTTCGATTTTCCCGAGCCGTTGGGACCGACGATGACGGTCAGGCCCGGCTCAAATGACATATGGGCGCGGTCGGCAAACGACTTGAACCCTTTGAGCGTGAGGGACTTGAGATACACGGTTCCTCGCTTAAACAGGCTTCTTGTTGAGAATCACGCCGTTGGTGGTGTAGCCCATGCGGTCGAGTGCCTCGAGCGCAGCGGCTCCCTCGGCCTCCTTCTTGGAGGAACCGGTGCCGCGGCCCTGGCGAATACCGTCGATAAGCACAACAGCGGTAAAGGTGGGCGCATGCGCGGGGCCCTCGGAGCCGACCAGCTTATACGCGGGAGGCTCGTGGCCGTCTGCCTGCACGCACTCCTGCAAGAACGACTTGGGGTTCGCGGGGTGCTCGGCACGCTCGGAGGCCAGGTGCGGCTTGAGCGTACGATGGATAAACTCCGCTGCGGCATCCCAGCCGGCATCCAGGTACAGCGCGCCCACGAGCGACTCGTAGACGTTCTCGAGCGCCGAGTGCAGGCCGCGCGCACCGGTACCGGTCTCGGAGGCACCAAAGATAATGATGTCGTCGATGCCCAGCTCATGCGACACCTCGGACAGCGTAGCGCCCGAGACAAGCGACACCTTCAGGCGCGTGAGCTTGCCCTCGTCAAACTCCGGATAGGACTCAAAGAGCGAACGGGCGACCACGGCGCCCAAAATGGAATCACCCAAGAACTCAAGACGCTCGTAGCTTGCCGAGACTGGCTGGCCTTCGACGGCCGAAGGATGCGTAAGGGCCGCGCGCAGCAGCACCTTGTCATTGAACTCGTGGCCCAGAATCTCCTGGGCGCGCGTAAGTCGTTCGGATAAAGCCAAGACCTAAGCCTCCCTGGCGTTTTCGATCGCGTCGACAGCGTCGGCGACAGAGTTGAGCGAGAGCAGGGTCTCGTCATCGATCTCGAGGTTGAACTCGTCCTCGATAGCCGTAACCAGCTGCAGGCGCTCGAGCGAATTGGCATCGAGATCGTCAAACGTGGTCTCATCGCTAATCTCGGCAACATCGACGCCCAGAACGTCAGCAGCGACCTCGGCGATCTTGTCGAAGATTTCGGAGCGGTCCATAGCGCTTCCTCTCATAGTGCATGAATACCAAAAGATTGGCGCCGCGCGGGCGGCACCAAGACACGGTTTTGATTCTACCCCACGACGCAGGCCGCGAAGCGCATAACAGCGCTCTAACTCGCTCTTACAAAACGATACCGTCCATAGAGTTGGCGACATTCTCGACCAGCCCGGCGCGCACGGCTTCAGCCGCCGCGAGCGTACCGTTTTTGACGGCCTCGACCGAGGTAGCGCCATGGCCGATCAGGACAACGCCGCGCAAGCCCAAAAGAATCGCGCCGCCCTTGGCGTCACCCGAAAGCTTGGCCTTTATCTCGCGCATCTGCTGCTTCATGAGCAGCGCGGCGATCTTGGTGCCGAACGAGGACGTAAAGGCTCCCTTGAGCTCCTGCAGCAAAAACTTGGCAGCGCCCTCGGTGGCCTTAAGGGCAATGTTTCCCGACATGCCGTCGGCAACGACAACGTCAAAATTGCCCGAGGTAATATCAGTGCCCTCGCAGTTGCCCACAAAGCCGGGGACGGCAGCCTTCATAGCTGGGAAGCAGGCCTTGGTAAAGTTGGAGCCCTTCTCATCCTCGGTACCGTTACCAAGAAGACCCACGCGGGGATGCTCGATACCCAAGACGACGCGGGCATAGGCGCTACCCATCTGGGCAAAGCGCACCATATCATCAACCTCGACATCGGGGTTGGCACCCATATCGCACAACACCGTCAGGCCGCCGGCGCGGTTGGGCAGTGCATTGGTGAGGCAGGGACGCACCGGCTGCTTCTTGCCCTCGGCCTGATACCTAAAGGGCGTCACATAGGCGGTGGCGGCTGCGGTCATGGCACCAGTGGAGCCAGCGGAGAAGAACGCGTCCGCATTTCCCTTCTTGATGGCGCGGCACGACAGCACGATCGACGATTTGCGCTTGGTCATCACGGCACGAATGGGATCGTCGTCCATGGCGATAACGTCGGGAGCCTCCAGGGCTTCGACGCGCGCATGAGAGGCGGCAAAGGGGTTGACGATTTCGACGGGGCCGGCAGCCAGAACCTCGATATCAGGGTCGGCCGCAAGGGCAGCCTCAATACCATCGAGAACAACCTGGGGCTTCTCGTCTCCGCCCACAACGTCTACACAAACGCGAACGTTACTCATATACATGCTCCTTATACAAAAATGGCCGACTCATTGAGCCGGCCATTGTGGTTCCATTTGGAACGGCATCGCATCCAGAGTATACCGTTACTCGGTAACGATAACCTCGCGGTCCTTGTAGAAACCGCAGCTGGGGCACACGTGGTGCGGAAGCTTGACAGCGCCGCAACGGGGGCACGTGGACTGAGCCGCAGCCGAAATCTTCATGTTGGCGGAACGACGGGTGTGAGTGCGGATACGACCCTGCTTTTGTTTAGGTACGGGCATAGTGACCTTCCTTATGAACTATCCAGTGTGGCGATTACGCGCAAGTAGCGATACTACCACAGTTTTACTCATCGAGCTTGAGATTCTTCAATGCTGCAAATGGATTTTCCATGGCAGCGGCCCATTCTGCCTCTGCCTGGGCGGCGCAATCGCATTGCTCGACGTTGAGATTGCAACCGCAAGTGGGACACAGACCGCGGCAATCGGGCTTGCAGAGCACCACAAACGGCGTGTCCATAACGACCGCGTCGTTGATGGGCTCACCCAGATCCACGATGCGGTCCTCACCCAGGAGCTCGTAGCCGTCCTCGTAGGCCTCGGGATCCTCGGGCTCCTCAAAGAGGTAGAACTCCTCGATCTCGCCGGCGATATCAAACGAGGCGGGCTCCAGGCAACGGTCGCACTCGCCGGTGGCGTGCGCGCGGACCATGCCCGTGAGCAAGACACCGGTACCGGCATTGGTAAAGACAACGTCGTAGTCGATGCCGTCCTGTAGCTGGTACTCCTTCTCGCCCACCGTGTAGGTGGCGACATCGACCTTACCGGTCAGCGGATACGAATCTCCAGGAAACTCGAGCTGCTCGGAAAGATCGACGGTAACGCTCGGGAACTCAGCCATTACCACTGACCATTCTGTTGGGCGGCACCCTCGTTGAGCTGCTGACGGCAACGGGTAACGGTGCCGGTCAGGCTCTTGAGGTTCTCCTCCAGGTGCGTAAAGACCTGCTCTGCGTAGTCCTCGGCAGCATAACGCGTCTCGCGCTCGTACTGCTGGGCACGATCGCGGATGTCGTCGGCCTGCTGCTGCGCTAAGCGGACGATCTCCTGCTCACCGGCAATGGTGAGGGCCTGCTGCTGAGCGTCGGCGATGATGGAATCGGCCTGAGCGGCGGCGGAAGCCATAAGCTCCTCGCGCTCCTTAAGGATACGGCGGGACTTCTGCCACTCCTCGGGATAGCTCATACGGATCTCGTCGAGGATGTTGAAGAACACGTCGGCGTCGATGACCTTGAACTGAGCGTTCTTGCCGAAAGGCGGCTTGGCTTCCTCGATCAGCCCTTCGAGCTCATCGACCAAGCTGACGATCCTATCGCCAGGAAAATTCTCGCCCGGCATCCGGTCTCCTTTCATAGGTAACATATCATCGTGCTAGTTTACCACATGCCACCAGGCAATAAGAAACGTCACGAAAAGCGATGTCTGAGCGCTTCGACCACGTTGGGCGGCACAAACGTCGATACATCGCTGCCGAGCGAGGCGATCTGGCGAACGACCGAGCTCGAGATATAGCCGTACTGCGGCGCACTCATGACAAAGATGGACTCCAGCTCGCTATCCAAGCGATAATTGAGGTCGGCCTGCTGTAGCTCGTACTCAAAGTCGGTCATGGCGCGCAGGCCCTTGACCACGGCCCCCGCCCCCTGCTCGCGAGCGAAGTCGACCAAGAGGCCGGTAAAGGGCAGGACCTCGACGCCGTCGATATCACCGAGCGCCTCGCGGGCCAGCGCCACGCGCTCATCGAGCATAAACGTGGTACCCACACCGTTTTTACCCTGCGACTCGGCAACAGCGACGATCACGCTGGGAAAGATGCGGCGGGCGCGGCGGATGACGTCGATATGGCCAAACGTGATGGGATCGAAGGTGCCCGGGACGATCACGCGGTTGATGGTGTCATTCATGGGCGGCCTCCTGAAACGTCGTGGCATCGTTGTTGTCAGCATCGGTGCCGGCGCCATCGCCCTCACCATCGTCATCGCCGACCCAACGAAGCAGGTCGACCGAGGTAATGCCGTAGCGCTTCTCGCGCACGATCTCAAAGCCTGCCGGATGCGCGCCCGCATCGGCGGCGGCATGCTCAAACAGGGCATAAGCGCCAGGTGCAAGCAGACCCTGCTGAGCCAGGTTCTGCAGCAGCTCCTCGACCGGCTCGGCACCAAAAGCATAGGGCGGGTCGAGCAGGACCAGATCAAAGGGGCCGCCCGGCACACGACCGCGCGAGGCACTCGCCAGCATGTCGCCCGTTATCACGCGCCAACGCGCACGGTCACGGCAGAGCGACTCGATATTCTTGGTAATGAGCCGCGCGGCATTCCGATCGATCTCGAACGTCGTGAGCGAGCGGGCACCACGTGAGAGCATCTCGATACCCAAAGCGCCGGAGCCGCCAAAGGCGTCCAGCACGCGGACCTCGTCCAGATCGAAGTCAAATGCCGACATGACCATAGATGCGCATGCCTCGCGCACACGATCGGTCGTGGGGCGGGTGACATCGCGACCACGGGGCTCCTCGATCTTACGACCGCGCCATTCGCCGCCGATGATTCTCATCCTCCGCTGACCTCCTTAAAAAAGTGTCGATATCGCATGGCAACCGCATCGCGCAGGGGGCGCGTCGCCACGGAGTCAAGGTTGCAAGCATACCGCAAGAGCTCGACCGCGTCCAAATGGGCCCACTCGATCAGCTCCTCGTCGGCATCCAGGTCGACAAAGCGCAGAGTCACACCGCCATGCTGGCGGTACCCCAGGATTTCGCCCTCGTGGCGCAGACGAAGGTCCATCTGGGCGAGCGTAAAGCCGTCCGAGGTCTTTTCGAGCGACTGGAGGCGGTCTTGTGCCGCCGACGCGCCGCCGTTGCCCTTGGAGTGCGTCATGACCAGGCACGTGCCCGACACGCTGCCACGGCCCACGCGACCGCGCAGCTGGTGTAGGGCAGCCAAACCAAAGCGCTCGCCGTTCTCGATGAGCATGACGGTGGCGTTAGGCACGTCGACGCCCACCTCGACCACCGTAGTCGAGACGAGAACGTCGATCTCGCCACGCTTGAAGGCATCGATAACTTGGTCCTTCTCCCCCGCTGGCATGCGGCCGTGAAGGCGCTCGATGGCAAGACCCGGCAACGCCAGGCGCAGTCGGTCGAGCTCGGTCGCTGTATCGTGCAGCGGCACGGGGACCGCCACGCGGCCCTCGTCGTCGCGGGCGATACCGGGAACGTCCTCCAGATCATCGGCCGAGTCACTCGGCTCCACGAGCGGGCAAATCACGTAGGCTTGCTGACCCTTTTCATGCGCCTCGCGGATGGCGCCATAGGCAAGGTCGCGGCTCGACTCGGTGAGTACGCGTGTCGTCACGCCAGCGCCAGGGACGGGCCGATGGCGGATGATGCTCGTGTCCAGATCGCCGTAGACCGAAAGCGCCAGCGTACGCGGGATGGGCGTTGCCGTCATAACGAGCAGATCGGCACCCGGGCCCTTAGCGCGCAGGGCGTTACGTTGGCCGACGCCAAACCGGTGCTGCTCATCGATGACCACGAGCGACAGATGCTTAAACGCCACGTTATCCGAAAGCACCGCGTGGGTGCCAAAGAGGACATCGAGCTCGCCCGATTCCAGCTGGGAATGGATCTGCTCGCGCTCGGCCGCCGGCGTGGCGCCCGTCAGGAGCGCCCAGGTCATGCCAGCCTGCGAGAGCAGAGGGCCGGTCTTATCGGCATATTGACGCGCCAGCACGCCCGTGGGCGCCATAACGCAGGCCTGCGTGCCGCTATCGGCAGCCACAGCCAGCGCGCAGGCGGCAACGGCGGTCTTGCCGGTACCGACATCGCCCAGCAGCAGGCGGTTCATCACGCGCCCGCCATCGCACATATCGAGCAGGATATCTTGGAACGCGGCCTCCTGCTCGTCGCTCAGCGAAAACGGCAGGGCCTGCTTGAGCGCGGCCAGGTGCTCGCCCGCGGTGTGGGCATAGGGCACCACATCGACCAGGCCGCCGTCGTTGCGCAGGCGCAGCGCCAGCTGCAGGTAGAGGCACTCCTCGTAGGCAAGCCGTGCGCGCGCGATATCGCGCTCAGCCATGCTCGAGGGAAAGTGGATCGATCGAAGCGCACGAGCATTGCTCATCAGGCGACGTTTAACGCGTAAGCGTGCCGGAATGGGATCAAAGGGATTGCCGACGACCTCGAGCGCGCCACTTACGATGCGGCGCATCCACGCTTGGCTCACGCCATCACTCACGTAATGGACCGGCAGGATAGTGCCCGCGGCGCGCCCTTCCTCAAGCTTTTCAAAGTGCGGCGAGGCCATCTGCTTAAAGCCGTAGGCAAACTCGACCTTGCCCATCACGGCCAGGCGGTCGCCTTGCTTAAGCTGCTGGGCAATCCAGGGCTGGCGGAAAAAGGCGACCTGCAGTACACCCGTCTCGTCAACGAGTGAGACCTCGGTCACCTGCATGCGCGGACGCGGCTGCTTTTGGACGATACGGTCGACCGTGGCGATGATGGTGCACACGGTACCGATGGGCGCCATCTCGATGGACCAGGAGCGCGTAAAGTCGAGGTATCGATGAGGGATATGGAGAAGGAGGTCCCCCACCGTCCGAATTCCCAGACGGCGAAGGGCCTCCTCACGTTTACCCGAAACATATTTGAGTCGCGCGATATCCTCGTCGAGCGCATTGCTCTGGGCAAAGCGCTCCGAGACGCGCGGCACGGAGCACAGTTCGGACATAGGCAGTTGCCTACTCGATCGAGAAGATCACGGGATAGAGCGGCTGCTCGCCACGATGGGCGTCAATCTCCAGATCGGGCTGGGCCTCCTCAATGGCGTCGACAATCTCCTGGAAGGCCTCATCGGACAGCTCCTCGCCGGCCAGAATCGTCAGCGCGTCGCCCTCCTCTTCCTCCTGCATTCGGTTGATGCAATCGAGCGTGACCTGCTTCACGTCGGAGCCGACCACATCGATGGAGCCGGCAATGATACCCATGACGTCACCGGAGTGAATCGGAGAGCCGTCGGAGGCGCTGGAATCGCGCACGGCACGGGTGACCTCGCCATCGCGAACCTCACTGATGGCGTCGACCATAGCGGCGACGGCATCCTCGAGCTCGGAATCGGGCAGGACCGCGAACAGCGCGGAGAAGGCCTGCGGAACGGTCTTGGTGGGAACGACGGCGACCTTCTTGTCGGTGCAGGCAGAGGCAGCGGCCTCGGCGGCCATGCGGATGTTGCCGTTATTGGGCAGGATGATGACCGAGGTCGCGTTGACCTGGTCGACGGCGCCCAGCAGATCTGCAGTCGAGGGGTTCATGGTCTGACCACCCGACACGATCACGTCGACGCCGAGGGACTTGAGGATGTCGGCCTCGCCGGAACCGGCGGCAACGGCGACAAAGCCCAGGGCCTTCGCGGGCTCGGCGGCCTTCTCCTGATCCTCGTGGATCTTGGCGGTACGGTCGTGGGCCTCCATCTCCATATTATGGATAAAGACCTCATAGATCTGACCAAGCTGCAGCATGTGCTCGAGCACCAGGTTGGGGGTGTTGGAGTGCACGTGAATCTTGTAGTCGGGGTAGGCACCCACGAGCAGCTCGCAGTCGCCCATGGAGCCCAGGAACTTAAGGCACTCGTCCTCGTCAAAGGGAGCGTCGGCCTTAAAGAGGAACTCGTTGCAGTAGCGGAACTCCGAGCCCTCCCAATCGTCGTTGGCCTCGATCTCAACACGACCAAGGGCCGCGTCGCGGGCAGAGCCAGCGGAATCAAACGTGGCGGAGAAATCCTCGACAACGGTGCTGCGGCCAAGAGCGGCGGCTACAAAGTTCTCAAGGAAAATAGCAAAGCCAAAGGCGCCGGAGTCGACCACGCCGTTCTCCTTCAGAACGGGCAGCAGGTCGGGCGTGCGGGCGACAGACTGATATGCCTCGACGACGATAGCGTCGAGCGCGTCCTCGGCCGAGAACTTCTTCTTCTCGCACTCGTCGGCCTTGGTCGAGACATCGCGCAGCACCGTGAGGATCGTGCCCTCGATGGGCTTGCGGACGGCCTGGAAGGCGACCTTGACGGCTCGGCGGAACGCATAGGCGATGTTGGCGGACGTAATGGGCTCGTCGGCGGAGACAAGGCCCTCGGCTACGCCGCGCAGGATCTGCGAGGTGATGACGCCGGAGTTGCCGCGGGCGCCCATCAGGGAGCCGTGGGTGATGGCGCCGGCAATGGCCTCCATGTCGGCATCGGCGGGAAGGGCGGAGAGCTCCTTGGTCACCGAGGCGAGCGTGAGCGACATGTTGGTGCCGGTGTCACCGTCGGGCACGGGGAAGACGTTGAGCTTATTGATCTCCTCGGCCTTGTCGGAAACGGCAGCCGCAGCGATCGGAAAACAGGTGCGAATGGTCTTTGCAATCATGGGTATTTGAATCTCCGTTTTCGGATGCTAGTTCAGACGGCTCTTGAGCGCGTCGATATGGATGCCGATCTTAAGGCTGGCGGGATCGATCTGGGCGATCTCCTGCAGGGTAAAGGCAACGGAGCTCGAAAGATTGTGGCAAACGGACTTCATGTTGACGCCGTTCTCGAGCACGACGTGAAGATCGACCGTAAGGCCGTTCTCGTCGGCGGAGACAAGCACGCCCTTGCGGAGGCGCTGACCGGCAAGCAGGCGCACGCTCTCGGCGCCTTGGAGCTGCTCAGCCATACCGACAACGCCATAGCACGTCATCGCGGCATAACCGGCAATATCGGCAATAACGTCGTTCGAGACGCTCAGGCTGCCGTTAATGGTCTCAGACACAAGAATCTCCTTATCTGGTGCTCGCGGCACCATGTCGTGGGAGCAATCACTGCAATATTCTACAACGACCGCGCCATGTTGAGGTGGTGGGTCGCGGGATTACATCCTCGACACGAAATGTTGATATGGCAACGTTCGAGTCAAGTGGTCGCGGCATGAAAAAACCCGCCGCAAAAGCGACGGGTTTTACAACCTGGCTCCCCGGGTAGGACTCGAACCTACAACAGCGCGGTTAACAGCCGCGTGCTCTACCATTGAGCTACCGAGGAA
>CAKTVQ010000009.1 GCA_934630375.1 uncultured Collinsella sp.
CGGTGTCCCCTTCCTTTCAAGAAAGGGAAGAGGCGGGGCATGCCCCGCCTCTTACACCACATCTCTGCGCGCTACCGATGGATACGTCGGATAGTCTTAAAAATGGCCAAAATTGCTGCTACTGAAAAGGTATCAGTACTCATATTTGACGATTTTTGGTCACGACTCTTTAAAGACACCCTGCACGGCGGCGCTAAACAGCCTCCAGCGGCAAGCAGTCCGAAGACTGTCCCCAGTAACTAGCCGTTTAAGAATGTCCCCAATGACTAGCTATAGCGGCAGGCCTTAGCCGAGCATGGCGATGGCGCTCATGAGGACCAGCATGCCGGCAGCGTAGGGCAGCACCGCGCCCAGGAGTTCGGCGTCCTTACCGCGCACGTGCACGGCGGCAAGACCAATGGCGAGCGTCTGCGGCGAGATCATCTTGCCGGCGGCGACGCCAAGCGCGTTCAGCGCGACCATCCAGTAGTCGCTCACGCCCAGCGCAGCGGCAGCCTGGCTCTGGATGGGACCAAACAGCATGCCCGAGGACGTGCCCGAGCCGGTCACAAACGCACCGACCGCACCAATCCACGGAGCCAGAATCGGGTACAGACCGCCGGCGACCGCAATGCAAAACGCGCTGATCGACGAAATCATGCCGGCATAGCCCATCACCTTGGCGCAACCCAGCACCGAAAGCATGGTAATGACCGTCGGCATCATCTGCTTGACGGTCGTGACCAGCACCTCGCCCATCAAGCGCGGCGATGCACCCTGAATGGCACCGCCGACAAACGCCGCCAGGAAAATCCAGACGCCCGGCGTGTTGATCCACGAAAACGTAAGTGTACCGGGGTTCTCGCCGCAATACACCTGCACGTGACTCGCAAACGGCGCGAGCGCGGCGTGCACGTCGGGCACCAGGTTGGAGGTACCCAACAGCAGCACAAAGATCAGGATGAAGCACGACCAGGCCGAAAGCGCCGACTTAGCGGTGAGCTGTTCGCCGGCCTCGATATTCATATGGAAGCGCGCATCCAGATGTCCCGACTTCTCGGTGCGCATGGCAAGCGCGGCGGTCAGCGCAAGCGACACGATGGAGCCCACGACTACGGCCAGCTCGGGACCCACAAACATGGCAACGACCAGGGCAGCACCTACAAAGGACACACCGGAAAGCAGCGCCACGCCGGCAACGCCGTGCATACGCTCGGCAACGCTCGCAACGTTGCCTTGATCATCGGCGACACGGCCCGCAACCAGTACGATAAGCAGCGGTATCACCACAAAGAACGGCACGAGCTGCACCAGCTGAACGGTCGCCAGGTGCAGGGGATCCAGACCCACCAGATCGGCAACGGACACCGTGGGGATGCCGATGGAGCCGTAGGGCGTGGACACGCCGTTGGCCAGCAGGCAGATCAACACGGCGGGCACGGCCTCAAAACCCAGGCCCGCGAGCATGCCAGCGGGAATGGCAACAGCGGTACCAAAACCGGCCATGCCCTCCATAAAGCCGCCGAAGCACCAGGCCACGAGCAGCGCCAGCAGACGGCGGTCGCTGCTGATGGAGGTAATCATGCTGCCGATCACGTCCATGGCGCCCGTACGCACGCACAGGTTATACGTGAACACCGCGGCGATAATCACCAACACGATGGGCCACAGGGCCATCAAAAAGCCCTCGAGCGAGGCAGTCGCGATCTGCACCACCGGCAGATGCCACCATGCGAAGGCGAGCACACACGAAAGGGCGAACGAGCCCATAGCGGCCTTCCAAGCTGGCCATTTAAAGCACAGCAGCATCACGACAAGCCAAATGATCGGCACAAGAGCCAGCAAGAATGCGGCGACGTCCATAGGTAAGAACTCCTTGGTACCGCGCGGGCGGCATCGGGGGGTCATAAAACTTGAACAGGATACCGCACGCTTACCGGCAATTTACTGCCACCCGCTGAAATTATCGAACAACCTGTTCAAAAACACGAGCGAACACCGTCGCGTCTATACTAGAGCGCAGCAATAGAAAGGAATCGCCTTGAGCATCACGCCCATCGATAGCATTCGCCGCGCCATCGCCCGCCGCAACGGCGTCACCGACCCCACCGTATCGGGCGGGGCGCACGGGCAGGGCGGACGCATCGAGAACGGCCTGTTCCCCGCGTCGCACACCGCCGAGGAGCTCGCACGAATCCAGGAGCTGAGCCAACGCAACGCCGGCGGCCCCGACAGCAGCCAGGCCACGCGCCGTCGCCGCGAGCGCGATCGCGAGCCCGGCCCCATCCGCCGCATGGTCAATGCCTGGTGGAACCGCCTGCTCGGAGCCGTCTACGGCGGCGGCTTCTCCACGCAAGAAGCCGAGTACGAAGATCACGCCACCCGCCGCGACTACCTTTGGAATACTCTGGGCACCGCCGTATGGGGCATGGTATTTCCGTTGCTCACCATTGTGTCGACGCAGCTCGTAGGCGCCGAGGAGGCCGGCAAGTTCTCCATCGCCTTTGTCACCGGCACGCTCATCATGATCGCGTGCAACTACGGCGTGCGTAATTTCCAAGTCTCGGATATCGACGAAACGACG
The DNA here is from genome assembly GCA_934630375.1 of uncultured Collinsella sp. GTDB lineage: Bacteria > Actinomycetota > Coriobacteriia > Coriobacteriales > Coriobacteriaceae > Collinsella. The sequence goes on from CAKTVQ010000009.1 coordinate 2,564, forward strand.
TCCTTTGCCTCTTACCAGCTCAACCGCTGGCTTTGCGGAGCGCTCGCCCTAGGCTGCGGCCTCATGTACAGCAGCGCCCGCGGCTATGACGCGCAGATGGCGACGATCGGCCTGGGCGTCTACCTGTATAAGGTAATCGACGGCGTGGCGGACGTGTACGAGGGCCGCCTGCAGCAGGCCGACAAACTCTACCTGGCTGGCATGAGCCAAACGCTACGCTCCGTCGGCGTCATCGTGGTGTTTAGCGTGGCCCTGCTCCTCACGCGCAGCATGCCCATCGCGGCCATGGCCATGGGTGCCACCGCGATTGCCTCACTTGTGCTGGTCACCGCACCGCTCGCCCTGCTCGAGACCGAAAAATCGCGCCGCGTGAGCCTGCGCGAGGTCGGCCGCCTCTTTGCGCAGTGCGCCCCGCTCTTTGGCGCGCTCTTTTTGTTCAACCTCATCGAGAGCATGCCCAAGTTCGTGATGGAAGGCACGCTGGCCTACAAGTATCAGCTGTACTTTAATGCCCTGTTCTTTCCGGCGCAGGCTATTCTGCTGAGCATTGGTTTTATCTATAAACCGCAGCTTTTGCGTCTGTCGAGCATTTGGGCGAACCCGCGCAAACGCCACCGTTTTGACTTGATTATTATTGCCGTTATGGCGCTAATCGTAGTCATCACCGGCGTGTGTGCCGCATTTATGGCCGGCCCCGGCATTCCCCTCATGAGCTTTATGTACGGCCTCAACTTTGAGCGCTACCGCACATTGGCGCTGCTGATGGTCGTCGCCGGCGGTGTAACCGCGGCCATCGACTTTATCTACGCCATCATCACGGTGCTGCGCCACGCTGGAGACGTCACCAAGATCTACCTGATCTGCTTTGCCGTGAGCGTGGTGCTCCCGGTGATCCTGATCAACCTGCTGGGCCTGATGGGCGCCGTCGTGAGCTACCTAGTCATCATGGCCCTACTGCTGGTTCTGCTGATTATCGAATACGCCCACATCCGCCAACGCATCGAACGCGACCGCAACCCCTACGGCGCCTAACGCCCACCTTGGTGCATTGAAATAAAACGTCGATGTTTTGGCACCGACAGCGAGCAGTCTCGAAGTGCCCCAGGTTGGCGCGAAAGAGGAGCGACGCGTACTTCTGTACGCGAGCGACGGTTTGAGCGGCAAGATGGGGTGCTTCGGGGCTGCGCAGCGTCAAGGTGACCGCCGTTCGGCAGAACGGCGGAACTGGATTATTCGCCCGGGTTGATGTTCGCGTAGAACTCGGCACCGTCATCCAAGCGCAGGATGCCGACGCGGCCGAACTCGGAGCCGGTGGCAGCGGCACAGTCGATGTCGATGCGGTCGGGCACGCCGGCGGTATCCTCGCCGCCCAGGCGCACGATCTGCCCGCGACCCGACTCCTCATCGAGTCCAGCCAGACCGCCCACCTCGCAATAACGCCCAAGCGACACCGTGGGCGTGTGGCCGCTCACCACGACCGGGCCCCTACCCTCAGCAGAAAGCAACCCCGTCGGCGCATCCCAATAGCCGTGACGAATCCACAGCAAGTCATCGGACGACTGCACCGCAAGCATCTGCTGGAGCAGCTCGCGATCGGCATCCACCGCCCCCGCACCATCGGCACAATCGACGCCATGCTCAAGCAAAAACGCCCGCGCGGCCTCGGTCTCAATGCCGGCATGCACCAGCAGGTACGGCCGCCCGTCGGTCTCGGTCACCGCGTAGAGCGGCAGCCCGGCCATCCAGCGCACGAGTTCCTCGTACGCCTCAAATTCCATGTCGTTGAGCTGCTCGCGCGTCGTCCAACCGCCGTTGATATCCCAGGTCTCGGCATCAAGCGGATCCTGGCCAATGATGGCGTCGAGCATAATCTGCTCGTGGTTGCCCTTGAGCACGTGGGCATTGGGCAGCGAGCGCACGAGCTTAATGACGCCAACCGGATCGGGCCCGCGATCGATCATGTCGCCCAGCACGTATAGCGTGTCGTCGGACGCCAGCGAGATCTTGGACAGGGCCTCGTCAAGCGCACGCACGTGCCCGTGAGCATCGGATGTCACATAGATCGCCATGGTACGCCTCTCTTTGCATTGCAGCGGAAGCCCGGCGCCGCAACTAAAACTTCAAGTTGAACTTAAACGTTACCCATTGTACTCCGTTGCAATAAAGCTGGAAAGGGTTTCCGAGCAGAGGCAAAGACGGCAGCCGTCTATGACGATATCGCGCACGCCCGCAATCCAACCCCATAAACCCACCATCTTTGGGTACAAATAACCGCAGACAACTGACCGTGCCACGCCAACCACCCAGGAGCGGACACCATCCATGAACCAGATCCTTCTCTTTATCGGCCTCGTTATTATTCTGTGCCTGACCATCAAGCCCGTCGGCAAAAAACTCCCCTTCCCCACCCTGCTCATCTTTATCGCGCTCGGCATGCTGTTGGGCGTCAACGGGCCGGCGCACATCGAATTTAGCGACTACGCGCTCACCGAAACCGTCTGCAGCACGGCGCTGCTGTTCATCATGTTCTACGGCGGCTTTAACACCAATATCGACCGTGCCAAACCCGTTGCCGTGCCCGCGGTACTGCTGAGCACGCTCGGCGTCGTCATCACTGCCGGCATTACGGGTGCGTTTGCGCACTTCGTGCTGGGTTTTGACTGGATTGGTGGCCTGCTGCTGGGCTCCGTTGTGGCGTCCACCGACGCGGCGAGCGTCTTTAGCGTCCTGCGCGAGCACAGTCTGTCGCTGCGAGATGGCACCGACTCGCTGCTCGAGGTCGAATCGGGCTCCAACGACCCCGTCGCCTACATGCTCACCGCGGTGCTCGCGACCCTCGCGGCCGGCGGTGACATTAACATCCCCGTGCTGCTCGCCAAGCAAATCATCCTGGGCGTGGGGCTGGGCCTTGTCATCGGCTGGGCATCGGGGCGCCTGATCGAGCGCGCACACGCAACGGCCGAGGGCGCCCAGACTATCTTCTTGTTCGCCGTGGCGATCGTCGCCTACGCGCTGCCGAGCTACCTGGGCGGCAACGGCTTTTTGGCCGTGTACCTGTCCGGCATCGTACTGGGCGCAAGCGACATCACCGGCAAGGTCGAGCTGGCGCACTTCTTCGACACCCTCACCGAGATGGCCGAGATGACCATCTTCTTTTTGCTCGGCCTGCTCGTGACGCCCGCCCGCCTGCCGCAAATGCTGCTGCCGGGACTGGCGCTCATGGCGTTTATGCTCTTCGTGAGCCGCCCCATCGCCGTCGGCGTGTTGCTCGCGCCGTTTAAGACAAACCCTCGCCAAGTTGCGCTCGTAAGCTGGGCGGGTCTGCGCGGCGCGGCATCGGTCGTCTTTAGCCTCTTTGCCGTGGTGACCGGCGTTCCCGGTGGCCACGACCTGTTTGACCTGGTGTTTGTAATTGCCGTGTCGAGCATTGTGGTGCAGGGCTCGCTGCTGCCGGCGGTGGCGAAGAAACTCGACATGATCGATGCAGCCGGCGATGTGCGCCGCACCTTTAACGATTACCGCGACGAGGACGGCATGTCGTTCGTCAAGCTCAAGGTGGGCGCGGGGCATCCGTTTGCCGGGCGCTCGCTTGCTGATATCGGCAGCGCTACGAATATGCTCGTCGTGCTGGTGCTGCGCGACGGAGCGCACCCGGTACTGCCCAATGGCGACACCGTGATCCAGGAAGGCGATCTGCTGGTGATGGCAGCCCCAACGTTCGAAGAGCGTGCCGAGGTTACGCTGCGCGAGGTCACCGTGACGCCCCACGGCCGCCTTGCCGGCCAGCGCCTGCGCGACGTGCCGCAGGGCAAGCACCCCTTTATCGTCGTGATGCTCAAGCGCGACGGCCAAACAATCATCCCCGACGGCAACACCCTCATATACGCCGGCGACGAAGCCGTCATCGCAACGCTCGCGTCGTAGCTACCCCCCGCCCCTCCTAAGTTGCGGTGAAATAGGGACTGAATGGCCTTCTAGCAGCCCCAACAGTCCCTATTTCACCGCAACTTCTAAGAAGAGCCAGACGGGCGCATCCCGCCCGGAAGCATCGAACGGTTCGGATTTAGGAACGCTATTTGAAAGCCATTCGATCTCATGCTATAAAGAAGCCGGTACCCTCGAATAGAGGGACCTCCAAGAGCCGGGGGATGTCCCCCGGCATTTTTTATGCCGAATTCAGCTACTAGGCCTTTTGACAAAAATAAGGACTTAAAAGTGGATGATTTGGCAAAAACAGGCGGTAATGCTTTTGTAAGTTGCGGTGAAGGGGGTTCTAGCAGCCGTTTCAACCCCTATTTCACCGCAAGTTATTGTGAGGATGGGGTTGAGGCACGGAGTTGGTTACCAGTCCTCGCCTGCATCGTAACCGTCGTCCTCATCGGCGACAGCAAAGTCGCGGAGGTCGAGGCCTTCGCGTTCGGCTCGGGCTAGGAGCTCTTGGGGCGACTCATCCTCGATATCCATCACGTCGAGCATGGCGGCAGGAAAGCCCGCGCCAGCCGCACTCCCCGCGCGGTCGAGTAAGTCCTCGCGCAGCTGGTCTACATCAACGTCGACCTTCATGGTGAAACCTCCTACCGGGTCACCTCACCCGCATGTGTCGCATGTCCTAAATGGGGTGCAATAAATCTCAGATACCGCCATAATAAAGCAATGACCATCAAGGGGGCTGCAGACAATGGACAAGCTCGATGCCATGACGACGCAAGTCAGAGATTTTTGCGATGCGCGTGATTGGCGCAAATACCACACGCCAAAAGAACTCGCCATCGGCATGGCAACTGAGTCCTCCGAGCTGCTACAGCTCTTTCGCTTTATGAGCAACGAGCACATAGCAGAAATGTTCCAAGACCCCAAGCAGCGCCAAGCCATCGAAGACGAAGTCGCCGACACACTGCTTTTTCTCCTGCGCTTTGCCGACCTCAATGACATCGACTTACAGGCGGCGCTCTCGTCCAAACTCAAACGCAACGGCGAACGCTACCCCATCGACACCGGCTCCAACGAATACAGAAAGGCGGGCCATCATGAGTAACGAGTTCGCCCTTCGTCAGTACACACTTCCCCTACCCCAGCCCTTCGAGACAAGCGAATCGCTGCAGGACTTTGGCACGCCAAAGCCAGGGGCTCACCATGACGAAAGCTGGCCCGTTCTCTACATCCTGACCAATAGTAAAAATAAGACGGCATACATCGGTCAAACGACCAACTATCAGCGCCGCATGAAGCAACACGCCTCAAACGTAGACAAGGACTTCGACCGGACCCTTTTAATCGACAACCCCACCTTCAATCAGTCTGCGACATTTGAGTTTGAAAACAGGCTCATTGAGCTGTTTTGCGCTGACGAAAAATACCAGGTGACCAATGCCAACAACGGTTACGCCCAGTTCGATTACTTTGAGCGGCCTCAGTATCGTCAGAAGTTCCGAACGCTGTGGACAAAACTGCGCGAAGAAAACTACGCCATTCATCCAATTGAGGAACTCGAGAATTCGGATCTGTTCAAGTTCTCGCCATTCAAAACGCTCACGCCCGATCAATACGAAACGATCGAGGCGATTTACAAGCGTCTTGAGCAGGAACACGAAGACGTTAAACACGGCGGTCCCAAGAAGGAACGTGTAACCGTCGTAAACGGAGCGCCAGGAACGGGCAAAACAATCCTTGCCATCAGCCTCATGTTCAAAATCAAAAACGAGCCCAACCTTTCCGGTCTGCGGGTAGGTTTTGTGACACCCATGGAGTCCCTGAACAAGACGCTCAAAAAGCTCACGCACTTCCTTCCCGGCTTAAAACCAAGCGACATCCTGACCCCTAGCGATGTCACCAAGAATGACCGGTATGACATCCTGCTTGTCGACGAAGCACACCGACTGGGTAATTACCTAACCGCTGGTGCCGGCATCAAGGCTTTTTACAACACATGCGAACGGCTCAACTTGCCGCACACGAGCAGCCAAGCCGATTGGATTTTCAAATGCTGCGACAAGGCGTACCTGTTCTACGACCCCAAACAGCAGGTTCGCGCATCCGGGCTCAATCGAGACGCCCTTGAGCAGCGGCTCAATCAGCTCGAGGAATCCGGCATAGAGACCGAAGAATTCAACCTGAGCACCCAAATGCGCGTACGCGGCGGCGATGAGTACCTCGATTTTGTGTACGACCTGCTCGACAACAAGGCGTACATGCATGCCGGCATGAAGTTTGACGAGCTCTTTGCCTCGGAACCCTACGACTCGCGAGTTGGCGATCCAAACAGCGATGTCCCCAGGTACCAGTTTGGGATCGTCGACCGATTTGAAGATTTCTGCTCCCTGCAACAAACGAAGGAAAAGGAAGTTGACCTGTCCCGCATGACAGCGGGTTTCGCGTGGAAATGGGAAACCAAGACCAATAAAGATGCGTTTGATATCGTCATCGACGGTATTCCCAAGCGCTGGAATTCGACTCAGAAGGACTGGGTCAACTCAGCCAACGCCGCAAACGAGGTCGGATGCATCCACACGGTGCAGGGCTATGACCTTAACTACGGTTTCGTCATTCTGGGTCCAGACATTTACTACGACAGCGACAAGGGAGCCGTCTGCGTTAATAAGGCGAACTTCAAAGATGCTGTCGCGAAGAAAAAGGCAAGCGATGATGATCTACAAAAGATTATCGTCAACGCCTACTACGTCCTCATGACACGCGGCATGCTAGGAACGTTCCTCTATGTGTGTGACCCAGCGCTTAAAGAGTACCTGTCGCGGTATATCCCGGTGATTTAGACGTCGCTCATGCATGAAGTGAATACGGCACAGCTGACAGTGGGGCCTTAAGCCCGCGCCTTCAGACTCACAAGGGGCGCCTGGGCATATGAATGCCTCTATCCAACCAGCACAGCCCCCAGAACATTTGCGAGTTTTTTGGCAGGACGCCTGTTCGTTTTCTCACCCATAGCTATAAGCACCCGATTACAGGCACCTTCATCCATATCGCAAACAATCCTAAGCTCATGCCGCGCCCTCGAAGCCGCAGTATAAAACAAGGTTCCAGGTTCAGGTTTATAGCTCATGGATGGTTGTTCCCATAAGACCTGATCAACGTCAACCAAAATGACCGCAGCAGCCTCCATCCCCTTGAATTTACGTACCGTATGAACGGGGACCTTCTGCCCCTTCCATCTCTTTGCACCCTGGTCTCCCGTAAAGCAATACGACAGTCTAGAATTCTCCAGCGTCTTGCATGTAATAACCACGATGTCATTAATGCCAGCATTCTTGAGTAGACAAACTTGTTTATCCACAAATGCCTCTTGCGCAGCGACATCAGAATCAACCATAAGTAACGGAGGCCTACCAAGCGTCGTCATCGCTTGTGCGCCATAATTGCACGTCTCTCCCAGCGCGCTCAGAGACGACTTTTCGATAGCCTCCGTATTCCGACAATTGACATAGAGCGTCAGCTTGCAATCGGCATCCATAAGAAAGCTAGGCGTAGCTGAACCCTGAACAAACTGCCTTTTGTCGTAAAAAAGGTACATGGTGCTTTCCGGCCTTGAATCCACAATTGAGCGCAGCGTTTCGAGCACCATCGCGTCCTCGATGGCTTTTAGGCCAAAGTCTTGTCCTTCGTCTATCACGATGTGCTGATAGGGAAACGATTCAGGGTGTTCCATGAGCTCTTCGGCCAGGCTGGCGTAGTTTGGCTCGGGCGAATTGCAGACCTTACAGGCGTAGCCCGGAATTGTATAGGCGTCAATTTCCGGGACATCGCTACACCTTCTAGCAATCTCTTCCTTTAAAAGCGAATTAAAGCACAAAAAGAGAACTCTGCCCGTACAGGCAGCCTGCCTTGCCCTCTCAATAGCGATGAGAGTTTTACCAGTTCCCGCCGCGCCATTAATCACCGCAGTCTTCTGATCCTTTATGAAATTCAGCACACGAGCCTGTGAGTCCAGCAGCCTTGCAAACACGAAGTCGTTATATCGATAGTCCACCGAATTAGTCGGGACGATATCGAACTCCGGCAGGAGCACTTTATGCAAGACCTCTTTAGCCTCAGCCTCGGAGAGTCTCGTCTCCCTTCCCCCGATATCCATCTTCATGATTCGAGTTATCTGAGCAGTCGGGTCCACCAGATCCGTCTTGCACAAAGTGATATTGCGGGAAGCCTCAGGAGAATAGTCAATGAAACCAAGCTCATGCGCCCCTAGGGACGGAAGCCAAACCGCATGAGCAACTTTACACCTTCCGCAGAGTTCCCCCAACCCCACATCCTCAAATCGATTAATGAGCTTCCATTTAATGCTATCTGCCTGCCGGAAGGGGCCTCCGTGCCTCCTCATCGATACGCCACTTCCGTATAACCACTCACCGTTTTCGCAACGAATTTTCCCCGCTTTCGCCTCAATAACAAGGATACCGAGCCTGCGATTAAACACGACGAAATCGGCTTCCCTCTGCTCAATAGCGTTTCCATCCACGACATCCAACATCTTGTATGAATGGATAACCGTAAAATCATCGGGAAGCTTACTCAGCGCGTAATAAATCTCCCCTTCGTGGCTCCGATCGTCGTATTCAGCCGGACCAAGGCTCGGTATCATTCTTGCAGTCACTGTTATGCCTCTTTATAAATCTCGCCCATCACATCTTCGGCGGAGCACTCGCCAACGACAAACAGGTGCCAGCCCGAAACGTTGCGCCAGGCAGACCCAAATACCTCTTTAAAATCGCCCGCTGCTTCCTCGTCAAGAAGAATGATCCTGGACTTGCGCCAAACAAGCGTGGCATAAGCGTTGCCGCCATCAGCATCAGATAGCTCCACATCTTTGTCCGGAGTCTCCCAACGCAGATGCGAATCGTAGTTCGTCATTTCACGAATCAACTCAATCCACTCCTCCGAAGAATTAGATTGAATTGACAGCCTCATCGCTTCGGCCGGCGACAGTGCCTCGTTGTTCGCACCATCATCAGAGGCCCATAGCTCAAGTCCACCAACCGAGTCGGAAATACCAGCCTTGCAATCAAGCTCTTTATCTTCATCGACATTGCCAGGAGAACGACCGGAAGACGAAGCGGAAAGAAGAGTTCCCAAAATTCGCTTTGCAGCACCGCGTGAAAGATTCGCCTGAACAACTTGGTTGTAATAATTTGCAATACAACCGTAGCAGCAAGTTTCTTCGCCACAGCCGCAATGGCCGTCTACGACCTTATAGGCCTCTTCAATAAGTTCCGTCACCTCTTTGCTGAGCTGATACGCATGCCCAGCTCCTCCAGGCACATCGTCATAGATAAGTACAGAGAAACCACCCGCGTCATTTTTATACGTTGTCCCTCCGAGTTCGGTCTCGGGAACCTCAAGGATTTTAGCCGCGGCAGTAAACAATGCCCACATCACAGCTTCCCAGTCTGCATCATCAAAGTACACCGCAACGTCAAAATCAAATACGAGCTCAAGAACATCGCTCACGAAAGAAGTTCCCAAAGCGCTGTATCTTTTAATGGTTGGGGTTATGCCGCTTTTTTCGCACAAGTAGCTGTGCTTGATTCTCTCTCCCGTAGTGGCCGCACGGCTGCAGTAAGAACAGACCCGAAAACCCTTGGCGGGACTGTTAGTCACGCAAAGCTGGCCGTTTTCAGCATATTTGCTCCGTACCACTCCACCAGGAAAACGTTGCTCGGCAAACGTCGTCTCGTTGGGCCAGTGTTGGCTGAAATGCACAGCTGAATACCCTCTCAAACGCGGCTTCCTAATGCCAATGCCCTTTTCGCTCTCTATGCCAACAAAACCATAAGATGGGATGAGCATTTTCTTTTCAAGAGCAAACTCAGTGTGGCAGACGGGACATTCGCCCTTGTCGCTATAGTTCTCGATGGGCCACACAAAGGCTTCGCATTTAGGGCATTTTCCGTACCTGCGCTCATCGAGCTCTTGCCCTTTCATCTTTCTAATGCCGACAGATTTCCAAAGTGTCTTACCGGCAACGATTTCGGAGCCGGGCGCATATTCTCTAATAGCTTGCCGCATTCCCCTTGAAAGGGAAAGTCTATTCTCCGCCAACGACTTCTCAACAGGAGGAAGATGAAGTTCAACGAGGTCGGTAGGAAATCCGTACTTGGGCAAAATGCCGTTTTCAGCAAGGATTTCAATAGTCCTTTTGTTCTCGAGAGACTCTTTAATTTTGTGTAGCTTATAGGCGCGACTGTAATCGGTGCCCTCACTCAGTTCAATACCTTCCTGGATGCGCTCAAAGTCACTATGTTTTAGGCAGTGAGCGAGAGATAGCCTGCCGCAGGTATTGACCCCGCTCTGATCGGCGGGACCGACAAGCCTGGGCGCCCATTTCCATTCATCTATTCCAATCACATCTGCCACAGCCAGATCTCGCGGAATTATACAAACAAGCTGTTTGTAGATACTCTCCGGCTGCGACGCAAGATAGCGACGAAGCTCGCAAAGACCCTCTGGCACCTCTTCAGATAAGCTCATAAAATCATCGTACTTATGAGAATAGTCTTTGCCCAAACTCCGGCTCGCATAGCGGAAAAACTCGGACATGGCGACGGCGAAAACGTGGCGAATCGCAATGGCGTCGTTGTCCAAATAGCACATCGGAACTCTCGTCTTGCCGTCAATTATCTTTGACGGATCCTCAAAGTATGCAACGTCATGCGGTCGCAAGCGAGCGAACGTGATGGCATATCCAGGCTTTCCCGCGCGGCGGCCAACACGTCCAGCGCGTTGCGTATAATTCGCAGCACTGGGCGGAACGTTTCTCATGAAAATAGCCCTCAAATCGCCAACGTCCACACCCAACTCAAATGTGGTTGTGCAGCTCAAAACATTCACATCGCCCTTGATAAAATCACTCTGAACTTTTCTAGCTTTATCTGAGGACAGCTGCGCCGTATGCTCCTCAATATCGAGAGGAAGTGCCTCGTCCTGATATACCGTTTTATAAAAGCGGTCCTTATCCATCGCTTGGGCGAAGGTCATTTTCACCATCGTGCCATCGCACTTCGTAGTCATGCAAACGCCGTGCGTATCTAAGTGAGCTGCGCATCCGCACGCATCGCAGCGATAAATTACGTCATCAGCAGAATGCGGATACATGGTCCAGATGTCCCTATTGAGCCTAAAATGTTCACTCGAATCGATGAGGTAGTCTTCGCCCCTGAATAGCTTACAAGTCAGATAGTCCCCCGTAAACTGAAAAAGACTTTGCAAGATCAAACGCGCGTCCTCTCGAGACAACTCGATACCATATTCCCTTTTGGAATACTTACGGATGAAGGCGCTGCGCTTGTTTTCAGTGCCCTTCGCAGAAACGCCCGCAAACTGGATAATATCCCTCACCTTGGAGCCACCACCCTCAAGCACCACAAGGTTACCGCGCTTCTCATGATTATTCCTAAGGTCAGGAACTCCTTCGGGGACTTCAATAACGTTTCTTTCGCGGAGCAATTCCAAACAGACCTTGGCAAACAGAACATAATCTTCATTCGAAAGCCAAGTAACCCCATCAGCGTTAAGGTTCTCAACTTGCCTCGCAACAAGCTTCTTAACTCCCGGATGGGAAAATCCTTCATTAAATTCGGTCGGTTCTATCCTTACAACGCCAAGGCCTTCAAGGCTGTTGCGCGAATCCTCCGCCGCGAGCTCGTCGAGGACCCAGGCAGTCGCCTTTCCCTTCCTATCAGAGCCCAGTACTCCTGGGTAACGCCTTCTTGCCACACTCGTTATCCAATTGATGACAGAACTCGGCGAGCAGCCCTCGCCGTCGCGAGACAAAGCTTCCACTGCTTCTCTAATTAGCTGGCGGCGCGTGATGCTTCCATAGGTTCTGTCCATGGCAGGAGCAAAGAACGCAGCGTCTTGGCGTTTATCAGAAAAGCAAATAACACTTCCAGCTCTGCGCTCTTCATCAAGATCTGCAAACAAATCGTCCTCGTCTGCTGCCTCGTCTTCAAATGGCGGAACATCTCTGACCAGATCGTAGCAAACGACGCTGCCCGCAGCTTCAGGCGAAACGCGCATCGGCTGAATTGCTACTGGGGACTGATAGCCGCAGTGGCGGCAGCGCGCTTCCTCCTCATCCGCTTGTTTCTTTTCATTTTCATTGAGCGCAACGGGGATACGCGAAACGTCCTCATGCGCAAAGCGGTGCGCGCCGCCTTCGGCTTCATGGTGCAGAGAGCCACATGTCGGACACAGCCATTGGACCTTTTCGTCAGGATCGCGCTCCATCTCGTCGGAAAGAATGCGGTAGTAGGTTCTCGGGAGGAACTCATCGTCAGAATCTGTTCCTTCATGTCTGGGATTTAGCCAAGGGGCCTTAGCATCAGAGTCGTATTTCTCAACGCCCAGAATATAAGCCTGTCCGCAGTGGCGACATACCGATAATTCATATACGGGAGTATCATTTTCATCGTCATAGCGCTCCGCAATCGTTTTATGAGGAGTCAGCTTTCGTGTGTGAAGGTTCAGATAGATGCCTTCGGGAGCCCGCAAGAACGAATGGTAGCGACTCGTAAGGATAGGAACATCTTTGGAACGCTGTGCCGAAGAAAGCACCTCTACCATTGCGGTAAGGATTTCAACGCCCCTCTTGTCCCCGGCAAGACCTTCAATCCCCAGCTCTTGAATAGAGTCGAGATTGGTAAGGTCAAAAAGACGCTCACAGCGTCTCACCAGTTTTGCCGTAGACGATTCGCCTAAAAGCACCTTTCCTAGCCCCATTAGAGGAGACTCTCCATCCAGCCTTGCTACGGCCTCTTCAGGAGCTCCGCCAAATGCGAGCGTGCTGCGAATGTCTTCCACGCTTGTGTTTTCGGGATCGGAAAGCACTTTACGAAGTTCCGCCCAAGTATCTAAAGAAAGCGTGCCCCACGGCTTTTCGTCAAGGGCGTCTTGGGGCTGATCCTTCTCACTCGTGATAACGTCAAGATCAGCGGGGTCACTTGAGAATGGTTCGCCAAAAAGGTCCCGAGCAAATACAGCGACCTTTGGCATATCTTCTTCTGAGCCGATTGTTGCTGAGGTAGCGTAGCAGTGGAGTCTGGGACGCTTTCCCGTTTCCGATTCGATACGAGCCTTTACCCGGCGCAACAAATAAGCGATTTCGGTGCCAAGTGCACCTGAATAAACATGTGCCTCGTCGATGGCAATATGTCGCCAATTACCACCAAAAGCCCCCTCGAACAACGAAGCATCCTCGGGACGCAGAAGGAGATACTCGAGCATGGAGTAATTTGTGAGCAATATGTTGGGAGGGTTCTCTCGTATTTTTTCGCGCGAGATAATTTCATTTGGAAGCTTTTCTTCATCGGGGTTTTCATCTTTCCACTTGCTAAAAGCCTTGGACTCTTCATCTTTGGTATCGCCCGTATAGCGTCCGAAAGTGATGTCGGTCCCCTTCAGCAACTGGCGCAATCGTTTAAGCTGGTCGTTTGCGAGGGCGTTCATCGGGTAAAGAATCATGGCACGGACGCCAGCGGAGCGCCCACTCTTTTCGAATTCTGCGAGGATGTCATTCAGAATCGGAAGCAGGAAGCACTCAGTCTTGCCCGAACCCGTGCCCGTAACGACGGCATAGTTACGCCCGGCCACGCTCTTTTCAATGGCCTTAACTTGATGCACATACAAGGGGCGATAGGGGTCAAAGTTATGCGTCTCCCCTCCACCTAAACTCATCATACTCTTGCAGAGAATCCCCTCGCCCACCAGATCAGCCACTGTTTTATCCTTGCGGTACGGAGGCGCCGCTTCAAGAAATGGTCCCTTTGCGAGATATCCCGGCTCGCCGAGAATCGTCTCAAGCTGCTTCTGCAAATCTGCATCATCAAAGTGGATAGTGGTGGCGATATACTCGCGATAAGAGTCCTCCACTTTACGTGCAGTCTCAATGGGGTTGAATTCTTTTGCCTTAGTCATTATTTGCTCCTGTTATTTAAGGATGATTTTGGTCGCGTATTCTCGTCGAGGGTCCCCGAAGAAGTCGCTCGGCGACATTTCGACAACCACTTCCCTCTTGCTGCCCAGTTGTCTTACCACGCTGGATGGAAGAGCGACCTCAGCAGAGCCCTTTCCTGCAAAGGCCGTAGCAATTGGCTTTTCGTCTCTTTCTTTATACCTAGAAAGCCTAAAGAACCTGAAATGAATGTCACATAAGGGCTTGCCTTCAAACCGAAGAACATACCCAAGAGATTCACTCGACAATAGCTTCCAGCCGTTAATGCCGAGCCCTTCGGCACAGTCAAGCAGTTGAACATCGGTCCAGGCGGGCTTCAGCTCTCCCGTTGACACGTCATCGCCATAGTACAGGGACAGCTTCAGCGGAAGACGACCGGGTGCCTTATGGTCGGTTTGTTGAAAGAGGCTTGTAAATCTAAAGAGATTGAATCCGTATTCACCAGGCTGCTTAAGGTTCTTGAAGAAAAGCGGTTTTGAACCGAGCATCACCAGCACAGCCCTGTTGTACCTCCAACCACAGGAGACAATCTTAAAATTAGCAACGCTGGGACCGAGTTCTAGCGCATCTGCCAAACAGATTGGACGCTCTTCGGATTTATTCGCAAGCCTTTCTGGAATGTCAACGTCTATTGCAGCAAGGGCCAGCTTAGCATCAGTCTCTTTGCCACTCTCTCTCGACCGAATGCGAACGTGCAAGAACTCATCCTTCAGAAGTGTCTTTACTTCATATCGTTCCCATGCATTGAGAGAATATAGGCTCTCGCATTCGCCCGTCACATCGGCTTCTTCGTGAACGCGCACAACGTCAATGGGAAGGCACGCTTGGAAGCCATATTCAGCTACAGCATACCCATGATCAACGCTGATGGACAGAGGCCTAAATTCTTGTATGGGCACCACTGCGAATCGGTAGCGGAAAACGACCTTGCCACCGGCAGATTTCTGCCTCGCCTCTATGGCGCACTCTTTGATATGCCAACTGAATAGGTTTGCTTTTGACGGATCTAGCTCTATTCTTGCGGTACCCGCATTATCAGCATCGTCCTCAGACGCGACACGACGCGGTAATGACACCAGCTCGCCGTCGCAGCAACAAACGATATCCAGGTCTTTAAGCGCGTCCGCGCCGTCAAGCGCTTCTATGCTCACAGAGGGAAGCCCGTCGTTTGTATCAACCTCGTTAGGAATACGTCCATACAAGTCAACGCCGCCGCTCGTTTCTCCGATGATTCGGTGCTTATCTATCTTTGCAACATAGCGCTCCTGCCAAACGGCGACCTCCTCGCCCGTCAGCTCGTTAACAACTGAACCTGCCGAACCGGGCTCTACATCATAGATGAAGATTTGACTATCACCCCAATCGCCAGAAGTCTCATACTCCGAGACCGCTTTCATACCCTGGCCGGGAACAATCTTGTATCCATCTTTAACGATGTAGGCTATACGGCGCTTTTTCGTTAGCCGCTCGTTTTTGCCGCGCAAGCGATAGGAGCCCTTGCCGTCCTTTATAAATTCAAAACAGCCAGGCTTGTTCCTACTAAACGTCTGGCTCAACGAACTAAGCTCGATGTAGTCCCCCGTATGCTCGTCTTTGTGCATAAGCTTGAGCTCTACGTCATAACGAGCCCGAGGATCAATAGCAAAGCCGACAGCATTTAGGATGCATTTCCCGACGCTCACATCAAATTCAGAGCTTGCCTTAAGCTCGCCATCGACATAATAGTCGATCTTGTCGCCAGCGAAATGCAATGGAAACTGCTGACGCGGCCAACGCATGGTGACAACGCCTTCAGAAAGATCCAGTTGCAAACTAGCAGTCGGAAGATAGATCAATCGATGAGTCTCGCTTCTCCGCTCTTGTGTCGAAGCAACGGTCTTCCTCCCCGCCGCCGAGGACGCCGAGCGTTCTTGATTATCACGAAGGGCCTGCATTGCAGCTTCTGGTAGACCGAAACTGGACAGCATCGTGTAACGGCTTTTGACCCTATTCGAATCCACAATTTGGGCTGCTACGCGCATGGACGCTTCGAATAGCGGTGCAATGGTTGAATCGGGCGCTTTCTCAAGGATATTAAGCACGGCCTTTTCTGGAGTATAACGGCTCTCAGGATTTTTCAGCTCCCTAAGAACAGAGAGGCCATCCATCTCTCCGCCAAAACCCAGACCGCCTCGAGAAACTTCTCGCGCAAGCGGAAGTAGTTTCTCCCATAGATTCGACCAAGAATCTTCAGATAGGCCACCGTGCAGGAGCGCGGTGTATAAATAGTAATTAGTTTCCTCTTCACGACCGTACAAGGGCATACCACGCTCTTCAACATGCTTAATAAATATATGCTTAACAAGCCCCTGCACGTTACTGTCGAGAATACCAAGACTCGCAAAGAAATTACCCCACAGGTTATGGTCGTTGAAAACCCTACGCGCCTTGTCGGCGACATAAACCATAAAAGCGTTTGGCAGGTACTTATCAATCAGCATCAAGACAATACGCGGCTTTGTAGGATATCGTTTGATAAGCTCTTCAAACGCAGCGCTGAGCTCATCAAGGTCAGTCGAGAATTCTTCAAATGCCTGATAGACCATGACATTTTCAGACCTAGAAGCAAGGTCATCGAAGGTGTCACGAGCCCTTTCTTCAAATTCTTCTAGCTCTTCTGAAAACAGCCCATGGGAGCGCGTGAGTGGAAAACGGCTCAGGTCGTATTCGTATTGTTCGATTGAAGACGTTGCCTCGGCCTTTAGTTCGAGAGGACGCCGAACTTCCAGCGGTTCTTTAACGTTCGCCGGCTTCTCGGCAATCTTGGGCTGAAGCATCGAAGCCGCGAAGGCATCGGGGGCCGTGCGGTATTTCTTTCGCATCTTAATGATTGAATCGGCGTATCTGCTATCAAATTGAATATCTATCTCTTTATCGGTAAGAGACAAAAGATCGGGCAAGTTGCAGAAACCAGCATTTTGAATTGAACGCTTTAAGCGAACGTCGTCAAAACGAAGTTCAGAAATGGATGCCTTCTTCAGCCTCTCAACGTAGTTCGTTTCGTTCATAGCATCCCCCATGCCGCAGTTGCATCTAATGCCGCCATTACTGACCCTTTATTAGCATCGGTCTGTCGTGACGTAGGTTAAATCATACCGTGCAGCTATTTACGCGACTCGCTCCCAAAGGCATCCGTTGAGGCCGTTTCTGCAGACGGTCGGTATCGTCCGGTGAACAGCTCAAGAAATTGTTCGCAATGACTCAAGTGAGCTTTTATTGCGCAATAAAAAGGAGGTCAAAATGATTCGGTCGTGAACTTGGGCATAGGCTACCAGCCCAAAAGCTCGCCATAGACCAAAGAGCTCTTCTTCGCCATTATTCCTATGCGAAGCACTTTGGCGCTAACATCAACATAGATTGAAATTACAGGCATTACTCAGGAGGCACGCATGCGCGCTGAAAAGTCAGCCACCCTCTCGCAGACAGGATTCGATTTCGCAGACAAAGGTTGCCTCGAAACCAATAAGGCCATCCAACAATCCATCGCCCGCGGCTACGATGACCTTGTCAACGACCGCATACGCCCCTGGAAACAGGCAAAGGCCGAAGCCGATAGGATGCGAACCATCAACCACCCCTCCCCCATGTAACCATCCTGTAAATCATAGCGGCGCACTCGGGTTTTGCTGTGATGCGGTCGCGCCCGATGCTGCACTGTGCTAAAGTATCCCGAACGTTCAAACGACTACGAGGGGGACCTAGAAGATGGCACGTGTGCACAACTTCTCAGCAGGCCCGGCCGCACTGCCCACCAGCGTGCTTGCCGAGATCGCCGACGAGATGATGGACTACCGCGGTTGCGGCATGTCCGTGCTCGAGATGAGCCATCGATCTAGTATGTACCAGCAGATCATCGACGACGCCGAGGCAACCCTGCGCCGCCTGCTGAGCATCCCCGACAACTATCGAGTCCTGTTTTTGCAGGGCGGCGCCACGCTGCAGTTCGCGGGCATCCCGATGAACCTCATGTGCCGCGGCCGCGCCGGCTACGTCGTGACCGGCAACTTTGCCAACAAGGCGTACAAGGAGGCCGCCAAGTACGGCGAGGCCGTGCTGCTCGCGAGCTCCGAGGACACCAACTTCGACCGCATTCCCAACATGGCCGACATCAACGCGCGCATTGCCGCCGAGGCCGCGGGCGACGGGCTCGACTACGTCTACATCTGCCAGAACAACACCATCTTTGGCACCATGTACCACGAGCTGCCCGATTGCGGCGACGTGCCGCTGGTCGCCGACGTCTCGAGCTGTTTCCTGTCGCAGCCGCTCGACGTCGAGCGCTACGGGCTCATCTATGCCGGCGCTCAGAAAAACGCCGGCGCCGCGGGCGTGACGGTAGTCATCGTGCGCGACGACCTCATCGCGGACGGCCCGGCCTTTGCGCAGACGCCGCAGTACATGGACCTTAAGACCGAGGCCGCCAAGGGCTCCATGCTCAACACGCCCAACACCTTTGGCATCTACGTGTGCGGCAAAGTGTTCCGCTGGGTCGAGCAGACCGGCGGGCTTGCCGCCATGGCCGAGCGCAACTGGGCCAAGGCCAACCTGCTCTACGACCTACTCGAGAACAGCGAACTGTTCCACGGCACCACGCAGGCAGACAGCCGCTCCATCGCCAACGTCACGTTCCGCACCGGCGACGCCGGGCTCGACGCCGCCTTTGTCGCGGGCGCGGCCGAGCACCAGATTCAAAACGTCAAGGGCCATCGCCTCGTCGGCGGCATGCGCGCCAGCGTGTACAACGCCGTCACCATGGAGGACGTACAGGCGCTGGCAACGTACATGAAGGACTTCGAAGCGCAGCATAGTTTGAGTCCGCGATCTAACTAGCCCGCAACACGCGGGCCGACCAGCCACCTCAGACCACCTGTTTACATCAAAACCTGCTAAGGAGTTTTTTCCATGCGCAAGATTAAGACCATCGACGACATCACCAAAGACGGCAAAGTCGAGTTTGGCGAGGGCTACGAGTTTGTGGACACCGCCGAGGAGGCCGACGCCATCCTGATGCGCTCGACCGACCTGCACGGCTACGAGCTGCCCGAGGGCATCCGCGCCATCGCCCGCTGCGGCGCCGGCGTCAACAACATCCCCGTCGAGGAGTACGCCAAGAAAGGCGTCGTCGTCTTTAACTCCCCCGGCGCCAACAGCAACGCCGTCAAGGAGCTCGTCCTGGGCATGCTGGTGCTTTCGAGCCGCGGCGTAGTGCAGTCGATGAACTGGGTACGCGACAACGCCGACGACCCCGAGATTCAGGTCGACGCCGAGAAGGCCAAGAAGGCCTTTGTGGGCCGCGAGCTCAAGGGCAAGCGCATCGGCGTCATCGGCCTGGGCAACGTGGGTTCCAAGGTCGCCAACGCCTGCGTCGATCTGGGTATGGACGTCTACGGCTACGATCCGTTCATTTCCGTCGAACACGCTTGGGTGCTGAGCCGCGAGGTGCAGCGCGTGGGCACGCTCGAGGACCTGTGCCGCGGCTGCGACTACCTCACCGTGCATGTGCCCAGCAAGGCAGACACCATCGGCATGATCAGCACCGAGCAGATCGACCTCCTGGCCCCGGGCGCCGTGCTGATCAACTACGCGCGCGAGACCATCATTGACGAGGACGCCGTCGAAGCCGCCCTGCGCGAGGGCAAGCTCAGCTGGTTTAGCTGCGACTTTGCCACGCCCAAGACCGTCAAGATGCCCAACACGTTTATCACCACGCACTCGGGCGCCGGCACCGGCGAGGCCGAGGCCAACTGCGCCGACATGGCCATCAGCGAGCTCAAGGATTACCTGGAGAACGGCAACATCGCGCACAGCGTCAACTACCCCGCCTGCAGCATGGGCAAGGCGCGCGCCGCGAGCCGCATCGCCTGCCTGCACGCCAACGTGCCCAACATGATCGGCCAGATCACGGCAATCCTGGCCAAGGACAACGCCAACGTGCAGCGTATGACCAACGAATCTGCCGGCGAGAACGCCTACACCATGTTCGACACCGACGAGCACCTGAACAGCAGCACGATTGAGGCGCTTAAGCAGATTCCGTCGATGTATCGCGTGCGCGTGATTAAATAGCGCCGGCGCCAAGCCTACCAGACAGGCCACGAAACCCATTCGGCCCCCGTTTTCACGAAACGGGGGCCGATTTCGTTGCTCCGGACGACTTTAAAATGATACCCAGAACAAGTTTTTTCGGATAATAGACGGTAAGACCCAAATCACTCAGCGCACCCGCTTTGATAAACAGCTTTATCAGGGACTTTAGTAGGTAAAAATCAATCTCTATGTGCCGAATGTAAGTTGACTGTCTATTTTCCGAAACAACTTATTCTAGATAGCATTTTTAAGACTCCTCCAAGGCAAAATTGAAGCCTTTTTTGCGACCAAAACTCTAGTTCACGCGACCGTTTTCCACCCGCGCGACTACATTTCCGCCCAATTGATAAAAATCTCCTCACGAAGCCGCCGTTCGAGCTCCTGCTGTCGCGGCGTCTTGTCTTTCAGCGGCACATCGAGATAGGACATGATGAGCTCCATCACCACGCGGAAGGCATCGGAGTCGGCCAGCTGACCATAGGTCATCAAAACGACGGGATATCCCATCGCTTGCAGCGCCGTCGTTCGGTCGGAGTCCGAAATCTTGGATTCTATGGATCCATGAATGGCTTTACCTTGGCATTCAACCAGACACTCTCGACTACCGTCCTTATTTGCCAGCAGGATATCGGCATAGCGCCTATCAAGCCCCGAAATCAGGCGGGCGCTGCGCGTCATACGAATCTCAACGTTATTGGTAAGGCGCAGCCCTTCGCCGCCGCGCAACCTCGTAAGGCCAAACAGCATCGAAGCCTGGACCTCGAGCGGCGATGCTGCCACCCCCGTAATGCATTTCGCGGCTCGTATGAACGATTTAGCGCCGCGGAGCCCCCGGATCTTATCGACGTACTCTGCAAGCTCAGAGAACTCGATCAAGGGCGGTCGTTTCCACAAGTCCGTTGGACTCCCCGAGACATCCTTTACGTTTTCCCAGCCCAACCGTGCGTCACCCCACTGGCCCCCATATGCCTGCACAAGTGCCGACTTTACCTGAGGCGCAATCTTGCACACGGCAAAGGTGCCGCACATCTCATACATGCACATGATCAGACGTTCGTTTGAGACCGAGGAAGCCAGGGTCAGCAGGGTAAAGAGCGGGGACGCAACATCGAGGCCAAACTCCGTCTGCCGCACATAATCAAACGGCCTCTCCCCGTTCCAAACATGCCTGACAATGCGATCGCCCTTACGCCCGCAGCTGCCCTGCGACAACACGTGTAACGGGGTGCCCAAGAAATGCTTGACGAGCGGATGCTCACAAAGATGCTCCCTGCGCTGATCGTCCGCAGAATCGGGCAGGTCCGGCATTATCGCCAAAACCTGTGGAGGTATCCGGTGATACCGAAAGGCAGATATGTCGCACAGCATGTCGTCCATAAAGGCTACGTACCCACCGCGCCGTTTGTAAACCCGCTCGGACGGCAAACGCGCTGGCTCGGCCTGCGAACGGTAAATGCTGCTGCGCGCGCGTCGCGAATCTCTCAGGAGGCTTACAATCGGTTTGGAAAGCAGACTGATTGTGAGGTTGCATATGGTTGATGAGGACTTTGCCTGGCGGCTTGCTCAGGAGCTTGTGCGGATCGACAGCTCAGACCCGGGCGCGTATGAGGATGAAATTGAGCGCTTCATTAAGAAGCTCATTGAGCAGCAGCTGGCACAACTTGATAGTTCTGCGCTCGATGCCGTGCAGATTGAGGAGCTCGAAGTGCTGCCCGGGCGCCGCAACCTTAAAGTCACCGTGCCGGGCCAAAGCGACGAGCCGCGGCTGATCTATATCTGCCACATGGATACCGTCACCTTGGGCGATGGCTGGGACGCAGACATCGCACCGCTTGGGGCGGTTGTGCGCAACGATAAACTCTATGGCCGCGGTGCCTGCGATATGAAGGGTGGCCTGGCCTGCGCCATTGCCGCACTGGTCCATACGCTCGAGCGCGTGGCGGCGGATGGCGCGCTGCCACGCCGCGGCTTTTCGCTCATCTGCTCGGTCGACGAGGAAGACTTCATGCGCGGCTCAGAGGCCGCGATCGATGCTGGCTGGGTCGGCTCGCGCGAATGGGTGCTGGACACCGAACCCACCGACGGACAGATCCAGGTGGCGCACAAGGGGCGTACGTGGTTCGAGATCGAGATGGCCGGCGTCACGGCGCACGCGAGCCAGCCTTGGAAGGGCACAGACGCCGTCGCCGCCATGGCCGAGGTCGTGTGTTCGCTTCGTCGCGCGTTTGCGACGCTGCCTTTACATGAGGAGCTGGGGCCTTCGACCGTCACATTTGGACAGATTGAGGGCGGCTATCGCCCCTATGTCGTGCCCGACCATGCCAAGGTCTGGGTCGACATGCGCCTGACGCCGCCGACCGATACGGCCGCCGCGATCAACATGGTCGAGCATGCCATTGCCGCCGCCGAGGCCGCGGTTCCCGGTTGCCATGGCAGCTACGCCGTGACGGGCGACCGCCCCGCCATCGAGCGCGACCCGAACCCTCCCCTTCTAGCCGCGCTCAAGCGTGCCGCCGATGACGCGACGGACGCGGACACGACCGTCGGCTTCTTTACCGGCTACACCGATACCGCCGTCATTGCCGGCAAGACAGGCAACCGCAACTGCATGAGCTACGGTCCCGGCTCGTTGGCGCTCGCGCACAAGCCCAACGAATATGTGCCCCATACCGATATCGTTCGCTGCCAAAACGTGCTCATCGCGCTTGCAGACAACGCGCTCTGGGACGCGAGCGGCCAAGTTGGGGCATAATAAGCCGCGAACAAACCGACCCGCGCGTTAGGACCGCCCATGAAAGCACTCCCGTTTCCCTGCATCCGCCCAGCTCAGGACCGCGTGCTCGAAGCACTGCCGCAGATGGGCGGCATCCTGAACGGCAACGATGCTCTGCGCGGAGCCATTGCCGATGGCCTGATGCTCAAGGATCCAGGCGCGGCGTATTACGTGTACGAATGCTCGGGGGAGCCAGGTCGCGTGACGGGCGTCGTGGCGATTTGCCCGGTTAACGTACTGACGGGTAGCGACGAGGCTGCCGCCGAGAGCGTCGACGCACTCGCCGCCGCGCGCGCGATCGCCGAGCTTAAGGTGCAGCCCCGCCCTGTAACACTCGCCTACGAAGCCTCGCCCGTCATGGATATCATCCTTGGCGCCGCCAAAGAAGGAGCGTCGCTTTATGCCGTCACCGACCCCACCGGCATTACGCATCGCGTATGGGAAGTCAAGCGCGAGGACGCTGTTGCCGCCATCCGAGCCATGCTCGACCAGGCACCGGAGCCGACGCCGGCAGACGCTGCCTACGCCGCCGCGCTGGCAGGGGCGGCACAGCTCCTGACAGACGAGGCCCTCGCAGCCGGCACCTATACGGGCAAAGAGCCCTTCAACTTTGCCATTGCCGCGTTGTTCCCCGCCGTGCAGGTGAGCGGCGACGCACCGCAGGTTCCAACGGGTCTGCTCACCCACCAGATCGCACGGTGGTTCTAGCCGAGCGTAAACGCTTAGCACAAAGACTCGGCAGCTCAACAAACAAGGGGCGGAGATGCAATACATGCGCATGCATCCCCGCCCCTTTCACATCGAGCAATGATGTCGGCGATCCGCGTCGCCACGCCCAAACTACCCGCGCTGCGGACCCGCGGCAGCCACGAGCGGCTCAAGCCCCAGCTCGCGCGCATAATCTTCCTGCGTAAAGACTTCGACCAGTTCAAACGTATCGGTCGTATCGTCAAACACGAAATGCAGCACTGAGCAGTTGCCCGGCACGCGCTCGCGCTCGTCGGCCGCCGCTCCCCTCACGTGGTCCAAAAACTCCTTGATGGCCGATCCGTGGCTCACCGCAAGGACGCACTCGAGGTCCGGGCGTCGCATGAGCTCGGTCAGCGTCGTCACCATGCGCTCACGCACCTGCATCTGACCCTCGCCGCCAAACTGGCGATAGAAATCGCGCCACGGGCGCTCGGGCATGAGCATCACGCGCTCGGCCTCAAAGTCGCCAAAGAACCACTCACGCAGGCCGTCCAGGCGCTCGTACGCCAAGCCCGGCCACAAGTTGGCGATAGTCTGCTCGGTGCGATGAAGCGTGGAGGTGTAGGCATGATCGGGCTCAATGCCGCGCGCACGTAAAAACATGCCGGCGCGCGCCGCCTGGTCGCAACCCAACTGCGTAAGCGGCGAGTCACTCCAGCCCTGAATAATGCGCTTAAGGTTGAATATCGTCTGTCCATGACGGACCAGATACAGATCTTTATTCATAGGGGTCCTTTCGTTCGTTACCAACCCAAGAGCGAAAACGCCCCGTCGCAATAGCCAAAATGAAGCACGGCACCGTTGTCGGGCAGCTCTCCCCCGCCAGTCACATACTCAAGAAACTCCTGGCAGGCTGAGCCGTGGGAAACCGCCAGCACGCAGTCGTGCTGCGGCCTGGCCATGATGCGGGACAGCGCCGCGACCATGCGCGACTGAAGCTGCACTTCCGACTCGCCGCCAAAGGCCACCGGATAATCGCCCCAGGGCTGCGGCGGCATCTCGCGATTTGATGTGCCCTCCAGCGAGCCAAAATGCCACTCACGCAGGTCATCGACCAGCTCAATGGAACGGCCCTCGCCAACGATAAGCTCGGCCGTATGCCGCGCCCGGCCCAACGGGGAGGAATACACATGATCAAAGGTCACGCCACGCGCCTCAAACGCCGCGCGCGTCGCCAGCGCCTGCTCGCGCCCGCGCGCCGTAAGCGGCGAATCGTGCCAGCCCTGCAAAATGTTCTGCACATTGAGCTCGGTCTGCCCATGCCGCACCAAATACAGATCTGCCACACGCCCTCCCCTCGTATCACCACAACAAAGGGGACAGGCACCTTTGTGGTGGTTTTGCCGCCGGATCACGCCGCGGCAACGCTCAACTACACCAGTACGTCGGCGAGCGGGCGCTTGGGTACGTGGTGCACCTGCACCTCGTCACGCCAGTAATTAATTGAGCCGTCGGGGTTGGAATCGATCGCATCGATCACCTGCGTCTCGGCCGGCACGCCAAAGGCCATGATCAGCTTGAGCTCATACTTGTCGTTATCGAGCCCCATGGCATCGATCGCGTGGGGCGTAAAGGCCTTGAACATGCAGGCTGCCACCTCGGGCGTGGCGCTGCGGGCGGCGAGCATCATCGTCTGCGCGGCAATGCCCGTGTCGACATCGGTAATGGGAGCGGCGGGCTTGCCCGGAACGGCGCGCTCAGCAAGAATCGCGATGTAGCCGGTCGGGCGCTCGCCCTCATCGGGACCCGGCCAATCCTTGAGCGCACCGGCCCATGCAAGCTCGTCAAATACACGCGCGCAGTCCTCTGCACCGCTTACCACATGAAAACGCAGACGCTGAGCATTGGCGCCGCAGGGAGCCAGGTGCGCCAGTTCCGCCAGCTCGAGCAAAAACTCGCGCGGCACGCGCATAGACTCGTCAAAGCGACGGCACGTGCGGGCGCGACGAACCAACGCATCAAACGCGTCCAAGCCGAGCTTTTCGCGGCCCTGCTTTGCCATCGATTCTGCGCTTACCGGCGCCGCGGGAACTGCTTCGTTCATAGGGACCCCCAATACAAGCCAATTGTCCTTAGGAAAATCTAACCTAAAACGTAGGCAATTACATACAGCGGCGTAATGTTCTACAGCTGTTGATTAATCCTCACTGAAGCGGGAACAAAAGTAACAATTCGGGAATGTGGGGCGGCAATTCGTCCTTCCCGCCCCATGCATCGGCGCCCTTGGGCGATACTTGTTGCATCACTTTTGGCGTACGCCGCACGGAGAGCAATGAACGCGACGTGCACCACACGGAAAGGAGACGTTATGGGCATCTTTAAGAACGATGACCAAAAATCGAGCCAGTTTGGATTTGACGAGAAAAGTATGGCGGGCAAAGCCGTCAAGGCCGTGCGCTGGATCTACGCCATCACGGGCGTCGTGGCGCTCATTGCTGGTATCGCGCTGCTTTTTGCACCCGCCAAGTCCCTCGTCTTTTTGACGACCGTCCTGGGCATCTACTTTGTGATTACGGCAGCCATCAGGCTGTTCACTGCCATTTTTGAGCCGCTGCTGCCCACCGGCTGGCGCGTGACGAGCATCATCTCCAACCTGCTCATTATCTTGGGCGGCGTCATAATCCTGCGCAACCAGGCCTTCTCGACCGCGACGCTCACCACGATGGTGGTTATCGTGGCCGGCTTTGGCTGGATTGTCGAAGGTGTCATGTCCATTCTGGAGTCCGAGCTTTCGTCCAACCGCGCCCTCGCCATCCTGAGCGGCGCGCTCTCCATCATCGCCGGCATGTTCGTGTTTATCTATCCGCTGTGGTCGGCAAAGATGCTCGTCATCTTTAGCGGCGCCGCGCTGCTGGTGTTTGGCGTAACGCTCATTGTCCGCGCTATTCAATTTGGCAAACTGGTGCACTAGATGCCGCGAACGCTCTTTATCGATGCAGACGCCTGCCCGGTCACGCGCGAGTCGATTGACTGCGCGCGGCGGGCGGGCGTCGCCGTTGTTATCGCCGGCAACAGCACGCAAAACCTGGAACGGCACATTCGCCGCGACGACCCGCGCGATGCCGAGCACGCGCGACGCGGCTTTTGGGTCACGACGCTCGATGTGAGCGTGGGCGCCGACAGCGCCGACTTTGCCATTGTCGAACGCCTGCAGGCGGGCGACGTGGTCGTGACGCAGGACATTGGCTTGGCGAGCATGGTGCTCGGGCGCGATGCCGCCGCCATCGGTGTGCGCGGGCGCGTCTACGACAAAGCGACCATCGACATGCAGCTGTTTATTCGCCACGAGGAAAAGAAGGTGCGCCGCGCCGGCGGACGCACTCGCGGACCGGCGGCATTTACCAGCGAAGACCGCGTCCGCTTTAAACGCAACCTCACCGAGCTACTGCGCTAACCAAGGTAGATTTTTGGGACATGCCTAAAAATCTACCTTTTTGTTTTGCCGATTGACGCGCATCCAACGCCCAAGTCATGGCGGTGGAATTTATGGCATACCCCAGTTTTTACGGCCCATCCCAAACATCTACTTAGAGGCCAACGGCGGAAAGGATGAGACCCCAGCCCGCGCCGATAACGTACATCATAATCAGGAACACGACGTTTTCGCGGGCGCTGCGGTTGGTACGGAACAGCACCAGGTAGCCCACGCCGGCGGAGATAAGCGTGCCGGCGAGCATCGGTGCCAGCTGCAGCGCACCTTCCAGATACAGCTGCGTGATGACGACGCTGGCCGAGCAGTTGGGAATCAGGCCGACAAGCGCCGAGCCCAAAACCGCAAGCGTCTCGTTACCGCGCAGGAACTGCTCAATCGCCGATTCGCCGAACGTCTCGAGCACGGCGACCAGAATCAGCGTCACCAGAAAGATGAATACTGATACCTGTATGGTGTGCGAGATCGCACTGCGGATAATCGACAGAACGGGCGCGCCCTCGTGGGAGTGGTCGTGGCTGTGGCCGTGGTGGTGCTCATGCTCGCCCATGTGACCGTGATCATGGCTGCGTCCGTGGTCGCGCTCATGTTCATCTTCATCATCATCGCAACCGCAATGGTCGCGCTCGCATAACTCGTGGATGTGGTCGGCGCTCACGCCCGCCTCGGCCACCTCGTCGATGATGTCACCGCCAGTGTGGTCGTCGTGCGCGCAGTTCACGTGGGCCGGGTTGGCCGCGGTTCCCAGCACGGTACGGCGAATCGCCGCATGCGCGCGGGCGTTACGACGCAGGCCGCGAATGGCGGCGTCCACGATAAAGCCCGTAACCAACGCAATCAGTGCCTTCGAAGCCAAAAGCATCGCCATGGTCTGCACGGGCACCTGCTCGGCGAGCAACAGCGGCAGCATCTCATCGGAGGTCGAAAGGAACACCGCCACCAACGTGCCCAAGGTCACGACACGACCGGCGTACAGCGTGGCCGCCATTGCCGAAAAGCCGCACTGCGGCACCATGCCCAGTAACGAGCCAACCACGGGGCCCGCGGCACCAGCGCGCTTGATGGCGCCGTTAACGCTGTCACCCGCGACGTGTTCCAGGGTCTCGAGGACCAGATACGTCACCAACAAAAACGGCACCAGCGACAGCGTGTCCTTGCCGGCGTCGAGCAAAATATCAATCAGCAAATCCATGACGGATGGAACCTTTCGTGTCTTTCGGCAGCATTGTAAAAGTCCTAGCGGTCAACTAGGGTATTGTAGTTGACCTAGGCGTGGTGCCAATAGTTGCCCATGGTAAACTATCATCTCGCCATAACTCAGTAACCCCGAGCCGCGCGACGCGGCCCGTCCAAGGAGCAGCCTATGAACGTTTCGCAAGCACTTGAATACGAGCGCCAGCCGTTTATTCCCATGTTTATCTATGGCGACCACGGCGCCATGGAGTCCGAACGCCAGAAGGGCGAAGAGGCCCTCAAGGTGCTCGAGACCGAGTATTTTACTGCCGAGGACGACCCCGGCTTCGACTTTGCCACCGTGCGCGACCTGGCCGACCGCAACCGCGACCTTTGCGACCAGATTGGCGAGGCACGCCTGCGCAATGTGACGCCCGCGACGCTCTCGCGCGGCCTGTCCGACGCCGACACCTGCGCCGCCATCGGCAAGATGCAAAAGCGCACCGCCGCGTCCGTTATGCGCGAGATCCGCGGTGACCGCGACGCGCTCGGCGTGGCCTACGCCCGCAAGCCCATCCAGGGCACCGTGCTCGGTATCGACATCGAGACCACCGGCCGTGCACCCGAACGCGGTTATATCATCAACGTCGGCTGGGAGATCATGGAACTCACCAGCGACGCCATCCCGCACGACGCCGAGGCGCACTACTGTGGCCTGCCCGACATCTACCGCGGCGAAGATGTGCCGCTGTCGAATATCCACCACATTACCTGGGACGACATCGACGGCAAAACGCCCTTCCGCGAGAACAAGGAGCTGCAAAAGCAGCTGCTCAAGCTTATGAAGAAGTACCCGTACATGGCGCATAACGCCGCCTTTGAGGACAGCTGGTTCAAGATTCACCTGGACGGTTACGCCGAGGCACGCCGCGCGGGTAAGATCATCGTCATCGACTCGCGCCAGATCTGCCGCAGCCTGGACGCCGACGTGCGCTCGCTCCCCCGCGAGTCCGCGCCAGCCGCGCTCGAGAACTGGGCGCGCCGCCGCGGAACCCTCGCCGCCGACGCCAACGAGCAGCATCTGGGTCTGGACGACACCGACCTCATGCTCCGCACGGTACAGGCCGAGTTCAACCTCAAGAACCTGTTCGCGAAATAGCAACGCCCGCGACAAACACTGCTTGCTCACGAGCGGCCTCGCAGCGGGAAACACCGCAGCGGGGCCGCCCTACATTCCACAGATAGATCTGCCATCACAAATTCTGAACCCTCATTTTGAACGATTCGGCCAATTCCCGACACGTAATTCGTTGTCGGATGGTGATGCATCGATATCAAATGTGCAGCAATTGAGTTTTTATATGCTATAGCTAAGCTGCGAGAACATTGATTTTAGGCGTGCCAACCCATAATTGCGTCAAGCTTTTGGACAGCATTTGGTTAGGCCCCTAAAACGACTTTCCCACTCAGCGCCATCAACACGGCATTAGCTGACACGATATATACCATGAGTATCGTATTGTCACATACCACTGCAAAAGCGGTCTACCAGGCCGCGCATTCGGCGTCTGCGAAAGACACCGAGCCCTGTAACCCTGCCGCGATTTACGGATCATGTCCCACCGGAACGCTCCTTGACGCAGCCGCAGAATGGCTCACCAAACACGATGTTTCCCTTGACGCAAATGATTGCCTCGAGGTAATGGTGTTTGATCGCAGGAATGCGCGCTATGCAATGAACTGTCAATGCCACGTTTCGTCAAAACGATTCTCGAACTCACGCTTTATAGAGCTCAAAGATGGCATCTTCATTGTTGGCGTTGAGCTTTGCGCACTTCAGGCCGCCACCTATCTCCCTTTTCGCGAACTGGTGGAGTACTACTTTGAATTGTGCGGCGCTTACTCCCTTGGAACCGGCTCTTCCACCTCGTATAACGAGCGTTTCGCGCTCACCTCGACCGAAAGGTTAAAACAGTTCTTTAATTCCATTACCAGATGCGACGGTCTGGCCCTTGCCCGAAAGGCGATCCAATGTGTGCGCGACGGATGCCGGTCTCCTATGGAAACGGCCTTTGTCATGATGCTGACGCTGCCCAAAAGCGAAGGAGGGCTTGGTATTAAGGGAATTGAGACCGATTACGAGGTGCAGGTCACCGCTGCCGCAAAGAATCTCACGAGACGCAAAAAGTTCTTTATGGATGCGTATCTAAAAAAATCTCGCACAGACATTGAATACAACGGGTTTTATCATGACGCGGAAGAAGACCGCGCCATCGATGAGGAGCGCAAGAATGCGCTTGCGTCCATGGGATACGGAATCATCACCGTCAGTCGTTATTCCTTTATGCATGCCAGCGCTTTCGTTAGGGTCATGGAGGCGATCCAACGGAAAGAGGGCATACGCCCCTCGCGTCTGCCAAAAGACTTTCAAATCATGCAAGAGGACCTGAGACAGTTTGTGCTCAGAAGGTTTATAGAAGAGAAAAAGCGAATTCAGAAGCAGCTTCGCCAGGATTCCGAAGATCGTCAACGAATCGACCTCGAAAAAGCAACACTCGAAGGTATCACGCTGGATGACCCGACAATAAATGAAGTTCCGGCAATCGATGACATGCAGACTGTCGAATCCGACAGCCCATCATTTGCCCAAATAAGCAGCCTCGCGCCCGAGGGCAGAATCTTCGGGGCCGGAAGCTAGACCGGCTAACAAGGTGGGTACCCTAGCGATGTGCAAAATTGCGAGTATTCAGCAGGGTCGGCCCTCCAGCACCCACAAGTTAATCCAAATGAGAAACAAAAACGCTATCGAACGGGAACGTTAGGCAACATTTGAGGAAGACCTTGTCTGTTTGCCGCCCTTGGATAACTCTTGAGCGGCTTTATTTGGCCTGGAATAGATTAACGGACCCCCTATAGTTGCAGAATACTCCAATTTTTGCACGGCGCGGGGGCACCCACCCCGGCATCGGCTATCAAAACCGCTCAGTCCGGAATCTCGTCCACTATTCCCCATCATTTTGTGCGACGAATTACCTGAACGTCATTGACATATGAACATGCGCTCATATAATCGGAAGTAAGTTATATGAGCGCATGTTCATATGAAAGGATATTGCAATGAGCAGCCACGCTGATGAAACAAAGACTGGCATCGAGGCCACCGAGCCGATCGTCCCCACCACCTGCTCGCCCGAAGACCTTCCCGACGAGGAGCTGTTGTACGACCTGGCCGACCTGTTCAAGGTCTTCAGCGACACCACGCGCATCAAGATTCTCTATGCCCTCATGGGTCGCGAGCTCTGCGTGGCTGACATCGCCGAAGCAACCGCGACCTCGCAGTCTGCGGTGTCGCACCAGCTGCGCACGCTTAAGCAGTCGCACCTGGTCAAGTTTCGCCGCGACGGCCGCAACATTCTCTACTCGCTCGCCGACGATCATGTCTATACCATGCTCAACCAGGGCATGAGCCATATCTGCGAATAGCAATCACCCACGGTATCAGCGCGGCCGGCACCCAGACCGCTAACACAGGGAAAGGAACCCACCATGAAAAAGCAGTTTAAGCTCGACGAGATCGATTGCGCCAACTGCGCGCGCGAGCTTCAGGACGAACTTGCCAAGCTCGATGGCGTCAAGTCCGTTTCGGTCAACTTTATGACCCAGAAGCTGACGCTCGAGGCCGACGACGCCGAGTTCGACGAGGTCCTGGACCGCGTCGTTGAGTTCACCGCCGACGCCGAGCCGGACTGCGAGATCATTCTCTAACCCGCGCATACGTTGACCTGCAAGGCCGCGCTTGCCGCGGCCTTTGCTCGCGAAATTATATGAGCAAGTGTTCATACACTCAAATGGGAGGTTTGAATCATGGCAGCCGCCGATCCCAAAAAGAAAAAGAAGAAGCGCAAGAAGAAAGAGTCCCTTGAGCACAAGCGCAACCGCATCCTGGTAGCACTGGGCATTTTTGCCGTTGTTTATGCCCTCGACGAGCTCGGCGCCCTCACTATCGCATTTGGGGAGCCCGGCAACATCTACGCCAGCTTCGCGCTGTTTCTCGTGCCGTTTTTGATTGCCGGCTACGACGTACTGCAAAAGGCATTCAATAACATCCGCCGCGGCAAGGCCTTCGACGAGAGTTTTCTTATGGCAGTCGCGACCATCGGCGCGTTTGCCATGGTGCTCTTCCCCAATACCGACCCGCACATGGCCGAAGGCGCCGCCGTCATGCTGTTCTACCAGGTCGGCGAGCTGTTCCAGGCATACGCCGTGGGCAAGAGCCGCAAGTCGATCAGTGCCATGATGGACATCGCGCCCGACTACGCTAACGTCGAGCAGCCCGACGGCACGCTCGAGCAAGTCTTCCCCGATGACATCGCCGTCGGCACTGTCATCGTCGTCAAGCCCGGCGAGCGCGTGCCTATCGACGGCGTCATCGTCGAGGGCGAGACGCAGCTCGACACCGCTGCCCTCACGGGCGAATCGGTCCCCCGCCCCGCCAAGTCCGGCGACGATATCATCAGCGGCTGCATCAACATGACGGGCCTCATCCACGTGCGCACCACCAAGCCCTTTGGCGAGTCCACCGTCGCGCGCGTCCTGGAACTCGTGGAGAATGCCAGCGAAAAGAAGGCGCGCACCGAGAACTTCATCACGCGCTTTGCCCGCGTCTACACGCCCGCCGTCACCGGCGCGGCCGCGGTGCTCGCACTTGGCGGCGGCCTGATCACCGGTGCCTGGTCCGACTGGATTCTGCGCGGTCTGACCTTCCTGGTCGTCAGCTGCCCGTGCGCCCTCGTGATCAGCGTACCGTTGAGCTTCTTTGGCGGCATCGGCGGCGCGTCCAAGCTGGGCGTTCTCATCAAGGGCTCCAACTACCTCGAGACGCTCGCCGACGTGGATACCGTCGTCTTCGACAAAACCGGCACGCTCACCAACGGCACGTTCTCGGTCGTCGCGGTGCACCCCGAGGCAGGCTATACCGAGCAGTCGCTACTCGAGGTCGCGGCCCTTGCGGAGTCGTTCTCCGATCACCCCATCGCGCAGTCCGTGCGTTTCGCCTACCAGGGCGAGGTCGACCCCAAGCGCGTGAGCGACTCCGCCAACGACGCGGGCCACGGCGTGACGGCAACCATCGACGACAAGCACGTCGCCGTTGGCAATGCAAAGATGCTCGCCGCGGCCGGCGTTGAAGCACCGGACTGTGAGGTTGTCGGCACGATTCTCCACGTGCTCGTTGACGGCGTGTACGCCGGTCACATTGTGATTGCAGACACCGTTAAGGCCGATGCCGAACAGACGGTCCATGACCTGCACGCCGCTGGCATCAACCGCACCGTTATGCTCACGGGCGACCGCGAGGAAGTTGCCGCTGCGGTGGCCAAGCAGCTCGGCCTCGACGAGTTCCACGCGCAGCTGCTGCCGGGCGACAAGGTCGAGCGTGTTGAAGCGCTGCTCGCGGCCGAAAGTGGCAAGGGCAGGCTCGCCTTTGTCGGTGACGGCATCAACGACGCGCCTGTGCTTACGCGCGCCGATGTGGGCATTGCCATGGGCGCCATGGGCTCCGACGCTGCGATCGAGGCCGCCGACGTTGTGCTCATGGATGACAAGCCGTCCAACATCTCCCGCGCTATTCGCGTGGCGCGCAAGACCATGTCGATTGTTTGGCAGAACATTATCTTTGCGCTGGGCATTAAGCTACTGATCCTTGTGCTGGCAGCGCTGGGTATCGCCAATATGTGGCTTGCCGTCTTTGGCGACGTAGGCGTGGCGATCATCGCCATCCTGAACGCCATGCGCGCAATGGGTGTCAAGAACCTGTAGCGCCTGTGGTCCCTCCGGCCGGGGCCGGGCTTGGTTTTGAAAACGTCCTCGCGCATGAGGCCCGCCTTTCCTGCTCCTGCGGAGCAGCGGAAAGGCGGGCCTCGCGCTGCGGAATGTTTTCAAAACCAAGCCCGGCCCCGGCCTGCGGTAACGTTGCTGGTGGTTCTTGGGCATCGCTTGCTGGCGGGGTTCCTTATCTGAGTTGGGCTTAGCTGATGGGACCACTAGTCCCAATCGCTGTCCCGCGCCTTTGGCGCGGGAGGCGCGCCGCTGCGGAAGTGCTAGTCGGTCATTGTTGGCGCCGAAGCACCATCCCGTCCCAACATCGACCTTAGCTTCTCAAAGCTTTCCTCGCTCAGGCAGTGCTCCATGTGGCAGCCCTCTTGCGACGCGACCTCGGGCGTTACGCCTGCGTCCTCTAGCAGCCCTACAAAAAAGCAGTGGCGCTCCCACATTTGACGGGCAACCTCAAGACCGCGTTCCGTCAGATGCACGTCGCGTTTGCCCATCTCCACGTAGCCGGTGCTCTCCAAGGCCGCCATGGCTTTAGAGACGCTTGCTTTAGTTACGCCCAAGTATTCGGCAACGTCGATCGAGCGCACGATGCCCTGACGTTCCGATAGGACGTAGATCGATTCGAGATAGTCTTCTCCGGATTCACGTAGGGCCATGGGCCGCCTTTCGCGATGGCTTCTAGTTAGCCTTTGGATACTTTTACTTGATTTACTTTACCGCAAAAGTTGCCCATGTCTTACTACGTTGTTTAAAAAGTTAACCGTGTTTCACAAAACGCACGGGACGAAAACAAAACGGGGACACGCCCCGCAAGGAGTGTCCCCAGCTGCCGGCAGATAAGGAACGTCCCCAAGTGCCGGGTCGCAGCTACACGAGGCCAAAGTGCTTCGCGGCGTTATAGATGCCGTCGTCGTCCACGGCGGTCGTCACGTAGGTCGCCGCGGCCTTCACGGTATCCTGCGCGTTGCCCATGGCCACACTTGTGCCCACGGCCGAGAACATCGACAGGTCGTTCTCACCGTCGCCAAAAGCGATCGCCTCGCTCGCATCGACACCCAGGCGCTCCAGCGTCGCCGCGACACCCAGGTCCTTGCCGCCGTTAGCAGGAATAATGTCGCAGAACAGGTCGCACCAGCGCGTAGTGAGTGAATGCGACACCGCATCAGTCACGATATGCTCGTCGGCCGGATCCACAAAGGCGCAAAACTGGTAGACCGGTGCGTCAAAGGCGTGCTCAAACGACTCCTCATGGTAGACGATCCCCGCGTTGTTGCCGGCCGTCACCACGCGCTCGGACAGGCGGTTCACAAACGAGTTCTCGCCCTGCATGCACAGCGAGTCGTAGCGCCCCTGCGCCACCTGGTCCACAATCACTGCAACGTCGTCCGGGTCAATCGGGCAGCTACGGTAGACGCCCTCGGCATCAAAGCAGTGCTGGCCCGAGAGCGTAATGTACGCATCCCAGCCCAGGTCGAACAGCCAGTCCGGCATCTGGTAGGTCGGACGGCCCGTGGCGATCACGCACGCAATCCCCTGCGCGCGAAAGCTGTCGAGCACCTGCTGCGCCGACGCCGGAATCCGGTGGGTCTTAAAGCTCAGCAGCGTGCCGTCGATATCGAAAAACGCGGCTTTGATCATCCTCGTCTACTCCTCGCCCTCGAGCTTTTCGCTCGCCTCGAGCCACGCCATCTCCAGCTCGTCCATGGCAGCGTGAGCCTCGTCGATCTTTGCCTGCTGCTCGCCGAGCGCCGTGTAGTTGGTGGGATCGACTTGGGCCATCGCGGCCTCGGCCTCCTCAACGCGGGTGCGCTGCGTCTCCATCTTGCGCTCGAGCGAACTCACCTCGCGGCGGAGCTTCTGGCGCTCGGCGTTGGACAGGCCGTTGGGCTGACCGCTCGACTTGGGCTTTTCGGCCGCAGCTGCCGCGGCACCGGTGTCAAACGTGCCGGTCTTGGCGCTCGGCGCGCCCACGGGCTCGCCCTCGGCGGTGGCGTTGCACAGGCGAAGGTACTGGTCCACGCCACCGGGCATATGCGTCAGGTGGCCGTCGAGCAGCGCCCACTGCTGGTCGGTCACGCGCTCCATCAAGAAGCGGTCGTGCGTCACCAGGATCAGCGTGCCGGGCCAGCCGTCGAGCAGATCCTCGACAATCGCCAGCATGTCGGTATCCAGGTCGTTGCCGGGCTCGTCCAGGATGAGCACGTTGGGCTCGTCCAGGATTGTCAGTAGCAGCGACAGGCGACGGCGCTGGCCGCCCGAAAGATCGCCGATGCGACTCCAGAGCTGCTGCGTCGTAAAGCCCAGACGCTCGCAGAGCTTCTCGGGCGAAGTCTCCTTGCCGTCGATGACGTAGTACTTCTTATAGTTGCTGAGCACCTCGCGGATCGTGTCGCCCATGTAGGGCTCGAGCTCCTCGAGCTGCTGCGACAGCACGCCAAAGCGCACCGTCTGGCCAATCTTCACGCGGCCGCGCAGGGGCGCGATCTTGCCCTGAATCACGTCGAGCAGCGTCGACTTGCCGGCGCCGTTCTCACCCAAAAGACCATAGCGGTCGCCCGCACCAATGAGCCAGGTCACATCGGTGAGCACCTGCTTGGGCGCGCCATCGGTATCCGCATAGCCGGCGTCCACGTCGACCACATCGATAACCTGCTTGCCCAGGCGGCTCACGGCCAGGCGCTTGAGCTCCAGCTCGTCACGCACGGGCGGCACGTCGGCAATCAGCTCGCGAGCGGCATCCACGCGAAACTTGGGCTTGGTGGAACGAGCCTGGGCACCGCGGCTCAGCCACGCGAGCTCCTTGCGTGCCATGTTGCGACGGCGCTCCTCGGTAACCGCGGCCATGCGGTCGCGCTCCACGCGCTGCAGGATATATGCGGAGTAACCGCCCTCGAAGGGATCGACCTGGCCGTCGTGGACCTCCCACATACTGGTACAGACCTCGTCCAAGAACCAGCGGTCGTGCGTGACCACGAGCATGGCACCTTGGCCGCGCTGCCAGCGAGCCTTTAAGTGGCGCGCAAGCCAGTTGATGGTGCGCATGTCCAGGTGGTTGGTGGGCTCGTCGAGCATGAGCACGTCATAGTCGCCGATCAGCAGGCGCGCGAGGTCCACGCGCCGGCGCTGGCCGCCCGAAAGCTCGCCCACCGTGCCCTCCCAAGGCACATCGCTAATGAGGCCGGCGAGGATCTGGCGCGTACGCGGACTCGACGCCCACTCATACTCGGGCGTGTCGCCCACAACGGCATGATGCACGGTATCGGTGTCGACAAGCTGATCCTTTTGGCCGAGTAGACCGATCGTGGTGCCGCGGCGGTGCGTCACGCGTCCGTCATCGGGCTCCAGCGTGCCGGCGAGCACGCTCAGCAGCGTCGACTTGCCGTCGCCGTTTTTACCGACAATACCAATGCGGTCGCCCTCGCCCACGCCGAGCGTCACGCTATCGAAAATATGCTTGGTGGGAAACTCTAGGCTGACGGAATCGCATCCCAAAAGAATCGCCATATGCCCTGCTCCTTCTTAGAAATTCAACGTTGTCCATGATAGCAGCGAAAAGGCAGGCCGCACACGACACAAAAAGGCGGGCCATCTCCCGCAAGAGATGACCCGCCTCTCCAATCAGTCCCGTGGCGACCGTGGCCGCCGCGGGCCTCAAGCATGCCCCGGACTAGGAGAACATGCCGGTGAGGTAATCATTCAGCCGCTTATCCTTGGGCCGTTGGAAAATCTCGTCGGTCTCGTCGTACTCGACCATATCGCCCATGTAGAAGAACGCCGTGCGGTTGGACACGCGCGACGCCTGCTCCATGTTGTGCGTCACGATGACGATGGCGCGCTCGGCCACAATCGACGACATAAGGTCCTCGATCGCCAACGTCGAGATGGGGTCGAGCGCCGAGCAGGGCTCGTCAAACAGGATCACGTCGGGGTTGAGCGCCAGCGTGCGCGCAATGCACAGACGCTGCTGCTGGCCGCCCGAAAGCGCGTAGGCGCTCTTGTCGAGCTTGTCCTTGACCTCGTCCCACAGCGCCGCGCCGCGCAGGCTTTCCTCGACCATGCGGTCGAGCTCGTCGCGGTCGGTGATGCCGTGGCGCTTAGGCGCAAACGTGATGTTGTCGCGAATGGACTTGCGAAACGGGTTGGGCTGCTGGAACACCATGCCAATGGAGCGACGCAGCTCGTACGTGTTCTCGGTCCTGGTGTTCACGTTGCGCCCGCGGTAGTTGATCTCGCCCTCCACGCGGCAGCCGCGAATCTCGCGATTCATAAGGTTGAGGCTGCGCAAGAAGGTCGACTTACCGCAGCCCGAAGGCCCGATGAGCGCCGTGATCTCACCCTTATGGAAGTCGAGCGACGTATTGTGCAGCGCATGGTGGTCGCCATAGTACACGTTGACGTCCTTGGCGGAGAGCACGACCTCGTCGCTCACGGCCTTGCCGCTCACGCGCACGTGCTTTTCGCTCTCCCCCACGCTCGACAGAAAGTCCTGGGTCTCGGACGTGGCCGCCTCGGTTGCGGGCGTTGCATTTATCTCGCTCATTCGGCCGTCATCTTCCTTGCCAGTTGCTTGCCCACGATACGGGCGACTACGTTAAACAACAGCACGCAAATCATCAGCAGTGCCGCGGTGCCCCAGACGATTTGCTGGGCCTCGGGGCTGCCCTCGCCGTAAATCTTGTAGATGTGCACGGCAAGCGACTCGCCGGGGCGGAACACGTTCCAGGCGCAGGTGGGGCTCGACAGGTTAAAGCTCAAGAAATTCAGGCGAACCGGCGAGCTCATGCCCGAAGTAAAGAGCAGCGCCGCGGCCTCGCCAAACACGCGGCCGGCCGAAAGCACGATGCCGGTCACGATGGCGGGCATGGCCTCGGGGATCAGGATGTGCAGCATGGCCTCCCAGCGGGTGAGGCCCATGGCCAGGCACGCATCGCGCTGGGCCTGCGGCACGTCCTCAAGCGCTTGCTGAATCACGCGCACCAGGATGGGGATGTTGAACATGGTGAGCGCGACGGCGCCGGAGATGATGGAATACTTCCAGCCCAGCTGCACCGAGAACACCAGAAAGCCGAACATGCCGACGACGATGGAGGGCAGCGAGGACAGCGTCTCGATAGCGGTGGAGGCGATGTCGCGGATAGGGCCGTTCGGTGCGTACTCAACCAGGAAGACCGCTCCGCCCAGGCTGATGGGCACCGAGATAGCTAAGGTGATCAGCAGCAGATAGAACGAGTCGAACAGCTGGTAGAGCACGCCGCCCTGGGTTCCGTTGGCACGCGCGGGCTGCGTGAGAAAGCCCGGCTGGAACAGCGTCGAGATGCCCTCGAACAGGATGTAAGCCACCATGGAGATGACGATGAGCATGACGATGGCAGCGATTGCCGTCAGCACGCCCGTGGCGATGCGGTCCTGTTTTTGGACGCGCCCGAGTCTCGCCTCGTCGATATGGATGTGCGTGCTAGCCACGAGCCTTCGCCCCCTTGCGGCCAATGAGGTGGATGATCAGGATGAAGATGAGGCTCATGCCCATCAGCAGCAGGCCGAGCGCCCACAGGACATCGTCCTGGGCCGAGCCCTCGGCATAGACCGCCATGGACGTGGTGAGCGTGGTGGTGATGGTGGACGCCGGCGACAGCAGCGACGTCGGCATGGCCTCGATGCCGCCGATAACCATGCGCACGGCGAGCGTCTCGCCAAAGGCGCGGGTCATGCCAAGGATGACCGCAGTCATGAGCGATGGCATGGCGGACTTGAGCACCACGTGCCAGATGGTCTGCCAGCGGGTGTAGCCCAGCGCGAGCGAACCCTGACGGTAGCTATCGGGCACGGCACGCAGGCCATCGACCGAAAGCGTAGTCATAGTCGGCAGGATCATGACGGCTAGCACGATGGCGCCGGGCAAGATGCCCAGACCCGTGCTCACGTGGAAAACGCTCTTCATAAGGCCGACAACCACGTGAAAGCCGATCAAGCCAAAGACGACCGAGGGAATGCCGGTCAAAAGCTCAATAAGCGGCTGAAAGATCTTGGAGCCAAACTTAGGCTGGATCTCGACCGCAAAGATGGCAGAGCCGATGGCGATGGGCAGTGCGATAAGCGTGGAGAGCACCATGACCGCAAACGAGGTGACGATCAGGGGCAGGGCGCCGGTGTAGGGCAGGCCGCTTTCGGCTGTGTTGGCCAGGTCCCACTTGGTGCCGGTGAAGAA
Source organism: uncultured Collinsella sp. (assembly GCA_934630375.1). Taxonomy (GTDB): domain Bacteria; phylum Actinomycetota; class Coriobacteriia; order Coriobacteriales; family Coriobacteriaceae; genus Collinsella. Next base: position 42,810 of record CAKTVQ010000009.1, read on the forward strand.
CTCGACGACCGAAACGCCGTCCTTGAGAAAAGCCGAGAGGCCCTTTTGGGCGACCATAAAGATGAGCGCGGCAACGACAAGCGTCACGAGCGCTACGCACGCGCCCGTGACGCCCAGGCCCACGTTCTCAAGGTCGCGCTTTGGCAGTTGCTTTGCCATTGCAAACCTTTCCGGGGCGATTACTTATTTAGCGGAGACCTTGCCGCTGGCGTCCTTGACGACCTTCATGGCAGAGACGGGGATAAAGCCCTGCTCCTCGACGAGCTTGCCCTGGACGTCGTCGGAAAGCATGAACTCCAGGAAAGCCTTGGTGGCCTCGTCGGCGTCCTTTGCGCAGTACATGTGCTCGGTAGCCCAGATCTTGAAGGAGTCGTCGGTGACATTCTTGCTCTTGGGCTCGACGCCCTCGACCTTGATGGCGTTGAACTTGGAGTCGTCGAAGTGCGAGAAGTCGAGGTAGGAGATGGCGTTGTCGGTGCTGCCCATCTGAGTCTGAACGTCGCCGGACTTGTCGAGCTCGGCGTCGCCCTTAAAGTCGACGGCCTCGTCGCCAAAGACGGCGGCCTCGAAGGTTGCGCGGGTGCCGGAGCCGGCCTTGCGGTTGAGGACAACGATCTTGGCGTCGTCGCCGCCGACCTCCTTCCAGTTGGTGATCTGGCCGGAGAAGATGCCCTTGAGCTGCTCGAGGGACAGGTCGTCGACCGTCACGTTCTTGGAGACGACGGGACCCATGCCCACGACGGCGACCTCGTGGTCGACGAGGTTCTTGACCTGATCGGCCTCGAGCTTGGTCTCGGCGAAGACGTCGGAGTTGCCGATGGTGACGGTGCCGGCGGCGACAGCGGTCAGGCCCTTGCCCGAACCGTTACCCGAACCAGAGACGGAGACGTCCGGGTTGGCATCCATGAACTTCTCGGCAGCGGCCTCGACGAGAGCCTGGAACGAGGAGGCGCCGTCGTAGGTCACCTCACCGGAGACGGACTCGGCAGCAGCAGCGCTACCCTTGTCGGCGGCGTCGGATGCGCCGGAGCCGCCGCAACCAACGAGACCGAGACCGACGATGCTGGCAAGACCGCCAGCGAGGCCGAGGAACTGACGACGAGAATAAGCCTGATCGAGCATGATCTTCCTTTCATACATGCGACTCGCGGGCACCCTGCCCGCTTTGCTGTTTGGAAAGATACGGCCTCGATCGGTCAGCGCCCGCGCCAACTGCGGTTTCTTACGGGCACTTGATAGACCCTTACCGCAAGCTCTGCCCAGCCTTTACAAACGGATAACAATCCAGCGCCGAACATGGCCAGCCTTTTACACCAGAGGAACGTCCCCATGGACTGCCCCACCGCAACAGAAAAAGCCCGGGCAAAAGCACCGGGCTCGTAATGCAAGTTTGTATCCAAGCAGGATATAGGGGAAGCCCTACAGCTCCAACTCGTTGAGCTTTAAGATTGCCACGATGTAAATCTTGAGCGCTTGCTTGAGCTGTTCCTCGTTGGCGCACTCGTTGGGACCGTGCATCTGGCCGCCCCACGCGGGCAGCTCCAGACCGGTCTCCTCGGGGCCAAACGACACGGCGCGGGCAAAGTTGCGCGCGTACGTGCCGCCGCCCATGGCAAAGGGCTCAGCATGCTTGCCCGTAAACTCGTTATAGGTATCGATAAGCGCCTTCACGGCCGGATCGTCGGCAGACACCGAGAACGGCACCTTCGCGCGACCCAGCTGGCACGTCACGCCAAAACGGCCCACGAGCAGGTCGAGCTGCTCGCAAATGGTATCGGCACTGGTGCTATCGGGGAAGCGCACGTCGATGACCTGCTCAATATGGCCATCTGCCACGCGGATGACGCCAGCGTTGCAGGTAAGGGGGCCAAACGCCGGACTCGTCGCATCGATACCCAAGCCGCGGCCATAGGCATCCGCATGCACAAAGGCCAGGAACTTGACGAACTCGTGCTCGGCAGGCGTCAGCAGGCGCTCGTCGCGTGCACCAAACGCGTCCTCGGCCTCGCGCAGATACGCCACAATCAGGCCGACGGCGTTGATGGTGTCCTCAGGCATCGAAGCGTGGCCGCCAATACCGTGGGCGAAAATCTGCGCATGGCCGTTATCGAGCGCCGTGATCTCCAGGCGGTCGGCGTTCTCGACCGGCACCGGCAGCTCATCGGCGGCAATCGCGAGCTCGCAGATGGACTGCGACGGAATGGCATTGCTCGCCTCGGCGCCGCTCCACGACACGATGCGCCCGCCGTCGATCTTAGGGCTCACGAACGTCGCCCCAAACTGGCCCTTCTCGGCATTGCAGACCGGGAACTCGGCATCGGGCGTAAATAGAAAGTCGGGGTCTGCGTGGTTCTCCAGATAATGATGAACGTCGGACATGCCCACTTCCTCATCGCAGCCCAGCAGTGCGCGGAAGGTGTAGCGCGGAACAATGCCGTGCTTGAGAAGGTAAGCGCCGGCGTAGAGCGACAGCACCGCCGGGCCCTTGTCGTCAATCACGCCGCGACCGAGCAGCCAGCCCTCGCGGCGCTCCATGGCGAACGGGTCGGTGTTCCAGCCAGGGCCGGCGGGAACCACGTCCACGTGGCAGATGGTCGCGAGCTGCTTGTCACCGCGACCCGGGATATCGGCGATTCCCACATAGCCCTCGTCGTCGCTCGTCTGATAGCCGAGCTTCTGCGCGATGCCGAGCGCGCAATCGAGCGCGTCACGGACCGGGCGGCCAAACGGCGCGCCGGGCTCCGCATCGGCAGAAACTGCCACGGACGGATAACTCACCAGCCGCTCGATATCGGCGACGACATCCTCCCAGACCTCGTCGACATACTCAGCGACGCTCTGCTCCACCTGATTCATGGACGACCTCCTAACCCATGAGCGGCGATCACGCCCGCCCCTCACATTACGTCTATTAGATAGCGAAAAGTTTAGCAAGCTCTGCCACCGAGTGCACCACCGCATCGGCACCCGCCGCATCGTGCTCGCCCGGCGCCGCCGCGCCCGAATAGATGCCGATGCACGGCACGCCCATCGCGTGCGCGCCCTCCACGTCGTTAAAGCGGTCGCCGATCATCACGGCCTCGTCGGCAGTCGCGCCAAGCGCCGCCAGGGCGTCGCGGACCGAATCGGCCTTGGTCTCGCGTCCCTGCGGCGGATTCATGCCAACCACCGCCTCAAACTGAGAAAGCCCCAGCTCATGCACCATGTCGATACACTTTGCCTCCAAGCGAGACGTCGCCACGGCCATGCGATGACCCTGCGCCGCCAAGCCATCGAGCAGCTCGGGGATTCCGTCGAACACGGGATACTCCTCCGGACCCAGCTCGTCAAAATAGGCACGGTACTCGTCGGCCACCACGAGCGACTCCTCGCGCGTAAAGTCGTAAAAGTCGTGGAAGCTCTTCCACAGGGGCGGCCCGATCATGCGGCGCAGGTCACCCATCTGCGCCTCCGAAAACCCGCGCGCGGCCAACGTTTTGCGTGTCGAGGTCATCACCGCCCGGCCCGTATCTGCCACCGTGCCGTCAAAATCGAACAGCACGACCGGCCGCCTGCATATCTCCAACGCCTCCATCGGCATTCCTCTTCCCCAGTTGATGATTTCCACACCGACACTTCAAACTGTTGACTATTCAACAATTGAACCTAGCAATGTAGAGCAACTCCACTATACTTGTCGCACTTTGCTCTCAGAAGGCGGCGCCGTCGCGCCCCAACGAAAGGTGCAATTATGTCTTTTGCCATCATAACCGACTCCACGTCGGACATCTCCCCCGCCCGCGCCCAAGAGCTTGGCATTTACGTGATTCCGCTGCATGTGATTATCGAAGGCGAGGACCTGCTCGACCAGGTGCAGATTACCGCCGAGGAGTACGTCGCCCGCATGGCCGGCTCCGAGCAGCTGCCGCACACCTCGCAGCCGAGCGCCGGCGAGTTCAAGGCGCTGTTTGACCGCGTGCGCGCCGATGGCCACGACAGCGCGATCTTTATCTCGCTGTGCAGCGAGTGGTCCGCCTGCTATTCCAACGCATGCCTGGTCGCCGAGACCCACGAGCTCGACGTGCGCTGTATCGATTCGCGCACCGGCTCGGGCGCCGAGGGTCTGCTGGTGGAGTACGCGCTTGCCATGCGCGAGGACAGCCGCAGCTTGGACGAGACCGAGGCGCAGATCCGCGCGACGTTGCCCGACGCCCACCTGCTGCTGATTCCCCGAACGCTCGAGAACCTGGTCAAAAACGGCCGCGCCCCCAAGCTCGCCGGCCAGCTGACGCAGATGCTCAACATTCGCCTGGCCGTTTCGCCGGAGTGGCAGTCGGGCGAGATCAAGGCCATCAAAAAGGGCCGCGGCGCCAAGCGCATCGTCGCCAACACCATGGCAGACTGCCTCGCGTTTTTGGACGAGCACCCGGGCTCAAGCGTGCGCGTGCTCACGACCGGCGCCGCCGAGGAGCAGGAACTTGTCAACGAGGCGCTCGCGGGCCAGGACTACGTAGACGCCGGCGCCGGCACCATCGGCTGCACCATCGCCACCCATGTAGGCGTCGACGCCATCGCCATCAGCTACTGCCCCCGCTACCAGCCAACTCGCTAGGGACGCCCACATCAGTTGCGGTGAAATAGGGACTGTTTTTGGCTTATTAGCCGCCAATCAATCCCTATTCCACCGCAACTTAGAAACAGTTCATTTGGGACGGGGCTAAAAAGACTGGCATGTAACGTTACGCACCGGTCTTTTTAGCCCCGTCCCATTTTAGCTACTCTACATCAGCCCGCTCAGGGCAATGTCGACGGCCTCGTTGAGGTCGTCGGTGATGTGCACCAGCTCCGGATCGAGCGGGCTAATCATACCGGCGTCCATCACCGGGCCGTTGAGCCAGTCGAACAGGCCCTGCCAGTACTCGGTGCCCACCAGCACGAGCGGCATGCGCTTGACCTTGTGCGTCTGTACCAGCGTAAGGACCTCGAACATCTCGTCGAGCGTGCCAAAGCCGCCGGGGAACACGATGGCGCCCGAGCTGTATTTGACGAACATAGTCTTGCGCACAAAGAAGTAGCGGAAGTCCATGCCGAGGTTCACGTATTTGTTGAGCCCCTGCTCGTGCGGCAATTCAATGCCCAGGCCAACTGACTTGCCGTTGGCGCTCGCCGCTCCCCTGTTGGCCGCCTCCATGACGCCGGGACCGCCGCCGGTGATAACCGCCACGCCGCGCTGGGCGATTTTGCGCCCGACGGTACGCGCCGCCTTGTAGAGCGGATCGGTCTTGGGCGTGCGGGCGCTACCGAAGATGGTCACCGCAGGTCCAAGCTCGGCAAGTGCGCCAAAGCCATCGACAAACTCTGCCTGAATTCGCAGCACGCGCCAGGGGTCGGCGTGCAGCCAGTCAGTCGACTCCTCGGGCGCCAGCAGGTTGGCGTAGGTGTTGTCCTTAGGAATCATGGGGCCGCGCATGACCACGGGGCCGCGGCGGTACGTCTCGTCGTAGGCAGGCTCGCCCTCGACGTTCTCATTCTTAATCATGGGTACTCCTATCGAGAAAAAGAAAAGCGGGCGGGGTCGACGCCATGCGTCAAACACCCGCCCGAACACCAACTATTCGGTATGGTACCCACGATGCATCAAGCACTTGCAAGCTATCGGTCAGCGGTCGCGCAACCGGTGTCAGCGAATGTGACGACCGGCTGGCGCTCGACCATTGCCGTGTCCACGCTCTGCAAGCGTGTCTGTCGCCCTTAGTAATCCACCGCCGCAGGGCTGTTCATCCAGTCACTCACGAACGCGCCGTAACGACCCTCGATAATGGCCTGGCGGGCACGCTGCATCAGGTTGAGCAGATAGTAGATGTTGTGCATCGACAGCAGAATGCCGCCGAGCATCTCCTTTTGCGTGACCATGTGACGGATGAGCGCGCGGCTGTAGCCGCCTGTGCACACCGGGCAGGTGCAGGTGGGGTCGATGGGGCCGTCGTCGTGCGCAAAGCGCGCGTTACGGAAGTTAAGGCGACCTTCACTGGAGAACGCCGTACCCATGCGACCGGTGCGCGTCGGCAGCACACAGTCGAACATGTCGATGCCCACGCCCACGCCGCGCACGAGCGTGGTGGGGTTGCCGACACCCATCAGGTAGCGCGGCTTATGCTTGGGCATGTACTCGCTCACGAGCGGCGCCAGGGTCTCGAACATGGTCTCGTGATCCTCGCCCACCGAATAGCCACCGATACCATAGCCCGGGAAGTCGCCGCACTCCTCCAGATGGCGCAGCGAACGCAGGCGCAGATCCAGGTGCATGCCGCCCTGAACGATGCCAAAGAGCGCCTGGTCATCGCGGGTATGCGCCTTATAGCAGCGCTCGGCCCACATGCTCGACAGCTCAACGGCGCGCTCAACGTAGGCGCGCGTGGCGGGATAGCCCGGGCACTGGTCGAGCTGCATGCAGATATCGGAGCCGAGTTTCATGGCGATTTCCATGTTGTCCTCGGGCGTCCAAAACACGTGGCGGCCGTCGTAATCGTTGACGATAAAGCGCACGCCCTCATCGGTGAGCTTGACGGCATCGTTGTGGCTGAAGACCTGGAAACCGCCCGAGTCGGTGAGGATGGGGCCGTGCCAGTTCATGAACTTGTGCAGGCCGCCCAGCTCGGCGATGGTGTCCTCGCCGGGACGCATGGACAGGTGATAGGTATTGGCGAGCACGATCTGGGCGCCGAGCTTCTTGACAGTCTCGGTAGGAATGCCCTTGACGTTTGCCTTGGTGCCCACGGGCATAAAAATCGGCGTCTCGATGTCGCCGTGCGGGGTGTGCAGTACGCCGGCACGCGCGTGCGTCGTCGGGTCCTCGGCGATCAGGTCGAATTTAAAAAGGTTCTGGTCCATAAACTGGAACTCCTTGGTTGCGGTTCATACGCAAACCATTATACGGGCAACCCGCAAGAAGCACCGACTCGACAGAAACTGGCGCAAGAGGTGGCGCGGCAGGGACACGGCAAATGAGCGTGGATTTTTGGACGCTTACCGAATGAGCGTGGATAATCTCCCACTTTTGCCCAAAACACAGACCAAAAACGGGAGATTATCCACGCTCATTTTGTGAGTAGTCATTGGGGACGTTCTTAAACGACTAGTCAAACAAGAACGTCCCCAATGACTAGCCCAACCACGGAAACGCCGATGTTTTGGCACCGACAGCGAAAACCCGCCAGAGCGAGCAAGGTGCCTTGAAACGAGGCGGCATTGATCTTTTGATCATGCCGCCGAAGTTGAAAGGCAGATTGCCGCTCTGGCGGGTTTGCAGCGTCAACTGGTTACGCGGTTCGTAGAACCGCGTAACCCTTAGGGCCGCTGGCCCATGCCACCCTCGAGGGTGACGGTCTCGCCGTTCATATACTTAAAGTCAGGACCGCAGAGCTGAACGACAACGCGGCCGATTTCCTTCTCGACGTCGCCGTAGTGGCCAGCCGGCGGCATGTGGACGTTGGCCTTGAACGCCTCGGGATAGGCATCCTGGAAGTTCTCGAGCGCAGCGGTCCAAGCAAGCGGGCAAACGATGTTGACGTTGATGCCGTCCTTGCCCCACTCGTTGGCGGCAACGCGGGTCAGGCCGCGGATGCCCTCCTTGGCGGCAGCATAGCTGCACTGGCCATAGTTGCCAAACAGGCCGGCGCCCGAAGCAAAGTTGACCACGGAGCCCTTGGTCTCCTTCAGGTGCGGATAGGCCTTCTGCATGTACAGATAGGTGGCATACAGACCGGAATAAATGGCCAGGTTAAACTGATCCATGGTGTGGTCGGCGATGGTCACGCCCGAGGCGCTGGCCTGAGCATTGTTGACGACGGCGTCGATGCGGCCGAACTCCTCAATGGCCTTGTCGATGACGTTCTGGACGACGGCCTCGTTGTCCTGACCAGCCGAGACATCGGCCTGAACAGGCAGAACCTTGACGCCGTACTCGGCCTCGAGGGATTCCTTGGCAGCCTCGAGCTTGGCAACGTTGCGGCCGGTAATGACGAGGTTTGCGCCCTCCTTGGCAAAAGCGATATCGATACCGTAGCCGATGGAGCCAGCGGAGCCGTCCTTGAGCGTGGCCTTGCCGCCGCCGGTGACGATCACGGTCTTACCAGTGAAAAGTCCCATATAAAGTCCTTTCAAATCGCGACGGGCGCACCCGCCGACTGCGCGCATCCAAATAAACGCGACAAAAGCTGAAATGCAACTTTAACGGGTTCAAGTGAAAAGAAAAGGCCTCGGCAGGCGAACGGCATAACGTCTTTCGGCGAAGGGAATGTCAAGTACAAACTGGATAAAGTGGCCGAGTTTTTGCTATCGACGCGAGCCATCGAACACGTTTTGAAACTTTGCTGCAGCGCGCGGGATGTCGGCGCGAGACTTTATCATAGGGTGACAAACAACGATGAGGAGCACATGCCTATGACAGACGAGCTGGACCCCCAGACTCAACAGCATATTGATGATTCCGCAGACGTCACTGCAGATGCCGACGCTGTGACCTGCGATGATATTGACCTCGACGACCCCATCTTGGACGAAAGCGCTACGGCGGAAACCCCCGGCGCCGAAGATGCCGGCGAGCAAAACGACGATGCGCCCGCTCAGGACGACCACCCCGTACAGGATGCTGCTCCGCAAGCTGCGGGCCCTATCGAGGTTTCTTCGGAAGAAGAGCTCGACGCCGTCATGGACTCCATGATGGATGCCGTCAAAGCGATGAAAGACGCCGTGGCCGACGCTGACGTTGACGCCGAGGAAGAGGAGGCCGCCGAGGCAGCCTCGACCTTCGTACCCGGCGAGACTCCGGTTGCCGACCAGGGCAGCGCCATGCCCTCGTTTCTGCAGCTCGAGCATCCCACGATTGGCGCCGATGCGGTCGACCCGCACGCAGCAGGCTTTTCTGTGGTCGAGGGCGGCACCGGCAATATCGCCGCGTCGCAGGCTACCGATGCGGACGCTGCCGACACCGCTCGCCCGACCGCCCCGCACTCCCCCGCCGCGAGCCGCGATCTGGGGACCGCCGTCTCGAACACCGCGAACGCCGTGGGCACCTTTATCGCCCAGGGCGCCTCGGCCATGCGCGAGATGAACGCCGCGAAAAAGGCACTTGCCGATGCCCGTGCCCACCTGGCCGAACTTGAGCAGCGCATTGCCGACCAGACCGAGGAACTCGAGACGCGCCAGGATATCGCAGGCCGCTACGACCAGATCGTCGCCGACCAGCGCCAGGCGATTGCCACGGCCCAAAAGATTGCAGCGGCCGCCGAGATTGACCGTGATGCCCACGCCGCCAAAGCGACAGAGCTCAAGGGTCAGCTCGAACAAATGAAGACAGAGGATGACGCGGCTGAGCTCCGCCTGAAGGCCACGCTCGACGCCGTGGAGGCCCGCGAGGCGAGCTCACGCGAGACCGGCAACCGCCTCGTTCGACGTCTTGAGGATTCCAAGCGCATCCGCGACAAGGTGAAGGCAGAGCGAGACGCCGGCATTGCCGCCGCACAACAAACCGTCGACGCCACGCGCGCCCAGCTCGAGACGCTGCGTCATGAGTATGCCGAGCTGCAACGCAATCCCTCGGCAAATCCCGCCAACTATACGGTGCGCACCAGCGAGCTCTCGATGCAGATTTCCGACACGGCAGATGCCCTGCGTAAAGCCGAAGAAGATGTCCCGCGCATCACCGCCGACCTTGAGCACTCGCTTGCCGCAGCCGAGCAGGCCGTCGAGCAGGCTCAAGCCCCTATCGCCGACGCAAAACGCGCGCACCAAGCCGTGACGACCGAAGCCGATACCGCGCGCGACGAGCTGCAGACGGCGAAGACCGCCGCCGCGACTCGTCAGCGCGAACTGCGCGAGAAGATCGCCGCGGAGGACAAGGCACGCCGCGAGCAGGAGCAGACCATCGCCAACGCCCAAGCAGATGCCGCACATGCGCAGTCGATCATCGAACAGGCGGCCGAGGTGCACGACCACCCAGAGATCACCGAGTCGCTTGCAGGGTCCTTGGCCCGAGACAAAGCCGAACACGCCGAGACCGAGCAAGAAGTCGACCAGCTCGAGGCCACCGAGGACGCGGTGCGCGAGCGTACCCGCGACTCACGCATCAAATTCACCGGCGCCATCGTCTGCATCGTCGCCGCAATCCTGGTGATCATCGCAATCTGGCTGTTCGCAAGCAAGTAGTCGTTGGGGACGTTCTTAAACGACTAGTCAAACAAGAACGTCCCCAAAGACTAGTCCAATGACGAGAGTGGATAATCTCCCACTTTGAGCCCCCAAGCAGGCCAAAAACGGGAGATTATCCACTCTCATTCTGCAGACACTCATTTAAGTACGTCCCCAATGAGTACCTGCCGATGCTTTGGCGAAGTCAGCGAAAACGCCCCTAAGCGAGCAAGGTGACGTGAAAGAGGAGGGCATTGACCTTCTGGTCATGCCCGACGATTGAACGTCAGATTGCCGCTTAGGGGCGTTTGCAGCGTCGACCGGTTACGGCGTTTGGAAAACGCCGTAACCTACTGAATGAGCATCGCGTCACCAAAGCTGAAGAAGCGGTAGCGCTCCTCGATGGCGGCGGCGTAGGCATCCATGATCTGGTCGCGGGTGGCAAGTGCGCTCACAAGCATCATGAGCGTGGAGCGCGGCACGTGGAAGTTCGTGATCAGCGCGTCGACCACGTGATAGGTCGAGCCGGGCATGAGGTAGAGCTGCGTCGTCGCGTTCTCGCGCACCACGATGTCACCGCGGCCGAGCGTATCGGCCCCGTCCTCGCGGCCCTCAAAATAGCGCGCCGTCACAGCCGGATCGGACACCGGAGCATCGGCGTCAAACGCGCTCTCGAGCGAGCGTACTGCGGTAGTGCCGACGGCGATCACGCGGTGCCCCTCGGCCTTCGCCTTATGCACGGCGTCGACAACCTCCTGCGACACGTGGTAGCGCTCGGTGTGCATCACATGCTGCGTGGGATCGTCCTCCTCCACCAGACGGAAGGTATCGATGCCCACCTCGAGTTCGACGGCGGCAAACTTGGCACCCTTGGCCTCGATGGCAGCCATAAGCTCGGGCGTAAAGTGCAGACCCGCCGTGGGAGCGGCAGCCGAGTGCTCTTCCTTCATGGCGTAGACGGTCTGGTACTTCTCGGGGTCGCCCTCGTAATCGGTAATGTAGGGCGGCAGCGGCACGTGGCCGGCAGCATGGATGGCCTCGTCGAGCGTGCGCGGGTCGCCGGCGGCATTGCAACCGGCCGGCTCAAAGCGCACCAGACGGCCACCGCGGCTATCGGTGACAAAGTCGATGACCTCGGCCGTCAGCACCACGGGAGCCCCCTCGGGCGCATGGGCGCCACCGGCGCGATACTCAATCTGAGCACCGGGCTTCAGGCGCTTGCCCGGCTTGACCAGGCACTCCCACACATGGCCGAGCGGATCCACATCCTCACGGCGCTTGAGCAGCAGCGTCTCGACCACGCCGCCCGAGCCGGCCTTGCGGCCGATCAGGCGGGCCGGCATCACGCGCGTCTGGTTGATGACGAGCACGTCGCCCGGCTCGATATAGTCGATAACGTCACGGAAGACGCGGTGCTCGACGGTGCCGCCGTGCTCCAGCGGCGTCCCCGTCTCGGAACCCCTACGGTCCACCACCAGCAGGCGGCAGGAATCGCGCGGCTCGGCGGGAGCCTGAGCGATGAGCTCTTCGGGCAGGTTGTAATCAAAATCATCGGTACGCATTGACACGTCAGATTCTCCTTATATAGGTAAAGTCCGCTCTACATCCTAGCAGGCTGTCAGCTCAAAAGAACTACTTTTTGGACGCTTTGCGCTCGTCGCGGATGCGGGCTCGGTCCATGGCCGCCTCAACAGCAGAGAAGCGACAGCCGCAGTAGTTCTGTCGATACATGCCCAACTCGCGCGAACGGCGCGTGGCCTCGGGATAGTACGGGCGAAAATCGCGAATCACCGGGGTGAGCCCACGGGCGGCTGCCAGGCGCTCAAGCACGTCATTGCAGGTGTCGAACAGCTGATACGGCGAGACGGCGAGCGTCGTGCCCACGTACTCAAATCCACGCTCCTCGGCAACCCGGCACGCCTCGGCCAAGCGCAAGGCATAGCACGCGCAACAGCGACGGGGACGATCGGCGCCCAGCGGGGCCACACCGGCCTCCCAACGCTCGCGATCCTCGCCCGCCTCGATGAGCTCAATGTCGCCGTCAGCGCACCACCAGCGCAGCTCGTCCAGGCGACGCTGCCATTCACCGCGCGGCTGAATATTGGGGTTGGTCCAGCAAATCGTGGGCTCAAACCCCTCCTCGCGCAGCAAGCGAACCGGCTCCAGCGAGCACGGCGCGCAACAAGCATGCAGCAGCAACGGCTTCATCGACATCTCCTCTCCCACAATGATTTATTAATCCCCGTCCCAGAAAAATCATCCCAAAAGGCTACTTTCCAAAAAAGCGAACGCCAAACGATGTGTCCTCGCAGGCGACGATACGGCGGTCGCGCAGAATCGTCCGCACGTAATACCAGTCGCCCACACAGCCCGACAAGTGCAGACCGGCCGCCAGGTAACACAGCAGCGGATAGCCCGAAAACGCAAAGCCCAGGGCAAACGCCACCGTCAAAACAACCGTCGGCGCCAGACAAATCGCCACATACCGCAGGCGCGAATACACAATGCCCTCAGCGCAGGCATAGATCATGCACGTCTCGCGGTTCGCCCCAAAGGTCACGTGCGCACCGGCAGGCGCAAACAACTTAAAGAGCACCGCATGCACCAGCTCGTGCACGGCAAACGACGCTGCCGAAACCGCAGTCAAGCCGACTATCCAGCCCACGACCGCCGTCCAGCCGTCCGCGTCAGCAGCATCCAAGTCCGCAGGCCCGCCCAGCAGCATAAACACCGGCACCAGGCAAGCGGCGAACACCGCAAGCACGATCATCCCCCACACGAAGCAAGCGTGCAGAAAATCCTCGTCCTCAAACGCATGTATGTTGGAAATCTCATTCATAGCATCTTAGGATAGCGCCCCTGCCACGCACCCGCCCGTATGTGCGATAATGTCGAACGATATGCACGAATTGACCACCGCGCCGCCGAGCCCCGCGCCCGGCCGCGCCCTCACCTATACGCGAAGGAGTCCCATGGCATCCAAATACTCCATGAACGACCGTCCCAGCTGGCCGCGCCGCGCCATCGTTACCGCCGGCGAGCCCTACGGCAACAAAGGCCTGCACTTCGGCCACGTTGGTGGCGTCTTTGTCCCCGCCGACTTCTTCGCCCGCTTCCTGCGCGACCGCCTGGGCCGCGAGAACGTAATCTTCACCTCGGGCACCGACTGCTACGGCTCGCCCATCATGGAGAGCTACCGCAAGCTCAAGGAGAACGAGGGCTACGACAAGTCCATTAGCGAGTACGTCGAGTCCAACCACTCCCGCCAGGCCGCGACCCTCAACAACTACAACATCAGCTGCGACATCTACGGCGGCTCGGGCCTTGAGCCGGC
>CAKTVQ010000010.1 GCA_934630375.1 uncultured Collinsella sp.
CATTGAGCTGACCGCGCGCCAAGAAAAGGGCCTATTTACTACGTTTAACTCGAGATGGCCGACCATACCCGCCTTTTCCGAAAATTGGTAAGCCCTCTACCTGCGGTTTTAATTTCATAATCTTTGTCATGGTCGAGGGTGTGGCAGCAAACGTAGTAGATAGGCCCATTTTGTGGCATACGACCCATACAAGCCCAATCTCGAAGGCTAAAGAGAGCCTCTCATCCACGCCTGTGAGCGAAAACCAAATAGAATGAAAGGCAAATGGAAAGCCCGTTTGACGGGGCAAACGCCGGGCCACCTAATGGTTGCCCGGCGTTTGCCCAGATAAAACCTGCCAAAATAAACCTGTCCCTTTTTGGCAGGTTACTCGGCGCTCTTGAGGGCGCCGACCATGTCGATCTTGTTGAGGGTACGGTTGGTGGCGAGGTTGACGATAAACGTAAAGCCAAAGGCCAGAAGCACGGATAGCACGTAGCTCAGCGGCTCGACTTCAACATCAAAATACAGCGACGGCATCTGCAAAATGTACGTAAAACTCTCGGCCAGCAAGCCGCCCAGCGGCACGCCCAGCGCAGCGCCGATCGCCGTGAGGATCAACGTCTCCTTGTTGACGTAGTGGTGCACCTCGCCACGGCGGAAGCCCAGCACCTTGATGGTCGCCAGCTCGCGTTCGCGCTCCGAAATATTCGTATTAGACAGCGTAAACACCACCACAAACGACAGGCACGCCGCCATAAAGGTCACAAGCACCACGACCGAGTTGATGATGGTGAAGTTGGCCTCATAATTCTCCCAATGCTCGGCCGTACTCGAAATCGTAAGCCAACCGTCACTCTTAAGATTCTTGCTAAACGCAATCTGATCGGCCGACGAACCCTTAAGCAGCGCAAGGATGCCGTTGAGGCGCGCACTTCGACCGAACGCGCGCTCATAGGTGCCCTGCGTCATGTAAAGCGTGTTGCCCAGATAGTTAAGCGAAATGTCGCTGACTTTGACCTTGGCAACATTGAGCGACGAATCCTGGACGTGAGCCGTGTCACCCGGCTTGATCCCCAGCACCAGCTGAGAGCTCTTGCTCAAATACACATCCCCGTCACGCAGGGTGAGCGGTTCTTTGGACTCATCCTCCAGGCGCACGTAATCGCCCAAGTCACCCGTGCGGTCGTCGGGAATCACGATGAGCTGCACGGTCTCGCTCTTACCGCCAAATGTAAAGGTGACGTTGTCGGTCATAATCGGCAGCGTCGAAGTCACGGTCACGTTGGAATCATTGGCCGCGCTGCGCTCATCCAACGCCGCGCACGTCTGCGTAAAGTCATCGGGGTTGGCGACCGCCAGCAGGTCATAGCGCGTAATGTGCCCGTACTGCTTGGGCGACAGCGCCACCGACGTGTCGCGAATACCCATACCGCAGATCACGAGCGCCGTACAGCCCGCAATACCGAAGATAGTCATAAAGGCACGTTTTTTGTACCGGAACAAATTGCGCGCGGCCACCTTGTTCAAAAAGCCCATGCGGCGCCAAATAAAGCCGATGCGCTCGAGGAAAATGCGCGAGCCGGCGCGCGGGGCCTTGGGGCGCATGAGCGAGGCCGGGGTCTCGGCCATCTCGTGGCGGCAGGCGATAATCGTGGCTCCCACCACGCCCACGGCAAACAGCGCTACCGACACGAGTGATGACACGATGTCGTACGAAAGCAACATCTGGGGCAGCGAGTACATGTCGTCGAACACCGTAAACAGGAACAGCGGCAGACCCACAAATCCAATGATATTGCCGAGCACGCCACCGATCAGACACGCCCACAGCGCGTAGTCCACGTATTTGGACAGGATACGCCCGCGCGAATAGCCGAGCGCCTTGTACAGGCCAATGAGCGTGCGCTCCTCCTCGACCATGCGCGTGGCGGTGGTGAGGCTGATGAGCACGGCGACGATAAAGAAGATGAACGGGAACACCGTGGCAATGGCCTCAATTGACGAGCTATCGCTCTCCACGCTCGAGTAGCTTGCGATGTTATCGCGGTCCTGGATGTACCAGGTGCATTCGCCCAGGTCAGAGAGCTCGGCGCGGGCATCGGCAAACTGCTGGTCGGCGGCGGCACGGCGCTGGTCCAGGTCGGCTTGCGCCTGCGCACGCTCGTCGCTGCCCTCGGCCATGCGATTGATGTTGTCCTGCTCGATCCCAAAGACCATATTCGCCTGACGCTCAGCCGCGTCCAAGCTCGCCGGTGTGTCGACCGTCAGCTCCTGAGCGCGCGCCTTCTCACGCTCCTCGCGGATCTTCTCGATATTGCCCTTGACCTCATTGATCTTTGCCGAGTAGGCATCCGAATAGGAGTTGAGGCTCTTGGCTCCCTCGACGACCACATGGACAGCGGAGTAGGAAGAAGATGTCGCGGCATCCTCGCTCACGTAGAACTTGTAGTCCGCAGTCGAAGCAGCGCGAAAGGCGTTGACGGTCGAGTCGGAGCTCACATCAGTGGGATCGAGAACCTCGGCCGTGATGGTGTAGTCCCCATCGGCAAACTGGTCCTTGGCGCTTTGGTTCGACGAGCTCGCATCGTTGGCGGCAAAGCTCACCGTATCGCCGATTTTCTTGCCCGAAGCCTTCAAAAAACGTGAGGTCACTGCCACTTCGCCCGAAGTCTCGGGCAACTCGCCGCGTACTAGCACCGGTTGGTCAATATTCTCTTTGGAGAGGCTCTGTACGACGACACGCTCGCGCGTCGTACCCACGGCGGTATAGGCGGTCTCGGTATAGATGCCCTCGGCCGTCTCGACGCCATCGACTTCTTGGATCGCAGCAAGATCGTCATCGGTCAGACCATAGGTCGACTGCACGTTGATGTCATAAACATTCTGCTGGTCAAAGTAAGCGTCAACCGAATCGCACAAGTCCTCGCACCCCGCTTTGAGGCCGCACATCACGCTCACACCGAGCGCGGTGATGACCACGATGGATAAGAAGCGCTTAAGACTGCCTCGGATTGTGCGGTAGACGCCACGGCGAAAAACCGTCGGCACCATATCGTTTGAGCTTTGGGCGGTGCGGTAGGTCGTAAAATCCTGCTCGCGCTCCGTGTTCTGCGCATCGCGGCGTTGGCTGTTTTGGCGGTCTTGGTCCATGGGCGCTACCACTCGATCGTCTCGATCGGCACGGGATTTTGCTGGACTGTCTCGCTCTCTACGCGACCGCTCTTAAAGCGAATCAGGCGATCGGCCATGGGCGCCAGCGCAGAGTTGTGGGTGATGATAATGACCGTAATGCCCTGCTTGCGGCAAGTGTCCTGTAGCAGCTGCAAGATCTGCTTGCCGGTTTTGTAGTCGAGTGCACCCGTAGGCTCGTCGCACAAAAGCAGCTTGGGGTTCTTGGCCAGCGCGCGGGCGATGGATACGCGCTGCTGCTCGCCGCCCGAAAGCTGCGCCGGAAAGTTGCCCAGGCGCTCGCCCAGGCCAACCTGACGAAGCGTTTGCTCGGCATCGAGCGAATCGGGGCAGATCTGCGCAGCGAGTTCGACGTTCTCAAGCGCCGTCAGGTTAGGAACCAGATTGTAGAACTGGAAGACAAAGCCGACGTCGGCGCGACGGTACTCCACGAGCTGCGCCTCGTTGGCGGAACTCACGTCGCGCCCGTCCACCGTCACGGTGCCGGAGGTTGCCGTATCCATGCCGCCCAGAATGTTGAGGGCCGTAGTCTTGCCGGCACCCGAAGCACCCAAAATGATGGCGAGCTCACCGCGCTCGACCGTAAAGCTCGCGCCGTCGAGTGCGTGGATGCGGGCGTCGCCCTCGCCGTATGCTTTGATGACGTCTTTGAATTCGATATAGGCCATCGATTAATTCCCATCTGGTCGGATAACTCTTTAGTATTACCCATTTCCCACCTACCAAAAAGGGACAGGTTTATTTTGGCAGGTTTTATATGGGGAAACGGCAGCTATAGATGAGGCGCCGGGGAGGCCGAGAAATCATCGACGGAGTCAGGCCGACCGCCGAGCACAACGCACGCATCTCAATCTGTCAGCCAAATCATTCGAACAGCTGTTCGTTTCTATGATATGATTCAACTATCTAAGCAGGCCAATACGCAGAAAGGCGGCCAACATGGCGTTCGACTTTAAGAAGGAATGCAAGGAGCTCTACAAACCTGCAAGCAAGCCGAGTATCGTAACTGTCCCGCCTATGAGCTACGTTGCCGTTCGCGGAAAGGGTGACCCAAATACCGAAGGCGGCGAGTATCAAAACGCCTTGCCGCTACTTTACGGCATCGCCTATACCGTTAAGATGTCGAAGAAAGGCTCAAGGAGTATCGAGGGCTATTTCGACTTTGTGGTACCGCCGCTCGAGGGTTTCTGGTGGCAAGAGTCCCCAAGCGGCGACATCGATTATGTACACAAGGACAATTTCAACTTTATCTCGTGCATCCGCCTGCCCGATTTCGTCACCCGAGATGACTTTGACTGGGCAGTCGCGGAAGCCACGACCAAAAAGAAACTGGACTTTTCCGCCGTCGAACTGCTTAAAGTTGACGAGGGTCTCTGCGTTCAATGTATGCACACCGGGCCCTACGACAACGAACCGGCGACCGTAGACGCTATGCATGAATACACGACCGAGCTGGGCTATGTTCCCGACTTCTCAGACACCCGTTTACATCACGAAATCTATCTCTCCGATCCACGCAAATGCGCACCGGAGAAACTTAAGACCGTGGTTCGTCATCCTATCAAGCGCGCTGAATAGCGTGGGGCGTCATTTCACGCGCTGGGTTTTAAGCCAGCCAACCAGCCGCCTCCTAGGCCGTCCGGTAATTATCTTGACGCGGCCCATCGCATCTTATAAGTTTGTTTTGCTAAAGCTGGAAAGCCTCTCAACGATGCGCAACTCCAGCTCTTTTTCTATCAAGAGAGCAAGTGTCGGAAAGCAAAATGTCAGAAAGCAACGTATCGAGCAGGATTAAACGCCTGGTCAACACCTATAGCGGCCTCGTGCTTATGGGTGCCGTCGGAATCCCTATCGGCATCATCGTTGGCGCCATCTGTGCCCTTTTTGGTCGTGTGCTCCTGGCAATCGGCGCCTTCCGGGACGTGCACGTCGCGTTGCTGCTCCCCTTTCTCGCTCTTGCGGGCCTTGCCATC
The DNA here is from genome assembly GCA_934630375.1 of uncultured Collinsella sp. Classification (GTDB taxonomy): domain Bacteria; phylum Actinomycetota; class Coriobacteriia; order Coriobacteriales; family Coriobacteriaceae; genus Collinsella. The sequence goes on from CAKTVQ010000010.1 coordinate 5,145, forward strand.
GTGTTTGCCTACCGCACCTGGGGCAAGGGCACCGACCGCGGCATGAGTCTGGTGTTCGACGTAGGCCACGGACGCGAGGACGCCATCTCCCCACGTTTGGTGCCGCTCATTATGCTGAGCACGTGGGCCACGCATCTCTTTGGCGGCAGTGCGGGACGCGAGGGCGTGGCCGTGCAGATCGGTGCAACCGTCTCGCATTGGATTGGCCGACGCCTGCCTTTCCGCGACCCCGGCAACACGTTTTTGCTCATTGGTATGGCCGCTGGCTTTGCCGGACTCTTTCGAACACCGCTCGCTGCTACGGTCTTTGCCGTCGAGGTGCTGGTCGCCGGACGCATGGAATACCGCGCGCTGTTTCCCGCGCTTACGGCTTCACTTGCCGCAAGCATGACCTCCGGCGCCCTGGGGCTCGAGAAGTTCGAGGTCGCCGTTACCGCCTCGTATGCGCTCGACCTCCCCGGTCTTGGATGGCTGGCGTTGTTGGGTATCGCGTTTGGTATGGTAGGTGGCGCTTTTGCCTGGTGCCTTGCCCACGCCAAGACCCTTGCGGCGCGGCTGTTCCCCAACCCTTATACGCGCATTGCCGTTATGGGCCTTGTGCTGTCGGCGATTTTGTTCGCGCTGTGGCAAGGGCGATACTGCGGACTTGGCACCAACCTGATATCGGCGGCACTCAACGGTGACGGCAAGGTCGCCATCATGCCTTGGGACTGGGCGCTCAAATTCACACTCACCATTGCCACGCTTGCCGCAGGATATCAGGGTGGCGAGGTAACGCCGCTGTTCTCCATCGGCGCCAGCCTGGGTGTCGTGCTCGCCGGGATTCTCGGCATGCCCGTCGAGCTCTGCGCCGCGCTGGGATACGCCGCCGTCTTTGGCAGCGCCACCAACACGCTACTCGCGCCGATCCTCATTGGCTGCGAGGTCTTCGGTTTCGGTAATCTGCCGATGTTCTTCATCGTCTGCGTTGTGGCTTATCTGTTCAACATGGACAAATCGATCTACGCTCTGCAAAAGCGAGCGTAGAAAGATGTCCAAGCAGGTGGTCTCAACCGGAAACGGCATGCCACTCTGAGGCTGTATTCCGGGACACGGTTTCCGCTAGGCCCTCCAAGGGGAAAGTTCATCCCATTCCGAGGCGTCAAACCGGGACACGGTTTCCGCCCACAGCCTCCTCCATCGACGTTTCCCCAGATAAAACCTGCCAAAATAAACCTGTCCCTTTTTGGCAGGTTTTAGAGGCGGACGGTGAAGGTGATCTGATGGTCGTAGCCAGATACGGTAGCGGAGCCGCCATGGGCCTCGGCGATGGCGCGCACGACGGATAGGCCCACGCCCGAGCCGCCTGTCTTGGAGCTGCGCGACACGTCCGCACGATAGAAGCGGTCGAACAATCGGTCCAGGTCGCCTTCGGGCAGCTCGTCCACGGCGTTCGATACGATAAGCTCGGCGGCGCCCTTACCCTTGCCGTGCGAGACGGCGCGCAGGCTCAGCTCGATCACGCTGCCCTCGCTCGCATAGCGTGCGGCGTTGTCCAACAGCAACTCAACCACCTGCGTCACCGCCGCGGCATCGGCATGGACCCGCACGCCGTCCGCAATCGATATCGACAGATGCTTGCCACGCGAAACCGCCACCGACTTAAACGGCGCGGCTGCCTTGTCAACTGCCTCAGCAAGATCGATCGACGCCATGGTAAAGCCCGCCGAGCCCTCGTCCATGCGAGCCAAAAATACCAGACGCTCCGTCAGCGCCGTCAGCCGCGCGACCTGCTCGTGGATGCTCTGCGTCCACTCGCTCTCGCCGCTCTCAATCTCTTGTACCTCGTTCGCGGCATCAATCACAGCCAGCGGCGTCTTGATCTCATGGCTTGCATCGGTAATGAACCGCTTTTGCTTGCTGTAGCTCTCGACCATCGGTCGAATTACCGCGCCCGAGGCGCCCGCCACAATTGCCAGCACCGCCAGCCAGCCAATGCAGCTGATTGCCACGCTCGCGCTCAAAAACGAATGGAAGCTTGCAAGCTCGCGCGAACAGTCCACGAACACATAGGTGGTCTCGCCGTTCTGCATAAAGGCACAATAGCGGTAGTTAGAGACAAATCCCAAAGTAGAGCCCTTGGAGTATAGTTTTTTGGCAATGTGCAGCGCGCGTTTGGGACCAATCGCCGCAATACACGTTGTATCGATGCTAACCGACTGCCCATCGAATAACGTGACCTTAAAATAACGCGTATCAAATGGAGACTCGGCAGTCGTTCCCTCAAAGCGCTTAAAGGACTTAGCCGGCACATCAAAACCGTCATCCATATCCCCGGCGGAATCGTCACCCAGCGCTTCTGTCCAATCGATGCCGCCCTTGCCCGCCAAGATATAGTCCAGGCGAGCATCGGCCATCTTGCAGACATGCGAGTAGTTAACGACGTTGATGCCGGCGATAATGAGCGTAAGCACCACGGTCACAGCACCCATGGCAACGAGGATGAACTTGCGACGCAGACGGCGGCCCAAAGCGTCGGCAGCATTTGCCCGCCCCGCGCTACTCGAGGCGGCACGAAGCCGCTCCGTCATGCGCTTGTACCACGCGTGCACGCTCACGCCTACTCGCCTTCCTCGACAACCTCGAGCGAATATCCCTGGTTGCGCGACGCGCGGATGGCCACGTCGGCGCCAAGCGTCGACAGCTTTTTGCGCAGGTACGAGATATAGACCCACACCACATTGGCACCTTCGGGCGCGTCCTCGCCCCAAACCTCGAGCATCAGGCGCTCGGTGGGCATGCGCGTGCCGGCGTTGCGCATAAAGAGTTCCATAAGCTGAAACTCGCGATTGGCCAGATGCTCCTCGCCCAAGGGACCCGCAAGCGTGCACGATGCCGTATCGAGACGCACATTGCCCACGCTGAGCGTCGTGGCATCAATTGCCGTCGCGGCACGCGTCATGGCTCGAATGCGAGCGAGCAGCTCCTTAGCGGCAAAAGGCTTGGTCAGGTAATCGTTGGCGCCGGCGTCCAAGCCCTCGACCTTATCGGACACCTCGCTTTTTGCCGTAAGCATGATGATGGGCAGGCGTTTGCCGGCCTCACGCGTGCGCTTGAGCACCTCGATGCCGTCCATGCCAGGCATCATGATGTCCAGAATTGCGGCGTCATAGTCGTTGGCGAGCAGATACTCGAGCGCCGTCAGACCATCGAGCGCGGCGTCGACCTCGTAGTCGCTATGTTGAAGAATCGCGGTGAGAGCGCGGGAGAGGCCAGGTTCGTCCTCGGCAAGCATCAGCTTCATAGTTGCTCCTTTGGCGCATGGCTATGTAGGTTTCGATACTGCCGATAATAGCGCACCGTCAGCTGCCTTAGCGCAGCCTTAGCGGCTCAACCTGCGCGTTTTCAAATACGCAGGATGTGGCTTAGCCAAACTTAAGGCGCAGATGCCGAGCGCCCGGACGCATACCGGCCGTGGAAGGACGGAGGCTCGTCCTTTCGCGGCGTCCTAGTTATGCAAAGTGCTCGAACGTTATTCCTCGTACGCGCCCTCAAGCCGAAGCAACCACTCCTTGCGGTCAAGGCCGCCAGCATATCCCTTAAGCGAGCCGTCGGCCGCCACTACGCGATGGCACGGCACGATAATCGAAATGGGATTACGCGCGACCGCAGCCCCCACCGCACGAGGAGACACAACGGGCGCTTCATTTCCCGGCACACGATGTCGAGCCGCAACACGCTGAGCGATCTCGCCATACGTAGCAACCTCGCCACGCGGGATAGAAAGCAGCTCAAACCAAACCTCGCGCTGAAACGCCGTGCCAATCATATGCAACGGCGGTGTAAACCGAGGCTCCTGCCCCGCAAAATAAGCATTCAGCCAAGCCCAAGAACGCTCTAGCACCGAAGAAGCCGCGCCATTTGCCGGACTCACCGAAGACATCCCGCCGGTACCGGAAACCGCGTCGGCGCCTTCAACATGTTCGGAGTCTTCCCGGAGAAGCGTGGAACCAAAGTGCTCCTGCCCCTCAAACCAAAGCCCCGTCAGACCGCGGCCATCAGCGGCAAGCAAGATTTCGCCCAAAGGCGAGGCAAATGTCGTCGTGACCACCAGCGGCTCCTTTCAAAACTCCGCAACATAATACCGCGAATTGTGCAGACAACCCCAATCGACCCCAAAGTCACCCAAGGCGGCAGGCGCGACAGCGCCGCAGCTGCCGCACGACCCCAAAGTCCCCGCAGGCAGCAGGCCCAAGGCGCCGCAGCTGCCGGCCGCGCTCCGCAGTCCCCCAAGGCGGCAGGCGCAAAGCGCCGAGGCCGCCGCCGGGACTAGGGCCCGCAACAACCACGTGCCCCCTCATCAGCCCAGCGGCCCCAACCAGCAACGGCCCCATCGCAGGCCGCTCGCAGCCGAGTCACCGCAGGCAGGGGCCGGGCTTAGTTTCCAGAACACTCCGCAGACCAGTGTGGCGCCTTGTCCGCGGCTCCGAAGGAGCAGGACAAGGCGCCACACATGGTCGAGGACGTTCTGAAAACTAAACCCGGCCCCCGCCGGACAGGTCCACCGCTACTCGCAGAGCAGCTTAGCGATCTGGACGGCGTTGGTTGCCGCGCCCTTACGGATTTGGTCGCCGCAGCACCAGAAGGTGATGCCGCGCGCGGCCTCGGGGTTCGAGATGTCGCGACGCACGCGACCGACCCAGATCAGGTCCTGGTCGGAGGTATCCATCGGCATGGGGAAGCGATCGTGCGCATCCTCGGCACTCATATCGTCAACCAGCTTCACGCCCGGAGCGGCAGCCAGCGCGGCACGAGCCTCCTCGACCGTAATGTCGCGCTCAAACTCGAGCGTAATGCTCTCGGAATGCGAACGCAGCACCGGCACGCGCACGCAGGTGCAGTTCACGCGCAGCTCGGGCAGGTGCATGATCTTGCGGCCTTCGTTTTGCAACTTCATCTCTTCGGAAGTAAAGCCCTCCTCCTTGACGCCGCCAATCTGCGGAATCAGGTTGCTCGCCAGCTGGGCGGCAAAAGCGCGCGGCTCGGGAATCTCCTCGCCACGACCTAGGGCGGCCAGCTGGGCCTCAAGCTCGGCCATACCGGGAGCACCAGCGCCCGAAGCCGCCTGGTACGTCGAAACGATCATGCGCTTCACGCCGGCGAGCTGATGCAGCGGCCAGGTGGGAACCAAGCCGATGATGGTCGCGCAGTTGGGATTGGCGATAAGGCCGTGATGCCACTTGATGTCGTCGGCATTGATCTCGGGCACGACCAGCGGCACCTCGGGATCCATGCGGAAGGCGTGGCTGTTGTCGACCACGACGGCGCCGCGCTTGACGGCCTCGGGCAGTAGCTCCTTCGCAATATCGTCGCCGGCGGCGCCGAGCACGATGTCGCAGCCCTCAAAGGCCTCGGGGCAAGCCTCCTCAATCACAACCTGCTCGCCGCGGAACTCGACGGTCTTGCCCGCAGAGCGCGCGCTCGCTAGCAGCTTGAGCTTGCCGACCGGAAACTCCTGCTCGTTGAGGCACTCGAGCATCTGGGTGCCCACGGCTCCCGTCGCGCCCAAAATAGCAACCGTGTACTGTTTCATGCTTCCCCCTTTAAAGGCTGTGGCTTTTGCCCGCACGCCGAGCAGGCCGATTATTGTTGCCAGTGTATACAAGAACAGGGCGGGCACGAAACCCGCCCCGTCGAAACGAAACCGAAACGAAACGCCCCGCTGTAGATTTTTGAGACATGACTCAAAAATCTAGCGAGATAGCAGCTACTTGTGGAGCGAGGCCAGGGCGGGATCGACCGGTGCGGGAACCTCCAGGTCGGAGACCTTCACGATGCCGTTTTCGTCGGAGAAGGCACGGTAAATGGTCTGAATCGCCAGGTCGAAGTCTTTCTCCTCGACACCAATAATGATGTTGATCTCGTCGCAGCTCTGCGAAATCATACGCACGCTCACGCCCGCCTGGCCAAGCATGCCAAACAGGTGGCCAGAGATGCCAGCACGACCGCGCAGGTTGCGGCCAACGGTAGCGATAAGCGCCAAGCCCTCGACAACCTCGATCTCGAGCGGCTCGACCTCCTGCTGAATGTCGCCCACAAGCGAGTACAGCGAATCGTGAACGTCCTGCTCCTGCACCACGGCACCAAAGCGGTCGACGCCGGTGGGCATGTGCTCAACGGAAACGTCATAGCGCTCGAACACCGAAAGCGCGCGGCGCATAAAGCCGACACGGGGCTTGGTGCGGTCGCGGGCCACATTGATGGCGACAAAACCGCGTTTGCCGGTCACGCCGGTAATGATGGGCTCTGCCTCACCCTCGTCAGCCGTCTCGCTAATGATGGTGCCGGGGTCCTGCGGCGCGTTGGTGTTCTTGATGACCAGCGGAATACCAGCCTCGCGCACGGGGAACACGGCCTCCTCGTGCAGGACGCTTGCGCCCATGTACGAAAGCTCGCGCAGCTCCTCGTAGGTAACGCGGGCGATGGGCTGAGCCTCGGGCACAATGCGAGGATCAGCAGAATAGAAGCCCGAAACGTCGGTCCAGTTCTCGTACAGGTCGGCGCCCAGGCACTTGGCCAGGATCGAACCGGAAATATCGCCGCCGCCGCGGTCGAGCAGCTTGATTTGGCCCTCACGCGTCGCACCGTAGAAACCGGGCATGACAAAGCCGCCTTGCTGGCCGTACTCCTGCACCAGCTCGGAGGTGCGGTTCATGCTGAGCGTACCGTCGTGATGGAACGCCACGACCGTCGCGGCATCCAGGAACGGCAGGCCCAGGTACTCGGCCATCAGGCGGGCGGTAAAGTACTCGCCGCGGCTCACGAGCTCCTCGGTTGAGTAGCCGCCCGAGCGGGCGCGCTCGGCAAAGGCCGCAAACTCCTCGCGGATGGGATAGGTGAGCCCTAGCTCGTCAGCAATATCAAAGTAGCGCTGGCCGATGTCCTCGAGCAGCTCCTCGCACGACACGTGGTACTTGACGTGCGCGTTGACCAAGTAGAGCAGATCGGTCACCTTGGTGTCGCCCTTAAAGCGGCGACCGCAGGCAGAAACCACCACAAAACGGCGGGCAGGGTCGGCGTCGACAATGGCCTTAATCTTCTTGAAGTGTTCGGCGTCGGCGACCGACGAGCCGCCAAACTTGGCAATCTTAATCATGGGCTTGAGGTTACCTTTCTAAAAAGCCTCTGCGAACCTACTTTGCGCGCTCTGATACCATGGTTTCACCGATTGGGACCAAGGCATCCGAGGAGCAGTGTTATATGGGAACTTATCATAGTACACGAGGACGCACTTTATCGTGCTCAAGTAAGGTGGCCATCCGTACCGGTATCGCTCCCGACGGGGGTTTGTTTGTCTCGGACGAGCTCGGCACCCAGCAGGTCGATATCAGCTCGCTTGCAGATAAATCGTACTTTGAAATCGCTCAAGATGTGTTGGGAATGTTACTGAATGATTACACGGCCGAAGAAATTTCGGCCTGTGTGAATGAGGCATACCGAGGCACGTTCGCGAGCGAAGAGGTTACGCCACTCGTCAAACTCGACGCCGCACCGGGCGCCGACGCCCCGCAGACCTATGTGATGGAGCTCTTTGGCGGTCCCACGAGCGCCTTTAAGGACGTCGCCCTGCAGATGCTCCCCCGCCTGATGGCCCGCACCTCCGCCATGGACGGCGGCGCCGAGCGCATCATGATCGTCACCGCCACGTCGGGCGACACCGGCAAGGCGGCACTCGCTGGTTTTGCCGACGCTCCGGGCACGGGCATCACCGTCTTTTATCCCGAGGGCAAGGTCAGCCGCGTCCAGAACCTGCAGATGTCCACGCAGGAGGGCGCCAACGTCGCCGTCTGCGGCATCCGCGGCAACTTTGACGACGCCCAGAGCGCCGTCAAGCGTATCTTTGCCGACAAGGAGCTTGCCGAGCGCCTGGAGGCCGCCGGCACCGTGCTCTCGAGCGCCAACTCCATCAACGTCGGCCGTCTGGTGCCGCAGGTCGTCTACTACTTTGCCGCCTATGCGCAGCTGCTGCGCGCCGGCGCCATCGAGGCCGGCGACGCCGTGGAGTTCTGCGTACCGACCGGTAACTTTGGCGATATCCTGGCCGGCTACTATGCCAAGCGCATGGGTCTGCCCGTCGCCAAGCTTATCGTCGCGAGCGACAAGAACAACGTACTGGCCGACTTCCTGACCACCGGCGTCTACGACCGCAACCGTCCGTTCTTCACGACCATCTCGCCGTCGATGGACATCCTTATTAGCTCCAACCTGGAGCGCATGCTCTACTTCCTGTCCGACGGCGACTGCGAGCTCGTTGCCGGCCTTATGGAGCAGCTTGCCCAGACGGGTCGCTACGAGGTTCCCGCCGACCTGCTGGCCAAGATCCAGAGCGTGTTTGGCTGCGGCTGGGCCAGCGAGGACGAGGTCCGCGCCGCCATCAAGAGCTGCTGGGATGCGAACGGCTACGTGATCGACCCGCATACCGCTTGCGGCTATCACGTCTTTGAGCAGGTCGCCCCCGCCGAGGGCGCCAAGGCCCGCGTGCTGCTTTCGACCGCCAGCCCCTACAAGTTCCCGCGCGCCTGCTGCGACGCCCTGGGCCTCAACGTGCCCGAGGATGACTTTGAGGCTATGCGCGTGCTCGAGCAGGCAACCAACACGGTCGCCCCGACCCAGCTCGCCGAACTCGAATCCAAACCCGTCCGCTTCGAAGACGTCTGCAACGTCGACGAGATGGCCAGCTACGTAGAGTCCGCCGCCAAAAAGATGGCCACCAACTAAAACCCACATTAAGCGCCGGCGAAAGCCGGCGCACCTTCTTTCATCAGATAACCCCCGGGATGATGACGAACGCGCACAGCGTGCCTGGCTGTTTAGTTCGTCGCGAGTTCCGCACGCAAAGGAAAGCACTTAATGTGCTTTCCGTCTTGCGCAGGACTGCCCGAGCAGCGAACTAAACAGCCAGGCACGCCAGGAGGACTCACATGATCAAGATCACCGTCCCAGCAACAAGCGCCAACTTGGGCATCGGCTACGACACCCTCGGCATGGCCGTCAGCCTCTACTCGCACTTCACCTTCGAGCGCGCCGACAAGCTCACCATCACGGGCTGCCCCGAGGAATTCCAAAACGAGAACAACCTAGTCTACGTGAGCTTTGTGGATGCGCTGGCCGCATGGGGCGAGCCGGCCTTCCCCGTCGCCATCGACATTCAGACTGACGTTCCCGTCGCTCGTGGCCTGGGTTCCAGCTCCACCTGCGTTGTCGCCGGCATTATGGCCGCCGCCGCGCTGACGGGCCACACCGTCGACCGCGCCGAGCTCGTCCGCATTGCCACCGAGGTCGAGGGCCATCCCGATAACGTCGCCCCCGCTATCCTGGGCGGCGCCGTCTGCTCCTTTACGCCGACCGATTCGCTCCCCCAGTGCCTGCGCTACGAGGTGAGCGATCGCCTGCGTTTTATTACCGTCATTCCACCCTACGAGGTGCACACGAGTGAGGCGCGCAAGGTCGTGCCGCAGGAGATTCCGCTTTCCACCGCCGTATGGCAGATGGGCCGCATCGCCGGCATGACGCGCGGTCTGGAGACCGGCGATCTGGACCTGATTGCCGCCGCCAATGACGACCGTATTCAGGAGCCCTATCGCCGTCGCCTGATTCCCGACTACAACGCCGTGCGCGACACCTGTCTTAACGGCGGCGCCAAGACCATCTGGATCAGCGGCTCCGGCTCGACCCTCATGGCCGTAACCGACGATACCATCGTAGCGAAGTTCCTGCAGGTCAAGCTGCGCGAGCAGTTCCCCAAGTGTGACACGCACATTCTGACGTGCGACACCGAGGGCGCTCAAATCGAGTACCTGTAGACATCGCTGGTTAATCCCTTCGGGCCGCCCAAGGGTATCCCCTTAAAAACGTCCTCGCACTTGAGGCCCGCTTATCCTGCTCCTTCGGAGCTACGGATAAGTGGGCCTCGTGCTGCGGAATGTTTTTAGGGGGATACCCTTGGGCGGCCCTACAGCAACGTGGTCGACGATGTCTATAGGAACCCACGCTTTGAAGGGGCGCCGGGCTGATGGTTTGGCTTTTTATTGATGGGGGCCCTTACTGGGATGGAACCCTTACTAGAGGCAGGCCTCGGCGATGCGGCGTTTGAGTTCGTCGATGCCGGTGCCGGTCTGGGAGCTTGTGATGATCACGTTTTCGGCAGGGACGTTGAGCTGCTTTTTGATGGCTGCTGCCTGGCGGGCCTGCTGGGTGCGGCTGAGCTTGTCGGCTTTGGTGAGGCAGACGATAAAGTTGAACTCGTTGCCCTGCAGATAGTCGATCATGTCGTGATCGAGCTTGCTCGGGTCGTGACGAATATCCACCAGCGACACGACTAGGTTAAAGCTGCGCTCCGAGTCGAAGAAGTCGCCGATAAGTTCTGCCCAGCGGTCACGCTCGGCCTTGGAGCGACGGGCGAAACCGTAACCCGGCAGGTCCACGAAATGCACGTCGTCGGCCTCGAAGAAATTGATGTTGCTTGTCTTGCCCGGCGTGCTCGAAACCTTGACCAGGTTCTTGCGGCCAAAGAGCTTGTTCATAATCGACGACTTGCCCACATTGGAGCGGCCGACAAAGCTCACCTCGGGGCAGGTGGACTCGGGAATCTGCGAAACCTTGCCGTAGCTGGCGACGAACTTGGCAAGCTGGTAGTTAATGGAATCGGCCATGGACACTCCTTGGTCGTAGGTTCTTACAAAAGAGCGCGCTATTGCGCAGCGGCTATGCGGCGGACGATATCGAGCGTGATGTCACTTGCGACACGCGCGTACTCGAACAGATCGAACTCTCGGTCGCAAATTGCATCGTACGCCTCGTCACAATTATCGCTGATAGCGCGCAACACCAGGCAATCGACACCATTTTTGGTTGCGACATGGGCAATTGCCGCGCCCTCCATGCCGACACAATCGGCATGCGTCGCCTCGATAGCGTCGTTGCGCATGGCGGCGCCCGTCACAAAGCGGTTACCCGTGGCAATCGTGCCGACCAGGAACTGTTTGGTGCCCTCGTTCGAAGCGACTGCATTTGTCGAAGCGTCAACAAACCCACGCTCAGCAAGCACGTCGACGGCAATATCGACCAGCGCGGGTGTCGAGCCAAACTCCTCGAGCCCCGGTGCGGACTCGGCGATAAGCGCGGTATCGGTATCCAGATAGCGTAGGCGTTTGCCAATGACCACGTCGTCGATATGGAGCTTGGGGTTCAAACCGCCCGCAATGCCCGAAAACACAACAACCTGCGGAGCATACTTGCTAATGAGGTGCTGTGTTGCAGCGGCGGCGTTCACCGTGCCCATGCCCGCCGTTGTGGCGACAACTGTCAGGCCGTCGAGCTCACCGCTCACAACGGTCAAGCCTGCCTCCCGCGCCTCGCAAACGTCGCTCAGCTCTTCCTTAATCTGCATGATCTCTTTTTCGAGCGCACCGATAATCGCGATGGTAGCCATACCATTCCCCAAACCTATACGAAATTCTCAACCACGGTATGGTACCAGCATTTTGTTTGACCTCGCCAAACGAACACGCTAAGCCAGTGCAGCTCGCGTATCAAACAGCGCCTTTACAATCGCGGCCGTAACCTCGCTCGAGCGGTCGCTCCACGGCATCGATGTCATGACGCTCATGACATAGGTACGGCCATCGATGTCGATAGCAGGCATTTCTTTCCAAAGATATTCAGTCGCGTTTAAGGTGTCTCTAAACAATAAACAGGCGTTTCTATGCAAAAGCACCGATTCCGTTGCGCATCTTTGCCCAAAACGCAGTTGCGGTGAAATAGTTCCTGTTTGGGCGGCATAAGCCGAAAAACAAGAACTATTCCACCGCAACTTGACGGGGCTCTTTAGCAATCAACTAGGTGCCCGGGGGCGCTCATTTAAGTCTGTCCCCAATGAGTGCCGCTAGCCGATGGCGTTTTTGAGTTCGGCGCGGCGCTTTTTCATGCCGGCCATGACGGCGTTGCGCAGCTCGGGCATGCGCGCGGTATCCATCTGGGGCACGCCCTCGAGCTTATAGGGGATCCCCAGCTGCTCATATTTGACGACACCCATGGTGTGATACGGCAGCATTTCCAGGCCCACCACGTTGTGCCACGGGGCAATCAAGCGGCCGAGCGCCTCACACTCCTCCACCGTGTCGGTAATGCCCGGCACCACCACGTGGCGAATAACAACCTTAATCTTGCGACGGGCAAGCTCATCGCCAAACGCCAGGATGCGCGCAGGATCGCAACCGGTCAGCTTTTTATGCTCAACCGGATCGGCATGCTTGATGTCGAGCAGCACCATATCGGTCTCGTTGAGAACAGCATCGAACTTCTCCGGATGCTTGGGATCAAATGCATAGCCACAGCTGTCTAGGCAGGTGTGCACGCGGCCATCGGGGTTGTTGTGCATCACGCGGAACAGGTCGGCCAAAAACTCGGGCTGCAGGAGCGGTTCGCCGCCCGAAACGGTAATGCCGCCGCTACGGTAGAACTCATGGTTGCTCTGGAACTCGTCCATGAGATGCTCGACGGTCACCATCGTGCCGCCGTTAACAGACCAGGTATCGGGATTGTGGCAATACGCGCAGCGCATGGGACAGCCCTGAACAAACACCACAAAGCGGATGCCGGGTCCGTCGACCGTTCCCATCGTCTCGATCGAATGCACGCGACCCAGGGCATACGCAGAGTCCTCGGGATGAGCATCCACACCCTCAAGCGTCATCTCAGCCATTCCCGCAACCTTGCCTCTCTTTGGTTTTTGTCAATTAAAATGCCAGAGCCATTCTAGCCCATACGCCTGATGGCGAAACGGTTTAGCGGTCAATTAGATCGTCCTATTTGACTCCACGCAAAAGCGGCGGGAAGGTTGTCGCAACCCGCCCGCCGCCGTGGCAATAGAAATCGATAGTCGCCAGGCCTTACGCCTTAAGCGTAAGCACCGCGCCAAAGGCGGTCGGGCCGCAGTGGCTCGAGATGACGCCGCCGACCTGAGTCCAGGTAACGTCCTTAAAGCCCAGGTCGTGCGCATAGACTTCCATGTCGTTGCGCAGCTCCTCGGAAAGGCCCACTGAATACGCCAAACCAATGTGCGAGTAATCAATATCGCCCTTCGCAACCATGTGGTCAATAAAGGCACGGGCGCATTTGAGCATAGAGCCGCGGAGCTTCTTGGTCGCCACGAATTTGCCACCCGTTACCTCAATGCAGGGCTTAATCTTGAGCAGATGGGCACCGAGGAATGCCACGTTGGACAAACGACCGCCGGCCTTAAGGAAGGCGAGATCGGTGGGGACAAAGCCCAACAGCACGCGGTCCATAACGGAATTGGTAAAGGCGAATATCTCGTCGACGGTGGCATCCGGATGGGCTTCGATATACTTGGCGGTCTCAACGGCGACAAGCGACTGGCCCACCGACACAAAGCGCGTATCCATGGAGAAGACGTAATCGCGGCCCTTTGCCGCAATCTTCGACGACTGATGCGAGCAGGTCGTAACCTCGGAATACGCAAGATGCAAAATGGTCGCATCGGGCCGCTCGGCGTGGATGCGGTCGTACACATGCGCAAAATCCGCCGGCGAGCAACCGCTCGTCTTGGGCATCACACCAAACTCGTTGCAGCGCGAGTAAATCTCAAGCGGGTCGATCGATCCGTCTTCGACGGTCTCGTCGCCAATCGTGACATGCATGGGCACGCGCACGATACCATAGCGCTCGCAGAGCTCCGGCGTCACATCCGACCCAGACTCAACCACGATTACGTACTTGCCCATAACTATCACGACCCATCTCGACGTCGGCTTTTCAATACCAAGCACGCGCCCGCCACGCTGTTGCACAACGACGCCCAAGCGCCAAAGAGACGCCGCCCTTCGCTCACAACAAAGGACAGCGTCTCCCTGGAAAACTCCGTGCTTACTTGAGATTCTACACGGTTTATTACAGAGTGTTACTTACTCCGCAAACGGTAGCTATATGCGATAAACGGTAGCCACCAACAAAGTGCCCCATGCGCCCAACCCATTAGGAGAGTTCCGCCTAAAGGGTGACTCCGAAGGACCCCGCCTGGCCGGATTTGAGTTATTTTCCAAAACATCCCGCAGGACGCGAGAAGCCCCCGCCGCACGTAGTGCGCAGCGGGGGCTTCTCGCATGTCCGAGGACGTTTTGGAAAATAACCCAAATCCGGCCCCAGCAATCCTGCAGGAGTTGAACCCTTTAGAACTTGTTGTGGAAGGTACGCGAAATGACCTCGTCCTGCTGCTCCTTGGTGAGCGTGTGGAAGTTCACGGCGTAGCCGGAAACGCGAATGGTCAGCTGCGGGTACTTCTCGGGGTGAGCCTGAGCGTCGAGCAGCGTCTCACGGTTGAAGACGTTGATGTTCAGGTGGTGGCCACCCTTCTCGGCGTAAGCGTCGAGCATGTGGACCAGGTTATCGGCCTGAGTCTCGGAAACTTCAGAAACCTTCATAATGTGTCTCCTTCGATCGATAGACGCCGGCCGAAACCGGCGCACTAATCAGTAATCGTTATTGTTAGTATAGCACTAACAATAGTTACTCGCCCAGCTGATCAAGGTCGATATCGCCAAAGAACACCTGGTCCTCCTTGCCGAGCGCACCCGGGATGATGGAGAAGGTGTTGGAGATGCCGTCCTGAGCATCGCGGAACGGGAGCTTGGAAACCGAAGACAGCGAAGCGATGGCGCCGTGGCTATCGCGCTTGTGCATGGGGTTAGCACCCGGGGCGAACGGCTGGCCAGCCTTGCGGCCGTCGGGGGTGGAGCCGGTCTTCTTGCCGTACACGACGTTGGAGGTGATGGTCAGAACCGAGGTCGTGGGCACGGAGTTGCGGTAGGTGTCGTTCATGCGGATGTACTCCATGAACTGGTGCACAACGTCGTGAGCGATCTGGTCGACGCGGTCGTCGTCGTTACCGTACTTGGGGAACTCGCCCTCGGTCTCGAAGTCGACAATGATGCCGTTCTCGTCGCGGACGGGGTGGACCTTGGCGTACTTGATGGCGGACAGGGAGTCAGCCACGACGGAAAGGCCAGCAATACCCGTAGCGAACCAGCGGTGCACGTGCTTGTCGTGCAGAGCCATCTGGATGCGCTCGTAGCAATACTTGTCGTGCATGTAGTGAATGATGTTCAGCGAGTTGACGTACACGCCAGCGAGCCACTTCATCATGTCGTTGTACTTGGCCACAACGTCGTCGTAATCGAGCGTATCGCCCTCGACGGCGCGATACTTGGGGCCGACCTGCTTCTTGGAGACCTCGTCAACACCGCCGTTGAGTGCGTACAGCAGGCACTTGGCCAGGTTGGCGCGGGCGCCGAAGAACTGCATCTCCTTGCCGATGCGCATGGAGGACACGCAGCAGGCGATGCCGTAGTCGTCGCCATGGTAGACGCGCATGAGGTCATCGTTCTCGTACTGAATCGAGGAGCTGGCGACAGAAGTCTTGGCGCAGAACTTCTTGAAGTTCTCAGGCAGACGGGTCGACCACAGAACGGTCATGTTGGGCTCGGGGCTGGTGCCCATGTTCTCGAGCGTGTGCAGATAGCGGTAGCTCATCTTGGTAACGAGCGTACGGCCGTCGACACCCATGCCGCCGATGGACTCGGTGACCCACTGCGGATCGCCGGTAAACAGGGCCTGGTACTCGGGGGTACGGGCAAACTTGACCATGCGGAGCTTCATGATGAAGTGATCCACGAACTCCTGGATCTGCTCCTCGGTGAAGGTACCGTTGGCAAGGTCGCGCTCAGCGTAGATGTCGATGAACGTAGAGGTACGACCGATGGACATAGCGGCGCCGTTCTGCTCCTTGACGGAAGCGAGGTAGGCGAAGTACATCCACTGGATGGCCTCCTGCGTGTTGGTAGCAGGGTTGGAAATATCGAAACCATAGGTCTCGGCCATCATCTTGAGCTCGCCGAGGGCGCGGATCTGCTCCTGCAGCTCCTCGCGATCGCGGATGTTGTCGGCGGTCATGACCGTCGGGGTGGAAGCCTTCTGGGCCTCCTTGTCCTTGATCAGGTAGTCGACGCCGTACAGGGCAACACGACGGTAGTCGCCGATGATGCGGCCGCGGCCATAGCCATCGGGCAGACCGGTGATGATGTGAGCCGAGCGGCAAGCACGCATCTCGGGGGTGTAGACATCGAAGACGCCAGCGTTGTGGGTCTTGCGCTCGAAGGTGTAGCGCTCGACAACGTTCTCGTCGACCTTATAGCCGTGCTGACTGGCTGCCTGGCAAGCGATGCGGATACCACCGTTGACGTGCAGCGCGCGCTTGAGCGGCTTGTCAGTCTGAAGACCGACGATGGTCTCCTTCTCGCGGTGGGCGTTATCGATGTAGCCAGCGGGGTGGCTCACGATACCCGTGACGGTCTTGGTGTCCATATCGAGGACGCCGCCCTGCTCGCGCTCCTTGAGCAGCAGGTCGAGAACCTCGCCCCACAGCTCCTTGGTACGCTCGGTCGGGCCGGCGAGGAACGAATCGTCGCCCTCGTAGGGGGTGTAGTTCTTCTGGATGAAGTCTCGGACGTCAACCTCTCCCGTCCAGATGCCTTCCTTGAAGCCTTCCCATGCCTCCTGCATTGTGTAACCACGCTCCTAGTTACGTGTAATGCGGCGCTCTCTCACACCGCTGCTTATTGAATTCTTGAATGTTCGGCTTGCACGACCGGCTTCTTCCGTTCTTCACCACACGTTAGTGCGGGAAAAACGTTTGTCCACCTTGGCGCTGCAACCCAAAACCCAAGATTTCACCTGTCTGAGAAGGATAACATAGCCACCCTCTCCATCTGGGCTGTTATATGTTTCTTTTTTTATAACATTAGAACGTTTTTGACAAATCCGCAGGAAATGCGAGTGCGGGTAGCTACCGTTCGCCGATTTGTTTGAGAATTTCCCTTGCCTTTATACGCCTGTCGCTCTAGCTGTTATGCCAGCTTTAGCTGGGTAAAGTGGCCCAGAGACTCTAGTGACAACAGGGCGGCCGCGAAGGAGTATCCCCCGTGGCCGCCCTAAAGCGTTGGCTTATCGTGAGCGTTGATTTGTTGCGCGTGACGTTACGCGGCAGCGGCAGCCTTGTCGGTCGCTGTCTTCTCGTTGTCCTGCTTGCCCTCAAAGTGCTTGTAGCACCAGCTGGTAACCAGCGGGGTGAGGATAGCCGTCACGATGGCGCAGGCAGCAACCTGCGCCGTGGCGGTCGCGAGCACCGCGCCGCCGTACATGGCTTCGTTGACGCTTGCCATAGCAGCAGGCGTGGCAACATTAGCGCCAGCGCAGCTCGAGATTGCCGCACCCGCGACACCCGTGCCACCGGTAAGCTTGTCGACCGCGATAACGGGGATGGCAAAGACCACCGAGCAGATCACGCCAAGCAAGATGCCGGGGAGACCGCCATTGATGAGCTGGCCAAAAGTCATGGTCGAACCCATGGCAAAGAAGACGAGCACGATGATGGCGGACAGCGCCGGGGCCATCATCTTCTTAAAGCTGGGGAACAGGTTGCCCAGGATAATGCCGACGACGATCGGCAGGATGGCGCCCACGAGCGACCAGCCAATCGGCGCCTGACCGGCGGCGCCGAGAACGATCATCGTGACCGGAGGACCAACGACCAGCGTCGTGATGGCGACGGCGCCACGCTCGGCCTCGTTGCCCATGGTGCCCATCAGGCCAGCGTACATGGCGTTGTTGGCACCCGTGCAGGCGGCCAGCATCACCATGGCCGAAATGCCAAACAGGTTGTCGTTGAACACATAGAGAATGAGCAGCGACACGGCGATGACCACGATCTGCTTAATGGCGATGATGATGGCACCGCGGGCGGCAGCGGCAGGGGCGCTCTTAAACGAAATCGTCGTGCCGACGATGAGCAGGAAGGCGCCCACGAGCGGGCTTGCACCCTGCTGCGTCATGCCGAGCGTAAAGCTGCCGAGCGTCTTGAACAGGTCGGGGAACAGCGTGTTGAGCAGGCAGCCCAGCAAAAGCGGCACCAGAATATTGGCGCCCGGGATGGAGGACATCTTAAAGAACGGCTCCTTGGCCGTCGACGCCTCCACCGCGGTTGATTCACTCATATATAACTCCTTTGGATGCGTGCGGCTGTTACGCACGTGGCCACATCAGAAAGAAGGCGACGGCCCCGAGTCGCAGGGGCCGCCGCCGAACTATCACCGCGGGGTATTACCCGTCCAGAACGATGCCGCCATCGCAGTCGCCGATCTCGCCGTTCACGAAGCTGGCGAGGTCGGAAGCGAAGAACAGCACCATCTGTGCAGGCTCGCTTGCCTGGGCAGCGCGGCCCAGAGGGATACCGTTGATGATGCGCTGGGAGTTCTCGTCCGAGAGGATCGAGGTCATATCGGTGAGCGTGAGCGACGGGCATACAGCGTTGCAGCGGATGCCGAACTTGCCGCCCTCCTTGGCGACCGCCTTGGTCAGGCCGTTGACGCCGGCCTTGGAGCTGGCGTAAGCAGCGGTGCCGAGCAGGCCTCCGCCGATCTTGCCAGCCACGGAGCTCACGTTGACGATGGTGCCGGCATGGGCCGCCTTAAAGTGCGGGTACACGGCGTTCATCATGGTAAAGGTACCGTTGAGGTTGATGTCGATGGTGCGGCGCCACTCGGCGTCGTCAATCTCGTCGAACTTCTTGGTGCTGATAACGCCAGCGCAGTTGATCAGGATGTTCGTCTGAGGCAGATCGGTGAAAATCTGCTCGACAGTCTCGCGCGCCTTGGGCGCATCGGCGACATCGAGCTGATAGAACTTGTTGCCCTCGCCGAGTTCGGCCACTGCGGCCTCGCCCTTAGCGGCGTTCCTTGCGATGAGCGCGACGTGTCCGCCGCCCTCCACGATACCCTTGGCGATCTCGAGGCCAATGCCCTGAGTGCCGCCGGTAACGATCGCGGTTTTACCCGTGAAGTCAAATGCCATGACTCCAACCCCCTTGATTCAGGTGTCTCCTTGCGGGAAGTTGGAGCATCGCACGTGGCGAAAAATGAGTCCCAGTCGTCATGGTGGTGACAACCCCTCGCCTAACCGCGGGCATAATAGTTCTTTGAAACGCTACAATTATTGAATGATTTTAAGTCTTTATACGCTCTTTATATTGACTGGCAGCCACGTAGATTTTTGGGACATGCCTCAAAATCTGCCGGTTAGGGTGCGCGTACATGGGTATCATCTTTCACTGAAAATAGTTTCTAGTGTTAGGGGTTTTCGGTGGAAGATACCGATTTCCGTGAGCTTGGGCGTCAGCTCCTTACCGAGTTCGGCAGCATGCATCAGCGCATTTCGCGCTTTGCGGACAAAGCCCTTGGCGGCGAGATGGCCGTCATGCGCGCCCTCATACTCGCCGGCGGTTCGCTCACGCCGAGCGAACTCGCTGATCGCGCCTGGGTCTCGAGTGCCCGCATCGCCAATATCCTACGCGCTCTCGAAGCCAAGGGCTGGGTCGAGCGCAAGCACTCAAAGACCGACCGTCGTCGCGTACACGTCACGGTGACCGACAAAGGATTCCAGGATCTCGAAATCAAACGTCGGGAATTCGAGAACCGCACTGCGGCTTTCCTCGAGCAGCTCGGCGAAACAGATACCCAAGAGATGGTGCGTCTTCTAAGGCGTGCCAACGAAATTATCGACCGTAATCAAGAAAGGAGAGATGCCGAGTGAGGATTCTCAAGCTCTTTAAAAAGCATGTCCTGGCACTGTTCGCAGCTATCGTGCTTATCGTAATCAGCTGCAACGCCGATCTGGCGCTGCCTACCTACATGAGCGACATCGTCGACGTGGGCGTGCAGCAAGGCGGCATCGCCTCGCCCGTGCCCGACACCATCCGCGCCGAATCGCTCGACGACCTCGAACTCTTTATGAGCGTCAAGGACGCCAAGGCTGTGGAGGCCGTGTTTAGCAAGGCTGACAAAAACGACATTCGAACGTACAAGGGCACCGAGGAAGAGCGTGCCGATGGAGGCAAGATTGCCGACATTATGAGCCTGCCCGAGACTGTCGTTCTTTCGCTCAACCAGGGCATTGACGCCGACTCTATGGGCGACATGATGGGCTCGTCCAGCGAGAAAGACAGCAACGCTGCCCAGGCCATGCCCACCCCCGAGCAGATGGCGGCGATGACGCCCGAGCAGCTCGCCGAGATGCAGCAGAAGGCCGTAGCGGCGCAGAACATGCAAAAGCAGATTGATGCCGACGGCGGTAAGATCACCATGAAGAGCCTGCGCCTGGGTGTCGAGGGCGGTCTGGTAGACCAAAGCAAGCTCGTCGAGGGCGCCAACCAAATGGCGGACAAAATGGGCTCCATGTCGGGCTCCATTGTCACGCAGCGCGCCGTGACCTACGTGCAGGACGAGTACAAGGCGCAGGGTATCGACCCCGCCGACGTGCAGAACGCCTACCTGGGCCGCATGGCGACCACGATGTTTGGCCTGTGCCTGATCTCGCTTGTCGCCACCATCCTGACCGGCGCCGTGGCTTCGCGCACCGCCTGCTCCATCGCCCGCGACCTGCGCCGCGAGACCTTCAACAAGGTTATGCACTTCTCGCCGGCCGAAGTGGGCAAGTTTAGCCAGGCCTCGCTCATCACCCGCTGCACCAACGACATTCAGCAGATTCAGATGGCCGCAACCCTGTTTATCCGCATGTGCCTGATGGCCCCCGTCATGGGCATCGTCGCCGTCATGCGCGTCCTAGCCAACCACACCGGCCTGGAGTGGACCATCGCCGTGGCCATCATCGCGGTCTCGGCCGTCGTCGGCGTGCTCATGGGCCTCACCATGCCCAAGTTCAAAAAGATGCAGAGCTTTGTGGACCGCGTGAACCTTACCGCCCGCGAGCTGCTCGACGGCCTTATGCCTATCCGCTCGTTCAACCGTGAGGAGCATGAACTCGAGCGTTTTGACAAGGCGTCGCTCGACCTGATGACCACGCAGCTCTACACCAACCGAGCCATGAGCTTTATGATGCCGCTCATGATGCTGGTCATGAACTGCATCACCGTGCTTATCGTCTGGTTTGGCGCGCAAGGCGTGTCCGACGGTGTGATGCAGGTTGGCAACATGATGGCGTTTATCTCCTACACCATGCAGATCGTCATGGCGTTTATGATCCTCACCATGGTGTCGGTCATCCTGCCCCGCGCCGAAGTCGCAGCCGAGCGCGTGGAAGAGGTCATCACCTGCCCCGCGAGCATCAACGACCCCGCCTCGCCCAAGCTGCCTGCTGCCAGCGCACCGCGCGGTGAGCTCACCTTCCGTGACGTGAGCTTCCAGTATCCCGATGCCCGCGCCGATGTCATCAGCGGCGTGAACTTCACCACGCATGCCGGCCAGATGCTCGGCATCATCGGCTCCACGGGTTCAGGCAAGTCCACGCTTGTGCAGCTCATCCCGCGCTTATACGACGTCACGGGCGGCAGCATTTCGCTCGACGGCATCGACGTGCGCGACATGACCCTCTCCGAGCTGCGCCGCCGCATCGGTTATATTCCGCAGCAGGGTCGTCTGTTCTCGGGCACCGTCGAGAGCAACCTCAAGTTTGCCGGCGACATGGTGAGCGACGAGGACATGCACGAGGCCGCCCGCATCGCCCAGGCCGAGGACTTTATCGCCGAGCGCGAGGGCGGCTACGACTCCCCCATCAGCCAGGGCGGCTCCAATGTCTCGGGCGGTCAGCGCCAGCGCCTGGCCATCGCCCGTGCCCTGGCCAAAAAGCCCGAGGTCGTGGTGTTCGACGATTCGTTTAGCGCGCTCGACTACAAGACCGACGCGCGCCTGCGCGAGGAGCTGGCCAAAAACGTCACCGATGCCGCGCTCGTGGTCGTGGCGCAGCGCATCGCGACCATCATGCACGCCGACCAGATCATCGTGCTCGACGACGGCCACGTGGTGGGCACCGGCACGCACGAGGAGCTGCTGCACAGCTGCCCGGCGTACCTGGAGATCGCACAGTCGCAGCTTTCCGCCGAGGAGTTGGGGCTCACCCAAGAAGAAGTTGCAGCCGTTATGGAAGGAGGCGAGCACTAATGGCAGACGAGACCAAGACTCAGATTCCCAAGCCCACCCGCCAACGAGGCCCTATGGGCCGTATGGGTGGCATGTGCCGCGGCGAAAAGGCCAAGGACTTTAAGGGCACCATGAGGCAGCTGCTCGGCTATATCGGCCAGCATAAGATTGCCGTGCTTGCCGCCGTCGTCTTTGCCGTGTGCTCGGTCATCTTTAATATTGTGGGACCCAAGGTACTCGGCCAGGTTACGACCAAGCTGTTCGAAGGCCTGGTCGCCAAGGTCAACGGCACCGGCGATGTTGACTTTGGCTGGATTGCCAAGACGCTCGGCTTTTTGCTCTGCCTGTATCTGGCAAGCTCTGTTTGCAGCCTCATCCAGGGCTGGCTCATGACCGGCGTCACGCAAAAGATCTGCTACCGCATGCGCAAGGAGATCGCCGCCAAGATTGCCGTCGTGCCGATGAGCTACTTCAACGGCCACAGCAAGGGCGACGTGCTCAGCCGCATCACCAACGACGTCGATACGCTCGGCCAGTCGCTCAACCAGAGCGTGACGCAGCTCATCACGTCGGTAACGCAGATTATCGGCGTGCTCGTCATGATGCTGTCGATCAGCCTGCCGCTTACCGGCGTCACCGTGCTCACGCTGCCGGCCGCCGCGATTATCCTGACCGTGATGATTCACTTCTCGCAGCCGTACTTCCGAGAGCAACAGCAGGTCCTGGGCACTGTCAACGGCATCATCGAGGAGGACTTTGCCGGCCAGAACGTCATTCAGGTGTTCGACCGCGCCGAGGCCTCAATCGAGGAGTTCGACCGTCAAAACGACCGTCTCTTTATTAGCGGCTGGCGCTCACAGTTCCTGTCGGGCCTGATGATGCCGCTTATGAGCTTGGTGGGCAACATGGGCTACGTGGGCGTCGTCGTGGTGGGCGCGCAGCTCGCGCTGACCGGCAATGCCACGCCCGGCGACATTCAGAGCTTTATCCAGTACGTTCGCAACTTTACGCAACCCGTGCAGCAGCTGGGCAACGTGAGCAACACGATGCAGTCGATGGCCGCCGCCACCGAGCGTGTCTTTGAGTTCCTGGCCGCGCCCGAGGAGGAGCAGAAAGCCGACGCGCAGATTCCCGAGAAGCGCCCCGGCCACGTGGAGTTTGACCATGTCAAGTTTGGCTACACGCCCGACAAGACCATCATCCACAACTTTAGCTGCGAGGCACAGCCCGGCCAAACCGTCGCCATCGTCGGCCCCACCGGCGCCGGCAAGACCACGCTCATCAAGCTGCTGCAGCGCTTCTACGATGTGGACGGCGGCTCGCTGCGCGTCGAGGGTATCGACGTGCGTGACTGGGACCGCGCGGCACTGCGCGGCGAGTTCGCCATGGTGCTGCAGGACACCTGGCTGTTTAACGGCACCATCCGCGAGAACATCCGCTACGGACGCCCCGACGCGAGCGATGCCGAGGTCGAGGCCGCTGCACGCGCCGCCCGCTGCGACCACTTTATCCATACGCTCGCCGGCGGCTACGACTTTATGATCAACGAGGAGGGCACTAACCTTTCGCAGGGCCAGCGCCAGCTCGTGACCATCGCTCGCGCCATTTTGGCCGACCGCCCGGCGCTCATTTTGGATGAGGCGACCTCCAACGTCGATACCCGCACCGAGGAGCTCATCCAGCGCGCCATGGATGCGCTGATGCAGGGCCGCACGAGCTTTGTCATCGCGCACCGCCTGTCCACGATCCGCAACGCCGACGTGATCTTGGTGATTCGCGACGGCGACATCGTCGAGAAGGGCACGCATGACGAGCTGCTCGCCCAGGGCGGCTTCTACGCCGACCTATACAACTCACAGTTCGACGAGGCGGCGTAAAACCGGCGGCAAACAACCGCAATACCCAAAAACGGGGGCGCAGAATGAACTGTGCCCCCGTTTTTGTTCTGCGGCCCTCGAACCGCCTCCCCCGGGACCTGATTAACGGCCTCCCTCAAGGCCCCGTGGACAAAAAATGGCAAATATGAGTACTGTCACCTTTTTAATAGCAGCCAAAACTGCCGCAAACAACCTCTTTGCGGCCTAGATATGCCTTCAAATTGATCAAAATGCCCGGTAGCATGCTTCTGTGTGCCAACGTTAATGAACATATTTACTGTTGTGTCTATTATCTTGTAAGATCGATATGATACTACGCTAGCAACAGTACTCATATTTGCCATTTTTTGTCCACAGGGTATGCCGCAGAAGATCCAACTTGCTCCAGCGTGCCGTACGTTGGCCCCCCTTCCGGCGAGCGCCGACATTTCCCCAGATAAAACCGACCAAAATAAACCTGTCCCTTTTCGGCAGGTTTCACTTGCACTTTAGCGTGCGACAGCGGATAATGCCGAGCATTCGAGAATTCGCCAATTGTTGCCGTTAATTGATAAAGGAGGCCCCATATGGCCATGGAATTCAAGCGCAGGCTGCCGATCCCCATGGAGATCCGCGAGGAAATGCCGCTTTCCGCCGAGCTTACCGCCAAAAAGCAGGCATTCGACGCCGAGGTCGCCAAGGTCTTTACCGGCGAGGACGCACGCAAGGTGCTCATCATCGGCCCGTGCTCTGCCGACCGCGAGGACTCGGTGCTTGAGTACATGAACCGACTGGCCAAGGTCGCCGAAGAGGTCAAGGACAAGCTCATCATCATTCCGCGTGTCTACACCAACAAGCCGCGCACCAAGGGCACCGGCTACAAGGGTCTGCTGCACAACCCCGACCCCGAGGCGCCCGATGACCTGCTCGAAGGCGTTAAGGCCATCCGCCACATGCACCTGCGCGTCATCGAAGAGACCGGTTTCTTTACCGCCGACGAGATGCTCTACCCGTCCAACTACCAGTACCTCGTCGACCTGCTGAGCTACGTCGCCGTGGGCGCGCGCTCGGTCGAGAACCAGGAGCATCGTCTGGTGTCGAGCGGCATTTCGGTGCCTGTGGGCATGAAAAACCCCACCGCCGGTTCCACCACCGTCATGCTTAACTCCATCTACGCCGCCCAGGCACATCAAAGCTTCATCTTCCGCAACTGGGAGGTTGAGTGCGACGGCAACCCGCTCGCACACGCCGTCATGCGTGGCTACATCGGTCTCGACGGTCGCACCTACCCCAACTACCACTACGAGCACCTGGAGCGCCTGGCCGAGCGCTATACCGAGCATGCCGGCTACGCCAACCCGGCGGCGGTCATCGACTGCAACCACGACAACTCGGGCAAGCGCCCGCTGGAGCAGTACCGCATTTGCAAGGAGGTGCTCGACAGCTGCCGCCGCAACGAGTCCATCTCCAAGCTGGTCAAGGGCTTTATGATCGAATCCTACCTGGAGGACGGCAACCAGCCTGTCGACGGCGGCGTCTTTGGCAAGTCCATCACCGACCCGTGCCTGGGCTGGGAAAAGACCGACTACCTCATCCACGAGATCGCGGAGCGGGTTTAGTTACGCGGGCCGCATTTGGACAATCTGACGTTCAACTTCAAGGGCGCGACCGGAAGGTCAGCGCCCTTGAAGTTGAACGTCAGATTGTCTCAAATGCGACCCGCTCGCTGTCCGTCCTCTACCTGCGGCGTTGTCTTACTCCGGATGCGGCAGTTAGGGACGTTCCTTTTCTGCCGGCAGTCTGGGACATTCCTTGGGGTAGTCGTTGGGGACGCTCTTGTTTGACTGGTCGTTTAAGAACATCCCCAATGACTACATAGGATGAGAGTGGATAATCTCCCGTTTTTGGCCTATACCAGCGCTAAAAGTGGGAGATTATCCACTCTCATCGAGCAAGTGTCCGAAAATCCGCCCTCATTCCTTCTTAGGACCCTCCGTCCCCGAGGATTCGAAGCTCGCCTGCCGAATGGTCGATGCGGCCGTCCTGCGTCCATGTCACACTCAGGGGTGGCCTGACCCAACTTGGAAGGAGCCTCCATGAGCCTTGACAACATAACCCTGCGCGCCGCCACGCTCGACGACCTGGACGGCATCGCTGCCATCTACAACCAGCTGTGGTGCAACACACTGCGCAACCGCGGCGACGTCGAAGCCGCCGATTTCTGCGCGCGCTTTAACATCGCCATGCAGCTGCAGCGCTCCCCCATCGCACTCGTCGCCGAGACCGAGGGCCGCATTATCGCCGCCTGCTGCATCGGCATCTTCGAGGACGGCAAGCCGCGTACCAATCCCACCTGGGAGCCCTGTTACGACGAGCTGTTTATCCAGGCAACCGAGATGGCAAAGACCGCCGATGCCAAACTCGAGGGCTCACTCTTTGGCGATAGCCGCGAAAAGGCCACGGCCGACCGCTTTGCCGCCACAGGTAACGAGTACGCCCAGGGTCAGCTCAACCTGATCATCATTGTGCCCGAGTGGCAGGGCAAGGGACTCGGCCGCGCGCTCATCGACCTTGCGCGCGCCGAGCTCGCCAAGGCAGGCTGCACCAAATTCTTCCTGATGAGCGACTGCAACTCCGACTGGCAGTTTTACGAGCACCTCAACATGAAGCGCATCCCAGAAGACCACAGCCAAGACACCGGTGACGGCTTTATCGTCTACATGTACGGCGGCACGCTCTAAGTACCCCTTCAATCAAGGTGCGCCGGGCACCCGGCCCTTGGCCTCTGCCCAGGAATAACCCAGGGGGCCGGACCGCCCGTCCCTAAACCTGCCCGACAGCGCGATATCTCGTCGCCCGAGCGCGCCCCTCTTTAACGAGTGCGCCTTCCTCAAGCAAACCGTTGATAACCCGCAGCGTCACGTCGCGCCCAGTTCCCAGAGCGTCCGAAGCATCCTGGCGCGTAAAACCGCGGGGCCGCTCAAGGGCAAAGTGAATCAAGGCGCGAGCGTATCCACCACGTCGCTCGTCCGAGACATCCTGTAGCATCGCGGACGCCTTGCACGCAACATCAAAGCCAAGCTCCTCCACGAGCTTGGCGCGCACCTCGTGGCCGCAGTCGCCATTCATCGACACGTGCCCCTCTCGCTGCGCTCGCACGGATGCAAACGCCTGCGAAACATCGGGCGGCAGCGCCCCTTCCCGCTCGAGCTGCTCATAATCGCTGTAATCCCCACGCAAGTTGGGACCGCTATTGCCACGAGGCGTCAGATAGGAATTGCGCACGGCGTTGACGTTGGGCAGCGACAACCTAAACATTGCAGGGTAGGCGCAGACTTCGGGTTCCAACCCTTCCGCCTCATAGAGCGCACGGATCCCCTTGAGGCCCGTTCCAAACGCCTCAACCATTCCCAGACGCAAAAAGAGCAGTTGCAGCTTTGGATTCCGAGCGTCCGAGCCGCCCGCAAGCGCCTCCTCGACGCTGATGTGCTGCGGCCCTCCCGCATTGGTAAATTCAAGCGCCGTACGGCTCATCTTGATAAGAGACGCCACCGAAGATTCGTAGTCGCGATGGATAAACAGGTTCAGAATTCCCTCTCGAACAGCCTCGCGGGGATAGTCGTCCTTATCTATGCGATCGAGCCTTCCCGGCACAAAGTACATACGCGTTGCGTTCGATATATTGAGGAACCGTTCGATATCCTCTATCTGCCTGAAGATCGAGCCCTCGCCATCCTGACGGTCGATAAACTCGGTATACGCATCGTCGTTGAAGAGGCCAGCGCGGACTGCAAAGGGGTTTTGGTCAGAGACCAGCAGTGCCAAATTGGTGTAAAAGCCCAGCTCATCGATAAGGCCGAGATTCTTTTGAGAGGTTTGGTCAAACGTAATCTCCGCGCGCCTAAAGACCCGCTCGGCTTCAAAAAACGTCAAGCTCTGTTCATGAGAGCGCGCGGTCTCAAAATAATCGCCGTCGGTGCGCTTGATCATCGAGCGGATCTGGGCCATCTCGATGGGCACGTTGGCAGGACCTAGGCGCCGATATACCCCGGCGGGAACAAATCCCTTCGAGCACAGGCAGTACGGCTTGTGAGGACCCGCTTCCACCTCGATTTTCACCAACGCTGCGCCATCGATGTCCAATGCGGAGACCGTCGTGATTTCAGAAACGTCGGGATACACGCCATCGGTTATTGCATTAGAGCATTGAAGCATGGTGGCATCGATATCGTCCACGCCGACGATGCTGCCAAAATCGTCGATTCCGATATACAAGGTACCGCCATTCGAATTGGCAAACGCCACCACAGCTTTGAGCAGCTTAGGGGTAAATGTGCACTTGAACTCCACGGTCTCACTTTCAACAAGGTGCATGCTACCCCCTATCATCGACTATCGACGATTCTAGACCAACTATCGACGATAAGCAAGGCCCCTGGCACCCTCGCTTAGACCCGAGTGCCCGCGTGCAACGCTGCCCGCCGCACGCAAAAGGGCCCGCCAGCGTATGCGCCAGCGGGCCCCAGGTCATATCGACACTACCCCGCGTGCCTGCAACCGCCTCTACTTGCAGCGCGCCTTGGGCTGCTGCTGGGTGATGCAGTGGATGTTGCCGCCGCCGTAAATAACCTCGCGAGTCATGATACCGATGACTTCACGGTCCGGATAAGCAGCCTGGATATCCTTGAGCGCCTGGGCGTCATTGGGATCGCCGAACTGTGGCACCAGCACCGCCCCGTTGATGGGCAGGAAGTTGAGGTAGCTCGGCTCGAAAGCGTCCTCGGGGGTACGCGGCAGCACGCCCTCGACGGGATCAATCGTGCTGGCCTCCTCTTCGGTCATATATACCGAGGTCGCAGGCATAATCACCTTGTGGATCTTGAGCTTGCGGCCCTTGGCATCGGTCGCCTCGGAGAGCGTCTTGAAGGCCTCCTGGCACTCCTTGTAGAACTTATGGTTGGGATCGTCGGTCCACATGCAGCAGACCTCGCCGGGCGCACTAAAGCATGCAACATCGTCCACGTGCCCGTTGGTCTCAAACGGGTCGATGCCGTCCTTGATCCAAATGACCTTCTCGATGCCCAGGTACTCGGCAAGCTTCTCCTCGATCTGCTCCTTGGTGTACTGGGGGTTGCGGTCCTCATTGAGCAGGCACATCTCGGTGGTCACCACGGTGCCCTGGCCGTCGCAGTTAAACGAGCCGCCCTCGAGGATGTAATCCTCGGGACGATAGCGGTTGACCTGCTCGAGCTGCGCCACCTGCAAGCCGATGCTCGCATCCTTGTCCCACGGGAAATACAGGCCGTCAATGAAACCGCCGTAAGCATTAAAGTGGAAGTGCGAAAGAGCAACCTCACCATTGTCATTAACAAGGAACGCCGGGCCGGGGTCGCGAATCCAGCTGTCGTTGTACTCCATGTGGATAACGCGCACGTTCTCAACGCCATCGAAAATCTCGCACACCGCAGGGAAATCCTCGGCATTGACACCAACGGTGATGGGTTGGAAGCGCGCAACGGTCTTAATAATCTCGGTAAAGACCTTTTGCGCCGGCTTGGCACCGCAGCGCCACACATCCGAACGATGCGGCCACAAAATCCAAGTGCGCTCCTGCTCCTCGTACTCGCCGGGCATGTAGAATCCGTCCTTCTTTGGCGTAGACTCGCTCTCGTAAATGGTCTTCATGTTGGCTCCTAACGATATGGACGACCCTTTGTGATGACGGCCCCATTGTGCGGCTCCGGAAGCCCACTCTCAATGGGCCTAGGGGACCCTTTCGCCACCCAAAAGGACACCGTTCACTGACCTAAAGTTCTAGTGGCGCGCGAGACGTGTCATACTGACAAAGCCGCATGAAAGGACATCCATGACCAATACCACGCATACCCGCTTTAACCCCGATGAGATCCACGGGGGCCGCTGGTCCGCCCTCAACGAATGCGCCTTATGGATTCATGGCTGCGGCGACTTCGCCACGCTTCAAGCCGGGCTTCTTGATAGAGTTAATCAGGTGATATCGCACCGGGCCTCGATGTTTGATATCGCACGCGCCGGCACACACGGACAGACAGAATTCGTAAGCCCCGTTGCCCGTGGCATGGCAGAAGACCAGCTCGAGAGCTACTACGAACGCTATGCCGCCTTTGACTACACCCTTTGGAGCTTTGACGTTCACAACGTGCATGTTTATCGCGACCTGGACCTCGTGGATGTCGAGCGCCGCAACGCAACGCCCATCTATCAGGAGTGGATGAAGCCGCTCGGCATCTACTATGGCTGCACTGCCACGCTCGCGCACGGGGGCACATCCCTGGGGTCGCTCACGCTGTTTCGCGCACGAGAAGCGGGGGATTTTTCGGACGAAGAGCTCGAAGCCCTGCGCCAGCTCGCGCGGCACCTGAGCCTGCGCCTGTACGGGATCCTTGCGCAGAGCACCGCACAGCAAGCTTGCGAGAACCCCTTAGAGGCGCTCATCAGCGAGCTCGAAGTCCTCCCCCGCGAGGCAGAGGTGCTCAAGATGATGCTTGCCGGCAAGACCAACCGCGAAATGGCCGAGGAGCTCTATATCTCGGAGTCGACCGTAAAAAAGCATGTCAACGCCCTCTATCACAAGCTCGGCGTCAAAAACCGCCTGGGCCTCATGGCATTGGTTCGAGAACAATCATAAGCCGGCCTCTAATTTGAAAGTAGCGCTGGCAGATTGCCTATTTGAACCTCGCTGCAAAGAACCGCCGCAGACGCCTTGGGAGCATCTGCGGCGGCTTGCATTAAACAGTCGCTGTCATGTGTCGCAAGCGCGCGTTGGCTACGCGGGAAGCCCGCTCAGGCGCTTGGACTCGTGCGCGGCGAGCGCAATGGAGATGATGCCGGTAATGGCATCGGCCACCACCAGGGCGATCCACACGCCCTCGACACCCATCATGTTGCCGAGGAGGTACATAAGCGGCACCGAGCAGATCACATAGCGAAGCAGGCCCGTAAACGTGGCGACACCCACCTTCTCGACCGCCTGGAAATACATCGACATGGTCATGGCAAGATAGCCTAGGGCAACAGCCAGGATGACAGTACGCGTGGCGTTGGCGGCAACCTCAACGAGCGCAGGATCGCTGCCGGCAAAGAAGGCGCACACCGGGGTGGCGGCAAGCCAGAGCGCGACGGTGACCAGCGCCAGCGTCACAACCTGGTACTTAAGCGTGCAAGAGAGCGTCTCCTTAAGGCGTGCCCAAGCCTTTGCGCCGGCGTTGAAGGCAGCGATGGGCTGCAGACCGTAGGAGAAGCACTGGGCAACCATCATGGTAATGTAGAGGATGTAGCCGTTGATCACGCCAAAGGCTGCGATGTAGAGCGAGCCCGTGTCGCCGCCGAGCGAACCCAAAAGCGAGTTGGCAACGGTATTAAAGATAAAGGTCGCGCCCTGGACCAGGAAGAACGGGAAGCCGATCTTGAAGATCTGGCCGCAGATGGCGAGGTCGAGCTTAAGGTCGGCAGGGTTAATCTGGAGCTGGGACTTTTTGCCCCCGATGAACCAGAAGATACCGATGGCCCAGATGCCGATGGAAAGCCCGTAGTACACGCCGGCGCCCATAACGCCAAACTTGAGCACAAACGTGGAAAGCGCGAGCCAGCAGATGGCGACGATAGCCGAAACGGTCATGAGGTTGGCCTGGATCTGGACCTTCTCATCCACACGCATCACAGCGGTGATCATCTGGCCAATGACCGTGAGCGGCAGCAGCACGGCGAAGGTGCGCACGCCGGCAACGGTATCGGCCATGATGTCGGGCGTGGCGCCAAAGAATGCGCAGATGGGCTCGGTAAACACGGCCATCACCACGGCAAGCAGCACACTCACGATCGTGGTGAGCCAAAAGCCCTGGCTAAAAGCCTTGCTTGCGCCCTTGATGTCGCCGGCACCCAAAAGGTTGCCCACCACGGCGGGCACGCCGGTGCCAAACAGGTTGCCAAAGGCCAGGTTGATGTACTCGACCGACATGATGATCGAGACGCAGGCCAGGCCGTGGGCACCCAGGCCCCAACCCATCACGAGTCCTTCGAGGACCACCATGATGATCTGGGCGAGCATGCCCTGGCCGGTGACGATGGTGTACTTACGCACCAGGCCGGGAATCGGTTGGGAGGCGAGCTCGCGCTCCTCCTCCACAGCAGCGGTTACTTCTTCTGCCATTGTTCTCCCCTTTCCTTGAGAGAGTAGTGCTGAATGGATGTCAGGCGGCTGACAACTGGCACCAAACCGCCCAATCAAACGATGGCGCTATGCCTCAAAGACCACCTTGCCGGCGATCATCGTGAGGGCTGCGGTAGCCTCGAGCACCTCGGCCGGCTCGCAATCAAAGAGGTTGCGATCGAGCACGCAGATATCTGCCTGTTTGCCGCACGCGAGCGTGCCGATGCGGTCCTCGGCATGCATGGCGTAGGCGCTGCCATAAGTGTAAGCGCGCAGAGCCTCGGCCATGGTAATGCGCTCCTGGGGGAACCAGCCCTCAGGGTTGGAGCCGTCCTCGAGCATGCGGAAGACCGCGCCGTACACCTCCTCCATGGGCTCCAAGCCCACAACGGGGAAGTCACTGCCCAGGTGCACCACGGCACCGCTGGCAAGCAGGCTATGCAGGGGCCACGAAAGCGCAGCGCGCTCGGGGCCCACGGCATCGTCCTTGGCAAGGTCAGCCATATCGAGCAGCATGTGCCACGGCTGCATGCCAGGGCATATACCCAGCTCGGCATAGCGCGGCAGATCCTCGGGCTGAACCGTCTCGTTGTGCTCCATGGAGTGGCGACAATCCTGCTTGCCATGCAAGCGCTCGCCCTCCTCAAAACAATCGAGCACAAAACGCACCGAGCGATCACCAATCGTATGGATGCGCGTGTCAACGCCCCATTCTTGCGCCCTGAGGATGGCAGCACGGATGCGCTCTGGCTCCTCCGCGGGCTCACCGCAGGTATCGGGCGCATTGCTATAGGGTTCAAGCATCCAAGCGGTGTGGTCGGAGCACACGCCATCAAGAAACTGCTTAAAACCGTGCCACTCCACCTGCGTACCCGGGAAGGCGTATTTCTCCTTGATCTGCTCGAGCGTTAAGGACTCGTTTTCGAACAGATCGGTGTACAGGAACACGCGCAGTGGCAAGTCGCCCTTGGCATTAAGACCTGCCAACACCGCATACGGGTTTTCCATGCTCACAAACGTAGGATTGACCATGCCGACCGTAGTGATTCCCAGGGCATTGGCGCGCCGGGCGGTTTTTGCAAACGACGCGTCAACAACCTCGGGCGCTGGATCGTAGACCTCGTCCATAAAGAAGGCGCCGGCGTTGTTGGAAAACACGCCCGTCAGATTGCCCTCGGCATCCTTAAGGATCTTGCCGCCTGCGGGATCGGGCGTCTGCGAAGTTACTCCCACCTTGTTGATGGCGCAGGTATTGGCACTAAAGGTATGCAGGTCAACCTGCTGCAGAAAGACCGGGCGGTCAGAGATGTACTCATCGATCATCGCGGCTGTGGGCATCTCGGGGACATCCCACTGGAACTGGATAATCTGGCAGCCCAGAATCCACTCGTTATCGGGATGGTCGGCCGCAAACGCCACGACACGTTCCATTGCCATCTCAAAACTGGTGCAGTCGATGAGGTTGACGGCAAAATCGGGGTCGGTCATGAACGCGCCCTGGGCAAAATGCGTGTGCGAGTCGATCAGGCCAGGCATGACGAGCTGGTCGCCAAAGTCGCGCACCTCGGTATCGGGGCCGATAAACGGTGCCAGGTGGGCATCGTCACCGCAGGCAACAATTTTATCGCCCCGCACGGCAACGCCGCCCTTAAACGGCTCGAGCCCATCGCCGGTAAAGACGGCGTTGCTCTTGATAACTACATCAGCCTTGTCCATGTGAGCCTCCTCAGGCATCTTTGGTTGCAACGCGGACGCACCGCCCGCGTGGGCACTCGGTTGGGAGCGTAGCGCTCCCGCATCGGCGCGTGCCTACAAGCCGTGCTCGGACGTCTGTCCCGCGTCCGCGGCTTCGCGCTACACCCATTGATACACAGGGGCAAATCCGTGCCAAGGCCAGGGACCGCAAACGGTCAGTTTAAGCAGGTTTACACGCTTTACCTGCAGGTTTATTGTCTGAGATTATTACCGCTTCATTACGCCCAACGGTATGGCCGCCCACACGGCAAGACCCGCATGCGAGGAAGAATGGGGCTAGGAACGCCAAAAGGTATCTATGAGGTCATCTCGGTTGGAGACACCGCTTTTAACGTAGATGCGATGCAAGTGCGCCTTGACCGTGCCAGGGCTGATGACCAACTCGCTGGCGATGTTTTGGGCGTCGTTGCCCTTCAGCAGCAGCGTGAGCACCTCCTGCTCGCGCCGCGACAGCTTATGGGCATCGGCATAGATCACCACACGCGATGCGAGGTCGTCCTCAGAGCTTGCGCTCTGGGCCGCCACGTCCTCATCGGCACGCGGATGACGGGCATACACGCGCAGGATATGGCTAAACTGGCAAAAGAGTTGGACCGCGCATACCACGAGCAGCACGTTTTCGGAGATATTGCGCTCGGACAGATACCACAAAAAGAGGCTGATGACGGGGTTTTGAGAGTCGGGGCGGCAGAGCAAAATCATGTAGGTGTCCTCGGCGATTACGCAAAACGCAAGAACGAGGGCCACCTTCCAAAAGAGCTTTGAGCGGTCGAGGTCCAGCTTCTCAACACGCGTGGCCCTGTGTCGGTAATGCCAGGCGGCATAGGCAAGACATCCCACATTGCCCAGATCACGCGTGAGCCAAAAGAGATACTGTTGCACCTCTCCGGCAGCGCCGCTGCGAGGCACCAGCAGCAATTGCAAGATTGAAAACGGCACGATAGCGAGCCCGAGCATGCGCGACGTCGGCCTTTTGCGCAAGCGTGCAAACATCCACAGCACAATGCAAGCATAGATGGCAATACCGAGCACGCAGCGCAGCAAGGGGTGCTGCAGCGGCTCGCTAAAGGTAACGGCGTAGTCATATTTGAGCCGAGTGTACTCGTCAAAAAAGATGACTGACATATCGAGCATGTAGAGCAAAAAACCCGCCGCGGCCACGAGGCTGTCGCGACGGCGCGTCATGAGCCAAACCACCAATGCCACGGCACTGGTCACCAGAGCCACACCCATGATAATCGTGGTGTAGATATAGAACGCGAAACTCATGCCCGCCTCCCCTGTCTAGATGCTGTGAGGATGTTGACAGATTCTTTGCCGCAAGATTAGACTCACCGATTAAACGTACTGTATCGTTTAGATAAACAAGCTGTGTCTCACCGATGAAAGGAGATGCCATGACACCGATCGCTCCGCTCAAGATGCTCGTCGCGCCCGCCGCCAAGGCCATCACCCGACTCGGTTCTTCCATGACCTACGACGATGTCCCCTGCGCCGTTGAGGCGCGTTCGGACAGCTGCCCCTACCTGGGCCACGTCCCCTACTTTGCACCCAAGCTCGCATCTGATCCCGAGCAGCGCGAGCAGTAATCCAAGATGCATCTAGCACCGCGCAACTCGCGGCGCTACTGTTTTGGTGCAAAGCGACCTGTCCCCCTTGCGCCAACGCCGGGATTGTCGATGCTGCGGCCGCGGCGCGATATGAGGCGCGAAACCTCGCCCAGCAACACGCCGATCACCACACCCAAGAGGATCGGCAACTTTGACATCTCGGCGGGCGAGCTGTTAAGCGGCACGATTGTCGCAACAATCGAAAGCACGAGTTCTACCACCGGCACCGCAAGCGCTACCGCAAGCACCTTGCCCTCGAAGGGCGCGCGAAACACCCGCGGGCGGTCGTCGTATTTACGCAGGCGCCAAAACGCCGGGAACATCGGGATATAGCTCATGAGCAGAAAGACGACGTTCATCGAGAAGAAGACCCAAAAGACGTCGGAACCTTCGCCCAGCGGAATCTGAAGTAGCAGCACCAAGCTGGCAAAACAACCGTTAATGAGTGCCGAGCCATTAGGCATGCCGGTCTTCTTGGACACCAGCGCAAAGGGGCGCGGCATGTTACCATGGCGCGCGGCATAGCTCGCCACGTTGTTGACGCCAAAACTCCAGCAGATCATGTTGGCGAACAGCGTCACCAAAAAGGCCATGCCCACGACCATCGTCAGCGGGTGAGCGCGCCCCACCATGGCGGCAACCGCGTCCACAATGCCCGAATCGAGTGAAAGCTGCTCGGTGGGAACCGCGGCTCCAATACCGATGCCACAGATAATGTAGATCGCCGCGATGGCAACGCCACCGGCGGTAACCGCCTTGGGGATATCGCGCGACGGGTTTTTCATCGTGCTGGCAAAGGTCGCGACCACCTCAAAGCCCATAAAGTTGAATAGGATGATCGATAGGTATGTCAATGAATTGGTGTCGCCCAGATCTGGAATGAAAGTCTTGAGCGACATATCGTTGGCAAAGCCGTTGTTGCAGGCAAACCAGATGCCGACGATTCCCACCACGGCGGTAATGAGCACCTTGATGACGGCGCCGCCATCCATGACCCAATCGGCCTCGGCCACCGGCTGCATTGCCATGACCGTGACGCCCCACACAAAGGCAAGCTCGATGGCAATTCGGACCCCAAGCGAAAATTCGATGCCCCATACCGCATTGATGACACTGGGAAACATGCAGGCGATACTTGCTACCCACAGTGGAAAGTTGACCCAATAGCACCAGGAGCAGCGGGCGCCCCAACGGTCGCCCAAGCCCAGGCGAACCCAATCGTACAGGCCGCCCTCGGAATCGAACGCCGTACCGAGCTCGGCCACCACCAGGCCATAGGGAAGCAAAAACGTAATGATGAGGAAAATCCACCAGAAGAACTGCACGTTACCCATGGCAGATGCCGGAGCGGCCGCCTCGATGGTAAAGACAACGCAGATAACCGAGAGGATGACCTCGAACAGGGAGAACTTTTTACCTGCCACGGCACGCTCCCCCTACAGCAAAAAGGATGGCATCTGCACCGAAGGCGCAGCCCAAGGTAGGGTTGCAGGCCGCGTCACCGGTACAGGTGCCATCCCAAAGAGAAGAGAGGGTGCAATTGTTGGACCAACGCTCGCGGAACAGGCGCGTGTAGATAACGATACGCTGGTACATAGATACTCCGATCAAACCGGTCGCGCTCGCAACCGGAAACTATCAGCAATTGAATACGCGTCTGACCTGGGAAATTCAAGCGAACAATTGGCCTAACCCGCAATAAATCCCAGGTCAGACGCGTACTCAATCAAAGAAAAAGGGCACTCCGAAGTGGAGGCAACGGAGTGCCCAAAGAAAACCCAACCGACCAAGACATCAAGCAGCAGCCCATCAATGCCCCGAGATGGGACGACACGCCACCTGTCCGATTGATCGGCTGGGTTTTCGAGGTGCCCCAGGTCGCCGCGAAAGAGGAGCGAAGCGTACTTTGGTACGCGAGCGACGGTTTGAGCGGCGAGATGGGGTGCCTCGGAAAGCCAGACGTTTACTCGGCGTGCTCAGGTGCGCCAGATTGGCGCGAACGAGGAGCGTAGCGTACTGACGCTACGTAAGCGACGAGTGAACGCCAAGGTGGCGTGCCTGAGTTACGCCGAGGGTTCCTGCTGGGTAATGCAGTGGATGTTGCCGCCGCCGAAGACGACCTGCTCGGACTGAACGCCGACGCACTTGTAGACGCCCTCGCCCCAGACCTCGTCGTAGATCTTCTGGAGCGTGTCAACGGCCAGCTGGTCGTTCTCGTCGCCGTACTGCGGGACGATAACGCCGTGGTTGGTCACGAGGTAGTTCATGTAGGAGGCGATCAGCGGCTCGTCGGGGACGCGCGGCTCGGCGTTCTCGTCGGCGTCGATGGTGTCGCAGGAGGCCTGGTCCATGAACAGCGGGTTCACGGGCATGCAGAGCTTGTAGACCTTCATCTTGCGGCCCTTGGCGTCAACGGCGTTGGAGAGGGTCTCGTAGGCGGCGTGGCACTGCTCGTAGAACGGATACTCGGGATCGTCGGTCCAGATGCAGGCCATGACGCCCGGAGCGATGAACGTGGCGACGTCGTCG
This sequence comes from uncultured Collinsella sp., assembly GCA_934630375.1. Taxonomy (GTDB): domain Bacteria; phylum Actinomycetota; class Coriobacteriia; order Coriobacteriales; family Coriobacteriaceae; genus Collinsella. Next base: position 43,126 of record CAKTVQ010000010.1, read on the forward strand.
ATGTGGCCGTTGGTCTCCTCGGGGTCGATGCCCTCCTTGACCCAGATGACCTTCTCGACACCCAGGTAATCCTTGAGGTGCTCGTCCATGTAGGCGCGAAGCTCCTCGCTCCAGGGCTCAAACTTCTTCTTGAACTTGGGCCAGATGGACTCGGGATCCTCTTCCTCCTCGAGCACCGCAGAGCAGGTGCGGCCCGGGGAAAGCAGGCACTGGTCGGTCACGACAAGGGTGCCCTCGCCGTCGACGGTGATGGAGCCGCCCTCGAGGATCATGTCGTCGGGACGATAGCGGCGGCAGCCGGAGAGCTCAGCCATCTTAAGGGCGATCTGCTCGTCCTTGTCCCACGGGAAGTACAGGCCGTCAACAAGACCGCCATAAGCGTTGAAGTGCCAGTGGTTGGCGCGCTTCTCGCCCTTGCCATTGATGACGTAGGTGGCGGCGGTGTCGCGGAACCAGGCGTCGTCGGTGGTCATCTCGATAACGGTGACGTTCTCGTCTTCCTCGAAGACGGCCTTGCAGTTGGCGTAGTCGGCCTGGTTGGCGCACATGGTGACCGGGGTGAACTCGGCGATGGCACGAGCGATGGCGGCATACTGCTTCTGAGCCGGCTTGGCGCCGTGGGCCCAGGTATCGGTGCGGTGGGGCCAGCCCATCCACACGCGATCCTGCGGGGCGAACTCAGCGGGCATAAAGAAGCCGTCGGCCTTGGGGGTGGACTCGGACTCGGTGATCGTACGCATAAGATTTCCTCCAAATCGAACGATCGCTTGCTGTGGGCGGGTTACCCGCAGCCTAAAACCAAGAGTGGAAGGCGCCCGTTCCCCGGCAAAGGTCGGGGCGCCCGGCGCCGGTTTTCACGGAGTCGCACCGGCAAGCGACGACGTAACCTGGTGCGCGGAGACAAGACGCACGAAGGATACGGAAGAGAGATTGGGGCGGGCGGTGGTTACCAGAGCAATCGCTCGCACCCACCCCAGGGAATGGTTAGAAGGTGAGGAGGGTTGGAGCCCCGGATCCGGGTGCTCTAGTCCTCTTCGGCCTCCTCAGCGAGACGCTGAGCTGCCAGCTCGGGAGTGAGCCCCTTGTACTCGGTCTCACGGCCCTTAGCGCTCACGACGCGGACGACCTCGCCGATGAGCACGAGCACGATGAAGATAACGATCATCGGGAGCTTGTCGCCAATCTCGGCGGTGGAGAACGGAACCAGGGTTGCGACGATGGCCAGGACCAGCTCGATGCAGGGGATGGCCAGCATGACCTTCATCATGGCGCCCTTAAACGGGAACGTGAAGATGCGCTCGCGGTCGGGGTCGTTCTTACGAAGGTTGAGGAACGCCGGGAACATCGGGATGTAGGTCAGCAGCAGGAAGACGACGGAGGTGCCGAAGAGCATCCAGAAGACACCGTTGGAGATGGCGTCGATGGGAACCAGCTGCAGGCACAGCACCAGGGAGGCAACGATGGCGTTGACCAGGTTGGCGCCGTTGGGCATATCGTCATCCGAGATCATCGAGGCGAAGACCTTGGGCATGTTGCCGTGCTCGGCAGCGTAGCGGGCAACGGAGTTGACGCCGAAGGACCAGGCGGCCATGTTGGCGAACAGGGTGATCAGGAAGGCGATGCAGATGACCTTGAAGATCATGGAGTCGCCCACCATGGTCTGGACTGCGACGATCATGCCGTAGTCGGGATCGATGGAGTCGGCCGGCACCGCAGCGCCGATGCCAAAGCCAGCGAACAGGTAGATCACGGCGATGGACAGGCCGCCAACGATGATAGCCTTGGGGATATCGCGAGCGGGATCGGCCATGTCATCGGTCATGGTGCAGATGACCTCGAAGCCCATGAAGTTAAAGATGATGATCGACAGGTAGCCGAGGGCGTTGGTGTTGGTGAGCTCGGGCAGGAACGTGGTAGCGGACATGTCGTTCGCAAAACCGTTCTCCATGGCATACCAAATGCCCAGAGCGCCGACGATAACGGCAACGGCGACCTTGATGATGGCGCCACCGTTAAGGACCCACTCGGAGTCGGCCGCCTTGGAGCGGCCCATGAGGTAGACGATCCACACAAAGGCAAGATCGATACCCATCTTGGCGATCAGATTGAACTCGACGCCAAAGACCATGCCCAGAATATCGGGGAACATGGTAGCCAGAGAGGCGATCCACAGCGGGTAGTTAACCCAGTAGTAGTACGAAATGCGGGCGCCCCACTTGTCGCCCAGGCCATCACGCACCCAGTCGTAAATGCCGCCCTCGCCGTCATAGGTGGTGCCGAGCTCGGCGACGACCATGCCGTAAGGGAGCAGGAAGGTCAGGATCAGGAAGATCCACCAGAAGAACTGCTGGTTGCCAATGGCGGCAGCAGGTGCGGCGGCCTCGCAAACGAAGACGACGCAGATGATGGTCGAAATGACCGTCAAGAAGGAAAGCTTTTTCTTTCCGTCGCTCATGATGAGCTCCTTCGCTCAGTCTTGGACAGATCCGAGGCCCTAAGGACTAAGGCAATTGCTTGGGCCTCGGTGAGCGGGCGACAGGAGACGAGCATCCGCCGCCCGCAAACGTGCTTTTAGGCGCCTTGGGGCTTAGAGCTGCTCGAGAGCCTCGAGAGCGGCGTGGAGCTCGGCCTTGGCGGAGTACTCGACGCCCTCGTCGTTGAGCGGGGTGCGCTTGCCCAGGGCGGCAAGGAGAGCACGGATGGAGTGCTTGCGGTTCTCGGCCTCGACCCAGCACAGGGAGCGCTCGGGATCGTCCATGACCTCGTCGACGACTTCCTCGTTGCGGGTGGCCGGCAGGCAGTGCATGAACTTGGAGTTGGGACCGGCGAAGTTCATCATGTCCATGGTGACCTGATACTTGGGATAGAACACGTCCATGTAGTTCTCGCCCGAGACCTCCTCGTCGTACAGGCCATACCACACGTCGGTGTAGATGAAGTCGGCGCCCTTGATGCACTCGATGTCGTCGGAGATGACGACCGAGCCGCCGGAGACCTTGCAGTTCTCCTCGGCGATGGCCATCATCTGCTTGCCGAACTCGGCGCGCTCCTCGACGGTGCCGACGTGCAGGCCGCCGTCGGGGATCTGGTGGCCCTTAGGTCCAAACTGGACAAACTTCATGCCGACCTTGGAGGCGATGAACATGAGGGAGACGCAGACCTGGGTAGCGTCGCCGATGAAGGCCAGGGTGCAGTCCTCGATCTTCTTGCCCTCGGGGAGGTTCTCGAGCATGGTCATGAGGTCGCCCATCTCCTGCGTGGGATGGTTGAACTCGGACATGCCGTTGATGACGGGCACAGCGGAGCCCTCAGCGAGGCCGACGACGTCCTTGTGACGGTCAACGCGAGCCATCATGATGTCGAGCAGCGAGCCCATAACGCGAGCGGTGTCGCCCAGGGACTCATGACCGCCGAGCTGGATGGTGCCAGGGCCATAGAACTGAGCATGGCCGCCGAGGTCGGTCATAGCGGTCTCGAAGGAAAGACGAGTGCGGGTGGAGACCTGCTGGAAGATCATGCCAAGGCTCTTGTTGCGGAGCAGGTGCGGATAATAGCCGTCAACCTTGATGGCCTTCTTCATTGCCAGGCCAAGATCCTCGATAGCCAGGATCTGCTCTTTGGTGAAGTCGTTGGTGTCGATGAAATCCTTAGGCAGTGCCATGTCGATTTCCTTTCCGCCGGTCTTACCGACTATTACTATGAGGCGCTCGAACATCACGCCTCGTGTTGACAAGACCATCATTCACCCGTATGCAATTTTTACCTAGTTTATTCGGGATTAAAGACCGTTCACGGAGTTACACCCTCTCTAATCCAATATAAACCCGCAGGTCAAGAGTTTACAGGGGGTTTACTATCTAGAACCGTGAACGGTATGCGGCTATCCTATATATCGGTGCCTAATCCGCGGTGAAACGACCGGCTGGGGCATATATACCCCAGGGATTATATGGGGCCCAAACACAGATCAAATGAGACGGGACGGTGACAGATGAACACGCTCATGTTCTTCTATACCTTGGCAATACTGGTTATCTGTATTGTGACGGCAGTGCTTTCGCTTGCCGCCTACGCCTCGTCTCGTCGACGCTTCTTTATCTATGGCAGCGGCGTATTTATCTGCTATGCCATCGAGATGACCGAGATCTTCTTTTTTGAATACACATTGCAAAACCAGAGTTTTCCGGCCAGCGACTATTACTCAATTACCATGCCTGTAATGCGGACCCTAGTGGCGACCGCTTCGCAGGCTTTTATTTGGCTGATTGCCATGGACCTGCTCGACAAACATTCTAAAAAGCAGTTCGCTATCCCCGTCTTGACGTTTTTGCTGTGCGAGTCGCTGATTATCGTCGCTGTCCCCTCCGGCCCCATGCATCAGTGGCTCTACTACACGATGCGTCAGGTATTCCTTGTCTTTGTGGGACTGTATATCTTTTGGACGGCTCATAAGAGTACAAAAGTTGAGCTGAAGGCACGCGTTAACAACCAACGAAAGCACCTGATTATCGGCGCTATTCTGGTCGGTTGCATCGTTGCCGAGGATTTCTACAACATTCTGATTGTCCCCATGAGTCTGGCGCCCTCTTGGCTGCAACTATATCTGTCCGAGCGCAACTTTAGCGAAAACGTCTTCGCTTGCTACTTTGCGATTCTGCTGATTATCTACTCCTACCACGTGCTTTCAATCCGCATGCAGGAGGCGCCCGAGGAAAAGAACGTCAGCGATCTTGACCGGCATATCGAAGAGCAGATGCCCTTCTATCGCAACGCCTACAAGCTCTCCAACCGCGAGACCGAAGTCATGCGCTTGGTTGTGCTGGGCAAGTCGAACCAAGAGATCGCTGACGAGCTATTCCTTGCCGTGGGCACCGTCAAGACCCACATCCACAACATCCTGGTCAAAACCGAGCAGCAAAACCGCACCACGCTGATCCTCCACTTTTGGAAGCGCTAACCTGCCAAAAAGGGACAAGTTTATTTAGGTAGGTTTTATCTGGGCAAACGTTAAAACCGCCGTAAGGGAGCTGCCTTCCCTCGCGGCGGTCTTCTAGCAGAAAAACCAAGTGAGTAGGCTTTTAGCAGGAGGTCAAGCACGTCCTAAAACGCCACAGCCCTGACCTGCGGTTTTATCGATCATTTGTCGTGATGTGCTCGGCAAGTTCAAAAAAGTCTACTCACTTGCATCCGAGACGCACCGGATAGGCAAAATACCGCCGCGAAAGGGCCCCTGGTCCCTTCGCGGCGGTCATACGCCTCTGATTTTGCGACGGTTTTACCGGCTTGTTACTCGCTGTAGCGGGTGGCGATGGCGGCTTGTACCATGCCGGTGCTCATGAGGTAGGTCACCAGGAAGTAACCACCATAGGCCGCCAGGAAGATTGCACAGGTGAGGCCCACGGTACCGGCGATGCTCATATCGCCGAATACGCTCACCAGCTCGATGATCACCTTGAGCGCCACAAAGGAGTGCGCCAAGCCCACTGCCAGCGGGAACAGGAAGAACACCGCTTGCTGCGCCATCACCGAATGCCGGATCTGACGGTCGTCACAGCCGATCTGTGCCAGCACACGATAGCTGCGGCTGCCGTCGGCCACATTGGAGAGCTGCTGGATCGACAGAATCGCCGCACATGCAACGACCAGCACAAAGCCAATGTAGATGGCTAGATAGCTAATCATGCCGTTCATCTGCGCTGCTTGCGTGTACATCTCGGAACGCGTGATGAAGACTCCCCATCCCCCCGGCTCCTTGCCGTCAACGAGCAGAATGTCGAGCATGGTGTATTTAATGCTCTCGTCTGCCTTGGTCACATCCATCCCCTGCTTGTAGTTAACGAGCAGATTACTGGAATACGGCTGCAGATTAAGCTGGGACAGCAGCTCATCGGCTACGACCACGGTACCGGGATTGCTGCCCATCGCCGAGTTGGCGATGGCCGCCGTGTCCTCGTCCGACTTATCGGTTGCGGGCTTGAGCTCATGCCCGCCCAAGGTGAGGGTATGGCCGCCGGCCATGTATTTGGTGTACAGGTCGCCCAGCTCACCGCCCATATCACACGTAAGCAAGTACTGGTCCCGGCCAATGCTCACCGGCTCCTCGCCCATCATCTGGCGCAGTTTGTTGTACTGGCTCGCCGGCGTCACATACAGACCCATCGCATCGGCGTTGCTTCCCTCGAGCGCCTTGGGAAGCTTTTCGCCCATGGCCTTGCACATCTCACCCGCCACCACCGAGGGGCCCGAGCCGCCAAGCGGGTAACTCAGATACGAATCGATCTGCACATGCTCACCGGCAACATCGGCGATATTGACCTTTTTGCCGGTCTCGTCGTTGTTGTCCGCCGACTTGCCCTTAATACCGTCTGCAACGTTATCGGGATCTTTACGATCGCCATGCCATGCAGCGTACAAATCGACCGTTGCATCGGCCAGCACCATGCGATCGGCCTCAGACGGATTGACATACTCCTTGTAGTAGTCGAGCGTTTCGGGCGTGTAATAGACATACGTCTGAGACACGTCAACAGGGTTATAGCGCTCCAGATTCTCGTTCATCACGTTGGCAATCGACATACCACAGGTCACCGAGGTAATGGCCAAAAACAGAATCATCGCGATGACGCCCATCGAAAAGCACACCGTGTTGACCTTGGCCGCAAGCTGGCGCACAGTAAACATGTTGAGGCCGCGCCAATACACGCCGCGCAAGCTCTGCAGCAGCTTGATAAGCATGCCCGAGAGTCCCCAGAACAGGGCAAAGGTGCCTACCGTGACCATGGCCGTGGTGATGCCAAACTGGCTCATTGCCCCGTCCAGCTTGTCGCCCGTCTCGGTTAGCGGGAACCCATCACGTAGCAGACGGTAATAGGCCACGCCCACAAGCACCACGCCCACAGCAAAGATGGCAATCGCGATCCAGGGATTGCGCGTCTTGATGCTCTCGTTGCGACGCTCGGCACCCATAAGCTCGATGAGTTTGGTACGACGCACGGCGCGAAGGTTCAGCAGCAGCGTGAGCACAAACATTACGAGCATGCAGGCCAGGGTCAGGTTGAACGCATGCACCGAGAAAAAGAAGCGGAAATTGGCGATCTGCGTCTTAAAGAGCGAGGCCGTAAAGAACGTCATGAGCTGGGAGAGCCCCACGCCCAGCACAATACCGGCGACAAAGGCGCCGACCGAAACGATCACCGTCTCGAGCGCCATGATCGTGGCGACGCGCCCGCGCCCCATGCCGAGCACCTGGTACAGGCCAAACTCCTTCTTGCGGCGTTTCATGATGAAGTTATTGGCATACACCATCAAAAAGGCCATGACGCCGGCCAAAAAGTACGTGAGGTAGCCGAGCATGGTACCCATGAGCTCGGATAGGCCCTCCTCCTCAATGCCGGCAATATCGACCTGCATCGAAACGGTGTTAAAGGCATAGAATACGGTGACGCCCAGGGTGAGCGTCAAAAGGTAGACGAGGTAGTCGCGGCCGGCGCGGCGAACGTTGCCCCAAGCGAGTTTACAGAGCATCGGAGCCCTCACCGCCCATCATGGCAACGACCTCCATAATACGGTCGAAGAACTCTCGGCGGTCGGTGTCACCGCGGCGCAGCTCGGTAAAGATCTTGCCGTCGCGGATAAACAGCACGCGGCTTGTGTAGCTAGCAGCAAAGCTGTCATGCGTGACCATGAGCACGGTGGCGCGCAGGCGGCGGTTGAGGGCCTCTAGGCTCTCGAGCAGCAGGCGGGCGCTTTTAGAGTCGAGGGCGCCGGTGGGCTCGTCGGCCATAATCATAGTGGGGTCGGTGACGAGCGCGCGAGCCGCGGCAACGCGCTGCTGCTGACCGCCGGACATCTGGTAGGGATACTTGTCGAGCACCTGGCTAATAGACAGACGCGCGGCCACATCCTGCACGCGGGTCGAGATTTCGGCCGAGTTTGTGCGGGCGATGGTGAGCGGCAGGGCGATGTTCTCGCGTGCCGTGAGCGTATCGAGCAGGTTGGAGTCCTGGAAGATAAAGCCGAGCTCCTCGCGGCGGAACTGCGAAAGCTTAGCCTGCTTCATGCGCGTCACGTCCTGCCCGTTGATGCGGATCGTGCCACTTGTGGCGCTATCGATGGTCGACACGCAGTTGAGCAACGTCGACTTGCCCGAGCCCGAGGCGCCCATGATGCCAACGAATTCGCCGCGGTTGACGGTAAAGCTGACGTCGTTGAGCGCGCGGGTCACATTGCCCAGCGCTCCATATACCTTTTCGAGATGCGCGACCTCCAGTACCGGGGTCGCCATGTGCGTGGTTTGCATACCGAGTCCTTTCTTGCGATTAGTCTACGGCATCTATAGTCGCAGGGAGCCGAGTCGGCTACCATCGATATGGCTTACGCTTGCCTTACCGTTGTGTAAGGTACGGGTAGCCACCCTGTCACGTGTTGATGTTGAGAGAGGACTCCTGTTGAAGACTGTTCATGTTGCCGCTGGGATCATTCGCAAGGAAGGATCCGACGAGCTGCTTGCCGTGCAGCGCGGCTATGGCGACATGCAGGGACTTTGGGAGTTCCCCGGCGGCAAGCTCATGCGCGGCGAGACGCCCGAAGACGCCGTGCGCCGCGAGCTTATGGAAGAGCTGCAGGTAAAAGTTACCAACCTGCGCGATTTCTACACTGTTGAGTACGACTACCCCGATTTCCATCTCTCCATGGAGTGCTACTACTGCTCGCTCGCCGATGAATCCGATGAGCCCCAGAAGCACGATCGCCAGCTCGATATCCGCTGGATTCCGCGCACCTCGCTTGCCACGGTGGAATGGATGCCCGCCGACAAGGGGCTCATTGATGCCCTGATTGAGCTGAAGGAAGACCGGCTCGAGGCAAGCTCCGCCGATGACGCCGCGCCCAACACAGCCGACAAACCCGCCACCAAACCCAAGCGCACGCCTAAGCGCCGGAGCAAAAAACGCCCCAAACCAGGTCTGCTCGACGGCATCGATACCTCGGACCTTTCCGCCGACGAGCGCGAACTGGTCCGCCGTCGCGCCGCCATCAAAAAGTCCATGAAGGGCAACAAGCGCGCCAATACCAAGCCAGAGCTGCTCGTTCGCCAGCGCCTGCGCGCAGCGGGCCTCACCGGCTATCGCCTGGAATGGAAGGTTCCCGGCAAGCCCGACATCGCCTTCCCCGGCCGCAAAATCGCCATCTTCGTCAACGGTTGCTTTTGGCATCGCTGTCCTAAGTGCAATCCGAGCCAGCCAAAGCGCAATGTTGAGTTTTGGGAGGCGAAGTTCCGTCGCAACGTCGAGCGCGACCGCGCTGCCGTGGCGGCACTCACTCAAATGGGCTGGACACCCATAACCATCTGGGAATGTGAGCTCAAAAAAGACCGCATCGACGCCACGATGGAAAAGGTCATCGAGCAGGTGCGCGCCGCAGAGCCGCAGCGCTAACAGCGTGCATTCACACGCTCCGTACGTCCGCGCCACATCCACGTCACAAACCTTAGAAAGCCCTTAAGCCCAAAACCTTTCAAGAGTGTTACTCGATACCTCTGACCTGCAGTTTCATCGTAACACCAAACCAGGTTAAGTCTTTCTTTAGCGCTTCTTTGCGGCAGCCGCGGCATAATACTGCCAACGCACGGGGCCTAGCAGCACACCCCGTGCGCAACCTTTTGGTGGACATCGAGGAGGCCGCATAAGCATGCATTCTTCCAATGACGCAACACAGCAGCCATCCCTAAAACATGCAGACCTTTTCTCCTTCCCCCCGACACAGAGAGACGGCTTCCTCGACTCCCCCACCACAAAAGCCAAACGCTCAACCAACCAGAGCCACAACTTGCGAGCATCGTTCGAAAAGCTCCAAGCATCCCTAAACAAGTCATTCCCCAACCAAGCCCGGGCATACTAGCCCCCACCAACAAAGCGCCCCTCGCGCCCCATCCTTTCCGCCCCAACGCCACAAGGGCGATTGAGCAGGACGGTTTGGGCGGGTCCCGTACTTAGCTTCCAAAATCATTCCGCAGCGCGAAGGCCCCCGTTGCCAACGCTTCTTATTATTTTCAGACCTAACGCCACAAGGGCGACGACCTCGAGTAGGTCAACTTGGGAGGGATGAGGGCTTAGTTCCCCAATCTTTCCGCAGGGGGCAAAAAGCCTCGCCGCACGAAGTGCGCAGCGAGGCTTTTTGCATGCCCGAGGACGATTGGGGAACTAAGCCCTCATCCCTCCCCGGGATCTATATAGAGTCGGAGTACCCTTGCTGTTACTCTGCCTTGCCCACAGAGTTGAGGTTGGTCATGCGGATCTTAACCAGCTCGGTGATCTCACGCATGCCCTCCTTGGCCGGCTTCTTGGGGTCGAAGCAGGCAGGGTTCTCGGCCATGTAGGCCATGAAGCCCTTGGTGTAGGCCTGACGCAGCTCGGTAGCGTAGTTGACCTTGCAGATGCCGTTCTTCACAGCCTCGGCAACCTGCTCATCGGGCACACCGGAGGTGCCGTGCAGAACCAGCGGCACGTCGACGGCGTCGCGGATGGCCTTGACCACGGACTGCTCGATGTGCGGATCGCTCGTGTACACGCCGTGGCTGGTGCCAACGCCAATGGCCAGCGAGGTGCAGCCGGTGCGCTCAACAAACTCCTTGGCCTCGGCAGGATCGGTGTAGGGGCTCTCGCCCTCAACCGCGGGACCGTCGTCCTCCTTGCCGCCAACCTTACCGAGCTCGGCCTCGACGGGCACGCCCATGGCGCGGCCAGCGTCGGCGACGGACTTGGTCAGGGCGATGTTGTCCTCGAAGGACTCGTGCGAACCGTCGATCATAACGGAGGTGTAGCCCGTGCGGAAAGCCTGCATGCAGCGGTCATAGCCATCGCCGTGATCGAGGTGCAGGGCGACGGGCACGGAAGCGCGCTCGGCGGCAGCCTTGACCATGCCGTAGAAGTAATCCAGGCCAGCGGTCTTAATGGTGCCCGGGGTGGTCTGCATGATGACGGGGGACTTGGTCTCCTCGGCAGCGGCCAGAACAGCCATAACAAACTCGAGGTTCTCGACGTTGAACGCGCCAACGGCGTAGTGGCCGGCCTGAGCGTCCTTGAGCATCTTTTCGGTGGTAACAAGTGCCATGAGCGTTTGCTCCTCTCCCTCGCCCGCATCTGGACATCGGGCGTACGTGTCCGCAAGGCGTTTTACCTTGCGTTTTGCTGCGCTCATTGTATGAAATTCAGCGGGTATGCATGTGCGAGATATTGTCATCGCGCGAGGTCCAACCTTCATTTTTGAAAAGCAAACGGAAGGGATCGAACCCGAGCGTGCGTGTTCGAAATTGAGTTTTGAGCCTTGATCATCTTTCTTTTATAGAAAAAGTAAGTAATCGAAAGGCGTTTTCTTGCTTAAAAAGAAAATGAACGAAAATAGACTCAACACAATTCCTGCAAATTTCAGACGATGATGGAGCAACTATGGCCCATGCAACAACCCGAGCTTTCGCCGATGAGCGTCGCGCCGCCATCATGGAGATGCTCGAGCATAACGCCTCGGTGCAGGTGGCAGAAATCGCCCAGACCTTTGGTGTGTCCTCCGTTACCGCCCGTGCCGACCTAGACGCGCTCGCCGAGTCCGGCAAGCTGCGCCGCACGCATGGTGGCGCTGTGTCGCTCCAGAAGCGACTAACCGTATCCACCCAGGATCGCCGTATCAACGTCAATGTCGCCGCCAAGCAGGCCATCGCGCAAAGCGCCATCGAACTCGTCAGCGACGGTGACACCTTGCTTGTCGACTCGGGCACCACCGCGCTCGAATTTGTCCGCCTGCTCGACCAGCGCGACGGCATCACCGTCATCACGGCCGACATCACCATCGCCGATTATATCGACGAGAGCATGCCCTCGGTCGATGTTGTCATGCTGGGCGGGGCACTGCGCAAAGGTCATCGCTATCTGTACGGACCGCTCACCATGCAGGCGATCCAAATGGTCCATGCCGACCTTGCCGTCATGTGCCCCGGCGCTTTTGTTCCCGGCTGCGGCTTTACAACCGACTTTCCGCAGATGGCCGAGACCAAAACAGCCATGATCTCCGCCGCCCGTCAAGGCGTTGCCCTCATGGACGCCAGTAAGGTCAACGGACGTGGCATGTACCGCTTTGCCGAGCTGACCGACGTCAACGCCATCGTGATGGACCGTGACCCCGATCACGCCGTCGCCACCTCAATCGCCGAAATCGTCGACAACGCCCGCCCAAATCTCCTCATCGCCGGCGCTTAAACAAAAACCACCACAAAGGTGCCTGTGAACTGCACCCCGAAACTTGGACTGAATAAATAGCGACTACGCCGCAAGGGCCCGGTTCCGGAACT
>CAKTVQ010000011.1 GCA_934630375.1 uncultured Collinsella sp.
TGGCTCCCCGGGTAGGACTCGAACCTACAACAGCGCGGTTAACAGCCGCGTGCTCTACCATTGAGCTACCGAGGAATTAAAAAGCCCAACAGAATGGGCTGAGAAATTCTGGCTCCCCGGGTAGGACTCGAACCTACAACAGCGCGGTTAACAGCCGCGTGCTCTACCATTGAGCTACCGAGGAATAGGTGCGTGCTCTCAAGCAACGAAGTTTATTATACGGAGGAATCAGCTCAGGGCAAGAACTTTTTTGAGAATTTTTCTCCGCCTAGTCATTGGGGACGTTCTTAAACGACTAGTCATTCAAGAACGTCCCCAATGACTACATGAAAGCGCCCCCAGGCGGATGTGCTTGAGGGCGCTTCTTGCTTGCGAGGTTATGACTCGATGTAGTCCTTCAGCTTGCTGCTGCGGCTCGGGTGGCGGAGCTTGGCCAGGGTCTTGGACTCGATCTGGCGGATACGCTCGCGCGTGACGCCAAACTCGCGGCCGACTTCCTCGAGCGTGCGGGGATGCCCGTCGACAAGGCCAAAGCGGAGCTCGATAACCTTGCGCTCACGATCGGCAAGCGAGTCGAGCACCTGGGTGAGCTGCTCCTGCAGCATAGAGAAGCTGGCGGCATCGGGCGGAACGATAGCCTGGGAGTCCTCGATGAAGTCGCCCAGCTGAGAATCCTCTTCCTCGCCGATGGGGGTCTCGAGCGACACGGGCTCCTGCGAAATCTTCTGGATCTCGCGGACGCGGTCGGCGCTCATGTCCATCTCGGCACCGATCTCCTCGGGGGTCGGGTCGCGGCCCAGGTCCTGAAGGAGCTGGCGCTGCACACGGACGAGCTTGTTGATGGTCTCGACCATGTGCACGGGAATACGGATGGTACGGGCCTGGTCGGCAATGGCGCGCGTAATGGCCTGACGAATCCACCACGTGGCGTACGTGGAGAACTTGAAGCCCTTCTGATAGTCGAATTTCTCGACGGCGCGAATCAGACCGAGGTTGCCCTCCTGGATCAGGTCAAGGAACAGCATGCCGCGGCCGACATAGCGCTTGGCAATGGAGACAACCAGACGCAGGTTTGCGCTGATGAGTGCCTGCTTGGCTTCGAGGCCGACGTTCTCAATGCGCGTAAGACGACGCATCTCGGCACGCGTGAGCTCGAGCTCACCGGCATCGGCAGCCTCGAGCTTCTCGGTGGCCTCGAGACCGGCCTCGATCTTCATGGCCAGATCGACCTCTTCGGAAGCGGTCAGCAGGTCGACCTTGCCGATCTCCTTGAGGTACATACGAACCGGATCGCCGGTCAGCATCACCGTGGAGGCATCGATGCCGCGCACGCGCGAGCGTGAACGGGACGTGCGCACGGTGCGCTTCTTCTTGCTCTTGGAAGAACCCATCTCGGCGTCGGCCTGACGGGCCATCTTGAGCTCATGATCGTCGAGCGAGCCGGAATCGTGCTCGTCGTCATCGAAATCGTCGGTATCGGTATCGTTATCGTCATCGTCGACGTCCATGGGGGCGTCGTCGTTGCCGCTCGCGGAGATAATCTGGATGCCGCTGTTGCGCAGCGCGGAATACACCGCGGTGAGCTGCTCATCGGAAACATCGATATCCTTCAGGGCGACCTGAATCTCGTCCTCGGTTACCGAAGTCCTGTTTGAGCCGTTGCCCATGAGCTTTGCAACGTAGGATTCCAGCCCAGTACCCGTGCTCTCAGTCTTTTTTGGCACAGATTCTCCCTTCATAGTCCACAGGACTCAATACTTTAGCACACACATAGACGTCTATACCCAAAAAGAGGACTGGATATAGGCGAGAATACGCTGGTTGACCACAACATCTAGGCCTGATCGGCGCTGGCAGTCTCCAAACCGATCAAACGGAACGGGTCGGCCACGCCGCCAATCGACTTTTGCAGCTCGCGCTGACGCTGCGAATCCTGCGCCGCCTGCACCGTCAGCGCGCGACGAGCCTCGTCATCGAGCGAACGGTCCTGGCGCAACTTGGCCTGTGCGGCGCGCATGCGACGCTTGATGGTGTAGAGCTCGAGCGTATCGAGCATAAAGACGATGTTCGTCTCGGTAGGATGTTTGCTCGTCGCCGAGATGCGCCCGGCACTCACAAGCGTTGCCGCCTCGGGGCACACCGAACGCGCCGCATCCATGCAAGCCGCAGGGTCGGTACCCGGCGGCGTTGCCAGCACGGCCCACGCAATGGACTCGTGACGCGGATCGACCCACTCGATGGAGCAGATGCGATCGGCATACGTGCGGAACAGGTCGGGATAGCTGGTGAGCATCGTCAGCAGCTCGCGCTCCCCTGCCAGGGACTTGCGTTCCAGGTCGGTGAGCACGATCGGCATCGACGGAACCGCCGCCGCGCCCGAACTATCGGCAACGGGTCCAGACCCATCCATTCCCGCCGGCACGTCAATCGGCGGCATGTCGTCGACGACCTCGACCGGCGCGGCCCCGTAGGCCTCGAGCGGCACGTAGTCGTACGGCTCATCCTCGACCGGTGCAGACACCGGCGGCGTGGCGCCCGACACCCAAGCGCCGCGGGACGCGCCCTGCGAACCAGTCGCCCGACCGCCCGCGCCACCAGAGCGCTCGGCCTGCGCCCGCTGGCGCTCATAGTTCTGCTCGCGGCGGCGCTCGGCATCCTCGCGCTTGGCGACATCGCGAAAAACGCGGCCCGAGCTCGCGCGCACCGTCTCCAGATCCAAGCCAAGCAGGTCGGCAATCTGGATAAAGTACGTATCGATCATGTAGCTGTCGCGCAGCGGATAGATAAGTGTGAGCGCATCCTCGAGCGCCTTGGCACGACCGCCCGGCGTGGTGATGTCGCTCGACTCCTGCAGCGAACGGTAGACAAAGTCCATGAGGGGCTCGGCCGCATCGATGCGCGCCTGCAGCTCCTGGCCGCCATGCGCCGTGATGAACTCCATAGGATCGTTGCCGTCGGGCAACACCACACAGCGCAGGTCCATCGAATCCTGCTCGATAAACTGAATCGCGCGGCGGGCGGCCTTTTGACCGGCAGCATCGCCGTCAAACATATAGACGATGCGCTTTGCAAAACGGGTGAGCGTCTTCACATGATGCTCCGTCAGCGCCGTACCCAGCGTGGCGACAACATTTTTGATCCCCGCCTCCCAACAGGCGATGCAATCGGTATAGCCCTCCACCACGATGGCGGTATCCTGCGCGACGATAAACTCCTTGGCCCAATTAAAGCCGTAGAGATTTCGCTTTTTATGGAACACGCTCGTCTCGGCCGTGTTGAGATACTTAGGCTGGCCATCGCCCATAATGCGACCGCCAAAGGCAATGTTGTGGCCCTGCTCGTCGAAAATGGGAAACATCACGCGGTCGTAAAAGCGATCGGCGAGCTGTCCGCGCCCACGGCTGACGGCCACGTTGGCGTCGATCATCTCTTGCGGGGTAAATCCCGCCTGTGATAGATGGGACACCAGCGCATTGCGACCCGGCGCAAAGCCCAAGCAGTAACGGCGACAAACGTCACCGCCCATGCCGCGGCTGGCAAAGTACTCACGCGGGCGGCTGTCCTTACCGCGCATGAGCATGGTGTGATAGAACTGGGCCGTCTCGGCGCACAAGTCATAAATGCGGGCACGCTTGGTGCCGCGCTCGCGCTGCGCGCCCGTATCGTGCAGCTCAATGCCGGCACGGTCGGCCAGATAGCGGATCGACTCGGGAAAACTCAGGTTCTCGCGCTTCATAATGTAGGTGAAGACGTCGCCGCCCTCGCCGCAGCCAAAGCAGTGCCATACCTGCGTGGCGGGGATAATGTGAAACGACGGGGTCTTTTCGCCATGGAAGGGGCAGCAACCCCAAAATTCATGGCCGCGGGGCTTGAGCTCAACCGTTTCCTGAACGATGGCAACCAGATCGGACGCAGCGCGCACCTGGTCTTTTTCCTCATCGCTAATCACGGATGCTCACCCCCTGCTCACCCAAGTTGTGACGGATATCGTCAATGTTACCCCCAACGGTCGCAATCAACTCGTCGAGGGAATCGAACACGCGCGACGGGCGCAGCCAGCGCGTAAACGCCAGCGACACCGAGCGGCCGTACAGGTCACCTGTATAGCCGATCAAGTTGGCCTCGAGATGCGCCGAGGCGATATCGTCGGCATACGTCGGCGGCAGGCCGACGTTAACGGCAGCGGGCCACACGGTATCGTCAACCAGCACCAAGCCCTCGTAGACGCCATCGGCAGGCATTTGGATACCGTCGGGCACCTGAATGTTTGCCGTGGGAAAGCCCATGTCGGAGCCCTCATGACGGCCAGCCGCCACAACACCGCGCAGCATATAGGGACGGCCGAGCAGCTCGGCAGCCAGCTCCACATGGCCCTGTCCCAGCTCATGACGGATGCGGGTAGCGCAGACGGTCTGCCCGTCGACGCACAGTAGCTCGTGCCCGTATACGTCAACGCCGCGCTCGGCACCCCAGGCGCGCATCTCGGCAACGCCCGAAGCGCCGCCGCGACCGAGCCTAAAGTCGCTCCCGACACGAATGGAGCGAATGTCGACGACGCGCGACAGCAGCGCGAGAAAGCCGACATGGTCAAGCGCTGCCACCTCGGGCGTAAAGGGAACGGCCACCACCGCATCGACCCCGGTCTGAGCTAGGGCATGCAGACGGTCGGCCGTCGTCATCAATTTTTGAGCGGGCGAAGGACTCACCACAACGTCCGGATCGGGATCGAAAGTGACCACGACCGCCTTACAGTCATGGGCGCGCGCGTCGCTAACAAGCGCCGCAATGAGCTCCTGGTGTCCACGGTGCACACCATCGAACACGCCGATGGCAATCGATGCGGCACCCAAGTGCTCGCACTCATCAAACGCATCGGCAGTAACGATGCGAGCCTCGTCCGACTCGCCCGCGAAAAAGATACGCGCGAGCTCGCGAGCGGACAACATCATCGAACACCGCCGATTGCCTGCGGAAACACGTGCTCCATGACAAAGCGGCCACTCTCAATGCGGGCGAGCGCCTTGAGTCCCCCATCGAGCACCAACGCAAAAGGCGACTTCGAGGTATCGAAATCGGCAAGCGCACGCTCAACGGGAATGCGTCGGCCGCAGAGCAGATCGTCAGCAAGATTGCCAGGCAAGTCAACACGCGTGGCGCCCAGGGCTGCAATGGGATCCAGGGCAAAGCCAGCCGCGGACTCGGGAGAAAGCTCCTCAACCGCATGACAAGCGCCAATGGAAACAACACCGGAGGCCGTGCGGCGCAGCGCAGAAATGTGCGCGGCGCTCTCGCAGGCGCGGCCCAAGTCGCGAGCGAGCGCACGGATATAGGTGCCCTTGCTCACCGAGAACGCCACGGTCCACACACACGTATCACCTTCGCCGCCCACGGCGATCAGGTCGGCAGCATAGACCTCGACGGGACGCGGAGGCAGATCTACCGCATTGCCCTCACGCGCAGCTTTGTAGGCGCGGACGCCGTTAACCGAGATGGCCGAAAACGCCGGCGGCACCTGCATCTGCGGGCCCAGCATGGCGGCCAGACGCTCTCGGGCATAAGCGGGATCGCGCAGCTGAGAGGCAACAACTACGGCGCGGACGGCCTCGCCCTCCGCGTCGTCGGTGTTGGTCTCGACGCCAAACGAGATGTCGGCGACATAGCTTTTGGTGTCGAGGGTTAGCATGCCCAGCAGACGAGTGGCCTGGCCCACGCCCACCACCATGACACCCGATGCCATGGGGTCGAGCGTGCCGGCATGGCCGACGCGCCGCTCATGGAGGGCGCGCCGGCATTGCGAAACCACGTCGTGGGACGTGCAGCCCACCGGCTTATCGACGGCGAGCAGCATATTCAAATGAGAAGGCGTACGACGAGCCATGTACCATCCAAAAAGTTAAAGCTCGACGGTCACTGAAGCGGGATCCTCCCCTACCAGCTCGGCCAGCATGGGAAGTGCCACGGTGAGCGTCTCGAGAATCGTTCCGTTGTTGGAGAAACCGGCGGCAGCGGGATGTCCGCCTCCGCCAAATGCAGCAGCGATCTCGGAAACATTGAGGTCGCCCTTGGAGCGCAGGTTGCCGCGCACCTTGGTATCGCCCTCAAT
This sequence comes from uncultured Collinsella sp., assembly GCA_934630375.1. Taxonomy (GTDB): domain Bacteria; phylum Actinomycetota; class Coriobacteriia; order Coriobacteriales; family Coriobacteriaceae; genus Collinsella. The sequence continues at coordinate 6,104 of CAKTVQ010000011.1, forward strand.
GCCCTTCAGGAACAGGCAGACCTCGACGCCCATCACCGAGCGCACCACGTCAACCAGGCCGTCGCACTCATCCGAGGTGACGCCGCAAGCCTCAAGGTCACTCTGGTACGCGTAACTATACGCGACGCGCCCGTGGGCCACCGTCTTGATGCGGCCCATAACGATGGACTTGAGGTGCAAAAACTCAACGCGCATGCTCTGGTAGACCTCGAGTGCGACACGTGCCGGATCGGCGCCGTGTGCGACCAGGCGCGAGGCGGCATGGAACGCGGCGGCATCGGCGTTTTGGTACTGAAAACGGCCGGTATCGGTAACCAAACCACACAGCAGGCAAGTCGCAACGCCATCACGTGCGACAATGCCGCAATTGTCCAAGAAGCGGTCGATGATCATGGCGCAGGCTGCGGCTTCGACGCGCCTCAGGCTGAGCTCGGCAAACTCCTCGCGCGCCGGATGGTGATCGAAGCACACAACATGCTTGGAGCGACGAAGCACCTCGGCGGAATTATTGAGACGCTCGACGACCGGTACGTCCACCGAGATGAACAGGTCCGGATTGCCGGTATACGCAGATGCCGGTACCAGGCGATCGGAGCCTTCCATAAAGCGGTAGATGCGCGGAACCGGGTCATCATCTGCCAGCAGCAGGGCAATGTCCTTGTTGGGGAAAAACTTCATAAGCGAGAGGCCCAGACCCAGCACGGAGCCCAGGGCGTCGCCATCGGGAGAAGTGTGTCCCGAAATCGCAATGGAGGACGCACCCTCGATGAGCTCGAGGATGCGTCGCTGAATATCTGCAGACTCGCACGAGGCGAGGTCGGCGGAATTAGTCATCTAAAGCTGCCTCCTGGGCGGCATCCGCTATCGGATAGCCGTCCTCGTCCTTTTCGATCGCAAGCGTGGCGGGAACGTTTTCCAGCGCACGCGTGATGCGCTCGGCCTCATCGGTCGAACGATCGATGCGAAAATCGAGCTCGGGCGTGACACGCCAATCGAGCGAGCGAGCCAACAGGCTGCGAATACGGCCCTTGGCGCTTGCGAGCGCCTCCATGACCTCGTCGTAGCGGCTCGCATCGCACGACACGAACACACGCGCGAACGAACGGTCCACCGCGACCTCGACCGCGGTCAAAGTAACCAGGTCGAGACGCGGATCGGAAACCTCAAAGAGCAGGATATAACCAAGCTTCTCGCGAAGCTGCTCGCCCAGACGGCGGGTTGCCTGCGTTTGCTTCATAGCGCTACCCCCTACTCGGTACGGGCAACCTGGTCGATGCGGTAACCCTCGATCTGGTCGCCGGGCTTGATGTCCTGGAAGTTCTCCAGGCCAATGCCGCCCTCGGAACCGCTCTTGAGGCTCTTGGCCTCGTCCTTGTAGTGGCGCATCGAGGCGATCTTGCCGTTGAAGACCACGATGCCGTCGCGCACCAGACGCACGGAATCGGTCGCGGCGATCTCGCCCTCTTCGACGCGGACACCGGCGGCGATACCGACTTTGGGCACCTTGAAGGTGTCCAGGACGGTCGCGGTACCCGTGGAGACCTCGACCTCGGTGGGCTTGAGCATGCCGATACGGGCAGCGTCGAGCTCCTCGAGGCACTTGTAGATGACGTCGTAGCAACGGATCTCGACGCCCTCGCGCTCGGCGGCGGAGCGGGCCTTACCGTCGGGACGGACGCCAAAGCCGATGATGATGGCGTTGGAGGCGTCGGCCAGGACGACGTCGGTCTCGTTGATGGCACCAACGGCGGAGTGGATCGTGTTGATACGAACCTCGGACTGATCCATCTTGTCGAGCGAGTCCTGAAGGGCCTCGATGGAACCCTGGACGTCGGCCTTGATGATCAGGTTGAGCTCCTTGACCTCGGCATCGGCAATGGTCTCGAAGAGGTTCTCGAGCGTGACGTGCTTGACGCGGCTCTGCTCCTCGATACGGGCCTTGAGCGAACGCTCGTCGGCCAGCGCACGTGCCTCGCGCTCGTCCTCGAACACGCGGAACTCGTCACCGGCGTTGGGCACGGACTGCAGGCCCAGGATCTCGACGGCGTCGGAGGGGCCGGCCTCGGTGACGGCGCGGCCCTTGGGGTCGAGCATGGCGCGGACGCGGCCGTAGGTAAGGCCGGCGACCAGCGTATCGCCCACGTGCAGGGTACCGCGGGTCACGAGCACGGTAGCGACCGAGCCGCGGCCCTTGTCGAGCTTGGCCTCGAGGACGTTGCCGGAGGCAAAGGTGTCCGGGTTGGCCTTGAGCTCGAGCACATCTGCCTGGAGCAGCACGGTCTCGAGAAGATCGTCGATACCGATCTTCTGCTTCGCCGAGATGTTGACGAACATGTTCTGTCCGCCCCACTCCTCGGGGATGACACCGTACTCGGTGAGCTCCTGGCGCACGCGGTCGGGGTTCGCACCCGGCTTATCGATCTTGTTGACGGCGACGACGATGGGTACGCCGGCGGCCTTGGCGTGGTTGATCGACTCGACCGTCTGGGGCATGACGCCGTCGTCGGCAGCCACGATCAGGATGACGATATCGGTCACCTTGGCACCACGGGCACGCATGGCCGTAAAGGTGGCGTGACCCGGGGTATCGATGAAGGTGATCTTGCGATCGTTGATCATAACCTGCGAAGCGCCGATTGCCTGGGTAATGCCGCCCGCCTCGCCGGCAGCGACACCGGTGTGACGGATGGCGTCGAGGAGGCTCGTCTTGCCGTGGTCGACGTGGCCCATGACGGTGACGACCGGGGCGCGCGGCTTAAGGTCGGCGGGATCGTCGTAGAACGAGAAGGTGTTCTCCTCCTCGGGGGTGATGATCTTGATCTGACGGCCCAGGTCGTCGGCAACGAGCTCGACGAGGTCGTCGGACATGGACTGCGTCATCGTGAGCGGCGTGCCCAGCAGGAACAGGCGCTTGATGATGTCGTTGGCCGGAACGTCGAGGGCCTCGGCGAGCTCCTGGACGGTAACGCCCTGGGAAACCTTGATGGCGTCGAGCTCCTCGGGGTTCACGCCCTGGGCCAGCGCCTCCTCTATCTTGCGCTCCTCCTGAGCCTTGGCAGCCTCGCGCTCGCGCTTCTCCTTGCGCTTCTTGCGGCGACCGGTGGACTCGCGAGAGGCCTCCTCGACGGCGGCACGAGCCTCCTCGAGCACCTTCTCGCGGCTGTACTCCTCGGCCTCGCGAGCCATGCGGCTATAGTGGTCCTCTTCGTTGTTGTAACCGCCCTTGCGCTTCTTGCCCTTGCCCTGCTTATCGGGGTTGGGGAAGTCCATACCGGCAGCGACGTTGTTGCTGGCGTTGGTGCGATGGCTGTGCGGACGGCTCTCGGAGGCATTGCGCTCGGAGTTGTTGTCGGAGGCGTTACGATCGTTACGACGGCCACCGCGGCGGTCGTTGTTGCCGCCACGACGGTTACCGCGCTCAGCGGCGCGCTCGGCCTTGGCCTTGTCCTCGGCGTCCTTCTTCTCCTTGAGCACGGTCTCCTGTGCGGCGATCTGGTCGAGCAGCGAACGGAAGCGCGAACCGGAATCGGAAGCGGGAACGGCGCGGCGCTGGGCCTCGCGGGCAGCCTCCTCCTTCTCGCGAGCAAGGCGCTCCTGCTCGGCCTTCTTCTTGGCCTCGGCCTCGGCGCGGGCGGCCTCCTCGGCAGCCTGGGCTGCGGCAAACTGGCGGCGCTCCTCCTCGCGTGCCTTCTCGGCGGCGATGCGCTCGCGCTCGGCCTCGGCGGCGCGGGCGGCCTCCTCGGCGGCAGCTGCCTGCTCCTCGGCCTGCTTGGCGGCCTCGACTTCCTGAGCGCGGGCCTCGATCACCGAGGCGAGTTGCTTGCGGACCATGGCGACATAGGCGTCCTCCAAAGTGGAGGAAGCGGACTTAGCGGGAATCTTCATATCGGCGAGATGACCCATCAGTTCCTTGGAGGTCATGCCGAACTCTTTGGCCAGGGTGGACACACGGACTTTTGCCATATGACTTCACCTACCCTTTCTGGCACCTTTGGTGCCTAGAGACTGAACGAGCGTGGGAAACGCGCCGGGACCCGCCCGGCGCGACCGCGCGCTAGATCAGGTCCTCCGCATCATCGAAGGCGTCGGTGTCGTGGACACCGCAGAAACGGAAGCCGGGACGAGCCTGGTTGCGGCACTGGATGCCGTCCTCGGACACGTACTCGCAACGACGGACGTCCTCGTCCTCCTCGTCACCGATCAGGTCGGCGGCGGGCTCCTCGTGAACGGGAACGTTCTTGAGGATGTCGGCGGCAAGCGTCTCCGACTTGATGTCGATGTGCCAGCCGGTCAGGCGCGCGGCGAGGCGGGCGTTCTGGCCCTCCTTGCCAATGGCGAGGGACAGCTGGTCGTCGGGCACGATGACGCCGGCGTAGGCCTTCTCCTCGTCGATGAGGACGCGGGTGACCTTGGCGGGCGACAGGGCATTGGCGACGTAGACGGCCGGATCGGCATCCCACAGAATGACGTCGACGCGCTCGCCACGGAGCTCGCCCACGACGGCGCGCACGCGGCTGCCCTTGGGGCCGACGCAGGCGCCCACGGGATCCAGGCGGTCGTCGAGCGAGTGGACGGCGACCTTGGAACGCTGGCCGGGCTCGCGGGCGATCGACTTGATCTGGACGGTGCCCTCATAGATCTCGGGCACCTCCTGCTCAAACAGGCGACGCATGAGCTCGGGGTGGGTACGGGAGATGACAATCGGCGGACGGCTGTGCTCGCCGCGAACCGGCTGCAGGTTGGAGTTGGGGTCGCGGACGTCGATGATCACGGCCTTGATGTGCTGGTTGTGCAGGTAGCGCTCGCCCATCGGACGCTCGTTGCGCTCGTTCTCGTAGCGGCGCTGGTCGAAGTGCGGAAGCTCGGCCTCGACACCCTCGCGGATCTTGACGATCGTGAAGTCGGGCGTGGACTGCAGCACGGTACCGCTGATGAGGTCACCGATACGGCCGGAGAACTCCTCGTAGATCTGCTCGCGGGCGGAGTTGCGCACGATGGCGTTGATCTCGGCCTTGGCGTGCTGGGCGGCGATGCGGCTCGTGTTCTTGGGGGTGACGTCGATCTCCTCGAACTCGGTGAAGTTGCCCTCCTCGTCCATGGAATCGTCGATCGGCTCCAGGCGGTAGACGTAGATCTTGCCGGTGGTGCGGTCGATGGTCACCTTGGCGCCCCACTCAAGATGCAGGATCTCGGCATAGCTCTTGGCGAGCGACTGCTCCAGGCGGTCGATCAGGTAGAGCTGGTCGATGTGCTTCTCCTGGCAAAGCTCCATCAGGGCGGACATCATGTCGGATGCTGCCATCTTACTTTCCTTCCTTCGCGGGCTTGAAGTCGTAGGTGGGCTTCAACTTGCACTTTTTAACATCAGAGAAATCGAGGGTGACGGACTCTCCGTCCTCGAGCTCGAGGGTCACGTCGGTCTCGGTCGCGGCGGCAATCTTGCCGGCGTACTTGCGACGGCCCTCGGTGGCGGTGGAGGTGAGCTCGCAGTTCTCGCCCACAAAGCGGGCAAAGTCGCGCGGGCGACGCAGCGGGCGCGCCATACCCGGGCTCGACACCTCGAGCGTATAGCTCGAAGAGATGGGGTCGAGCTCCTCAATCACGTCGCCGACCCACTTGGTGTTGGCCGTGACGTCGTTGAGCGACAGGCTCTGACCCTCGGCACCCTCGATACGCACGCGCACGCAGGGAGCCTTGGTGGCACCCACGAGCTCGACGTCGACGATGTCGACATCGTGCTGGGGAGCGACGGCCTCGAGCGCGTCGATGATCGCCTGCTCGGTCTTGGTCTTGACCATTGCGGCACCTCCATCCATACAAAAAAGAAGCGGGGCCGAAACCCCACTTCTTTCAATTACAACTTCATTTGCAAGCAAACTATACCAATAGCTGCGGAAACGTGCAAGCACAACGCAAACCCGCAGGTCAGCGTGCGCACAGGTTCTCCACAAGAATAGGACAATTGGACCGGAAGTACCGTACAGAGCGTGGTCAAGCGTCCAAGAACGAGCCATGCGTCCCAATCCACAGGCCCGTTCGGGCCCCAGGGGCGTTCCTTCCCGAGCCCCTATCACTCAGACTAGCGCTAAGGGGCATTTTGTAAAAAGCCAGCCAGCCGGTCGAACAACGGCAAGCCCATCCAGAACCTCTAAGCAAGGAGGCACCCATGAAACGTCTCGGCACTCTCTGCATGACAGCACTCGCCATCGCAGCATGCTCGCTTTCCCTCGCGGGCTGCGGCAACATCGATGGCAAAACCGGGCCATGTGAGCCGGATCGCGGAAGCACCGAAGCCGCCGAGAAAACGACGCCACAGGAGGGCTTCGACAAAATCAACGAAGACATCGTCGACCCCCAGGGTCTGGGTTCCGAACCCCAAGAACAATTCCCCATCGACCTTGAAGCGGATGAGAACATCCACGTCACCTGCATTGGTAAGGACACCGACGGCTACGGGGACGCCACGCTCGTCTTTACGGTGACCAACAATACCGGCGTCGACATGATGTTTGGTGACGTGGACTCCTACGCCTACGTCAACGGCGTGGTCCGCGACGTGCGAATGCGCCAGCCGGTCGCCGCGGGCGAGGAAGCGCGCGCCATGCTCACCCTTGTGGGCACCTTCGACGACCCGGACTTTGACGTGAACAACGACCTCAACGACATCTACCTCAACATCTGGATGTTCGAGGAGCAAACGGGCAACGTCTACTTTAGGGATCTGGTGCACATTCCGTAGAAGGCAGTGCGACGCACTGATTATGCAGGGCATACAACGCAAAACGAGGGGCGATCCAGCCGGACCGTCCCTCGTTTTTTACCAGTCAGCTATACGCGCAGCGTTTACTTGACCACCAGGTTGACCAGCTTGCCGGGCACGCAGATGGCCTTGACAACCGTCTTGCCCTCGAGCCACTTGGCCACGGCGGCCTCGGCGGCAGCCTGCATCTCCTCGTTGGAGGCGTCGCGGGCGACGTCGATGCGGCCACGAACCTTGCCGAGCACCTGGACGACGATCTGCACCGTGTCCTCGATGGACTCGGCCAGGTCGAACTCAGGCCAGGCGGCGGTGTAGGCATTGCCCTCGCAGCCGAGCGCCTCGTGCCACAGCTCGTCGGCCCAGAACGGGCAGATGGGGGCAAGGACGCTCACGATGTCCTTGGCCACGCCGTAGCACAGTGCCTTATCACGGGCAGCGCTCTCAGTGGCGTTGAGGTAGGCGCTCGCGGCGTTGACGAGCTCCATGACGGCCGAGATCGCAGTGTTGAACTGACCGCGATCGTAGTCCTCGGTGCACTTGGCGATGGTGCGGTGACGCTCGCGATAGAGCTTGAGCGCGGCCTCGTCGAGCACGGACTTGTCGAAGGCCACGTTGGCGTCGCCGAACTGGACGAGCTGCCACACGATACGCCAAGCGCGCTTGATAAAGCGGTTGGCGCCCTCGACGGCCTTGGGGTCCCAGTCAAAGTCCTTCTCGGGCGGGGCGATAAACAGGATCGCCAGACGCATGGTGTCGGCGCCGTAGGGCTCGATGACCGAGCTCGGGGGCACGACGTTACCCTTGGACTTAGACATGGTGTCGCCGTTCTCGTCCTTGACCATGCCCTGGCACAGCAGGTTGGTAAAGGGCTCGTCCACGCTCAGCAGGCCCAGGTCGCGCAGTGCCTTGGTAAAGAAACGGCTGTAGAGCAGGTGCAGAATGGCGTGCTCGATGCCGCCGATGTAGTTATCGACGGGCATCCAACGGTCGGCGGCCTCACGGGAGAAGGGCAGCTCGGTGTTGTGCGGATCGGTATAGCGCAGGTAATACCAGCTGGAGCAGGTGAAGGTGTCCATGGTGTCGGTCTCGCGCTTGGCAGGACGGCCGCAGACGGGGCAAGTGGTCTCGTAGAACTCCTTGCACTCGGCGAGGGTCTCGCCGGCGCCCAGATCCAGGTTCTCGGGCAGCGTCACCGGCAGCTGATCCTCGGGCACGGGCACGATGCCGCAGTGCTCGCAATGGATAGCCGGGATAGGGTTGCCCCAATAGCGCTGACGGCTGATGAGCCAATCGCGCAGACGGAACTCGACCTTGCGACGACCACAGCCCATGGCCTCGAGGTCGGCCACGATCGCAGCCTCGCCCTCGGAGTGCTTACCGCCGCGCATGCCGGTGTACTTGCCGGACTGGACGAGCGTGCCCTCGGCAGCGTGGGCGCAATCCCAGTCGACGGTCTCGGCATGGAAGGTATCGATGGTCTCGCCGCTGGCCTCGACGGCAGCGCGGTCGTCATCGTCCAGGATGATCGGCACGATCGGCAGGTCATACTTGCGGGCAAACTCAAAGTCGCGCTGGTCGCCGCAGGGAACGGCCATGACGGCACCGGTGCCGTAGTCGGCAACGACGTAGTCAGCAACCCACACAGGGACCTTCTCGCCGTTGACGGGGTTTACCACATAGCGGCCCGTGAAGGCACCGTGCTTCTCGAGGGTGCCCTGGGCACGCTCGACGGCAGAGATATGCTTGGAGTCCTCGACGATCTTGGTGACGGCCTCCTCGTACTCCGTGCCCTCGACGAGCTCATGCAGGCCGGCGTACTCGGGAGCCAGGACAAAGAAGGAGACGCCAAAAAGGGTGTCGGCACGCGTGGTGAAGACGGTGATCTTGCCCTCATCGCCCTCGATGGGCTCGCCATCCTGGTCGCACAGGGTAAAGTCGACCTCGGCGCCCTCGGAGCGACCGATCCAGTTGGCCTGCATCTGCTTGACGCGCTCGGGCCAGCCGGGGAGCTTCTCCAGGTCATCGAGCAGCTCCTGAGAGTACTCGGTAATCTTGAAGTACCACTGCTCCAGGTCGCGCTTCTCGGGCTCGGTGCCGCAGCGCCAGCACTTACCCTCGGTGACCTGCTCGTTAGCCAGAACAGTCTTGCAGGTGGGGCACCAGTTGACCGGGTTCTTCTTGCGGTAGACCAGGCCCTTTTCCCACAGCTTCTCAAAGATCCACTGACCCCAGCGGTAGTAGTCGGGGCTGCAGGTCTTGACCATGCGATCCAGATCGTAGGAGAAGCCCATGCGCTTCATCGTGGCGAGCGCCTGGTCCATGTTCTTGTACGTCCAAGCGGCAGCCTGCGTGTTGTGCTTGATGGCGGCGTTCTCGGCGGGCAGGCCAAAGGCGTCAAAGCCGATGGGATGCAGCACGTCGTAGCCGCGCATGCGGGCCTGACGGGCCATGGCATCGCCGATGGTGTAGTTGCGCGCGTGGCCCATGTGCAGGTCGCCCGACGGATACGGGAACATCTCGAGCACGTACTTCTTGGGCTTGCTGGCGTCGGTGTCGACGGCAAAGAGGTTGGAGTCCTCCCAGGCCTTCATCCACTTGGACTCAATGGCCTGTGCGTCGTAGGCAGGGATCTCGTCCTTATGATCTGTGCAATCGCACATATCAGCTCCTTTGTTATCTCGGTTGGGGCGGGGCGTTCTTACCTTTACTCGCTGCTGCGGACAGTCCTGCGCAAGACGAAGAGCACATTTAGTGCTCTTCTTTGCGTGCGGAACTTGCAGCGAGCAAAGGTAAGAACGCCCCGCCACATCGTTAACTCGCATGATTCTAGCAAATACAACAAGCGAGATGCCTGCGACTTGCATGCATCTCGCTTTATCTAAATAACGTGGTTGGGAATCAACCTTTGATATGCAGCTCTTACCTTATCGATAGCTTACAGACTGCTGAGAGTCCTTGACCACTACGTCGTGGGCGCCGCCTTCGACGATGGAGGTGGAGCTGACCAGGGTTAGGCGTGCCTTTTCCTGGAGCTCGGGGATCGAGAGGGCGCCACAGTTGCACATCGTGGACTTGACCTTGTAGAGCGTGCCGCCCACACCGTCCTTGAGGGAGCCGGCGTAGGGAACGTAGGAGTCGACGCCCTCGACGAAGCTGAGCTTCGCGGCGCCGCCCAGGTCGTAGCGCTGCCAGTTACGGGCACGCGCAGAACCCTCGCCCCAGTACTCCTTCATGTACTGACCGTTCACGTTGACGCGCTCGGTCGGGCTCTCGTCGAAGCGGGCGAAGTAGCGGCCCAGCATCATAAAGTCAGCACCCATGGCAAGGGCGAGCGTCATGTGGTAGTCGTAGACGATGCCACCGTCGGAGCACACGGGCACGTAGATGCCGGTCTCCTCGTAGTACTCATCACGAGCGCGGCAGACGTCGATCAGCGCGGTGGCCTGGCCACGGCCGATGCCCTTGGTCTCGCGGGTGATGCAGATGGAACCGCCGCCGATACCGACCTTGATGAAGTCGGCACCGCAGTCGGCCAGGAAGCGGAAGCCCTCGGCGTCGACGACGTTACCGGCACCGACCTTGACGTCCTCGCCGTAGTTGGCGCGAATCCACTCGATGGTGCGCTTCTGCCACTCGCTGAAGCCCTCGGAGGAGTCGATGCACAGGACGTCGGCACCGGCCTCGATGAGCAGCGGCACGCGCTCGGCATAGTCGCGGGTGTTGATACCGGCGCCGACCATGTAGCGCTTGTCGCTGTCGAGCAGCTCGTTGGGGTTGGTCTTGTGGCTGTCGTAGTCCTTGCGGAACACGATACCCATCAGATGGTCGTTATCGTCGACGATCGGCAGGGCGTTGAGCTTGTTGTCCCAGATGACGTCGTTGGCAACCTTAAGGCTGATGTTCTTGTCGCCCACGATGAGCTGCTCACGCGGGGTCATGAACTCGGAGACCTTCTTCTGGTGGTCATCGCGGCTGGGGCGGTAGTCACGGCTGGTGACGATGCCCAGGAGCTTGCCCTTGGGGGTGCCGTCGTCGGTGACCGGCATGGTGGAGTGACCGGTCTTCTCCTTGAGCTCGATGACCTGCTCCATGGTCATGTCGGGGGTCAGCGTGGAATCGGACTGGACGAAGCCGGCCTTGTGATCCTTGACGGCCTTGACCATGGCGGCCTCGGACTCGGGGGTCTGAGAACCGTAGATGAAGGACAGGCCACCCTCGGTAGCGAGCGCGACACCCATGTCGACGCCCGAGACGGACTGCATGATGGCGGAAACCATGGGGATGTTCAGGGTGATTGCCGGCTTCTCACCGCGCTTGAAGCGGGTTAGCGGCGTCTTAAGAGAGACGTTGTTGGGAATGCACTGCGAGGACGAATAACCAGGGACCAGCAGATACTCCGAAAACGTGTGGGACTCACCGGGAAAGAACGTAGCCATGTTTCTCCTTTTTCCATGCGACCGGTCGGCTGCAGGCCTCGTAGGACCCAGCCCAACCTTGGGCGCCCAATACTGGGGAAGTATCTTAGCGCACTTTGACTGCTACAATGCATGATTTAAGAAGAGCACACGAGGGCTTGACGCAGGGTTTGCGTTTGCCCAGCAAACACTTTAGCGGGGAGACGTGAAGCGCATGGAGTACAAGACGACGGCAAAGTTGGTTATTCAAGCGTGCGACAAAGACCTGCCGGGCGTGTTCGGCCACGGCTGTGTCTTGCTGCTGCAGGGCATCGCGCACGAGCACTCCCTCAACCGCGCGGCCAAGAGCATGGGCATGGCGTATTCCAAGGCCTGGCGCATTGTGAACGAGGCCGAAGGACAGCTGGGCTGCAAGCTCATCGAGCGCGACGGCGCCCGCGGATCCACGCTTACCCCCGCCGGCGAGCGCGCCATCGAGGTCTATGAAACGCTGCAGGCCGAAATCAACGAAGTCATCGCCGCGAAGGCCAACGACTTGATCTCCAGCATCAACGCAAAGTAGTCTTTTTGGGATTAGCTGCAGATGCACCACGCACTCGAATTAAGGCGCGCGCCACAAAATGGGCCCATCTACTACGTTTGGTTGAATACCCTCGACCATACCGAAAATGGAGAAAATAAAACCGCAGGTAAAAAGCTTGCCCATTTTCAAAAAAGCCGGGTATGGTCGACCCCTAGGGGTTAAACGTAGTAGATAGGCCGTTTTCGTGGCACAGGCCCCGATGAGCTATTTTCGGAGGGCGTTGTCTAGGGTGGCGGCTACTTGTAGAGGGCCGTCGATGCCGGCGAAGAGGCGGATGGTACTCCCCTGCTTGCCTCGCGGGGCCGAGAGACGTGTTGTTGCGCCGCCGGCGGGCGATGTGCGGAACTCATCCGGAAGCATGCTGAAGAATTCACCCGCGGTACGTCCCATCAGGTCGAACTCCACAGCTGGACCAAAACCGTGCTCCAGGATGCCGGTCGCGATGGCATGATCGGGATGCGAGGTCAGCCCGGGATAGCGCACGTTGCGCACCATCTCATTCGCAGCTAAATACTCCGCCAGCGCACGAGCGCGATCAAAGTGTGCCTGCATGCGGGTATCGAGCGAGGACAGCCCGCGTTCCAGCACGTCGGCCTCATCGGCGGACAGATCGAGCGCGGCCATTCCGCACCCCTCGAGCAGGGCATGCGCGCACTCGGCCGCAGCATCCACGCGATGGCGCTTGAGCTGCGAGCGAGCGAGCGACGCCGCCACAAGCTTGCGCGGCCCCTCACCAGCACACACGCGGTCGAGAGCCTCGAGCGACAGCACCGCACCCAGGCGCAACGAATCGCACCCAAAGACCGACGCCACGGTATTATCGACAACCAGCAGCGCACCACAGGCACGCGCCGCCTGCCCCAACGCGCGCAGATCGGGCACGCGCAGGCCAAAGCCACCAAGGGAGTTCACGAACCACCAAAGATGCGGCCCTTCAACCTCAAACGATGCGACAACACCCTCGGACGCGGCCTCAAACGCCGCGACGCTCGGCCCCCCCACCAACGTCACATCGCAGCCCTCAAAGCCGCACGAAAATGCATCGGCAAAGTCATCCGCAAGGGCCACCAGACGGTCACCAGGACGTACGATGCCCAGCAACGACAACGCCGCCGGCACATGCGGCGCCGAAAGCAATCGAGCCTCGCGTGCATGGGTGCGCAAGCCCCACGCCTCTTCGAATTCCCGCACGTCCATACGGCACCGTCCCTTCAAAAGCAAAACCCATGACACGGGTGTTCCCCGCGTCATGGGTAACGGCTGCAGTATAGCGCCAGAGCGCGTCAGAGCGCCTAGATGCTGAGCGTGCGATAGGTCACACCCGCGCCCGGCGCGTCGACCGACACACCATAAGCCTCCGGGTACATGCGCGTGGAGAACACGAGCGCGCCGTCGTTCACGAACACCTCGACCGACGAAACATCGCCCACGATACGCACGTTGCGCACCTCATCGACCGGCTCCCAGCGCACAGTACGGCCACAACCGGCGGAAGCGCGATCCTCGTCTGCAAAGCGCATCTCAAAGCGTGCGGGCAGCTCACCCTCTGCGGGCTTAAACGAAAGCAAAAGCTCGTCGTTCACCGTGGCGGCAAACACACCGTCAACGTCCTCGACAGCCACGTCAAAGCAGGTATCGCCGGCAACCTCTAGTGCACCCTCCCCTACAGCCACCGAGCTATAGTGATGAGTAAGCTCGCGCGCCGGCTGTTGCAGGATCACGCCATCGGGCCCAACGGTAAGCTCGCGCGGCACCGTCATGCAGTGCTGCCAACCTTCAGCAACCGTCGGGTCGTTGCCATAAGAATCATCACCCGGTAATCCCATCCAGCCAATCAGAATGCGACGGCCGTCTTCCGCCTCAAACGTCTGGGGCGCATAAAAGTCAAAACCGGCATCCCATAGGCGAAATGTATCCAATGAATAGTCCGAGCAGATATCGCCCTCAACCGTAAAATAGCCCGACTGGTACAGGTTTCGACGACTCCAGCCTTCACCCGTCAAACCCTGCGGGCAAATAGACAGCAGCTTTTGACCCGTCAATTCAAAATAATCGGGACACTCCCACATAAAGCCAAAGCACTCGTCAGAACTAACGCGGTTTTGCAGCTTCCAATTCACCAGGTCATCAGAGGCAAAAACGAGTACCTCGCCCTGATCAAAACAGCTGCCATCGCCATGAACACGCCTAAACAGCTGCCCACGAGCAGAAACATCAACCCGAGAATAATCCCCCAAGACGTCAACGTGACGACGCGCACCTTGAACCATCAAATAGTGACCACAGGACACGCCCGCATCCCAAACTTTGGGATCACGCACATGGCACGTCACATCACTTGGGTAGTCGACATTTGTCATAAGCAAACGCTTGGGCCCAAACGACAAATTGTCGAGCGTATCAACCATAACGGTATTAGCCTCGCGACCCTTATTGATGTAATCAAAACTACCGTCGACGTTAGGGCGCTTGACGTTGCCGGTGTAAAACAGAGACACACGACCATCGTGCACAAGGGCAGATCCCGAATATACGCCATGGCAGTCAAACGATTCATCCGGAGCAAAGGCAACGCCACAATCTTCCCAGGCAATTAGGTCGCTACTGACCGCATGCCCCCACATCTTGGATCCGTCGCCATTAGCATCAGTTGGACCATACTGATAGTAAGCGTGAAACACCCCATCAAACTGATGGAGACCATTGGGATCATTCATCCAGCCACAGGGCGGCATCAAATGAAACTTTTGAGCCCAGTGCTTCGGAGTCTCTCTAGCACCGGCCTCGCATGCCTCCACGATTCGAATTAAATCAATTCTGAGCGGATTGCTCATAACGTTATCCTGTTCTATTTGGCCATAGGGACATTGCGCGCCATAGCCATACCGACTATGGCGCGCAAACAAAAACGTGCCTCAATGATTTGCAGCTACTTGATGGAAATCAGGTCAATGCTGTGTTCTAACAACCATACGTTGAACCGCAAAGATGAAAGAGCGGCCTGGTCCTTAATTCGACCCTCACGCAATGAAGAGATCTCCATAAGCTCTTGGTCCAAAAATGCTGGATGGAAAACAACAAATGTGGTCTCATGGGTCAAAATGCCCGCATCGCAACTCATCAAAAAATGAAGCGGATCGTACGAGTCGTAATCCATGTTGTTTGGCAGCTTGGGTGCATAGACATTCCATTTATCTTTGAGATAAGTAAACTCTATGTCGACATACGGGACACCATATTTATCGGCCACCTTGTTAATTGCCTCATCCACATGAGGAGTCGCAACCGAATGGCAGTCGATATAATCCGGCAGCTTACCAAACAACTCTTTAAACCGCTCGACCTGAGCGATCGCCTCGCACTCAAGCTCGATAGGGTCTATCAGATCGGCATCGGAGCATCGATACCTGCGCGATGCATAAAAACGGCTATCGCAATCAACGAGACCGCGGACAAGACAAGGGTCCGAAAGCGGTTTTCCCGCAACGACATTCACATGAAGGCCTACAGAAATACCTGCGTATCCCGCAAGAGCGCGAGCGTCATCCTCACGGAGCCCCGTATTCACGATGGCACCAACAGAAGAAATGCAGCCGTTCTCAAGGGCACGCAATATGCCGAGCGAGCATCCTTGCGTCAAGCCAAAATCATCACAACGAACAATTAGCTTTTTCATATGAAACCCTCGTCATCCAATGCGTAATCTGTCTTATACCATTTGCCCTATTTTGCAGAATCCTCGCCAAAGCCAAACACAATGTGAAGAGCAGCGGTACCAAAGAAGGCAATTGCCATTCCGACGCAGAACATGGGAATATTGGTTGCCGTAACGATAGCGGGGAAACCGCCCGCTGTGGACATCTGCTCGCAACCGGTGGCAGCAATGAAAGCGCCAGCGACGCCGGTCATGAGGCACATCTCGACCAAAGATTTACGATAACGCAGGGAAATGCCATAAATAACGGGCTCGGTGATACCGTCAAGAAGCGCAGGCACGAGCGTCGAAAGGGCAACAGACTTAAGCTCGGGATCCTTGGCCTTGACAAAGACGCCAGCGGCGGCACCTGCGGCAGCGAAGATTGTGGAGCCAAGAACAGCCATTACGGGGTCGGAGCCCAAGCTGGAAATGTTAGCAATAAGAACGGGAATGACAGCCCAGTGAAGACCAAAGAGGACGACGAACATCCAGAAGGCGCCCAGGATAAAGCCAGCCGGAATCGGCATCGTACCCATCAGCCACATCACAAAAGTTGATAGGCCCTCACCGACGTAATAACCAAAGGGACCAACCAGCAGCATCGTAGCGGGCACAACGACAAGCAGGCAAATCGTAGGCACGATTACAACCTGCAGGTCCTTATAAACGACGCGCTTAAGGAAGCGTTCGACCACAAACAGCAGCGTCGTGCTGAGCATGGCGGGGAACACCGTCGAAGCATACCCCATAATAACCATCGGAAGACCCAGGAAGCTGCTCATATCGCCGTTGCTACCGAGTGCAGTAAAGTTGGGCTCCAAAAGCGAAGCGCCCACAGCGGCGGCAAGATATGGATTCGCACCGAGCTTGCGAGCCATGGAAACCGAGAGGACGATCGGCAGGAAATAGAAAATGGAGTTGGAGGCAGCCGCCAGAACCGCATACGTGCTGGAATCGGCCGCAAGCCAACCGGCCATGGTGCAGATGGAAAGAATTGCTTTAATAATGGCCGCGCCGCAAAATGCCGGAATGATGGGCGTGAAGCTACCGGAGATTACATCGAACGCCTTATTGCCATAGAACTTGATGGCGTTAAGGAAACCGGGCTCACGCACGGGCGCGCCCTCGTCCGTATCCTCGACGGCACCCTTGCCGTAACCGGAACCCAAAGAGGCGATGACGTCGCCATAAACGCTATCTACGCTGGGACCAACGATAACCTGATACTGAGTGCCCATATCCGCAACACCCAAAATGCCGGTCTTTTCGAGCGACTCCTTGTCGACCTTGCCGTTGTCGACAAGGTTAAACCTCAAGCGCGTTGCGCAATGAGTCACATGTTTTATGTTGGATTTACCACCCACAAACTCAATAATCTTGTCGGCGTCAATTGAAGCTGCCATAAGCGCGTACCTTTCACTATGCTGCGGCTTACAAACACAATGTCGAGCGAGATCCGATTTATGCACATCATCGGACCCTCAGCGACTTGGCCTAACTGTAATCGTTTTCAGACGTTATGTAATCGTTTGCAGTTTTGCTTATGGATGAACGGTATGAAATTGCCGGTAAACGGTATTTATATTAATTATTTAACAATTGTGTGTCCCACCTGCACCTGACGAGGCACTCCGTACTCGCTCGGATCCTGCCGAATCAGGTCCAACGCCATGCGCGCAGTAGTGACTCCTAGAGTCATATATCCAAAATGCACTGTAATGATTCCACCGCTTACAGCGCGCAACAATTGGTTATCTCCAAACCCCGAGACACGGCGCGCGGGATTGGAAACCCCCGCTTCCGTAAGCGCTCGAATTGCGCCTGCCGCCATCATGTCGGTAGCACAGGCAATAAAAGCAGGGGACGGATTTTCCCCAAGAAGCTCTTTGGCGCGGGTATAGCCGCCCTCGACCGTAAAAGGGCTTTCGCGATACAGGCTTGCATCTAGAACGCGCCCGGCCGCTTCAAGGCCAGACCGAAAACCATCTTCGCGCAAAGCGCCCACCGAAACGTCATTTCGCGTAGCGCCGATATAGGCAATGGATCCTTCAGCAATATCGGCAACATATGTAGCAAGATCTCGAGCTGCTTCAAAATCGTCATAATATGCGCAATTACAGCCCTCGACATGCTGACCGGTAATCACGACGGGAACGCTGGCCGAATTAAAAAAAGCAACATGTTCGGGCGTAACTACCGTACCGGCAATGATAATCGCGTCGACGGGATAACGCTGAAACAGCTCGAGAAATTCAACTTCGCGCGCAGGGTCGCTACCAGCGTCAGCAAGCAGCATTTGGTACCCCTCACTCTGGAGGGTGTCTCCAATTCCCGCCGTAAGGCGGCTGATAGATTCCGAGTTGATCTTAGGCACGATAACGCCGATGAGCTTAGTGGAACCGGTGCGCAGCGCGCGGGCCTGGTTAGAGCGCACGTAACCGGTCTGCTCGATCGCCTGCTTAATACGCTCGGCCTTATCGGCCGAAATATATCCACCATTGAGATAGCGCGAGACCGCGGCGTTCGAAACGCCCGCCAGCTCGGCGACATCTTTCATCTTTACCACGAGCACCCCTGTCATTGAAATCGCTTTCACCATGATACCCGCGAAGACGGTATGCGAACCAACTTTGACCACCAGGTCAAGCAAACATCAGCGAGCGGGCAGCTGCCGTGGCGAGGTGCCGCGAAAGAGGAGCGACGCGTACTTTATGTACGCGAGCGACGGTTTGAGCGGCAGATCGCCCGGCAGATGTCCGCGCAGCGTCGAGCGATCCGGCGTTTGTTAGAACGCCGGAACCCAGTTAGCCATGGTATTCGCCGTTGTACTGGATGATCGTGAGGTCCTCCACGCCGTCGAGCGCGCGAATGGCATCTGCGTAGGACATGTCCACGCCGTCCGAGAACACCTCCACGGCCATCTCAACTTTGTCGCCGCGCATGGTCTTGGACTTCACCGTAAACTTGGTGCGGCCAAAGGCGCGCACGATGTCGTCGCCGATGGTCTGGCCCGTATAGTGGATCACCATCATGTACACGCGCGCCTTGTCCTGGTGGCTCGCAAAGCCGGCAATCATCACCACGATCACCACCGCCGTGAGCCCCACGAGCGCATACATGCCGGCGCCTGCCGTAATGCCTGTGGTAATGGCCCAAAACAGATACAGCAGGTCGAGTGGGTCCTTGACCGCCGTACGGTAGCGAACGATGGACAGGGCGCCGACCATACCGAGCGAGATGACCACGTTGGTCGAGATCGCGAGCGTAACCATGCAGGTAAGCACGCACATGCCCACGAGCGTCACGGCAAAGCTGCGCGAATACACCACGCCGGTAAAAAAGCGCTTGTACACGTGGTAGATCAGGATGCCCATGGCGAGCGCCACGAGCAGCGACAGACCGATCTTGGCAGGGTCGACCTGGCCAAACGCCTCCAAGACGGAGTTCTTAAAAAAGTCCCTGGTGCTCATGGTCTAAATATCCCCTCGGTTCTCAAAATCCGATTCCCAGTAGTTAAAACCGCGAAGGTAGGCGGTCTTGTCATAACACAGGCAGTACTTAGAGACCGCCGTGAGTTCGGCCGCACCCGGCGGCACCATATCGCGCACCAGCTGCGGGCAAAACTCGGTAAACTTGACCTCCATCACCAGCTTGCCGGGCTCCAGCACGGGCAACGCGGGCAACGTCGCGTCAAAGATGTCAAAGCTTCCCACCGCCGCACGCACGTTGCTATCAAAGGTAATGCGCACGGTACCTTCGTCCATCACCCACGGCTCGCGCTCGTAGTCCACGATGGTCCGCGGGCGCATCATATTGCAGATGCACTCGATGTAGAACTCGCGACAGAGCGGATAGGGGCTCCTCAGCAAAAAGTCGTAGTCGCCGGCCAGAATCTGCTCAAACTCGCCACGCGTGAGTGGCGCGTCCTCCTTGTAGATCCAGCTGCCGTACTTCTTTTTGCGCTCGAGCTTAATCACCTTGTCGCTGCCGTTATAGATGCGCACGCGATACTTTTTGCGCATGAGAATACCGGCGTCTTTTTCCTCGTAGGCCGAGTTGCAGTAGTCGTCAAAGTACAGGCTGCGAATGGTGTAACCACCCGCCCGCGCATGCTTGTCCAGTTTAAACACCGGCGCCATGCGACAGGCAAGCGCGGCGTGCTCGCCCTCGTTAATGAGATATTTGAGCTCGTGGCGGTAACGCTCCTGCGTGGCACGCACAGGCGGAGCTGCCAAGCGCTCAAGCAGCGCGCTAGCCCTCCTCATACGTATCCTCCACGACCTTACCGCCGTCCTGCACGTAAAAACACTTCATGCCGTAGTGCTTGCCGTCGTCGGTCACATAGTAGTCAAACGCATCTTGCGTATAGCCGTCGGAGTTGGTGGCGCGCACGCGCACAAAATACTGGCCGGCATCGGGCGCATCACAGGTCACCTCGGGAAGTAGCACGTCCTCGGCCTTAAAAAGCACGTCGCTTATGGCATAGTCGCGCGCCAGCTCCACGGTATAGCGAATGTCACGCGCCTTAAAGTCGTAGGACGCATCCCAGTTAATGCGCAGCTTGCCGTTATCGATCTGTGGCACGCCAATGTAGAACGGCATGGGCTTTTTATAGCTCTCGCGAAAGCTCTTGTAGTTCTCCTCGATCTCGGAGGGAATCGCCGCGGCGATCTGCTCGTATTGGTCCTTTGTCACGGGCAGGTTATCGATATCGGGGGCGGCAAAGACGAGCGACTCGGTCACCTCGCGATAGCGCTCGATCATCTTTGTCAGGCGCGCCTCGGTCATATACGAGCGCAGGTCCTTCACGGCGCGGTCGAGCTCACTGCGGAGCGATTCGCTGCGCAGTGCACGATTGAATAGCACGTTGCCCCAGTAGTTGCTTACGCCGCGCTCCCAGCTCGCATAGTCCGAGAACCCGGCAAGAGAAAGCTCGAGCTTACGCAGCATGCCGTCGTTGTCCCAATCGAGGATGTACCACGTATTGGAGTTGAGCGGGCTATACAGATAGCAGTTACGGTTCTGCGTATCGCAGTTGCCCGTCAGAATCTGAAACGCCAGCCAATAGACCAGGTTCTCGGTATCAAAGTAGGTGTCGAGCACGTCATCGATCTTTTGCGATTCGTCGTTGAGGGCGTCGAGCATCTCGATGAGCTTGGTGTGGTCCGTATCGCCCTTAATCTCAAGCATGCCCTCAAAGTTTGCCTGGTTGTAGTCGGGATCGTCGGCAAGTTTAATGGTGTCCTCGTAGCGATGGAAATCAAAGCTGTTCACCTTGTACAGGTGCCCGCTCTTATCCAGGCCATGTGCCTTAAGCGCCGTCTTGTTGAGCTGCTCCACCTGCGTAAACAGGCCGTAGTCCTCAAAGGTATCGTTGGACTTTTCGGTCTGGTCGCACACCCACAGATGCACAAACTGCGTGCGCAGGCCCATCATCTGGGGAATCCCGCGGATAAGGTCGTAGGCCATCTTGTTGCGAAAACGCATACCCTCGCCCATGTGCTTGTTGAGCGCAATCGCGCGCTGCTGGCGCCACGTACCTTTGCCTTTTTTGAGCTCGACCTTGTAATTCTTTTGCGTGTAGGTACTCGACGTCTGGCCGCGCACCTGCACCGTGGCATTGGGCGCCTCCTCGCCGTAGCCAACTTCGCCCGCCACCGGGCCGTCATCGTCACCTGCTTGCAGCAAGCCCATGACCTGATAGCGCGTCACGCCCATGTCGGCATAGTCATACACCGAGTAGGTGTTGATCTCGGCCCAGCTATGGTCTGTGTTCTCGGAGCTGTTACCACGAGAAACCGTCAGATACATGGTCACAATGCCAGAGTCGTCGTAGACCTCGTACAGCTCATCCTTATCGCGCAGATGCTTGGACTGGTCGGAGGCCTCGGCCTTTTTGATCTTGTCCTGCTTTTTTACCTTATTTGTCGAGGATTCGTCCTGAGATGAGCAGCCCGAAAGCAGCAGCGCGCCGGCAGCCGCCTCGATCAGACAGCGGCGAGACATCAACTTATCGATCATCAGAACCTCCCCAATGGTTGCGATACACGCGAACTACTGCGCGCTGAAACGCGCCGTGCGGCACGCCCTTGCGGCGGCACTCCTCATAGCGCTGCTCGGCACGGTCGAGCAAGCGGCCCAACTGTGTAAAGCGACCCGTTTTGTCGGTCGCCACAATGGGCTGCTGGCTCAGGATACGATACGGCAAGTTGGCGGTATAGGTATCGAGCCGCAGCAGGGCCACGATAAAAAACACCACCGCACCCAACAAAAAGCCAAAGCCGTAAAACTGCTGCGGCAAAAGCAACGACACGGCGGTCGCCAGCCCTACCACACCGGCAAACAGGCCCGAGGCCAGAACGGCTCCCTTGTAGTCGGTAAAGTACAGCAAGATAAGCAGGATCGTGTTGCCCACGGCATACAGGCCGTAGCCTACGCATAACGTGCGAAAATACCCGTGCATAAGGTTGTTAAAGCCCAGCGGCAGGGCCGAGAGCACTGTGGTCTCGAGCGAAATGACCGCCGCCGTCACAAACAGCTGCTTGAGCGCGCAAAAGCGCAGTTCGCTGTTGAGCGTGGAGAGCATCTCCTCCTCGGCCACCACAATATCGCCCACCACGCCGCCGTCGTTAAACAGGCTGTAGTAGTCACGGTAGCGCGGATAGAAATTGACCTCGACCGACACCACAAAGTTGACGGTCGTGACGAGTGTGGTCAAAAACGCAATGAGTGCCGGAACGTCATGGTAAGGAGCCCCGTAAAACAGGCCTTTGATCTGCACGCCAATAGGGCCCGCCCAGATAATAACCAGGTGTACGAAAAGCCCCAAGTTGGTAAACAGCCCCGTAAGCGCAAGCGGCATAAATTGGTCGAGCCAGCGCAAAAATCGCCAGGGACTCCGGTCACTCCGTGGAAAATACCGGTACAGCAGTACCACATCCCAAGCGAGCATGACGCCGTAGCCTAGGGCGATTGACGCCAACAGGCCCTCGACCGGCGGCAGTCCCAGCGCCAGCGTTGCCAGGGCGAACAGGCACGCCACGCCAATGGCAGCCGCAAAGCTGCACAGGATACCGCGGTAATCCTTGATGGCCGTGAGGTAGCTCATGCCATTCCAGTTGACGATCATAATGTTGAACAGCCACAGGCACAGCAGCCCCTGCAGCAGCGTGGCCCCCGAGAACAGCAAAAAGACGCCGTAGAGCACGGTGCCCGCAACGAGCATGATGGCATTAGACCCCCAAAACGAAGGCAGGATCTCATCCTCGCGCTCGGCAAAGAGCATGTCGGCCAAAAAGCGCGTGACCGGCATGGAGAAAAAACTCGTGAGCGTAAGCGACGCCAGCAGCGTATAGGTCACCATGCACACCAGCAGATCCTGGTTGGCGCGCCCCACGCCCCACAGACCGCACAGCACCAAGATACCCACCTGGAGTAGCACGCCCAGCAGCATGGGGCCCGTGCACACAATGCCGGCGTAGCCATAGGCGCGCATCGTGGCAAACAGACCCTTGCGCCTAAACAGGCGTTTGAGCTCAAAACCGATTCCGGCCACCGGCTACTCCCCCTCTCTGGGCAGGTCAAACGCACGCGCCGTCTCGTCGTACAGCACGCGATAGTTGGCGAGCATCTGCTCGTGCAAAAAGTACGTGGCGACGCGACGCTGGCCGCGCTCCCCCATCTCGATACGGCGGGCGCGGCTTGTGCACATGCGCTCCATGGCATCGGCCAAGCCCTTGCGATACATGGGCGGCGTCACAAAACCTGCCACGCCAAAGTCATCGCCCGGGGCGCCTTCAAGCAGCTCGCGGCAGCAGCCCACCTCGGTCGTCACGCAGGGACGGCGCGCTGCAAGCGACTCCAGCACGCTGAGCGGCTGGCCCTCGGAGATGCTCGTCAGAATGGTAAAGTCAAGCTTTTCCATGTACTCGACCACGTTGACGCGCCCGGTAAAGATCAAGTCACGCACGCCCAATGTCTCCACCAGCGCATGACACTCGGCGCCGTACTCCTCATCGTCCACGCCGCCCATGATGTGCAGGCGCACCTTGGGCAGGCGCTCGTGCAGCTCAAAGAAGGCATAGATCATGGTCTTGACGTCCTTGATGGGCGCCAGACGCACCACCGCGCCAATGTCCACCCAGCCGTCATCGGGCTTTAAGGGAATGTCCTTAAAGCGGTCGAACTGGATGCCGTTGGGAATAACCAGGCATTTGTCCGCATCGCAGCCCATATCGATCTGCGTCTTGCGGGCGTTATGGAACAAGCTCGTCACGCGGAAGGCGCGGCGGTAGATCTCCTCCGAAAGCAGGTAGAAAAAGCGAATCCAGCGGTCCTTAAACGACGGCACCACCCAGTCGGCGCGAATGATCTCTTCCTCGCGCTCGCGGGTATAAATGCCGTGCTCGGTCAGCAGCACCGGAGCCTGATGAACGCTTGAGCCCAGGCAGGCGAGCAGGCCACCGTAGCCGGTTGAGATGGCGTGGTACACATCGGCCACCGGCACCTCGCTGCCCAGCAGGTAGAGCACGGGCAGCAACATGGAGCGCATAGTGTGGAATGCGTCGGCAAAAGGCGTGTAGGGGTACTCGGCCAGGCACACGTCGCGAAAGATATCCATAAACGTGCGGCTCTGCAAAAACGAGAGCGGATGCACGCGACGGCGCTGGAAGATATCGAATAGCACGTCCCAGTCCGGATTAGAAAGCGACACCAGGCGGCGCAGCGCCTCGCGCTCGCGGGCGTTAAAGTCAGCCTCTTCTTGCTCGCCCGAAAGCCGCAGGGCATCGTCCAGAAATACCTCGTGCACCTCGACCACGTTGCCGGGCAGCTCGTAGACAAACTTGCCGCGGTCGGCAGCATGCGCGCCGATCACCCACAGCACAAACTCGTGCTCGGGCATGGCCTGGATATAGCCATGCATCCAGGTAGATACGCCGCCGTGCACATAGGGGTAGCAACCCTCGAGTACCAAGCAGATTCTCATCTGTCGCCACCCTCCTTGCGTGCAATGGTCACCGTCTTGTCCGTGGCTTTAACCAGGTACAGATCGCCCGTCAGATGCGTAATCTCGCCACCCGTGACTGCACCCGGCTCGCCGTTGTTGGCGCGGAACATGAGCCACGCCTCGTCGTGGAAATTGCCCAGGCTGAGCGTCCAGGCATCCGCACTGGTATCCACGCTCACCGTCACGGACGAAAAGCGCTGGATGGCGCCCGAGCATTCCGAACCGGTCTGACGCCGCAGGTCGGGCGCAGACTTGCTAAGCCAGTCCAGGTAGTCGGTCAGGCCGCCCTTGTAGACCTCCCAGCCCTCCTTGGCGCCGCGATCGGGATCGAGCAGATCGTCCGGATGCATAAAGTGCGTGCTTACGTAGTGCATGTTGAGCTCGGACACGGCAGCCAGGCGCATATAGGAATCGCCGACCATGCCGCCCGAGACAATGCGCGGCTGCTCCACAATGCCGTCGCTCGCCACGCCAAACTCCTGCACGTACGGCAGGTCGGTGCCGTCCTCAAAAAACGTACTGGCGATGGTCTTAATGCGCGGAACGTCGGTGCCGATAAGCTTGCGCGCACGAGGCGAAAGGATATTCGACGGCGGTACGTAGACCGAGCCGTGCGCGTTGGGCAGCACCTCGTCCTGGAAAGCGATAAGCTCGTTGAGCGATGCGACAAGCGTTTCCTTGTTCTTCCACGTCTTGTAGTCGTACAACGTGCCGTAGTCGGTGTCCCAGAGCGCCAGAGGCTGATGGTTGTAGCCGTGAAAGCCCAGCTCTCCGCCCATCTGCAGCAGCATGCCGCCAAAGTAGCGGAACTGCGTGGTATCGGCCTGGCGCGCGGGCTCGGTCTGGTTGACCGCGTCCTCGTAGTTTTCGATCATCACGCCGGTATAGCGAATGCCGTATTTTTGCGCGAGCTTTTGCAGATCGGGCCACCAGACCTTGGTGTAAAAATCCGCAATGGAAAGGCCGTAATCACGCTTGATATAAGTACCATCGCCCGAGGGCACGGGGCTAGGAAAGTCGTCCAAATAGAACACGGCGCCGTTGATGACCGGATAGGCCGTGGCATCACCCAGCAAGCTTATGGCCGAAGCATAGAACCCACGCATGACCTTGTCGTAGATACCGATATTGCATACCACGGTGCGCCCGCTACCGCAGTCATTCGACCAAATGAGCGGAGCGCCCGTATCGCCGGTCTTAGCCCACACACGAGCCGTCTCGCGCAGCGAAACCGAAAGCGACGAATCAAAGGGGTCCGAGAGCTCGTAGCGCTCTCCCCCGCCCAGCATAAAGTCCTCGCTCGGCACAATGCTTTCGGCTTTTACATAGTCATATCCGGCAGATTCAATGCCAAGCTTGGGAGCAATCACTTGCAGATAGCTCGAGTTATCCGGAGGCATGGCAAGCATAAGCGAACCACCGGCACTCACCCAACTCATAATGTCGCTCAGGCGCGTACCGAGCCCATCGAGCGACGGCATGAGCAAAATCACGCGATCGAAGGAAGTCAGCGAGGGAATGGCATCCGCGCCGTCCAGGGCAAGGTCCACGTCGCGGTGCGCGATCTTCATGTCGAGCAGAATCTGGTCGAACTGCTCCTTTACGTCCTCGACGCCAGCTTGATCGGAATCGGTAATGACCAGGCACGTGGGCTTTTGGCCAAATATTGCCGAGGAAGCCGGCACCGCATCGTTGGCGGCAAGCATCCCCAGCTTATGCTGGCCCGCACTGTACTGTACGCCGGCGCGCTCCACCAGCAGCACGGCCGCCATGGCAATAAAGACCGCCCACACCACAAGCAGCCCCGTCCAGCGAAAATGGCCCGCACGGTCGCGGATATGTTGCACCACGCTCATCGGGCCTCCTCTCCGTTGCGCCAAAAAGCAAGCTCCTCGCGGTTGGCGGCGCTCAAGTATACATGCTGTTTGTCAATCGCATCGATCACGCGGTGGACTTCGTCACCGTCGCGGCGCATCACCGCAAGGCGCAGGCAAAGCATCCAAACCTCCTGCTCCTCGGGCACGTCGAGCACCAGCTGGTCGATCACGGCCTGCGCCTCGTCGATCTGTCCGACATCGGCCAGCGCCGTCGCGTATCGAATGCGCAGCTCAAGGGTGTCCTCGCGCTCGCAGCGACGCGCAAGCAGGCGCGCGTACTGTTGGCGCTGAATCTGAGCCACGCGCCCCTCGGCCAGGCCCGAGCCCAAGTATTCACCAAGAAAATCGCAGTATTCGTTGAGGTTTTGCGCGCTCGGGTCCGTCTTAAAGGCACGCTCCAGCTGCTGCAGTTTAAGGTCGGACTCCTTGGAGATCTGCGCCACCGCCGTCGCGGCATAGTGAGCCACCTCAACGTCGTCGTTAAGCTTAGCCGCCTGCAGCTGCGCCAGGTACGCGTCGGGCTCCTCGGTGAGCATGGAGAGCATGAGGCGACGCCGTTCTGCCGGGTCGTTGACGATGAGCGCCTCCTCGAGCGGAATCACGCCCGCATCGGCTTCACGGTCATGTACCAAGATACTGCGATGCAGGTCGTCGTTGAAGCGCAGCGACTCCAGCGCAGACTCTTTCAGCCCCTCGCCAAACACCGCGCTGCGGACCGATAGCAGAACCACCAGCAACGGTCCCCACAGCGGCACCAGCACTATCACAGCCAGCATGTGCCCGCGAACCGGCAGCAGGCCCAATTTCATGAGCGTCCACAGCATCAGACAAACCAGCGCATGAATCAGCAACAAGACGGCGGCAACGACAAGCGAGATCAAGCGGCACCCCCCTCACCGTCACCGGTGAAAGCGATGTGCTGCAGCAGCGCCACGATGTCCTCGCCGTCGACGGGCTCCACCGCAATCTGCTTTGCGCTCAGGCGCTCGCGGATAATGGGCAGATCGCACGCCTTTGCCTGGCGCATAAGCAGGTAGAGCACGTCGCCATCGACCAGGCCCGCCGCGTCGCTCTCGCGGATTGCCGACCCAATTGCGCCCACCAGCTCGCCGACAGGCTCCATGCCCGGTACCACGCGCAGGAGCAAAAAGCTGCCCATCTTGCCATCTGCCAGCGCCTGCTCGGCCGCGAGCTCTTGGCCAAAGGCAGCTTGCTTGAGCACGCAAGTGCCGTCAACGCAGCGTTTATCCTGTGCCACCGCCTCATAGTCAAAGGCACGGCCCAGCGCGCTTTCGACCAGGCCGCACAAGATGCGGAACAGGTTTTGATAATAGAGGGTCATTTGGTTTTCGGCCGCGCGACGCACAAAGATCAACACGGCGGGTGCCCCGTCACGCTCGATCGTGTATCCAAACATGGGAAGCCCCGGCGTCAGCTCGCGGTTCACCCACAGGTTCGAACGACCCCCGTCGCCCAAAAGGGGCGCAAGCTGCTCAAGCGTAAGCGAGCGTGCGGCATCTTCGGCAATCGCGGGACTTGCTGCCACCAGGCGTGCAAATGCCCCGCCCGAAACATGGTAGATCGCCACCGAATCGTTCTCGAGGATCTCGCCCAGAAGCTCGCAGCACTTGCGATAGATGTCGCGTGGGTTGAGCACGTCGAGCTCCTGCGTCACGGCGAAGATCTTGCCAAAGCTGTCGTGGCGACCCACGATCTGGCGCCTGTACGCGCGCTTGTCCTCGATCGCGTCGTGGTAGAGCTGCGTAAGGAACGTATTGCGGTTGCGCACGAGCTCGTTTTGATCGCGCTCCGCCCTAATGGCTTCGCTGTTGCGCAGCTGCACATAGCCGCACACGGCGCCCACCACAAAGTACGCGATAAACGGCAGCCAGTTGGACGGCTCGTAAAACAGGCCCTGGAAGGTATAGCTGTACTGAGTAAAGTAGCTCACGGCCAAACCCACCGACGCCAGCAGCGCCGCAACCAGACCAAAGTCCAAGCCATACAGCGTGCCGATAAGCACCACGTAGAGCAGGCGATAATCGAGCACGTTGAGCTGGGTCGATTGGGAGAACAAGCGCTCCAGCACCTCGAACAGAACCCAAGCAACGCCCGTCTCTAGGCATTTAATAGGCAGTGCGCGCAGCTGGATGCGGTCGATGGCGGCGCGCAAGGGGTTGACCTTCTTTGCGCGGCCAGCATCCCAGCGAGCCTGAATAGTCGAGAGGTCGCGCAGCAAGTCGTAGCGCTGAAACCAACCATAGCGCACGCGAGCGACGTCGCTGACGGGCAGGGCGTAGCCGGCAGAATCGCCATAGGCAACTGAGAGCCCTGGAAACAGCGCCTGAAGGGCCTCGCCCACCTCACCCGCAGTGTGATGGAAGGTATCGGCTACGTCGAGCGTCTCAAAGTTGCCATCCCAGCTGTCAAAGATACGGCGTACCAGCACCGAAAGCTCCTCGGCACACAGCAGGGGAAACGCCGCATCCTGCGCGCCCTGCAGAGCAGCCGATCCGGTTGAACATGCGTCGAACATCGGCACCAAAAACGGGTCCTCCAGCGCGGCAGACACGGTATACAGGAACGGCACGCGCAGGATCTTGGTCTGAACGCCCTCGCGAGCAGCGTAGTAGCGGCACAGGTCGTTGGCTGCGTGCGCGATAATGCCCTTGCCCGTTCGCCCCGCGGCATCGGCGGCACCCTCGGCACCCGCGGGCCCCGCTACATACAGCAGTTGGACCCGGCGACCCGCGCACGTACGAAAGACCGAGCGCAGCAGCTCGATATCGCCCACGGTATCGGTATGCGGGGTTAGGTAATTAGACAGGTAGACCACGCGGTCGAACTCGTAGGCCTGCTCCAAGTGCTGAAGCAGCTCTTTCCACGAGGCATGGGGCGACGACTCATCGCGGCGCGCTTCCTGCGCGGCTACAACCTTAACGTGGTCCCCAGGGAATGCCTTGGCGCAAAAGTCATCGTCAACATATGCGGTGTTGCCAACAACCAGCACCTCCATGGCGTACTCCTCCCCTAAAATCCACTTCTGTCATAGTCAAACATGCGTATTTTACGCTGTCAACGCGAGTTGGAACGCCTTTAAGGCTGTTTTAAGAACTTTTTTAGAGGATGTGGGGACATCGAGAGTACTAAATGAGCGCCCAATCCGGAAGTATGCGGCAAATTCTTGACATGCCGACAACACCGTATAGTGACAACACGTCTACCTGCGATTTCTTTACGCAAAAACAACGGCGTGCTCGAGGGCTCCGGAATTTGCAGCATACTTCCGGCGGGCACTCAGCTGCTATTTCAACAAGTCAACCAGCAAAAACTCTCCGCTCTTTCGCTTACTCGTCTCCGCATGAGCTTTAATTGCCTTTACAAGTTTTTCGCCGTTGCCCCAATATTCCTCAAGAAAGTCCTTCTCTTTAATTTTGCCTAGTCCAAGACGCTGCTTACAGAATTCATTAGGCTTAAGTTGTCTATCCCTTCTGGTCGCGTTCTCCCAATCCCGATAGGCACCCTCGGCGTGAATCACAAGCATCTCGACCTCCGGCCGCGTAACAAAACTCAGCACTTTAGTGCCGTTCTGCCTGCGCTTTGGAAACTCAAACTTGGGAGCGCTGCTGTCCACAATCCGTGCGACCGCAAGTCCTTCAGCCCCAGCAGTCTCGTAGTTCATCGAGAAATAGTCGTTTGCAATTTCGGAAGCCTTGCGTTTTCGCGTGTAAGGACGATCAACAATGAGGGCATCTTTGACCACTCGTTCTCTTGGGACGATCAACAAATCGTTGTCATACAGCACCTGAATAACGACACCCTCTGCAGTTCCTTCACAGCTAAACAAGACAAAACGACTTGATAGAATTTCTTTTGCCTGATTACCCATTGATGTGCTCGCAAACATATTCGCGCATCGCTTGAACGTCGGGGTACTTAGGCATAGACCCCTTAATCACATTGTTGATGATCACATCGCTCTTTTTGTTCTCAATCCGATTGATACGCTCGGAATACTTGATGAGCTCTGTCTTAAACGAATCGTCGCGCACAAGAACAAAGACATTGTCTTTACGTCTCAGCACATCAAGGAGCTCCGAGTAATGAGTCGAAAAGAGCAAAGTTGCCCCATGGGGGTTCGTAACGGGAGAAGCAAAAAGCTCAATCACTGTGCCAACAAGTGATCTATTAAGACCCGTTTCAATCTCGTCCACAATCAGATAGCCCCCATTTCTGAGAGCGGTTATCGCTTGATTGACCAGCTCAGCGCCCAAGATCGTTCCATTTGACAGAACAGAAGTCGCGATCGCGACATTCATCACTCGCTCCGCTCGCTCACCCTTAAACTTAAGATGGAACACTTGGTTTTCCTTGTTCCAGACAAGATATTCAACACTCGGATCAAAAGCCTGAACAACAGGGGTTGGCAAGCTCGTCAAAGGCAGCGTGCGCTCGGGGGACTCCACCGAGACCATCTTTTTACCCGTGATGACAGACACGATTGACATGTTGTCATCCAGGAAAGTTCGTTGGGCATCGTTAAGAACAAGGTCACCATCATCAGGCCCCTCACGAACCAGAATAGGCTCAGAAACATCCTTCAGATGCTCGATATTCAAAACGACCTTTCTAGAGACGCGCGATACGGGGCATCTCCAAAGCCATTCGTTCTCAAATGCAAGCGATTCCGCAAAAGAAGTATCCTCCGCAGCTACGCCATCTACTTTGCGAAGCCGAGACTCAATAAGATAGACCGAACCTTTTTCGAAAAAAACACAGGCAACATTGACTTGGCGCTCCAAGTTTCCGAGAACATCGGAGCCAGTTGCAAAGCGGCGCATAACAAAGCTGCCAGACATATAACCAAGTACAAAGCGCACGAGGTTGAGAGTCGTTGTCTTGCCGGATGCGTTAACGCCAACAACGCCCATTACATTTTGAGAATAGAGCGAGGACCCAACTGGCAGCGGAAACACGTCAGCATAATTACCTTCTTCATCGCTCAAAACTCGATCGGCAGCAATAAAATCAAGTTCTAAACGCTTGTCCTTAAACAGTGTGACCCCATCGATTCTTAATTTAAGAAGTTTCACAGCGACCTCCTCTTAGACAATTCAATTATAAACAGTTTTCCTGTTTATAATTTGAAAAACAAGATTTCTGAGAAAAGTTCAGTCATTTAAGTTCATGCACAGAGACCCCCGTCGACCGTTACGGTGTTCGCAGACACGGTCCGTGCCCCCTTCGTCTGTGATTTATTGTTTATCCGCTGGAAATCACATAACGAGGTGCGGACCTTGTTCCGGTATGCGATTATCAATTTACGAAAGAAACCATGCGTCATCGGCATACATCGATGACCTGACGAACGGCCGTCTCTATATGAACGCAGCCGGCTGCTGCTACGGCCTGCCTGGCGGCAGCATCGTCATAATCAGGATATGCATCAGCAGAAGAACGTCCGAACACATAACGAGGCAGGTTCCCGAGGGGAAATACAAACGCGAGTCGAGGCGATGCCCACGAAGCCCTTCTCGATGGAGTCGAGAGAGAAGATAGCGCGGATTGACAACCATAGGAATGTCTTTCGCGACGCCGCCGTCCATCACCCATAGGCGAGCTCTACTAACGCTGGCATAACGCCTCCGCAAGAAACAGCCTTACCATAGCTCGCGTACTTAGCTAAAAGCGCGTTGTAATAATCAGGTTCGACCTGCCTGCAAAAGCTCAAGTGGCCTAAAACGCGATGGACGTAATCACAATCGCACTCGCGCATAAGCACATGATACAGCGAACCCTTTAGCTCTGCTTTTCTTTGAGGTCCCAGTCGCAGTACGCCATCGTGGTCAAGATAGATGCCCGTGATTTTACGTAGGTGCCCTCGTCCAAAACAGCGAGTTTTGTCCTTATTCAGATCAAAACCCTTTTGCTTTAGGTGGCCATCGACAATAGCTGAAATCTCCGCAGAGTCTATCCATTCAGTTGATGAAATGCAGATGTCGTCAGAGTATCGCGAATAGACGAATCTTTCGCCTAGTCTAGCTGCAATCTCATGGTCAAATGAAGCCATTATGCGATTGGCAATAAAGGGCGAACACGGAGAACCCGTTGCAAGAGAACCCCGATAACATGATAAAGCTACGAGAAGATCGACATCGTCTGCAGTAAGACGCGAGCGAAATTCAGCGTTTGTCGACCGATACGTTCTCCCTGAAAACAAATTCCTAACCATTTGCTGAGTGCAGGACTCAAAGAAATGGCAAATATCAAGCAGAAGAAAATGACTGCTCTTAGCATGGAGCCCGGCATTACGGCAGACGCTTGAGCCCTTTTCGTAAGCTGTAGCGTAAGGAAGATCTATATCAAACTCCGTATTTATATAATCCGAAATCCAACATTGGACGAGCTTTAAATCTGGCCGAGGCGCAACAATCTTTCTCCCACCGGCAGAAAAACAGTGATACCTATCTGTCGTTGAGCTTACAAGGCCCAATAGCTGACGATTTGTCATTCCAAGGTCGAAGCAAATTCTATCCGCAATAGACACCGGCAACGCCTCCATACCCCATTGATCTCTTACGAAGGATTACCCGCGCCCTCATATTTAAGAAATCTCGGTCTTCGTCTCGCTTAAACATGAAATAGGAATCGAGATGTATCGTGCTTTTAATCAGATAGTCATGATCCTTTTTGTATCCCACTTTAGAAACAAGACCGGTAGCTCTCATCATGCAGCAAACATCCGACCAAGATATCGGAACACCAGCGTTTTTCATATCCGCATTTAAAATAGGCGAGTATATTTTGAGCTTACTGGCACGGAAGCCTTTGGCCGCACAGTATATCGTTCGTAAATCGGTCTCCGACATGGGGCCCAATATTTGAAGCAAATCAAGTAACTCGTGGACGAGCGAGCCCACGTTAATCTCGGACTCGTCTCGATTGATCATCTTTCTAACGGCCTTTAAGCCAGCCTTGCCCCGCTTAGTAGCATTAACACCAATAAGGGGTCTTAGTTCAGAAACAAAGCGGCACAAGTCAGGCGAAGACATCGGGTTATATAAGTCTAAGTAAAAGACTTTGTTAAGCGAAGAGTCGCCCGTGGCTATTTCTCTCACTGGCCCATCAATCAAGAAGCTCCGAGAGCCTTTATATTGCTTTCCAACAGCAACAGAGGTAATCCAAGCGGCATGAGGCAAAGCGGAGAAAGCACCCAACTCGCAAAAAGATCCACAGCTCTCTGCAAAAATCAATATCCAGTCCGATATATCGGCAAGCATGGCCTCTTGCTGAAGTAAATTAAGTCTCGAACCGTCCATTTCCGCCGCCACGTCTTCGGCAGTAAGACAAAAAACGTTTTTTAAAGCCTCGGTGTGATTATTGGACACATAAGCTCTAAAGAATCGTCGAGAGGAATGCAGGCTCTGATCACCGCCGCAGGGAAAGATAAACAAGGGCAGATTATTAACGTCACGCTTAACTCTCAGATGATTTCTCAGGATTTTCAAATCAGTTTTACTGATACAGTCGCAGAGCATTGCACCTCGATTCCAATAAGGACAAGGCCGCACAGTCCGTGCATATGGTCATTCCGTAGACACGGATTTGAGTCCGTGGATATGGAATGACCATATGCACGGACCCAAATTGGTAAAAACGTCTCAGTCCGTCTTTAACAGAGGACTCGCTCCAATCGGGGCAATCAATGACTAGCTGCGACCTTGTCCCCAGTAACTTTACCATCAATATGTGTCTTAAGCTGGATATTGACCGTCTTTAAATCCCATGACAGACACATGCACTCGCTCTTGGCTATATTTGTCGTCACCGCAAATAACGACAGTCCTAAACCAAACCCGAATCAAACATCAGCAGAGCCGCAACATTGCACCAAGTTCCATCATCAAGTGAACGTCATATTTATGCGCCCTGTCCACAAAAGCAATATCAATATTTGCAAAAAGCGGAGTTAAATTCCCTAGCCAACAACAGTCCATTCGTTACCCGCAGCACTCGGGATCATAGAGGTATCGCCGTTGCACACGATAGTCGCCGAAGCGCCGGGCACATACTTGACCTCAAGAACGGAAACACCTTGCTCCTTAAGCCTAGAGGTCATCTCGGTTAGCTGAGTTTTATTCACGTCATTTTTGCTGACCAGCTTAACGCCATTGGCATCATTTTCATTCAGACAGGATACAACCGTGTTGTAATCGAACCAATAACAGTACTCTCCAGAAAGCCATCCAAGTTCAGTGGCGCATATCGATCCAGACGCAGAAACCGTCTTTGGAAGCAATCCGTAGCGCTGCCTTTCCTCAAATTCCAGAACATCACAAAATACTCGATTAGCATTAAGTAATCTCGTTCCACAATAGTCCCCGTAAAATGGCGCAAAGTGATTGCGGATAGTCCGCGACAACATCAAGTAGTCGTAGGTGTAATAGCCCATGAAAATTCGCAGACCGTCTCCCCCGGCCCCCTCAGCAGAACGGCCGAATTCAACAAGGAACTGGTCCCACATGCGCTCAATATAGGGAATTGCGAACTTAACGCTATCCCTATCAGACAGAGGAGTATCGCTCGTCTGCTGCATTATTCCAGTAGTTTTTGCCAAATGGAAATAAGCGGCCATGCGCTCAATCGTTCGGATGAACTCAGGACGATTCCCGTCCTCTATCGCCATAATTGCGAAGAAAACACTTCTCAACAGAAGATCATTCGAAAAACGCCGAGGTAAGAGATCGCCATATTCGCGCTCGTATGCGAAGAGCCTGGCTTCGTCCGTATCAATTGAAGAGTAACTAGATACGGAGTACGACGGAACAACATATGACGGAATGACATATGAGTGCACACGGCTACACTTAATTTGATAACGCTTAAAAAAGGTGGAAATCCAAAAGGTCACAACACCAAATAATGCCAGCTCAAACTCAAAGGCAATACTCGAAGTATCAAGCACATCTAGCCCCTGGCCTCCGAGATAGCCATCGATAACAAAGTGATCGAATGCGACGGACAGCAAAAGAGACATGAACGCCTCGAATGAGAAAGGAAGAGTCCGGTACCGCAATTTACCCCTTGCATGCTTGATTACCCCAAGAAACAACCAATAGAAAAGGGTAGGCATGTATCGCAGCGAAGGACCTGGAACTGAAAACGCATCGCAAATCGCAGCCATAATAAACACCGGGAGCTGGCAACAAATTGTTGGAGCGAGAATTCGGTAGGCAACGTTCAACCTGCCCGACTCATCGGAGGGATACAGTTCTTCGACGGTGTATTGCCCTCCGATCGCCAAGGGCCCAGCAAAGCGGACAAGCTGAACGCTCGACAAACCGATAAAGACATAAAAGACAATCCAATGAATAGTGACCGATTCCACCTGTAAACAATCTCCTCAGGTCATACGCTTGCGATTAATTGTAGATAGACAGAATTGAACAGGAAGCAACAATATTTGAAACTGTTGTTTTGCGCACCCCGGTTTAACCAACATACCCCAGAAAGGTCGCTGATGTTGACTGGGGTTCCCGTAAAACCCCAACAAAATATGTGCGGAGTGCCGGCCTGAAACTGCCTTCGGACCCTATTGGCTGCACACCGAGAGGCTCCGCTATGAAACGCCCCCTTTACCACCCGCTCTGCGCGACCGCGTGCACGTCCATGGTCAACGCGACGATGCCTATGGCAGCCATTGCAGAGGGGGTTCAGCCTCAGAAGGCCGCCGAGCAGCAGGCGCAAGCCGTGAGGTCGAGCTCAGCGTTGCTTTTGAATGCAGAAAAACGAGTCCGAACGCAGCGGCGTCCGGTCCTCTTGGCAGGTCCCATCATGGGTTGATGTCCACAAAACTAGCCCTTGCGGTCGGTTAAACAAGTTACAGCAGCCTTTGATACTCTCCGGGATCACGCATACGCATAATATCCATGTATGTTCTGCTTTTTGCGACCATGATATCGTCGAACTTGGATAGGCCGTGCCCGCTCGCTCTTGTGACAACCATGCGGTCGTCGCAAAAATATGAAAGGAAGGTGTCCTTGCCGGGATGGTGTATCCGTCGGACGTCGAGCACGTTCCGGAAGTCATAGTAAAGTGCGGCGTTGGCGGTTTCCTCAAGTTCAGTCAGTCTGTCGATACTTTCAAAGCGGCAAGGATAAATTAATAGCAAGTTTTTCGAATGATTGATTGAGCGAAGAAGTCCTCGGGCCTCACGGTCTTCTTCGCTCAATTGTTTATTACTCTCAGTTTTTAGAAGGTCGTCAAGCTTGGCGAGGCTGTAATCCCTGAGAATTGCATGCAGGCGTAAGCCTCTCTGTTCTTTTTCATAACTTTTGCCAAGTAGTTTTAGAGTCATTCCGCGGTCTGAGACTCGCCTTGACGAAGTGAGGCTTACGGCGCGCGTCATGGATTTTCCGAAGATGAGCTTGAAATCTAACTGATACGCGTCTGATACCGCATCACACTCCCCATTGGCCTCGGATACGGGCGCATGAAACTCCGCACCTCTGGTCAGTTCCTTGAAAGCGTTAGAGTGGTTGATGAGCTCGCGCGTCCATTCCTCGTATGTATATAACGGACGCCCAGAATAGTCTTGCATGAGGTCCTTAACAAACAATTCTGGGGTAATCATTGCGGATTTAAGTCTCTCGGCTCCGGGAACGGCTTCAATAAGCCTCTTATCTATCACTGTGGCCTCCTCCTTGCAGTAGTTTTTCGGATGTTGACGGAAGCCGCTCCAACAGGGCAACGCCAAAGTTGGCCCGAGCGAGCGGCCCGTCCTGGCTCGGAAGGGTCCGTGCCTTCGCCTAGAATACGCCCACCATGGCGCGAACAGGCCGCTTTCGGGACCATCCCGGCCGTCTCCACGGCAACCTCGCGTTACTTCTTGGAGAGGAAGAGGCCGAGTTGAACGACACGGCGCTCCGGAGGGGCGCATCGGGCCGTCATGACTGGGCCTAGCTGGAAAAGACCACCAGGAAGATAGTCGAATCCAGCCTTGAGCTTGCCGACAGAGTGGAGTCGGCCTAGGATATCGATAGATTCCGAATCCTGGACACAGGGGCCAAATAGTCCATTACATCAACTTTCGCGACACTACCGTTCTTGTCAGATCATTCTGATGTTCGGCGCGAGTTTCAGAGACATCGTGCCACGACGACGAGAAGGCACATCAATTATTACCCGGTGATCGGAATTGGCCGATATCGATTAAGTATTTATGGCTATGAATAATTCAGTGCTAAAACCATCGCCTACCGAGCACTCAAGCGTTTAATCTTCCTGTAAATCTTAGCCTCATCGGGAGCAATCGGATCATTTGGAAACGCCTTTTGGGCTCTCGCTACGTAGGAAAGAAAGTTCCCATAGCGAGCAAATGCAGAAGGGCCAGCATCACCCGATGGGCATAACCTTCTCCCCTTAATACCAAGCGGCGAATAATGTTGGTACAAAGCAGAGACCCGTTTCTTGGACGCGTGTCTCCCCTCTCCCTCATCAGAACGCGCAATCGCAGTGGCCGCCTCACGGAGACGCTTGTGGTACCTTCCAACCGTAGACTGTCGAAGTCTTACAACGCGCCCGTCAAAGTCAAACCCCAGGAAACTGACTTTCTGCGCCGGATGTGCACCAGAGTACGAAAGGGCCTTACCCGCACGAACGCTTTCAAGATCAAGCTGAGCAACTCCGTCGCCATCAACCCGAAACACCTTGGTTTTCGCAGGCTGAAGTTTAACGGAATCGACATCGGCCATTAGATAAATGGCCTCTACAAGCGCATCGAAGCCAGACTTTGGAACGGCAATAATAAAATCGTCGCAATAACGAAGATACAAGCCGCCAACCCGTTCAACGGCAATCCTGACTTTCATATCGATATCGGCCATATAAATGTTGGCGAGCACTCCGCTTGCGGCAAGACCCTGAGGAATTCCCAGCCCAATACCCGTTCGCTTCCACGGTCTGGTGATGACCTTACTTTTGTTTGCAAGAAATTCAGACTTTGGCAAGATAGCATCTAGCTTATTAAGTTCACGAATAGACTTGAACCGAAGTTCGATAGCCGCTTCATTGATCATTTTCTCCCGAGTAGGATCGATTGCTGGCCATGGCAATTCATGTCGAGCAGCCAAATCAGCAATAGGCCAGCACGAATAGCGGAGGATATTTTTAATGACTTGATAGTGATCATCCGGCAAACGTCCATTGGGAAACAAAGAACGTAACGACCTCATTAGATAGACATGATTTAAGTTGTCGAAGAAGCTCTCGAAATCGCCCGTAAGCACAAAAGCCGAATCTTGCTCGCGCATATAGTCGAAGGCCTTTTTAGCTGAGGAAATATTGCTGGCAGCAGTTACGGTGCCGCCTGATGAAAGCGAAGAGCGGTACGCTACGGCAACCTCATTAAACTCTTCGGCAATAGCCTTCTTGTTATATAAGTCCGACCACAGATAAGAATAGTACTGAAAGACGCGGTGATCGAAATGCGAGGCGTACGCGATATTGCGAACCTTGCAGCTTCGCTTACCTCCACGATACCGAACGGCGATGATCTCGTTGGAAATTAGAGGGTAGAACGCGTGATGGGAAACGTACCCTGGATCTAAGATCTTGTCCTGGACATCGGCAAAAGACACCCTATGATCGAAATGGGCATATGAGCTTTTGGAACTATATCGAGGAATA
Source organism: uncultured Collinsella sp. (assembly GCA_934630375.1). Classification (GTDB taxonomy): domain Bacteria; phylum Actinomycetota; class Coriobacteriia; order Coriobacteriales; family Coriobacteriaceae; genus Collinsella. The sequence goes on from CAKTVQ010000011.1 coordinate 45,130, forward strand.
CGAGCGATGTCGAACTCGGTCAAAATACCCCCAAATAAATCAACCAGTCCGGATCAACGAGCGGCGGCTAACCCTCCCCGGACAGGCTAATCAAAGGTGCAGCAAGTGCAGCCAACGCTTTCGCGGCCACCTAGAACAATGATTGCCTATGTCATACTAGACGAAAGTGAGGAATTGGTACTTATGACCATCGAAGCCCTTATCCAGTTAGCCGCAGGCAACGCTGGTGTCAATGTGGCGAACGTCGGAATTTCGTCGTTTGCTATATTGACGGCAGTAGCGTACCCCATCGCCAGTTCGCGATGGGCAAATAGCTTTATTCCCCATTCTTGCTTTGCTTAAACAGGTTATAAGAAATCGGCTCATGCAGTTAACAGCGCCTTGATACACGCCCAATTGTCTTGACGGCGATCACATCGAAAATGCTGGCGTGCTTCTACGGATACAAGCGCCTGCCCATCTGCTGCATGTGCTCGGTCCGCGAAAACAATATCGCCGACAACACCGTGAAAATCTCGATGCGCATAATCCGGGAGTTTAGGTGCGCAGACAGGCGGATTGGCATTATTAAACATGGCCGCTTCGAGTTCCTCGCCGACGGACACATCGCCGAGGACGAAGACATCTACGCACAGCGCCGCCGAGAACCATCCCTTCCCCAACATTCTCCAGAAAGTTCGCTGTTGCTGAGTGGGGTTCCCGTAAAATAAAGCCCAACAAAATATGTGCGGAGTGCTGGACTGGAGCTGCCTTCGGACTCTGTTGGCTGCTCAACGAGAGGCTCCGCTATGAAACGACCCCTTTACTACCTGCTCTGCGCGATCGCGTGCACGTCCATGGTCAGCGCGACGATGCCTATGGCAGCCATTGCGGAAGCCGTGCAAACCCATGCAAACGCCGAGCAGCAGGCGCAGGCCGGCACCTCGAACAGCAGCACAGGCATGGCTAAAGACGGCGCCACCACAAACGCGACAGCAGATACCGTAGAGGACAGAACCGCAACATCCGCCGACACCAGCGCAACCAACACGGATAGCGCCGACGGCACCACGGCCGGCACCACCGCCGCCGACGCAACAGACGCCGCCACGGCCAACGACAACGACACAGCCACCAACCCCACCCCCGCGGCAGCCCCCACCGCCACACAAACCGCCTACGCCCACTCCGCCACGGCAACCCAAAACGACGTCACCTTCACCGTCTCGTGGAACGACGCCCCCGCGGGCACCGCGACGACCTTCCACGTAACCCAGGCAGGCGGCTCGTCCCAGGCCAAGGCGCGCATGGACGTGCCCACCTATTGGGACGGCGGCAGCCAGGAGAGCGTCTGCGACCCGTCGCGCCCGGCATGGGCCAGCTACTACAGCCTGGGCACCGCGGGCCACGACTTTACCTTCGATTTCACGGCATCGGGCACGTACCGCATCTACTTCTACTTTATGGACAACGACAGAAACGACCCCCAGAACGACAAGGGGATCTACTACCTGCGCACCACGACGGAGGTGACCGTAAACGACGCCGCCCGCCCAAGCGTCACGCAGATCGTCAACGACGCCGTGGACCTGTGCAGGCAAGAGACAGACGGCTCGGAATACGACATGGCGCTGTGGCTCCACGACTGGACGCTCGACCAGCTGGAGTACGACCACAACCTCAACTGGTGCTCGGCCGAAAGCGGCCTCACGCGTCACCAGGGCACCTGCGAGAGCTACCAGCGCATCTACTCCAGGCTCCTTAACGCAGCAGGCATCGCCAACGGCCGCATCACCGGCAACGGCCACACCTGGAACGTCGTAAAGATCGACGGCAAATGGTGCCAGATGGACCTAACCTGGGACGACACCAGCGACAACTGGTACGGGGACCTGGACCAGCGCCATCTGTACTTTGGCCTGACCGACGAGCTCATGGCAATCGCCCACTCCGACCACACGGCAAACTACCAAAAGGACGACTACGCCCACCGATCGACCGACCTGTCCAACAATTACTTTGTGCGAAACGGCAAGGCCGATGAATGGGCAGAAAAGTATGCCGACCGCATTCAGCAGCACCTGGATGCCAAGGAAGAAAGATTTTCCATCGATGCCGACAACCAGTCCTTCCCGCCGAGCATCTCGGGGATTCAGAATGGGATCGTTGCTTATGCGATGAACCAGAGGGAGTGGAAGACTGGTGGCACCAAGGCTGAGCTTATTGCGGTATCAAACATCGCCAAGGAATCGAACAGCAAATGGAGTGCTAAATACGATCTGAAAGCTGAATACAAAAATGCAGCATTAGAGAAGATCATCCCCGACGGCGCCTACAGGATCGTGAGCACCATCGACCCGTCCTCGGGCGTCGCCGCGACGGCCTCCGGATGCTCC
>CAKTVQ010000012.1 GCA_934630375.1 uncultured Collinsella sp.
GGTTCAATTCGTGTTCTATAAATTGAACTTTGCCAGCAAGGAGGTTCTAGTGGCCCAAGAGACGTTTAGCGATCGCCTGCGACAGGCTATGTCCGATCGCGACGTTCGCCAGTCGGACGTGATCCGCGCATCGGAGATGCTCGGCAAAAAACTCGGCAAGAGTCAGATGAGCCAATATGTGAGCGGCAAGACGATCCCGCGGCGCGATGTGGCAGAGCTGCTCGCCCGTATTTTGGAGGTCGATGTTACCTGGCTGCTCGCCAGTGACGCCGACCAAGGCGAGACGCCCTCGTCCCATAACGTTGCCAAATCCGAACCTAGTCCCACGGCTCAAATTGCAAGGAGCACTACCATGCGCACTTTTTCTAAATCCACCAAGCTCGATAACGTCCTGTATGACGTGCGCGGCCCCGTCGTCGACGAGGCTGCCCGTATGGAGGACGAGGGCGAGCGCATCCTCAAGCTCAATATCGGCAACCCGGCGCCCTTCGGTTTCCGCACGCCCGATGAGGTCATCAAGGACATGCGTCAGCAGCTGCCCGACTGCGAGGGCTATTCCAACTCGCGCGGCCTGTTCTCCGCTCGCAAGGCGATCATGCAGTACTCGCAGATCAAGGGCCTGCCCAATGTCCAGATGGAGCATATCTATACGGGCAACGGCGTGTCCGAGCTCATTCAGCTTTCGATGAACGCGCTGCTCGACAATGGCGACGAGATTCTGATCCCCAGCCCCGACTATCCGCTGTGGACGGCGTGCGCAACCCTTGCCGGCGGTCATCCCGTGCACTATCTGTGCGACGAGCAGGCCGATTGGTATCCCGACCTGGAGGATATGGAGTCCAAGATCACGAGCGCGACCAAGGCCCTCGTCATCATCAACCCCAACAACCCCACGGGCTCGGTCTATCCGCGCGAGGTACTCGAGGGTATCGTCGAGATCGCGCGCAGGCATCAGCTGATGATTTTTGCCGACGAGATTTACGACCGCCTGTGCATGGATGGCTACGAGCACGTCTCGATTGCTTCGCTCGCGCCCGACTTGCCCTGCGTTACCTTTAGCGGCCTTTCCAAGTCGCACATGATTGCGGGCTACCGTATTGGCTGGATGGTGCTTTCGGGCAACCAGCGCTGCATGAGCGACTTTATTATGGGCATCAACATGCTTTCGAACATGCGCCTGTGCTCTAACGTGCCGGCTCAGTCCATCGTTCAGACGGCGCTCGGTGGACATCAATCGGTCAACGACTACATTCGCCCCGGCGGTCGTGTCTACGAGCAGCGCAATTATGTGTATGAGGCGCTCAGCAAGATCGACGGCATCTCGGTGGTCAAGCCGCGTGCGGCGTTCTACATCTTCCCCAAGATGGATGTGAAGAAGTTCAACATCACCGATGACGAGCAGTTTGCCCTTGACCTGCTGCACGAGAAGAAGATTCTGATCACGCGCGGCGGCGGCTTTAACTGGGCCGAGCCCGACCACTTCCGCATCGTGTACCTGCCGCGCATGGAAGTGCTCAAAGAGTCCCTCGAAGACCTCGCCGATTTCTTCGATCATTATCGCCAGAGCTAATGGGATAGAAGCTCCGCACTATGAAAAGCTCCCTGCAGTTGCTTGGCTGCGGGGAGCTATTTTGTGGACCTGCGGGGCGTGGGAAATGCTTGACCGGCGGAACTTATATAACGGTGCCCTGGCAGTGGTCGATTTCGTGTTGGATGATTTCGGCGGTGTAGCCCGAGAAGTTCTTGATGCGGTGGACGAAGTTCTCGTCCAGATACTCCACCTTAATGCGGCGATAACGTGTGCAGGGGCGCTCGCCGACCAGCGAAAGGCATCCTTCGCTTGTCTGGTAGGCGTTGACCTGCTCAAGAATCTGTGGGTTGTACATGAGCAACGACTTACTGCCGTCCTTTACGCAGATGATGCGCTTGCGTACGCCGATCATGTTGGCGGCAAGCCCCACACACTCGTGCTCATGCTCGTGCAGCGTGTCCAGAAGATCCTGCCCGGTCGCGGCGTCTTCGGGGCCGGCGTCCTCGGAGGGCAGGCGTAAAAAGAACTCGGACTTCATGATGGGTTTGATCATGGCGGGCTCCTTAAGGTGGGCGCATTTGATTCAAGTCATGATACCGCGACATGTCGCATTAATGTGTGCACATAGATTCTGCAGCTAGATTGACGGACGACACCATAAACTAATGGACGTTTTGCCGAGAGGCATGATTTATAAGCGCAAAGAGTGCGCGACGGGCCCCGCGAATGGGGCGATGATGCCCGAGAGGGCCAAGAAGGAGTCTCATGTCTGAGAACGAAGAGATCATGAACGAGACCGAGAACGAGACCATGGCTGCCGAGGTTGAGGCAGTCGAGACCGTGGAGACCGAAGCTGCCGAGGTTGAGGCTGCTGACGAGGTTTCCGCCGAGGAGGAGGCCGAGGTTGTCGAGGCCGCCGTTGATTACGATGACGAAGAGCTGATGGACAAGATGCAGAAGGCCGCCCGCCTGCTGCGTAGCCGTCGCTTTGCTATTTCCAAGGAGGAGGAGGCCAAGGCCGAGCGCATGGCGAACATCGAGCGCGCCATTAAGCTCCTTGACCTCAAGCCCAAGATGGAGCAGAAGGAGATGTCCGATCTGCTGGGCATGCGCCTTCGTGAGCTCGATGGCCTGATGGCCGAGGCCGAGGCTGCCGACCTGGTCGGCCGTATCGACGATGCCGAGGGCGACATGCGCAAGATCGTCGTCTTCGCTGCTGAGGATGCTGCCGAGGGCCTGACCGAGCTTGCCAACAAGAAGGAGAAGCTCCTGCCCGAGCTTTCTTACGAGGAGGCCACCGAGCTGATGGCCGCTCTCGATAAGGTTATCGCCCCGCTCGTCGCCATGGGCCTGGACGAGGACCGCGGTCCTCGCGGCGGTCGTGACGATCGCGGTGGCCGCGGCGGCGACCGTGGCGGTCGCGGCGGCTTTGGCGATCGCGGTGGCCGTGGCGGCGACCGTGGCGGTCGCGGTGGCGATCGTGGCGGTCGCGGTGGCGATCGTGGCGGCCGTGGCGGCTTTGGTGACCGTGGCGGCGACCGTGGCGGTCGTGGCGGCTTCGGCGGCAACCGTGGTGGCTATGGCGACCGCGGTGGCAACCGCGGTGGCTTCGGCGGCAACCGCGGCAACGACCGCGGCGGTCGCGGTGGCGATCGTGGCGGCCGCAACGGCGGCGGCTTCCGCGGCAACCGCTTTTAGTTGAGTTACGGCGTTTTACCAAACGCCGTAACTGCTCGACGCTGCAAACCCGCTAGAGCGGCAATCTGCCTTTCAACTTCGACGGCATGATCAAAAGATCAATGCCGCCTCGTTTCAAGGCACCTTGCTCGCTCTGGCGGGTTTTCGCTGTCGGTACCAAGGCATCGGCGCTGCCTTGATCCAAACCTACCAAAAGGGGACAGGTTTATTTGGTCGGTTTTATCTGGGCAAATGTGGTCGTCTATCGCAATATGGTCGTTGGGGACGTTCTTGTTTGACTAGTCGTTTAAGAACGTCCTCAACGACTACATAGGATGAGAGTGGATAATCTCCCGGTTTGAGCCTGCATTCAAGCTCAAAGTGGGAGATTATCCACTCTCATTTGTTGTATGTCCGAAAATCCACGCTCGTTTAAATTCTGCCTACATTTGCAGGAACAGTTCGTGGAGGCGGGTGTCTTCGTCGAGTTCGGGGTGGAAGGTTACGCCGAGCTGGTTGCCTTGGCGGGCGGCGACGATTCGGCCGTCGACTTCGGCTAAGGCCTTGGCGTCGCCGTGGACCTCGGCGATGCGGGGCGCGCGGATAAACGTCAGCGGCACCTCACCGTCGATACCGCCTACCTGCCCCTTGGTGCGAAAGCTGCCGAGCTGTCTGCCGTAAGCATTGCGCTCAACGAGCACATCCATGGTTGCAAGACGTGGCGTGCCCTTATCGTCATGGGCGGCAAGGTCTTGGGCCAGCAGAATCAGGCCGGCGCAGGTGCCCAGGACGGGCATACCTTCAGTAATGCGGGTGCGAAGCTCGTCGAGCATGCCCAACTCATCAAGCAGCTTGCCTTGAACGGTAGACTCGCCGCCGGGAAGCACCAGGCGGTCAAAATTCTGCTTCAGGTCTGCCGCCTGCCTCAGCTCAATACAGTGAGCGCCCAGCTCGCGCAGCCTCGCCTCATGCTCGGCAAAGGCGCCTTGGACCGCCAGCACGGCGACCGTTTGGTCTGCATAATCGCTCATGTGCGATCCTTTCTGCTGGACTAGCGCCCGCGCTCCTCCATGATGATCTCGATTTCGTCGGCGTTGATGCCGACCATGGCCTCGCCCAGGTCCTCCGAAAGCTCGGCGATGAGCTTCGCGTCGGTGAAGTTTGCCACGGCCTTGACGATGGCGGCGGCGCGCTTGGTGGGGTCGCCGCTCTTAAAGATGCCCGAGCCAACAAAGACGCCCTCGGCGCCCAGCTGCATCATCAGCGCGGCATCGGCGGGGGTCGCGACTCCGCCGGCGGCAAAGTTTACGACGGGGAGCTTGCCCGTGGCATGGACCTCGCGCACCAGCTCGACCGGAACCTGCAGCTGCTTGGCTGCCTCAAAAAGCTCGTCGTCGCGCAGGGCAACAACGTCGCGGATCTGCTTTTGGATCTTGCGCATATGGCGCACGGCCTGAACGACGTCGCCCGTGCCCGGCTCGCCCTTGGTACGAATCATCGTTGCGCCCTCAGCAACACGGCGCAACGCCTCGCCCAGATCGCGGGCGCCGCAGACAAACGGCACGTCAAACTGGGTCTTGTCGATGTGATAGACATCATCGGCGGGGGAGAGGACCTCGGATTCGTCGATGTAGTCGATTTCGATGGCCTGCAGGATCTGCGCCTCGACAATGTGGCCGATGCGGCACTTGGCCATAACGGGGATGGAGACAGCTTTTTGGATGCCCTTGATCATCTTGGGATCACTCATGCGCGAGACGCCGCCTGCGGCGCGGATGTCGGCCGGGATGCGCTCGAGCGCCATGACGGCGCAGGCGCCCGCCTCCTCGGCGATGCGTGCCTGCTCGGGCGTGGTGACGTCCATGATGACGCCGCCCTTGAGCATCTGCGCGAGCTCGCGATTGAGTTTGACGCGATCGGCCTTGCTGGTCTGTTCTGCCATGGTTGCTCCCTTGGTTGGCATGTACATTGCTTGACGGAACATCCTATCGGGGAGCTGGGTATGGCGAAATACTCAGTTTTCTAGATAATAACAAGGTCAGACTAATGCCAGATTGAATGATTCGATAAGGTCAGGTGATAGACCCATGCTTGACTACAATTTGGAAAATCGCGGCGAAGCATCGCTTTATGAGTATGTTTACCAGCAAATTCGCGATGATATTGTTGCCGGGCGCATTGCGGCAGGGGAGCATCTGCCGTCTAAGCGCGCCTTTGCGAGTCATCTGGGTATCAGTGTCATTACCATCGAGAATGCATATAGCCAGTTGCTTGCCGAGGGCTATATTTGCTCAATCCCGCGTCGCGGCTACTACGCGTGCGAGCTTCCGGATGCGCCGGTTTTGGCTTTGGCTGCGGGGGATATCGACCGAGATGCTGTTCCTGTTGGTCCCAGCGCGCATGATGCCATGGGGCAGGCAGAGCGATTCGACGCACTTTCTCCTTCCGCTTTGGAGGCGGCGCGGCTTTGGCAAAGTGCGCTACGGGCGACGCTGACGTCCGAAGACGAGCGTGAAATCTTTTCGCCCGCACCGGCGCAGGGCACCGCTCGACTGCGACGTGCGATTGCGCACCATCTGCGCGGGACAAGGGGCATGAATGTCAATCCCGACAATATCGTTATCGGTGCGGGCGCCCAGCTGCTCGATACCATGTTGGTTCAGTTGCTTGGCGCGGACAGGGTGTATGCCGTCGAGGATCCAGGCTATTTGCGCTTGACGCGCATCTATCAGGCCATGGGTTGCGAAGTGCGGCATGTCCCGTTGGATGCTGAGGGCGTGGACTTGAGCGCGCTGCAGAAAACCGGGACCGATGTCCTTCACCTGATGCCGTCTCATCAGTATCCGACCGGTCTTGTGACGAGCATTGCACGTCGCTATGCGTTGCTGAGCTGGGCCGCCGAGCGGCCGGGTCGGTATCTCATCGAAGACGACTTTGATTGTGAGTTTCGCCTTGCCGGCAAGCCGATTCCCGCGCTCGCGTCGATCGATGCCGCTCAATCGGTCATCTATACCAACACGTTTTCGAAGAGCCTTTCATCGGCGTTGCGTTTGGCGTACATGGTGTTGCCCGATGAGCTGATGGAACGGTTTGGGCGCGACCTTGGTTTTTACGCTTCGTCGGTGAGCTCTGTTGACCAGGTCGCTTTAGCGCGCTTGCTGGAATCGGGTGATTACGAGCGGCATGTGAACCGCGTGCGCGTGCGTGCTCGCGAGGCACGCGATGGCCTGGCAGCGCTTGTACGGAAAGCGTTTCCGGCAGGGGAGGTCTCGATCGAGCATGCAGACGCGGGCCTTTGCTGCACTGTTGCCCTGGCCGAGGACAAGGCGGGGGAAAGTTTCGCGAAGGCTCTCGCTGACGCTCGTATTTCCTATGTCAACATCGCCGATTGCCTGTGGACGGGTGATCGGGCATCGACTAAGAACGCTCCATCTCGCGTCCTCATACAATACGACGACCTGAGCCCTCAGTCGCTCAGTGTTCTTCAAGAGCAGCTGCAATAAGCCCACGAAGAAGGCCCGAACCATGCGGTCCGGGCCTCATCGAGCTAGAGGTTATGTCTCAGGCAGTTGGCTTAGCCAAAGTAGCGCTTGAGCAGGCCGGCGAAAGCCTTGCCGTGGCGAGCCTCGTCGCGAGCCATCTCGTGCACGGTGTCGTGGATGGCATCGAGGCCAGCGGCCTTGGCGCGCTTGGCAAGATCAGTCTTGCCGGCGGTAGCGCCGTTCTCGGCCTCAACGCGCATCTCGAGGTTCTTCTTGGTGGAGTCGGTCACGACCTCGCCCAGCAGCTCAGCGAACTTGGCGGCATGCTCGGCCTCCTCGTAGGCAGCCTTCTCCCAGTACAGGCCGATCTCGGGATAGCCCTCGCGATGAGCGACGCGAGCCATGGCAAGGTACATACCGACCTCGGAGCACTCGCCCTCAAAGTTGGCGCGCAGGTCGGCAACGATGTCCTCGGAGACGCCCTCCATCTTGGCGACGCCCACGACGTGCTCGGCAGCCCACTCGAGCTGGCCCTCCTCCTGCTTCAGGAAACGAGAACCGGGGACGCCGCACTGGGGGCACTTGAAGTCCTCGGGCAGCTGGTCGCCGTCGAACTCTTCCACATAACCGCAAACGGGGCAAACAAACTTCATGATTCGATCCTTTCGATCGATGGCGATGGGGCGCTTGTCCGGTCCCGTAAGGGCCCTCTCCGGACGCGCGTCTTGACGAGTTCTATTATCCATAAATGAGACCGAATGTGAAGCCTATTAGGAATGATTTTTAATAAAACAATTTTGACGCTGTCATCTAACAGCGCCCGCATAGTCCGCAGCGGACGCAGCCGTTGCAGATGAACTTGCTTCCGCAGGTTTCGCACCACTCGTAATACGGTGGATCCCAAAGCTCCGAGCTGGGGATTTCCAAGCCGAGCGGGTCCCTTAGGTCCCACTCGATTTGGCGGCCGCGGTGCTGGAGACCTGATTTCCATGCCTGTTCGCTTTGCAGGTTTTTGCCACGAAGGTGATATGTTCGCCCGTCCTTAACGAAGGTGCTTCCGGTTTCGATGAAAGCGAACGTCGCATTTGCCGCTACGCATTCGGCATGCAGCTGGCGCACCCATTCGTAATGGCAGGGGCGTGCTCCCGCGTAGTTTTCTCCGCCCGCGATGACCTGCTCGATCCCATTGGGCTTTCCAAGACTACCGGGGGCGGCTTTTTCGACCGACACGCTTCCGATAAACGGCGCGCACATGATGCCGCGGTGTGCGGCCGGCGTGGCGAGCAGGAGGGGAATCCGCTCATTTGCCCTGCGCTGGTTTTCGCAGGTTACGTTGAGCATGACGTTAGGCCAGCCGTCGCCCCAGTCGCTGGGCAGACAGTCGCAAAAGCGCTCGGGACGTTTGGTCAGAATGAAGAACTTTACGTCGGGTCTCTGGCGGATGATATCCCATACCTCTGGTCGCCAGGGATCGGCTTCGGGCAACAGGAAATCGCTTGTCATGCAGATGCGGATAAGCTCGCCGGCGCGAACTTTGTAGCTGCCGTCTCGGCGGCGTTGGAGGGGGTAGGTAAAGCCCGACTTGCTTTTTCTAATCACGGAGGGATCGATACCGCGTTGTCCGTCCATGTAATACATGTAGCAGTTGTCGCATCCCTCGCTGACGCGCGTGCAGCCATGCCAGGGGTTCCAGATGTCATGCACCTTTGCGCCTCCTTTGCGGCGGACGTGAATCCAATGGACTCTGAAAGACTAACACCGGATGACGCCGGGAAGCTCCGAACAATATGAAGATGTTGATTGATTAACGATTACCGTGCTGCCTGCGTCCCACGATGAGTACAATCGGTCGAGCAAATGTTGACCCATCAACAAATGAAGGAGTTTCCTTTATGCATCTAGCCCGTCGTGCCTGGTGCCGAACATATCAGACAGTTTTTCGCATCGCATTGCCGATTCTGCCCTATACCGAGCCGCGCATTTTGGAGCATGCCGAGGATGTGCCCGCGGTGTTCCAAAAGCGCTCGATACAGCAGGTCCTTATCGTGACGGATCCTGGCATTGCTCGTCTGGGGCTTACGGCGCCGCTCGAGCGCGCGCTCGCGTCCAAGGGGATTGGCGTTACGGTCTATGCCGAAACGCGTGCGAACCCCACGGTCTCGAATGTGGAGGAAGCGGCTGCGCTGTATCGCGAGAACGACTGCCAGGCCATTATCGGCTTTGGTGGCGGTTCGGCCATGGACTGCGCCAAGGGCGTGGGCGCGCGCATTGCGCAGCCAAACAAACCCATCAACAAGATGCGCGGCCTGTTGCGTGTTCACCGTCTCCTACCGCTGCTTATCGCGGTTCCCACTACCGCCGGTACGGGAAGCGAAGTCACGCTCGCGGCGGTGATTACCGACGACGAGACGCACTATAAGTACCCCATCAATGACTTTGTGCTCATTCCGCGCTTTGCGGTGCACGACCCCGAGTTTACGCGTGGGCTGCCGGCGTCCATTACGGGGCAGACGGGTATGGATGCCCTGACGCATGCCGTCGAGGCTTTTATCGGCCGTAGCACCACGCCCTACACGCGCAAGATGGCGCGCCAGGCGGTTCAGCTCATCCACGACAATTTGCTCGAAGCCTATGAGCATGGCGACAACATGCGTGCGCGCCGCAATATGCTTTCGGCGGCGTATAAGGCGGGCGTCGCATTTACGCGCTCCTATGTTGGATATGTGCATGCCATCGCGCACAGTCTGGGTGGCCGATACGGCATTCCGCACGGTTTGGCCAACGCCATTATCCTGCCGCACATGCTTCGCGCTTATGGCGAAGCTGCCGCTCCCAAGCTTGCCGATCTTGCTCGCATGGCGGGCATTGCGCCGGCTAACGCGCAGGACGGCTTGGCTGCCGAGGCCTTTATCGATTGGGTCGATCGCATGAACGATGCCTTGGGAATTCCTAAATACGTCTCGGGTATTCGCCGTTCCGATATTCCGCAAATGGCCGCCCATGCCGATGCCGAGGCCAATCCGCTGTATCCTGTCCCGCTTTTGATGGACCGTGTGGAGCTCGAGCATATGTACGAGGTCGTCGCGGGTGGTATGTTTGAGGACGAGAACTAGGAGGGTCCATGAACACCGAGGAAATCGCGCGCATCGTTAGCGGCCAGCGCGCCTATTTTAAGACGCATGCCACGTTTGATGTCGATGCTCGCCGCCGCGCGCTCATGCGTCTGCGCGATGCGGTTCGGGCGCACGAGGACGATATCGCCCATGCGCTCAAGACCGATTTGGGCAAGTCGCATGACGAGGCGTATATGTGCGAGATCGGCACGTCGCTTTCCGAGATTCGCCATCAGATTGCGCACGTGGTCCGATGGAGCCGTGCGCACCTGCGTCCATGTGACCTTGCCAATGCCATTAGCGTGTGCAAGACGCAGCCGGTTCCCTATGGCGTGACGCTGATCATGGCGCCTTGGAACTATCCGTTTTTGCTGACGCTCGAGCCGCTTGCCGGCGCGCTCGCTGCGGGTAACACCGTGGTCATCAAGCCGAGTGCCTATGCGCCGGCCTCGAGCGCGGCGCTCAAGCAGATTTGCGAGGAGGCGTTTGATCCGCGCCTGGTGACGGTCGTCGAGGGCGGTCGTGCCGAGAACGAGGCGCTGCTCGATGAGTGCTGGGATAAGATTTTCTTTACCGGCAGCGTTCCGGTCGGCAAGCTCGTCATGGAGCGCGCGAGCAAAAACCTCACGCCCGTGACACTTGAGCTGGGCGGCAAGAGCCCCTGCATCGTGGACGCCACGGCAAACTTGCGCGTGGCAGCACGCCGCATCGCCTTTGGTAAGTGGCTCAACGTGGGCCAGACCTGTGTAGCGCCCGACTATCTGCTGGTCGATGCGCGCGTGCACGATGAGCTGCTGGAACTCATCAAGGAGGAGGTCCGCCACATGTTTGGCGAGCACCCGCTCGACAACGAGGACTACGGCCATATCGTCAACGCCAAGCATTTCGCGCGCGTGCGCGGGTTGATTGACCCCGATAAAGTTGTGCTAGGAGGTGCGGCGCGCGAGGCGTCGCTCAAGATTGAGCCGACGATCCTGGACGGCGTGACGCCCGAGGATGCCGTGATGCAGGAGGAGATTTTCGGTCCCATCTTGCCGGTGCTGACGTTTGAGAGCCTGGACGAGGCCGAGACGTTTATCACGGATCGTCCGACGCCGCTGGCCCTGTATATCTTTAGCCAGGATCGCGCGGTGCAGCAGCGCTTTGTGCGCTACGTGCCCTTTGGCGGCGGCTGCGTTAACGATACGATCATGCATCTGGCTACGAGCCATATGGGCTTTGGCGGCATGGGCGCGAGCGGCATGGGGCAATACCATGGCCGCGAGAGTTTCGATACGTTTAGCCACAAGAAGAGCATCGTGAACAAGGCAACATGGCTGGATGTACCGTTCCGCTACGCCCCCTACGCAAGCTGGAAGCGCAAATTCGTGCGCATGTTTGTGCATTAGAAAAAGACAGCAGATAGGGGACAAACAGAGTGGCCGCCCCCGCGTAAGCGAAGACGGCCACTTCTCACGATGAAAACGTGTTCTGGAGTTGGCAAGACCCGCGGCAACGGGTGCCATCCGTACTCCTACCTTATCCGCAAGCGCTCCGGCATGCAAGCGTTGCGGCAGACGGTCGAAAAGGCCCGGGTGGGTGAATTTGTGTCCGCACGTGCCTTTAGACTTCTCGGTAAGGTCAAACGCCGGACATTCCGGCATCTAGGAGGGCTTGCCATTTTTGATGACGACGACCTGTTCGATCTGACGGACGATCCATTTGAGTGGGATCTGCTGCTCGACGATGATGAACTGGAGCAGGATCGTAAAAAGCGGAAGGATAAGAACGCGCAAGTCGACGCATCGAAAAAGAATGACAAGCGCCGCCGCGGATTGTTTGGCGGGCTCTTTGGCTAGGCGGTCCTGTTAAAGCGTCTGTATACTTGTTTCAGTAAAACGCGTTGCGAAATGAGGACACAGACGATGATGTGGTTTACCGCCGACCTGCACCTGGGCGACACGAATATCCTGCACGATATGGATCGACCGTTTACCTCGGTTGAGGAGATGAACCGCAAGGTTATTGACGCCATTAACGAGTGCGTTGCTGCGGACGACCGCCTCTACATCCTGGGAGACTTTACGTATCGCTTGCCCATGGCGGAGGCCGTGCGCCTGCGCGTGCGTATTGCCTGCCAAAACGTGACGCTCATACGGGGCAACCATGACGGCGATTGGGAAGATCCGGACGCACCGCAAATTTGGGATGACGTGCGCGATTACCTGGAGATTGCCCCCGGTTATGCCAAGGGACATCGTCTGGTTCTGAGCCATTACCCCATGCTCAGCTGGAACGGTAAAGCGCGCGGCGCCATCATGCTGCACGGTCACATTCACAGTAGAGGAGACCGCACCAACACGCGCAACCGAGACCGCGAGCGCCCCGTTTACCGCTACGATGTTGGCCTCGACGCCAACAATTACAAGCCCGTAAGCCGAGACCAGATCTTGAGCTTCTTTGGACTGTAACCCTCAGGCCACCATAAAGGGGACAGGCACCTTTGTGGTGTTTTTTCCTTAGATTGGAGTCGTTATGAAGCAACTGCTCATTCGTGCCGACGATATCGGTTATTCGTACGCCGTTGACCTGGGGATTGCCCGTAGTGTTAACGAGGGCCTGGTGCGTTCGGTGGGCCTGATGCCCAATATGCTCGAGGCCGAGCGTGGTTGGTCGCTCGTGGCGGATGCCGGCATTGCGGTGGGCCAGCATACCAATGTGTGCCTGGGTAAGCCGTGTGCCGACCCGGCGCTCATCCCGAGTCTGCTCGATGAAAACGGTGAGTTCCATAGCAGCCGTACCTTCCGCGAGCACTTTAAGCGTGGCGAGGAACTGATTGACTTCGACGAGGCCTGCATTGAGATTCGCGCGCAGCATGACCGCTTTGTCGAGATCGTGGGTCGCGAGCCCGATTACTTTGAGGCCCACGCCGTTATGAGCAAAAACCTCAACCGCGCGATTTCGGTGGTGGCGCAGGAGTTGGGCCTTAAGGAGCAAAAGGCGAGCTTTGACCCCACGGCCGTGGTGCACTGCGGAGACACCGATCTGCGCATGGTGATGCATTCGATGGAGCCGGACTATGAGCCAAAGGAAGCAATCATGCAGACGGTTCGCGAGATGGCCGATGACGAGACGGTCGTCTTCGTATGCCATCCGGGCTATCTCGATCGTTTTATCTTTGAGAACAGCTCGCTTACGACTAATCGTACCAAGGAGGTCGATGCGCTGATCGACCCCGAGCTGCGGGTGTGGCTCGAGGCTCAGGACGACCTGCGCCTGATTGACTACCGCGACCTGTAAAGCTCCCAAACCACCACAATGGGGACAGGCACCTTTGTGGTGGTTTTGGCGCCGTTGCCATTCTGGCGGCGGTGCCTTTTTTGTCCGCATGGCGCGGTAGAGTGTAGGCGGTTAAAATTTGCGTCCATCGAGGAGCTACTATGAACGAGATCAAGTGCCCGCATTGCGGCGAAGTCTTTAAGGTCGATGCGTCCGGCTATGCGGACATCGTCAAACAGGTGCGCGATGCTGAATTTTCGCATGATCTTGACGAACGTGTGAAGGCTGTCCAGCGCGAAGGCGAGCAGGCGTTGGAGCTTGAACGTTCGCGTTCGGCGTCTGCCTTGCGGGAGGCGGAGTCCCAGCGCAACGCTCAGCTTGTTGAGCAGAAAAACGCCGCGGCTCAGGAGCTGGCGCAGGAAGTTGCCAAGCGCGACGCCGAGCTTGCCGAGCTGCGCGCCAAGCTCGAGGGCGCTGCCGCAGAGCGCGAGAGCGCAAGCCAGCGTGCGGCTGTTGAGGCCCGTGCCGATGCTCAAAAGGAGAATGCTGAGCTCCAGCGCGAGATTGACAACCTGCGTGCGCAGCTGGGACGCAAGGACGACGAAGCCAAGCTCGCCGAGGCCGCGGTGCGCAATGCCGCTCAAAACGACCTGTCCGCACGCGATGCCCAGATTGCCGAGCTGCAGGCGAAGCTCTCTGCGGCGGACAAAGCTCAGGAGATGGCGCTTGCCGCTGCCGCGGCTGAGTCGCAGCGCGAGCTTGATGCCGCTCGCAGCGAGGCTGAGCGCACACTTGCCGACTATCAGGCGAAAGTGCGGGAGAAGTTCTCTGCCGCAAAGGCTCAGTCCGAGCAGGAGGCAGAGGGTCTGCGCGCCCAGCTGCGTGAGCAGGAGCTGACGGCAAAAATGAACCTGTCGGAGGCGGTTGCCGCGGCGGAGCGTGAGCGTGATGAGGCGCGCGCCAAGCTCACGAGCGAGCTGGCAGTGCGCGATTCGCGTGAGGAGCAGGCCAAGGCGGCCCACGAGCTCGAGCTTGCTCAGGCAAAGCGCGCGAGTGACGAGCTCATTCGCTACAAGGACGAAGAGATTGAGCGCCTGAAGGACATGAAGGTGCGCCTGTCCACCAAGATGGTGGGCGAGTCGCTCGAGCAGCACTGCGAGACCGAGTTCAATCGCTTGCGCATGACGGCGTTTCCCAACGCGTATTTTGAGAAAGACAACGATGCATCCGAGGGCACCAAGGGTGACTTCATCTTCCGTGAGTGCGACGCGAGCGGCAACGAGATCATCTCGATTATGTTCGAGATGAAAAACGAGAATGACGAAACCGCGACCAAGCACAAGAACGAGGACTTCTTTAAGAAACTCGACCACGATCGCCGCCAGAAAGGCTGCGAGTATGCGGTGCTCTGCACCCTGCTTGAGCCCGAGAGCGAGCTCTATAACGCCGGCATCGTGGACGTGAGCTATCGCTACGAGAAGATGTATGTGATCCGCCCGCAATTCTTCATCCCGATGATCACGCTGCTGCGCAACGCCGCTATGGGCTCGCTGCGCTATAAGCAGGAACTGGCGGAGTACAAACAGCAGAACATCGACGTCACGAACTTCGAAGCCAAGATGGAAAAGTTCAAGGACGGTTTCTCGCGCAACTACAACCTGGCGAGTAAGCAATTCGAGTCTGCCATCAAGGAGATCGACGCCGCTATCAAGCAGCTCGAGAAGACCAAAGACGATCTGCGTCGCAGCACCGAGAACCTGCGTCTGGCCCACAACAAGGCTGATGAACTTACAATCCGCAAGCTCACCTGGGGCAACAAGACCATGAAGGCGGCCTTCGACGAGGCGCGCGAGACGGCAACGGGCACGGGCGATGAGCCCGCCGAGGCCGATTCGTATGAGGTCGAGGATGCCGAATAGGGGATAGCGTATAGTGCAAAAAGCGGGGCCGCTGGCGATGTTGCCAGCGGCCCCGCTTTGTTTGCTCGGCTGATTCGGCTAGTCTTCGAGCAGGTCTTCGATAAAGCCGACGCGGTAGTGGGCGAAGATGACCTCGCCGCCGTCTTGCGTGGCATCCAGATCGACATCGCCCATGATGCCAAAGTCGTGGTCGCCATCCTCGTCGGCAAAGATTTGGTGCACGTGCCACACGTGGTCGGTTTTCTCGTCGCTCTCGTCGATGGTAAACATCGCCGAGCTGCGGGCGTCGCCGTTGGTGAGGATTTCCTCGTGCTGCTCGTGATAGGCGTCGAGCGCCTTTTGCCAGCGAACCTCGCTCATGCCCCAGTCCTCATCGAGCTCGCCCAGGTCGCGGACGTGCTCGCGGGCTGCAAGGGTCACGCGGCGGAAGAGCGCATTGCGCACCAGCAGGGTGCAGCCGCGGCGGTCTGCCACAACCTCGTCGATACCCTGAGGCGGCGCGGCGTCGAGTGCGGCCGGGTTGCCGGCGTTCTCCCACTCGTCCACCAGGCTCGAGTCCACCGAGCGCACCACAAAGCCCAGCCACGAGATAATGTCGCGCAAGCGCTCGTCGCGCTTCTCGATGGGCACGGTGCGATCGAGCGAGCGGTAGGCTTCGGCAAGGTAGCGCAGCAGGATGCCCTCGGAGCGGGCGATGCCGAGCTTTTGAATATAGCCCTTAAAGTCGCTCGCGCTCTCCAGCATGTCGCGCAGGACGCTCTTGGGCGAGAGCTGGTAGTCGTTGGCCCAGGGCACTTCTTGGCAGTACTTATCAAAGGCGGCATCGAGCAGTTCTTCAAGCGGCTTTTCGTAGGTGACATCTTGGATGCGCTCCAGGCGCTCCTCGTACTCGATGCCGTCAGCCTTCATCTCAGCCATGGCACGGTCGCGCGCAGCACGCTCCTGTGCGCGCAGCACCTGCTTGGGGTCCTCGAGTGTAGCCTCAACCATCGAGATGAGGTCCATGGTGTAGGTCTCGCTCTCGGGGTCGAGCAGCTCCAGCGCGGCGAGCAAAAACGGCGAGAGCGGCTGGTCGAGCGCAAAGTCCTCGGGCAGGTCGACCGTCAGCGCGTAGTCGATGTCAGGCGCGGCGTCAGCCGGAGCGTCGGGCGCGGGCGGCACCTCAGTGCGCACGACGACGCCGGAGTCGATGAGCGTGGCGAAGATCTCGTCGGCACGAACCTCGAGCTTGGCCTTTTCCTCGGGCGTTTGCAGGCTTGTCTCGATGAGATCGTGCACGCGGGCGCGAGCGTCGCCACCCTGTTCGACCACGCTGATCACCATGGAGTGCGTGATGCGCAGGCGCGGTTTGAGCGTCTCGGGTTGCGTCTCAATCAGGCGCTCAAAGGTCTGCTTGTTCCAGGTGACAAAGCCCTCCGGCGCCTTCTTCTTTTTAATCTTGCGGAGCTTTTTGGGGTCGTCGCCCGCCTTGGCCATGAGCTTGGCGTTCTCAATCTCGTGCTCCGGGGCTTCGGCGATGACCATGCCCTCGGTGTCAAAGCCCGAGCGGCCGGCGCGGCCGGCGATCTGATGGAACTCGCGGGCGCGCAGGCGACGCATCTTGTAGCCGTCGAACTTGGTGAGCGCGGTGAGCACCACGGTGTGGATGGGAACATTGATGCCGACACCGAGCGTATCGGTGCCGCAGATGACGGGCAGCAATCCCTGCTGCGCCAGGCGCTCGACCAATAGGCGATAGCGCGGCAGCATGCCGGCGTGGTGCACGCCGACGCCGCAGCCGAGCAGGCGCTTGAGAATCTTGCCGAATGCCGTGGAGAAACTCGTGCCCTTGGCAGCCTCCTTGATGGCCTCGCGCTGCTCCTTGCTGGCGATGCCAAAGTTGGCGAGCGATTGCGCCGTGGCAAGTGCAGCGTCCTGGCTAAAGTGCACGATGTAGAGCGGAGCCTCGCCGCGGCGCATCGCGAGCTCGACGGTGCCCTCGAGCGAGGTCGTTACATAGTCGTAGCTCAGCGGCACGGGACGCGGGGCGTCGACGACCAGGTCGCAGGTGGCGCCGGTGTGCTCCTCGAGCGAAGCGGCGATCGCGGTGACATCGCCAAGCGTAGCGCTCATAAGCATGAATTGTGTATGGGGCAGGGTGAGCAGCGGCACCTGCCAGGCCCAGCCGCGGTCGGGGTCGGCGAAGTAGTGGAACTCGTCCATGGCGACGCAACCCACGTCGGCGTCTTCGCCCTCGCGCAGCGCGTCGTTCGCAAGGATCTCGGCCGTGCAGCAGATGACGGGTGCCTTGGTGTTGATATGCGTGTCGCCGGTGATCATGCCGACGTTATCGCGGCCGAGCACCTGCACCAGGTCAAAAAACTTCTCGCTGACCAGGGCCTTGATGGGGGCGGTGTAATAGCAGCGCTTGCTTTGCGCCATGCCCATAAAGAGCATGCCTAGTGCGACAAGCGACTTACCCGAGCCGGTCGGCGTGCCCAAAATGACATGGTCACCGGCGGCTAGATCCATCAGGGCTTCTTCTTGGTGGTCCCACAGCTCAATGCCGCGCTCGCTCGTCCATTCAAAGAAGCGCTCGAAGGCCTGATCGGGCGTGAGCCATGGTTCGGGCTCGCTGCCGTCCTCGGGCTCCCACCAGGTGGGGGAGAGCGCGCCGAGCGAGCCGAACTCGGCCTCGGTGCCCGTGCCGCCCGAGAACGAGCTGGCGGCGCCGGCGCCGGAAACGGTGCTGACGGAAGTATCTGTCGCGGTCTGTGCCATGTGGTTTGCTTTCTCTCGCGTTTGTCCGCCATCCATTATGGCGTAGCGGCGGCATGGGGCGCCAGCGCGCGAGAAAATGCAGGAAATGGGCGTTCTGCCCAGCCCTTTGGCGCAGCTGCCAGCTAAGTGAGTAGACTTTTTGCAATATCGCGAGCACATGGCTTTTGCGCAAGGGCTCTACCTGCGGTTTTATTTTTCGCTATGCGGGTTGTGGTTGGCTATTGCAAAAAGTCTACTCACTTAGATTTGAGGGTCGTTCGCTGGCGCCTATTTGCGCTTGTTTGCCGACGCCGCGACCATCAGAGGCCTCTAGGGCTCCTGCGGTAAACGCTTCTTGCCCTTGCGGGCGCGGTTCTTAAAGTTTTCGACGGCTTCTTCCATGCCGAGGGGCACGTAGGTGAGCTCATCGAGGTCGTCGGGCAGATAGCAGGCGAGGCTTTGCTCCTGCGCCCGGCCTGTCGCGAGCTGCTCTTCGGTGGGCTTCTCGCCGGGTGTGGCGCAGATGCCATAGACGACGGCGCCCATCTCGCGCGTGCGGCATTCGTATTCGGTCTCGGGATGCTCGGGATGGTCGCGGCGTACGTCGTCACTTACCCAAAGCGTGTCGTAGCCGGCCGCGGCAAACTGCCCCAGGGCGTAGTCGCGCAGCGGCTTGCTATCGGTGCGCAGCGTGACGGTGACGCCGGCTGCGAAGAGCGGACGGTACAGCATTAGATGGTCGACATGGACAAGGCGCTTTTTGGCGTACTTGGCCTTGGGCTGCGGCGTGGGAAAGTTGATAGTGACAGCATCGAGCTCGCCTGCAGCAAATAGCTTCGGCAGCGATGCGGCGCCTCGTGGCAAGACGAGAGCGTTGGGCAGCTCCTGCTCGCAAATCTTCTGCGCGGCATAGGCGATGCAGATGGGCTCCTGGTCCATGCCGATAAAGAGCGTGTCGGGCTCACGGTGAGCACGCTCAACCAAGTAGGTTCCTTTGCCGCAGCCCAGATCGAGATGAAGGCGGGCGAAGGGCTTGCCGCCAGCCGGCGTGCATGCCTCACGCCAGTGCCCAGCATAGTTCTCGGGGCTCGTCTCGATGGCGTCGGCGTAGCGCTCCAGGCGCTCCTCGAGCACAAAGTTCTTAGGCGTGCGAACGTGGACGGCTCCCATGAGGCTCCTTGGTTATAAGTATGGAACGCATGACCGTGCGTTCCGGCAACGGGTTGGAAGGGGTGGGCGCGATTTGCCCGAAAGATGCGGTGTGGCTTAGCGACGAATCGCTGACGCCTACAAGCGCTTAAGGATTACGTAACGGTTGAGCTCGCCGCTGCGACCGTCGGCGTGGAAACGCTCAAGCTCGCGTACGGGGACCTCGCCGCTCTTGTAGAACGTGCGCACGCCGCGCACCAGGTCGGTGATCTGCTGGTCGTCAAAGTGGTGGCAATAGCGGTAAGCGTGGCGGTCGTTTTGCCAGCCAATGAGGTGGTCGCCGACTTCAAACTGCGCGGAGTCGTAGCCCTCAAACGGCGGGGTGAGCTCGGCGCGGGCCTCGGCGCGAACGGCCTTGCGCGCCATGCGCTCGTCGTTCATAAACTCCCAAAAGCTGATGGCGATGATGCCGCCCGGGCGCGTTTGGCGTACCAGGGCGTCGAGCACGCGCACGCGGTACTCACACGACGGCACATGGTGCATAAAGCCAAAGCAGACCGAGATGTCGGCAAGCGGGGCGTCGAAAAGCACGTCGGGCGTCTCGGCAGGGTTGAGCTTCATGAGGGCATCGAGCACGTCGAGTTCTTGGAAGTGCAAGTTGGGGATGCGCAGGGCATGACCGCGCGCGTCGATGGCCAGATCCTGGCACGAGTCGACGCCGTAGAACTCAAAGGGGCAGCTGGCATCCGCCGAGGGACTCGCGCCATCTACGCCCTTGGCGGCAAGCGTGCCGCCGGCGGCAAAGTTCTCGAATCGCATATTGCCGCAGGCAAGGTCGAAGACACGGACGGGATGCTCGATGGTGGCCACATCGAGCTGCTCGAGCGCGATGTCCATAGTGCGCACCCAGCCGGGCCACGGGGCCTGGCGCGTATCGGAAAAGGAGGCGGAGTGCTCGCGATAGAACGTATTGTTGAGCTGGATGAGCGATGAGGCGAAATCGCGGTTCACGGCGCGGGACTCCCTCCGTTGGCGGTGCGGAATAAACAGTACGACCATACTACCGTTAACGCCGCAACGGGGACAACCGAGCGACGGGTCATTGCTTTGTTTGGACACATTTCCGCAGCTCATATGCGCCCGCAACCGCCGGTTGTCAAAATACTCACTAGAATAGGTGGCATGTTTTTGGCGGTGGCGGATAGATTTTTAACTGTGCAAGGCGCCTTAAGAACAAAACGGTCCGGCGGCACGGCTGGCAAAAGCATAGGAGGAACCATGAATGTAGAAACTGCGCAGCGGCTCGCCGACCTTCGCCGCAGCAAGGGCTTTAGCCAAGAGGGGCTAGCGCGAAAGCTGGGGCTGTCGCGCCAGGCGGTCAGTAAATGGGAACGCGCGGAGAGCTCGCCCGATACCGAGAATCTGATCTCGCTCGCCAAGCTCTATGGTGTGAGCCTGGACGAGCTGCTCAATCCGAGTGATGAGATCGAGGACGACATCGTGTTTGAGAACGAGGACCGCGCCCGTCAGCGCGAGGCCGAGGCGGCAGAGCGCGCCCGCACCCATGAGGCAGCGGCGCGTGCGACTGAGGCGGCAACGCAGGCGAGTGATGCCGCCGCCAAGGCGGCGCAGGCGGCGAGTTGGAGTGCACAGGCCGCCAATGCCGCTACGGCGCAGGCGACGAGTGGCGGCGCGGTTGGCTCGACTCCGGTGAAGGGGCCGTTCCAGTCGTTCCCGTATTGGGCTGTGTGCTGGCTGCTGTTCTTTTTGCTGATGTTCCTGTTTGGTGGCGCCCCCTTTGCCGCTCTGATTTTCTTTACGATCCCCATTTATCACTGGGTGGCGCGTGCGCTCGATGGCGATTGGGCGCGCGGGGATATTCGGGTCGGTCCGGCGCCGGAGGCGGCTAAGGCTCAGGGTGTTTCCGCTGCGGTTGACGCTGACATGGCTGCCGCGGCCACCGCTGAGCCGAGTGCCAAAGATGGTGATGAATGATGAAGCTCTCACATGAATCCAAGGTGCGCTTGGGCGTTGGTATCGGAGCGTTTGTGCTCATCATCGGGCTTGTCTTTGGTATTTCGCGGATGCTGATTCATTTTGATGGGCCATGGAACCTTGGTGCTGTTGCAATCGACTGGCCTGGCAAGGGTGGCGGTAACTATTCCGCTCGGCCTCAGCAGCTTTCGAGCGAAACGTTTGATGCCGACGCGTTCACATCGCTTGACCTGGATGTGACGTCGGGCACGGTCGAGGTCAAACACGTCTCCGGCGGACCGGTGCGTGTTATCGAAAGCGGCCGTGTGGCAAAAGGAGCCACTGCTTACGATGCGGCGACCCAGAACCTGGCTGAGATCAAGGGCTCTACGCTTAAGATCCGCCAGTTCGACTGCGATGATGAGCGTGCGATTGACCGCACGGTTACCGTCGAGCTGCCGCGCGAGGTTGCGGATAACCTGGTGGGCATTACGGCGAATGTAGGGTCGGGTGACCTGACGGTCACAGACATTGCGTGCCATGACCTCAACCTGACTTTGGACTCGGGAGACGTTGAGTTTGCGGGCACCGTGACCGATACCCTGAATGCCGAGGTCGGTTCGGGCGATATGACGTTCGAGTTCTACCAGGCCCCCGCGAAGTCGATGGACGTGAGCGTGGGCTCGGGCGATGTGGAGATGACGGTTCCGAACTCGACGGGCTTTAAAGCGAGCCTCACCTTGGGCAGCGGCGACTTCGAGAGCGATTTCCTCCCGCTTGGCTACGATGGCGAGACTATTTTGAATCTTGAATTCGATAACGGTGACAAGTCTGCTACGTATCGATTTGAGGTTGGTTCGGGCGACATGTCGTTTGATCCGGAATGATGACGGCGGGCTGAGTCCGCAAACGTAGATGCTTGAGAATGCTCTTTGATGGAGGCGCCGGAGCCGAGGTCGGCTCCGGCGCCTTTGCCTTTACAATGGGGGCATGGAACAGATTATCTTGAACATACTCGAGGCCCTGCGTCGCGGTGAGACCGTGGACGACAAGGCGCTCGTCAAACTGATACATGCCGAGGCGCGCCGCGAGGGTGCCGACAAACGCGATTTGGCCAAGCGTCGCCTGCTGCCGTTTTACCAGCGGGTGAAGCGCGAAGAGCCGGCTCGTTGGGCTGGGTGGAATGTCGATGCCGAGCTGGAGCGTCAACTGCTGCAGGCGCTGCGCATGAAGCCGCGCCGCACGGCTTCGGGTGTGGCGACCATTACCGTTATCACCAAGCCGTGGCCGTGCTCGGGCGATTGCCTGTTTTGCCCCAACGACCTGCGCATGCCCAAAAGCTATCTGCACGCTGAGCCGGCGTGCGCCCGTGCGGAGCAAAACTGCTTCGATCCGTATCTGCAGGTGAGTGCCCGTTTGACGGCGCTATCGCAGATGGGGCATGCGACCGATAAGATCGAGCTCATCGTGCTCGGCGGCACCTGGAGCGATTATCCGGAAGGCTATCAGACCTGGTTTATGTCGGAGCTCTTCCGCGCGCTCGATGACGATGCCGTGGCCGGCGTGGCGGCCAATCCCATGCTGGCGCGTCCGGGTATTAGCCGCGCCGAGGCGGGGCGCCTGCTTGATGACGCTCCCGCCGATGCGCTGCCGCCGGTGGTGGCGGAGCGTCGCGAGCGCTATCGGGCTGCCGGTATTGCGACCGATGAGGTTGAGCTCGCAAGCGGTGTTGCTGGCGAACAGGAGCGCGTGGACGCTGCTGTGGGCGGCTACAACCGTGCGGTGCGTCGGCTGTACGGCCCTGGTACGCCGTGGGGCGAGGTTGCCGAGTGGCAGACAGCCACGATGGAAGAGCTCGAACGTCAGCAACGCATTAACGAGACGGCGAAGCATCGCGTGGTGGGGCTCGTTATCGAGACCCGCCCCGATGCCGTGACGCCGCAGGCGCTTACGCTCATTCGCCGTCTGGGCTGCACCAAGATCCAGATGGGTATTCAGAGTCTCGACCAGCACCTGCTCGACATTAACGAGCGTCGCATTACGGTGGCTCAGATTGAGCGTGCGTTTTCGCTTGCAAGGCTGTTTGGCTTTAAGATCCACGCGCACTTTATGCTCAACTTGCTGGGCGCCACACCCGAGGGGGACAAGCTCGACTACGAGCGCTTTATGACCGAGGGCGCCTTTATGCCCGACGAGGTCAAGGTCTACCCGTGCGCGCTCATTGAGGGTTCGCGTCTGGTGGGCTGTTACGAGCGTGGCGAGTGGCGCCCCTATACCGAGGAGGAACTGCTCGACGTGCTGGCCGACGACATTGTGGTGACGCCGGCGTTTTGCCGTATCAGCCGTATGATTCGCGACTTTAGCTCCGACGACATCATGGTGGGCAATAAGAAGCCTAACCTGCGTCAACTCGTCGAGAATCGCTTGGCGGCCCGCGGCGAGGGTACAAAGGTGCGTGAGATCCGCTATCGCGAGATCAGCACCGCGGGCGCCGATTTGCATGAACTCTCTCTTGATGAGGTTGCTTACGAGACGCCGGTGACGAGCGAACGTTTTTTGCAGTGGGTGACGCCCGAGGGCAAGATCGCCGGCTTTTTGCGCTTGTCGCTGCCCGATCGCGCGTTTGTTGCCGCGCATGCGGACGAGCTGCCGACGTTGCCGGACGAGGCGATGATTCGCGAGGTGCACGTGTATGGCATGGCGGCGCGTGTGGGTGATCAGGGCCAGGCGGCTCAGCATCACGGTCTGGGGCGTTCGCTCGTGGAGCGTGCATGCCAGATTGCTCGGGATGCGGGCTATACGCGCATCAATGTGATTAGCGCGATTGGCACGCGTGAGTACTATCGCCACCTTGGTTTTTACGACCATAGCCTCTATCTGCAAAAGGAGCTCTAGATGAACAAGCCGAGTGTTTCCGCCGGCGTCGTTGCCGGCGTTGCCCTGGGAGCTGCGGCGCTCGGTGCGGCTGCCGTCGCTGTTCGTGCTGCCTGTCTGCAGGTTGCGCGAACCCGCAATGGGTTGGCGCGTGTGAAACGCTTGCACGACGAGAGCGGTGACGAGGTCCGTGTGCTCGTACAGGGCGGCGTCTACCAAAGTGCGAGCTACGTTGGCGAGCGTTGGGCGGAGCCGGTCTTTGCGTACTATCGCGCATTTGACGATGTGTTTGAGGCCGAGGACGCAATGCGTGATGCTTGCGGGCATGGTATCGACCGTATGCTCATGCTGGGCGGTGGCGGGTTTGCCTATCCCAAGTATGCGCTGATGTCGCATGAGGGCTTGCGCATGGACGTCATTGAGTACGATGCCGAGATTACGCGTCTGGCGCGTCGTTGGTTCTACTTGGACGAGCTGGAACGTACGGTTGGCGATCGCCTTCGGGTGATTACCGCCGAGGCGCGCTCGTACCTGGGTGTGACGAGCGTGGGGCATCGTCGCTACGACGTGGTCGTGAGCGATTGCTTTGGCGGTGCCGAGCCCGTGCGCGAGCTGG
Source organism: uncultured Collinsella sp. (assembly GCA_934630375.1). GTDB lineage: Bacteria > Actinomycetota > Coriobacteriia > Coriobacteriales > Coriobacteriaceae > Collinsella. The sequence continues at coordinate 24,333 of CAKTVQ010000012.1, forward strand.
CAACCGTTGAGGCGCTGCGTCTGGTGCGGGGCAGCCTGAATACTGGTGGCATCTACGTGGCCAACATCGTGAGCGCGAACGAGGGAAGTGATGTCACGTTCCTGCGCGATTGCGTTGCTACGGCGCTCGAGGTGTTCGATCGCGCTTGGGTGGTGCCTTGCGGCGACGCGGAGTTCGGCGGCGAGGAAAACTACCTGCTCATCGCCAGCGACGGTGGCTACGCTTTCACCGAAGCCGTGCCCTTCGACACCGACTTCCTCGGCTTTCCGCTCCACGACTAGCTCATTGAGCCCCGTCCCAAAAAGACTGGTCTTAGGCGTGGTTGCGCCAGCCGAGGACGCGTTGCTTCATGCCTTGGATGTCAAGGACGCCTTCGGCAAAGCCTTTGCGAACGAGTTCCTCGGGAACGTACTCGTCGTAACGATCGAAGTAAGGTACCTCGCCGGGGTAGACGAGCTCGATAGGGTCGAAGTCCTTCTCGGCCTCGGCAGCGAGCACCTCAAAGAACGTTTCCTCGTCGGCCTTCATCTTAAACTGCATAAAGTACGGACGCGATGGATCGAGCCCGCGAAGGCCCAGCTCCGCGGCGCATTTAATCTTGAGCATGCGTTCGAGTGCCAGGAAGGCATAACTGCCCAGCCACGGGAAGAGCACCCAGGTGTCACCGCCTAGGTTGATGAGCGGCTTGGTTCCCGCACCCGAAATCTCGGCGGTATGACGAGCCTGCGCCAAGCGGGCCCGTGCGTTTCCCATAAGGTACGGATACGCTGCGTGCTCGTTGAGCGCCTTGCGCATGCGCTCGAGTACATGCGTGTTGATGTCTCCGGGACAGTCGCCAAAGTAGGCCGGTACACGGCCCTTGACCTGTGTGGCAAAGACGGTGTGACGCTTCCAGTCAACTTCCTCGACGATCCAGCAATGGCCTGCGATGGCGATGCGCTCGCCAGGTGGTGGCGGGTTGACGATCGTGCCCAGCTCGGCCGATTCGCTGCGGACGGTAAACTCCTCGTTCTCCTGGAACACGGCGTAGAACTTAAAGTTGTTGATGATGCGCTCGCCCGCGAGGCCCACGATGAGCCCGCCGCCCTCGGTGACCTGGATGTGGTCGATCTTAATGAGGTGGCGCAGCAGCACGCGGTAGTCATCGGCGGAGACGCGGTGGAAATAGCTGAGCGTGAGCACGCGCTGGGCAAGCTCGGCCGGTGTGAGCTCGCCGGTGCTGGCGAGCGTCGACATGGTCTGATGATAGAGCAAGCTGTAGGGGAGTCGATCGAGCTCGGGCGGCTCGACCCACTTTTCCTCGCGATAAAGCTGTACGAGCGCGATACCCTGTAGAAGCTTCCAGGGAATGGTCTCGGGCATCATCGTGCGCGGCACGGGCTCTTCCTCGCGCATGACGAACCACATCTCGGGCGGAAGATCGCGGCGGCCTGTACGCCCCATGCGTTGCAAGAAGGAACTGACGGTAAACGGTGCGTCAATCTGGAACGCGCGCTCCAGGCGGCCGATATCAATGCCGAGCTCCAGCGTTGAGGTGGTGACGGTTGTCTGTGCCTGTTCCTCGTCGCGCATGAGCTCCTCGGCGGTCTCGCGCAGCGATGCCGAGAGGTTGCCGTGGTGGATCAGGAAGCGGTCGGGCTCGTGCCGGTTCTCACAGTAGCTGCGCAGCATGGAGCACACGGCCTCTGCCTCCTCGCGCGAGTTGGCAAAGACCAGGCACTTGCGGCCGCGGGTATGTTCAAAGATATAGCCCATGCCGGGATCGGCGTTGTCGGGCGCGGTATCGGTGGGGTTGAGCAGTGCCTGCTCGGTCGCTCGCGGGATGTCGACTTCGCCCTCGGGGGCCGAGGAAGTGCGACGGTCTTTGGGAGCGGCCTTGCCCCGCGCCTGCTCGCGACGTTGACGGCGTTCTTCCTGTGCAAGCTGTCCGCTGTGGCACATGTCTTGTCCGGATGCAGGCAGCGCCGCGGGCGCCGCCGTCTCAATACGCTCGCAAGCAAGCACCTCGGCTTCTTGTGGACCTGTGCCTACGAATCCTCGTTGCTGCGCCTGGGGGCCCGAGTTGTAGAAGTGCTCCATGGAGATGCGCCACACGCGGCGCGGTTCCTCAAAGCGGGGGATAACGCAGTCGCGCCCCGTTCCCTGCGAGAGAAAGGCGCCCGTGCGCTCGGGGTCCCCGATGGTGGCCGAAAGGCCGATGCGGCGGGGCTGCACGCCTGCCATGCGCGAAAGGCGCTCGATAAGACAGAGCGTCTGGCCGCCACGGTCGCCGCGCATGAGCGAGTGGACCTCGTCGATAACGACATAGCGCAGGTCGCAAAACATGCGCGGGATGGCCATGTGCTTATGGATCAGGAGCGCCTCGAGTGATTCGGGCGTAATCTGCAAGATGCCGCTCGGCTTTTTGATGAGTTTGGCCTTATGCGACTGTGAGACATCGCCGTGCCAGTGCCAGACAGGGATATCGGCCTCTTCGCACAGATCGTTGAGGCGTACAAACTGATCGTTGATGAGCGCTTTGAGAGGGCCAATGTAGAGGGCGCCCACGCTCGCGGGCGGGTTCTCCCAAAACTCGGTCAGGATGGGAAAGAAGGCCGCTTCGGTTTTGCCGGATGCCGTGGATGCCGTCAGGAGTACATTGTCCTGCGTGTTGAAGATGGCATCTGCCGCCGCAACCTGAATAGAGCGCAGGCTCTCCCAATCGTGGGAGTAGATAAAGTCTTGGATAAACGGAGCATATCGGTCAAAAGCGTTCACGGGGCCTCCTCTCAACAACGGGCTGATCAACGTAGCGGGCAACGGCGCGATATCTTGCAACATCGGCGTTTACCCAGATAAAACCTGCCAAAATAAACCTGTCCCTTTTTGGCAGGTTAGATGGTGAACTCGGCGAAGTTGCGGTCGCCGCCTGCGGTGCCGGTGTCGTCTGTTGCGGCTGCCGGCGCCAGCGCGTCGCCGCCGACGCTTTGCAGTAGCTCGGCCACGTCGGCGTCGGGGTTTTGACACAGAATGTCGAGCAGCTCGATAAAGTCGCGGATGACCTCACGGGGCGTCAGGTGCGTGTCGGCTCCCACGCGGCCAAACTCAATCTTGAGGAAGTCCACCAAGTCGTTCTCGGTAAGCGTAGGGGTCCAGCCAAAGTAGCCGGCATGGATCTGCATGAGCTTTTCGATCAGCACCAGCAGCTCCTCATAGGTGAGCGGCTGCAGGCGGATGATGGGCGCAAGCATGTCTTTGAGGTCCTCGCGCGCAAAACGGCCCTGGGCGAGACGGCTGCGCAGGGCTTCATAGGAAAACACGCCGCGTCGACGGTCCTCGATAGAGGTTGGAGTGCCGCCCATAATCATGCCCAAGTACTGCGCCTTGCCTTGCAGCGTGTCGTTGTACATGGTCAGGATCTTCTCGTAGTTGTACTGGCGCGTGATAGCGTTGGGAATCTTGTACAGGTTTACAAGTTCGTCGATGAGCACCAACATGCCCTTGTAGCCGCTGCAGACCAAAAAGCGTGCGATGAGCTTGACGTAGTCGTACCAGTCGTCGTCGCTGATGATGGTCGAGGAGCCCAGCTCGGCGCGCGCCTCGCTCTTGGTGCGGTACTCGCCGCGAATCCATTTGGTCACGCGGCTCATGCTCTCTTCGTCGCCCTCTGCGACGGCCGTGCGATAACGGCGGAGCATGCGGGTGAAGTCAAAGCCGTGAACCATTTCTTCGAGCGGGGCAAGCTGGGCATTGATGGCCGACTCGTCGGCGTCGGCACACGAGGCGACCCAGCGATCCAGGATAAGATTGAGCGCGCCGCCCTCGGGGCGCGTTTTGGTCGATATGTTGCGGATGAGCTCGCGATAGGTGGCCAGACCCTGGCCCTGGCCACCCTGCAGGCGGCGCTCGGGGGAAAGGTCGGCATCGGCGACGACGAATCCCTCACCCATGGCGTGTGTGCGGATGGTCTGGAGCAAAAAGCTCTTGCCGGCGCCGTAGCGACCGACCAGGAAGCGAAAACTTGCGCCGCCATCGGCGATAAGGCTCAGATCGGTGAGCAGAGCGCGAATTTCGACCTCGCGGCCTACGGTAATGTAGGGAAGGCCGATGCGCGGGACGACGCCGCCCTTGAGCGAGTTGAGAATGACGGCGGCGACGCGCTTGGGCACGCGGGGCGCTGCGGATGCGGTATCACTCATGGTCTAGGTATCCTCTCACGTCTGCTTCGTAGTCCTCGATAATCTGCGGTCCTGCCGCGCCAAATTCAATAACGGTGTCGCCCACCAGGTCAAAGAGGGCCTCGTTGATGCTGTCGACGAGCATATCTTCGCTTTGGCCCGACCGCGCCACCGCCGATGCCGCCTGCGCCGCATTTTGCTCGAGCAGCGCACGAAGATAATCTTCTGCGGCGGGGGCGAGTGCGGACGTGATGTCGGCGGGCGCGGCCGTCGCGGGTGTTGGTGCTGGCGCGAGGAGCGGGGCTACGACGCCAAACTGCTCGGTGGGGATGGTCGGCTCGTCGGCCTCGTCCTGTTCCATGGGCGCCGCGACCGGCTCGACAATCGCCTTGGTCTTCGGTCTGGCTTCTGGCTTCCCAGGGCCTGCCGCCTCGGCATCCTCAAGCGCGTCGTCCTCGCGTTCCTCGTCGATCAAAAGCGCCTCGCGCGTCTGTGCAGCGGCGCTTCGGATGTGTCCCAGCTGGCTCAGGTCGATATCGATCTTGACGGGCTGGTGCGCGGCATCCCACGAAAGCCATGCCACGATCTCATCGTCGATGATCTTGGCCAGATATTTGGGGACCTTTTCTTCCTTAAGGGGATGGGCGGGATCTAGCGCCAGGCGCAAGCGCTGATCACAGGCACGCATCATCTCACCGAGCTTGCTGCTCTTCTGCCTGCTGCCGTGGATGCGCATGCACTCCCAAAAGCCGTTTTGGCAACGGTAGATATGGATGGGGTCCAAGCGATATTCGCAGTCCTCGTGGCGCTCGGGCGCAAAGAACACGGCCGCGGCAAACATAGTGTAGGGCATGGCCGTCTCCTCCCCAAACAAGCTCGCTACGATGCCGGTCTTTCGATGCGTGTCATAGTAGCGCGCCATGCGGACATATACGGCGCATGCCACGTGGCGAAGGTCGCGATGGTGGGAACGGTCGAGCCGTGAGTTATTCAGGTTGTACGTGGAGAGCGCATTGATGGCGGCCATGAGTCGCTCCTCACAAGCCTCGTCGGGCGGAAGGGGGAGCGTGGGCTCTGAGGTTTTGCGACGCTTGGGGGCCTGGGCCGACGGCGCCGACGCGGGTACAAGGTCTCGCACGGCACGGCGCAGCTCGATGAGGGCGTTGTCGAATGCAACGGTTTTAGAGTCGTGTAGCAGCTTGGGATCGAGCCCGTGGAACACGGCGTAGTCCTGCAGCCACACGCGTGCGAACCGGTCGATACCGGGCTCAAAGGCGCGATAGGCATCCCAAAACGCCTCGATCTTGTCAAAGCCATCGAGTGGATCGTCGACGCCAATGCCGCAGATCAATTCATAAAGATACAGAAAAGCAAACGAGGTCGATGTCTTCTCGATGTTGCCGCGACGCACTTGGGCGCGCCAGGTAAAGTAGCCACGCAGCTGCCGGTCACTCATGGCGTTGTAGGTAGGAAAGTACGACTTAAAGGTGCCGTTGTAGGGGCAATCGTCCTCGAAGTCGGCCATCAGCAGGCCCTGACGGTAAAAGAGCTCCGCCTCCGATAGCCAACGCCCCGCTCCGCCCTTGGGATCATCCTGCCAGCGCGATATCTCGCGCATCTTGCGGTACTGGTCGGGGAGGAAGTTCTGCATCTGACGGCCGGTCTTGAGAATCGGCTCGTCAGCATAGATTTTGTTTGAGAAACGGGCGGACTGATGGGTCCGGGCCTCGGCCATAATGCGCTCGATGAGCATCTTGACGTCCTGGTCGGCCACCGCCCTCTCCTCTCCCTATACGGTGTCGGTGACCTCATATCATAGCACAGCATCAAACAGATGTTCGAGATACTGCTATGTAGATAGACTTAGAACAGGAGGGCGTAGATGACGGCTATGACGACGGCGGGGAGCATGTTGGCCGTGCGGAAGGTCTGAGGTCGGATAAGGTTGACGCCGACGCAGAAGATGAGCATGGAGCCTACGAGTGAGAGGCTGTCGAGGGCTGCTGTGGTCATGATGGGGGAGAGCGCGCCGGCAAACAGCGTGATCGTTCCCTGGAACACGGCAACGGGCAGGGCCGAGAAGATACAGCCGCGTCCGAGCGAGGCTGTCATGGTGCAGACGATGATGCAGTCCAGTGCACCCTTCAGGGCGAGCGTAGACCAATCGCCGAGCAGACCGTCCTGAATCGATCCCACGATGGCCATCGCGCCGATGCACACGGTGAGCGATGCCGAGACAAAGGCGTTGGTGAACTCGTTGTCTCCCTCGCTCCCGGTTTTGCGTTTGAGCCATTCGCCGAGGTTTTCGATGGCGGCCTCCAGGTTGATGGCCTCGCCGATAAGCGAGCCGAGCGCGAATGAGACGATCAACATGGTGGTGCCGGTGGTCGACAGGACGCCGCCGTCGATAACGAGCATCTTTTGCATGGTGCCGCCCAAGCCGATAAACAGGACGCACAGCCCCGATGCTTTCATGAGCGTGTCTTGGATGCGCGGTGTGATAAAGCGACCGCCCGCTAATCCCAAAAGACCGCCCGCAATCAAAAGCACAACGTTGATGATTGTTCCCAAGCCCGGCATGAGCCCTCCCGTATTGATGCCAACGTGGCAATCGTAGCAGAACGGAATGCGAGGCACATCGCGACTCATCTAATACGTTATATAAGTGGTATTAGAAACGACGCGCAGCATTTAAGCCTCAGGTGGTTGTCGGGACATAGGGATAGTAGTCAAAGCGCAGTATCATAAGTCGTTGTGGGGATTCGATAGCCGCGGCGATGATATTGGCATCGCGGGCTCGATCAAACCCTTCGAGTTCGATCTGATACGAGACGTCTTGCATAATGTCCAGACGCCGCCAGGCCAGGAGCGTGTCGCCATCGAATTCCAGGGTCTTGCTTCCGTCTGGGGCAACGGCGTATAGACGCAGCTTGGCGGTAGTTGCAGGGTCGACAACCGTGATCTTTTTAATTTCGTTTCGAGTATTCTTAGCACCCAGCAAGGTGAGCAGTGTCGGGGCCACAACCTCGCCCGATGGCAAAAAGACGACCTCGACGGACTCGGGAAATGCGATGATGGCCGACTTGCGGACGGGCTGATTGGCGGCGGCAACTTCGATGTTCGCGGCGTCGATAGTCTCTGTGTGGTCGAGCGCGGCAAGCACGCAACAGTTGCCCTCATCGACTTCTTGAGGACCAGCAAGCCCTAGGCTGTCCGCAAGCTCGGAATCGTTTGGATCGGCAACGGTTTCGTCCGGTGCTTCGAAAGAAGCTGGGACGCTGTTTGCCAGCGATGGCGTGTCCCCCGCACCCGCTTCTTTGTCTGCGCCCTCTTCTTTTATGGTTGCGTTGCTGGGTCCTTCGTTTGAGGGAAGCGTCTTGGCTCCAAGCGCGGAGGGGACAATCCCGACGGCCCCGGATCCGTTCCACTCCATTTCGAGAAGCGCCGGGTCGGCGAGAATGCATTGCCTGCCTAGCGCGTGGGCATCAATCTCAATGGGGCTTGCTTTCGTCCCTCGCGTAAGGCTGAGTGCCCCGGCTGACTTCTCGAAATGAATGTCTGTGTCTTTGGTGCTGACGGCGTAGAACAGCAGGGACGCTTCTCCCGCCGCGATGGCATCGGTGCCGGCCTTGGTCAGCCGCAACGATGCCGTGAATGAGAGGGTGGGCTGCGCATCGTCTGCATTCGCGGCGGCGCAGCCCAGACATATGCCGCCTCCTTTCTCGAAAAACGTAGCGTCGAAGGCGACCTTCGCTCCGTTCGCCGAGTCATCGATCGAAGCGATGTCGATGCGCAGCTCCAAATCGCATGGATCGTCATCTGCGTCAAGCACAACCGAATGCCATGTGCAGACGGCACAACCTGCCTGGGATTCGTTTTCCTTATTCGAGCGCCCGATATCCACGACTATCGAGGCGTCCGTATTCCGGCGAAGGCATCCCGAGGTCAGGATCGTGGCCTGCTTGAGCGAAAATCGCTTGCACATGATGGTGCTCGACGGGTCTGGTGCGGGGCTTAGAGCTACCGGCAAGGAGTCCGCCATGACGGGGGTTGCCCAAGCGGCGACAGGCGTTCCGGTTGCGAGCGCGCCGCAGAGTGCGACGACGGGCAAAAGGTTCTTCGATGCCATGGGGTCTCCTTACCTAATTATGTGTGGCCTGTCTGTGTCTGGCTACTGGCTGCGTTTGATGCGCAGGCCGAGTCCGGCTGCCCCCGCGCCTGCCACGGCGACGCTTGCTGCCAAGAGCTGCTTTTCGTCGCCCGTTTGCGCCAATGGTTCCTGGCGGTCGCCGCGGTCGAGCCCCGAGAGGTCGACGGTCACTTGCGTGGCGGCCTGCGCCTGCTCTTGTTGGGCAAAGGCTGCTGCCGGCGCGAGCGCCAAGATGCCGACGATAGCGACAGATGCGATCGCCTTATGCCGTGTGCGCACCGGGCTCGACCGTCCAGGTGATCGTTGCAACCTGATCGCCTTCGCCGGTTATATGGAAGATGTCGCGCGTGACGCGGGCGACATTTCCGCTCGTCTTGAGCTTGATTTTGTCCGAACCGCCGGCAATACCCTGATAGCCCATATCAAAGGTTGCGTTCTTGGAAAGATCGATTCCTGTTCCCTGCGTTGCGGCACTGGCGTCCTGGAGTGCGCCTTCGGGGCCGACCTTAAAGTCAATGGAATTCTGTGCAGTTCCGGTCTTTGCGTCGGCGGCAATGGTCCAGGTGTTCATGGCGTCGATCTTCATGTTGGTGACATGGATGCCGTAGGCCGAATGATTGTCGATGGTGGTTGCATCTTCTGAGGGACCCTGAAGCGTGCCGTCGGCCTTGGCGACGAACGGAATAACCGTCGGTGCTTTGAACTCGATGTTGTCGATCTCGGTCCTGACCATTACCTTCGTGCTTCCAACACGCCCGGCTGCCATGGCTGGCGTCGGGGAGGCGCCCATTGCGAGCGCGAGCGCGAGCCCTGCGCCCACGACGAGCGCTCTGGCTCCGTTCATGTTTCTGGTGATGTCCATGGTCGTTCCTTTCTATTCGCCGCGGGCCGTCCCCGCGATGATTGGACGAGTGTTGGTGGCCGCGCGCAATGATCAGCGGGCGTTAGGGGCTAGTTCTCGGCCTGTTCCACCCGGACCTTGACGCGCGTCGGATTGCCGTGGTTGTCATGGGTCTTGGTGTCGAGTGCCTGGATTTCGATATACGCCTCGCCTTCTTCGATGTCGCCGGCGGGACACGTCTCGACCGTCTTGCCGGTTTCGACGATGCCGGACTCATAAATGGTCTCGTCGTTTTGAATGATGCGGAATCGCTGGGGGAACTTGTTGTCCTGGACGTTTTGCACGTTGACGCGCAACTTGCCGCCTTCCTGCAACTGGGCGACCGGCGCGACCGAGATCGTCATCATGTTGTCGCGGACGATGGCGTCGAGCTCATCTTGGATCTCTTGGCGCGATTTGCCCTCGGCCGTTGTGACCGAGGCGCCCGCTTCGGGTACGGGCTGCGACTGCCAGGCGTACAAGCCTACGGCGACGAGGGCACAGACGATAGCCAAACAGACAGCGATGAGTTTCTTGCGATGCCCCGGACTCGCGAGTTGGGGCAACTTCTTCGCGCTCATGCGGCGTCCTTGGTGGTGTAGACGCGTGCGAACGTGGACGGGTCCGCTCCAAAGAGCATATGAAGCATCAGGCGGCGCGAGTAGATAAGCTCATCGAAGTCGGGAGGGAGCTCGATGTCGTGGATGCGTGCGATGTGGTGGGCGAGCGCCGAGAACGACTCGGGGTCGCAGATCACATCGGTAGTGACGTGGTAGACCGTCGTGTCGGGGAATGCCTCTTCTTCGAAAGGCAGGAGATGGGGATCGTCGTCGACTTCGATGGCGACGCCGTACTGGGGCCAGTAATATGCCATGGGAACCTCCCTGCTTCTGGGGCCAAAACTTCTATCGGTTTGGCTGTCGATGCCGACCGTATCAGCCGCTACTTGACCAAAAGCTGACCAAATGCTTGACGGATTTGCATCGCCGCAGGTAGCAGGTGGTAAAAAATACTTCAACATTTTTCGAGTGCCAATTTCGCGATCGTTGGCGGTGAAGCGATATGTGTCAAAAACATCGCCTGCCGAGATCTAGCAGCCGCTCGCCGAATTGCACGGACGTAAAAATCCTCAATTATGGAGACGGTCTCGAACACGTCAACGAAACGATGCGGTAACATCTCCCTGCAAACACTGTAGTTAGCTAAAGGGGAGTTCTGCATGTCTGCAACCATCAAACCCTTCACCGATGAGTTCGAGGAATACGGCCGCGACGAGTCTCGCTCGTCGGGCGAGGCCTCGAGCATCTCGTTTCCAACATCGGAAGACGAGACGCGCGCCATCCTGCGGCAGCTCCATGTCGACGGTGTCCCGGTGACTGTCCAGGGCGCTCGAACGGGTCTCGCTGCCGGCGCCGTGCCCCATGGCGGCCACATCCTCAACACCTCCCGTATGAATCGCTACCTAGGCCTTCGCCGCGATGACGAGGGTCACTTTCTCTTGCGTGTTGAGCCCGGCGTCGTGCTGTCTGAGCTGCGCAAGCAGCTAGGCAAGAAGGTGCTTCCGACCGCAGATTGGGACCAGGCTTCGCTTAAGGCTTACGAGGAATTCCAGGAAGCCCCCGAGCAGTTCTTTCCTACCGATCCCACCGAGGCATCTGCCTGCCTGGGCGGTATGGCGGCATGCAACGCTTCCGGCGCCCGTAGCTACGCTTATGGCCCCATGCGCCCGCATATCACGGGCCTTCACGTCGCGCTGACCGACGGTGACCTGCTCGAGCTTCGGCGTGGCGAAGTTTTTGCCCGGAGCCGCCACCTGTCACTCGTGACGGCGGAAGGTCGTGCGCTCGAGCTTGATCTTCCCACCTACACCATGCCCAAGACCAAAAATGCCTCGGGCTATTTCGTCGCGGACAACATGGATGCCATCGACCTCTTTATCGGTGCCTGCGGAACGCTCGGCGTCATCACCGAGCTCGAGATTGCCCTGCAGCCGGCACCGGAGGTCGTTTGGGGCGTGAGCTGTTTCTTTGACAGCGAAGACAAGGCCGTGTCCTTTACCGATTCCGTGCGTCCCGTCCTATCCCATGCAGCCGCCATCGAATATTTCGATGCAGGCGCCCTGGATATCCTGCGCCGTCAGCGTGAGCAGTCGACGGCGTTTTCTTCGCTGCCGGCGCTCGACAAAGAGGCCAAGGTCTGCGTCTACGTGGAGCTCGATTGCGATGACGAGAAGCAGGCGACTGAGGAACTGTATCACCTGGGATGGGTGCTGGAGCTTGCGGGCGGTCGTGACGATGCGACCTGGGTCGCGCGCACCGAGGTCGATCGCGAATGCCAGCGATTCTTCCGTCATGCCGTGCCCGAGAGCGTCAATATGCTTATCGACGAGCGCCGCCGCACGGATCCCACCATCACCAAACTGGGCTCGGATATGTCGGTGCCCAATGCACGCCTGGCCGATGTCATTGCCCTCTATCGTCGCACGCTGGCCCAGAGTGGACTTGAGTCCGCTGCCTGGGGCCATATCGGCAACAACCACCTGCACGTGAACATTCTTCCGCGCGATGCGCAGGATTACCGCCGCGGCGGCGAGTTGTTTGCCCAGTGGGCTTCCGAGGTCACGGCCATGGGTGGCGCCGTCTCCGCCGAGCACGGCGTCGGCAAGATCAAGGCGGGCTTTCTTGAGACGATGTACGGCCACGAGGCCATGGTCGAGTCGGCACGGCTTAAGCTCCAACTCGATCCTGCCGGACAGCTGGGCCGCGGAAACCTGTTTTCGGAGAAGCTCTTGGATGAACTCGTCCAGAAAGGAGGCGCGTGAAGATGAGCGATTTCCATATGGTGGTGTGCGTCAAGGCGGTGCCGGGTAGCACCGAGGTCAAGATGGACCCCGAGACCAATACCATCGTGCGCGATGGCAAGCAGGCAGTCATCAATCCCTTTGACGCGAGCGCTCTGGAGTGCGCGCTGGCACTTAAAGACGACTTTATCGGCTTTGGCATGGATGTTCGCGTGACGGTGGTGTCGATGGGTATTCCCGCGACCGAATCGCTGCTGCGCGACTGCATCGCACGTGGCGCCGACGACGCGCTGCTGCTAACCGATCGCGCCTTTGCAGGCGCCGATACCCTGGCGACCACGTATGCCCTCAAATGCGGTATCGAGGCGCTCGACGAGGACTTCGATCTGCTTATCTGCGGCAAGATGGCGGTGGACGGCGATACGGCCCAGATCGGCCCCGAGCTTGCCGGCGCCTTCGAGATTCCTTGCGTGACCGATGTGAGCTGCGTGCAGAGCGCGGGCTTTACGACGTGTGGCTCACTGGCGCTCGTTCACGGATGCGATGCCGGTGAAGAGACGGTCTATCTTGAGATGCCGTGTGCGATGACGACCGCTAAGGAGATCGGCCAGCTGCGCATGCCGAGCATCGCCGGTATTCGTGCGGCCGAGGAGGCGGACGTGCGCGTGGTCAGTGCTGCCGACGTGAACGCCGATCCCTCGCGTTGTGGCCTTGCCGGATCGCCGACGCAGGTCGTCCGCTCGTTTGTGCCCAACCGCGACCAAACGTGTGAGGCTGTTGAGGGAACGGCGTCCGAGCAGGCGGCAAAACTTGCCAAGATTATCGAGGGGATGGCATAGATGAGCGGACTGATTATCGATAGCGAAGCCTGTATCGGCTGCGGTCGCTGCGTTCGCGCCTGCGCCTCGGGCGGCATTGTGGTGGAAGGCGAGCGCCCCAATCGCTGTGCCCACGTGACCGACGGCTGCATTCTGTGCGGCGGGTGCGTCGACGCCTGCCCCGTTAACGCTATCTCAATCGAGCGTGACGAGGCCGCCGGCGCGGCGGACCTTGATGCATTTCGAGACATTTGGGTATACGTGCAGACCGATGAGCACGATACGGTGGCTCCCGTTGCCTACGAGCTCATGGGCAAGGGCCGCGAGCTTGCCGATGCCCGTGGCTGCCGTCTGGTGGCGCTGGTCGGCATGAGCCCCGAGAGCTCGTTCGAGGAGCTTGAGCATTTGGTTTGCGCCGGTGCTGATGAAGTTATGGCCTGTCGCGACGAGCGCCTTCGCCAAAACGATGCGGAGGTCTACGCCCGCCTGATCTGCGATTTGGTGGCCGAGCGTAAGCCCGAGGCTATTCTGTACGGCGCGACCGCCTTTGGCCGCGAGCTGGCACCTGGCGTTGCCGTGCGCCTGCAGACGGGTCTTACGGCCGACTGCACCGTGCTTTCGATGGATACGGAGACGGGGCTGCTGCAGCAGACGCGCCCGGCGTTTGGCGGCAACCTGATGGCCACCATCGTTTGTCCCAACCACCGCCCTCAGATGGCAACGGTGCGCCCCGGCATCTTTAAGGCGCCCGACTTCGACTACGGTCGTTCCGGCACGATCACTCAGGTGGCGCTTGCGGATGACGTTAAAGCCCGTGTCGAGATCTCGATTCCCGCCGAGGAGTGGGGGCAGCAGGCTTCGATTGCCGACGCCGAGCGTCTGGTCGTGGTAGGTCGCGGCATTGGTTCCAAGAAAAACTTGCCGCTGATGCGAAGGCTCGCCGAGGCTCTGGGCGCCGAGCTTGGCTGCACGCGCCCTGTCGTGGAGGCCGGCTGGTTGGAGTACCGCCATCAGATTGGCCAGACGGGCGTATCCGTTTCGCCCAAGCTTCTCGTGAGTATCGGTGTCTCGGGCGCCATCCAGCATCTTGCCGGCATCGGTGGGGCAGAGCGCATTATCGCCATCAACGAGGACCCGGATGCCCCCATCTTCGGCGCCGCCCAATACAAGGTTGTCGGCGACGCCGTCGAGGTCGTCGAGGAGCTGCTGGCCCAGCTTGAGCGCTAGGCACGCGCCAGCCAGTCGCGCATCTCGCCCTTTAGGCGCTCCCAGGTCGCTTGCGTGGCGGGGTCGGTGAAGGGCCGCATAATGCCAAAGGGCGCGTCGAGCAGGCGGTAGATATCGCCCTGCTTGCGCGCCAGCGCGCGGCTTGCCGGATAGACGAGCTCAAACATAAAGCAGATGAGCCCTACCAGGAAGTCTGCGGGCTCGTTGCGCTCATCGCGTGCAACGCAGCGATGCTCGTCAAAGGCGGCGAGTGTCGGCGACGAGAAGTGGCTGGCAAGAAACGTATCCTCATCAACTTTGAGGATGGTATCGACGGTGCTGTCGGCGATAGTGCGCATAATGTCGACCTTATCGCCGTCGCGCACGATATCACAGAAGCGCCGCGTGCGCTCGTTGAGCTCCTTGGGTAGGCGAAAGTCGCTGTGATAGGCGATGCTCGCGCGGATGAGCTCATCGTGCGCATCGGTCTCGATAAAGTCGCGGATGCTCGTTGCGGCGGGTGCATCGGCGGGATTCTCGCCAAAGAGGACCTCGACGCCCAGCGCCGCATGGCTCATGCTCTCGGCATCTTTAAAGGTGTCCCAGCGTCGCAGCTGCTCAAAGCGGCCCATATCGTGCAGCAGGCCGCAAAGCCAGGCCAGGTCAATATCCTCTGTCGACCAGTTCTGCTCGCGCGCCACGGCATCGCACGCTTCCGCCACGTGATAGGTGTGCTCGATTTTGAGTGCGATGCGCGGGTTGGTGGCGTCGTAAGCATCGGTATAGCGTTTGAAGGCCGCGGTCGCCCGGCCTCGATCGATAGCTGTCATAATGACTTCCTAAAAGTTGCGTCTTTCGATCCGGTGGCAATTGTAGGCGAACTCGGTTGCCGGCGGACGACGATTACAATGTGCGGTTGCGTGCGATGCGGATGGCTTGACAGAGCGAGGAACGATATGGTGCTCAGAATTGTTAAAACCGTTTGGCCGGTGATGCTCACCTATGTTGCGGTGGGCGCGCCGTGCGGAATGATTATGGGTCAAACGGGGATGGAGCCCTGGATGGTCTTTGCCCTGAGCA
Source organism: uncultured Collinsella sp. (assembly GCA_934630375.1). Classification (GTDB taxonomy): domain Bacteria; phylum Actinomycetota; class Coriobacteriia; order Coriobacteriales; family Coriobacteriaceae; genus Collinsella. The sequence continues at coordinate 39,424 of CAKTVQ010000012.1, forward strand.
GTACGTTTGTGACGGGCAGCGGCCAGTTCATGATCTGCAACCTATGGCTGGCGGGCGTGCCGGCACCTTCGATTATCGCAAGCGTCGCCGCTATCTCCTCTCGCTTTGCGCTCTACTCGGCATCGCTTGCGCCGCACCTTGCCGGGGCTTCGAAACGCCAGACGCTGGCGGTCACGGCGACGCTTACCGAAGAGGCCTACGGCATCTCGCTGGCCAAGTTGGTCGAGGGCGATGGTTGGGGCCCCAAGGAGGCCTTTGCGCTCAACGCGATTCTGATCGCAACATGGGGCGTCTCGTGCACGGCGGGCGCTGTTGCCGGCGCTGCCATCGATGTTCCTACCGCTATCGCAGGCTTTGTCTGCACGTCGCTCTTCATCTGCCTGCTCTTTTCGCAGCGCCTGTCGCGCGGCAATGTCGTCGCGGCGGTTTCGGGAGCGGTATCCGTCGCCATGTTCAAGTTCTTGGGCCTTACGAATATCGCCGTGCCGGTGAGCGTGCTCGTCGGTGTTGCCGTGGCGCTCACGTGCGATGCCCTTACGGATGGGAGGGGTGCTCGCGATGCCCGTTAACGAGTTCTTGGTTCTGTGGCTGTCGTCGTGGGCGGCCATCGCATTCTTTCGCATCGCGCCGGCGTTCGCCCTGCGCGGGCGGACCCTTCCGCCCCGCGTCACCGAGGCCCTGGGCTACATCCCGCCTGCTGCCTTTGCCGCGCTGGTCGCCAACGATTTGGTAAGCCCCGGGGCCTTCGATGCGGGGCTGTGGCCGGCCTTGGTTCCCTGGGTTGCTGCCGCCGGCGTCGTTGTGGTGGCAATCAAGACAAAGTCGATGTTGTGGTGCTGCGTCTCGGGCGTTGTGCTGTATATCGTTTTGAGCCTCATATAGGGGCCGGCGCCTCCTTTTGTCGTCGCTGCCCCCGAATCGAATTTCTCATCGAGCTGTTCTGCTTCTTCTGGTACCATGGTCAGACTTTACTGTAGCAAAGCATGACGTGGGCTTTTGTTCCCCGTCAGCGGAAATGGGGGTTTCATGGCACAGGAAGCAACCGCCAACGAGCAAAAGAAATTCAAGGTCCCGCGTATCCCGGGCGACATCATGATCTATCCCATGATCGTCGGCCTTTTGCTCAACACCTTCTGCCCGCAGGTCTTTGAGATCGGCGGCTTCTTTACGGCTGCCTGCCGCGGTGGTTCCAATACCATCGTTGCGGCGATCCTGCTCTTCGTGGGTGCCGGCATCAGCTTTAAGTCCACGCCGGGCGCCATCAAGACCGGCATTGTCGTGCTGATCCCCAAGCTTGTCGTCGCGGCGGCTCTCGGTTTGGGCGTGGCCTATTTCTTTAACGACAACTTCCTTGGCCTCAGTTCCGTGTCCATCATCGGCGGCATCACGTTCTGCAACATGGCGCTCTATACGGGCATCATGGGCGAGTTCGGCGACGAGTCCGAGCAAGGCGCCGTCGGCATCCTGTTCTTTACGGCCGGTCCCGCCGTCACGATGATTATCCTCGGCGTCTCGGGTCTCGCCAACATTCCCATCGGCACCATCATCGGTTCCATCCTGCCGCTCGTTATCGGCATGGTTTTGGGCAACCTGTTCCCGTTCATCAAGAACCTGCTGGTCCCCGGCACCAATCCCGCGATTGCCGTCATCGGTTTTCAGCTCGGTGCGTCCATGAGTCTGTCGAGCTTCATCACCGGCGGCATCTCGGGCATTCTGCTTGGCCTCATCACGCTCTTTATCGTCGGCCCCATCACCTTTGCCTTTGAGCGCCTGTGCGGCGGCAACGGCAAGGCTGCTGTTGCCTGTTCCACCATCGCCGGTACGGCCATGACCACGCCGGTCGCCCTCGCCGAGGTTGCACCGCGCTATGCCGAGCTTGCGCCCACCGCGTACGCCCAGATCGCAACGGCCGTTATCATCACGGCGATCATGGCCCCGATCCTGACCGGCTGGGTCGACAAGAAGTTCTGCCGCGGCAAGGAAGACCTGTCGGTTGCCGGTGTCGAGGCTATCGAGGAGGCTGTCGCGACCGATATCGACGGCGAGTAATCACCTGTTCGAATCAATGAAATCGGCGTGTGCAATTCACGCCGTCCGAGCGCCCGTACGGCATCTGTTATTCGGTGTCATTCGGGCGCTCTGCTATTATTCCCCTTACCCCTGCGGGCTAAGGGGTGTTTCTTGCCCGAGCGAATCTCGGGCGATTCTGGCCACTTGGATATAGAGGGGATGGAACCTAGTGGTTAAGGCACTCAAGATCGAGATATTTATGCTGTGCATGATTATTCTTATCGGACTTGCCGCACGAAGCCGTCGCTCCTTGTTCTCGAGCACTCAGCAGCTTTTGTTTAGCATGCTGGGTTACACGTCTGCCGCGTACATTTTCTTCGATATGATCTGGGTGCTCTCGGATGGAGTGGGCGGCACCGCAGGCCTCGCGGCCAACTGGATTTCCAATGCGGTCTCGTTTTCGCTGTTCGCCATCGCGTGCCTCATTTGGTTTTTCTATTCCGAGACGATGCAGGGCTCGCAGCTCTTGACCACGCCCTATAGGGTGGCGCTTTTGACGTTGCCGACCGTATTGGTGGTCGCGCTGGCGTTTACCAGCTACTGGACACACGCCCTGTTCTATATCGATGCGCAGGGCATATACCGTCGCGGTGCGCTTTATATGATTCAGCCTATCGTTAGCTACTGCTACGTCATATATACGTCCTTGCATGCCTTTGTTCAGGCTCGAAAAGTCGAAAGCCTGCAACAGAAGGCCATTTATCGCACTCTTGCCTTCTTTGCGGTTCCCGCTCTGGTGGGCGGTACCTTTCAGGTGGCGTTTTCGATACCGGGCCTTTGTGTCGGTATACTGCTGAGCATTCTGCTGCTCTACATCGTCTATCAAGAGCAGCTGATCTCGACTGACCCGTTGACCGGGCTCAATAACCGCAATCGTTTTGAGACCTATATGCTGTCGCTGTTCTCGGGTGCGGACCAGGCCAAGGATGTGTATCTGCTGATGATGGACGCCGACGGCTTTAAGCAGATCAACGACCACTATGGACATGTCGAGGGCGACCATGCCCTTCAGGTTGTTGCGACGGCGCTCAAGGACGTCTGCTCGGTGTCTGGCGGCTTTATCGCGCGCTATGGCGGCGATGAGTTCGTGGTGCTTCAAAAGGCGGCGACGGAGCAGGAGATCATCAGCCTGTGCACGGCGATTAACGACGAGCTTGCGCGCGCCGAGGTGCCGTATTCGCTGCGGATGTCCATCGGATACGCGCGGGTCGGCGATGGGGTCGATACCTGGCAAGGCTTACTTCGCGCCGCCGATGCAGAGCTCTACTGCGTTAAGGCCGAGAAGAAGAAAGCCGGCGTTCAGATTCGCTAGTAAAAAGGGGCGCACGACCGTTGAGTCGTGCGCCCCTATTTCTTACGAAGGCCTAGTAGCGGCTGTCGAAGATGCGCCCCGTCTTTTTCTCGGAACGCGGTAGCTCGCTAGGCCTTTTTAGGTTTGTTAACGATGATGATGCCGCCGCAGACCAACAGCAGGGCAACGATAACGGTAACGGGGCTCGTGCCGGCGCCCTCGCCGAGCAGCAGCGCGCTCAACAGCACGCCAAAGACCGGGTTCATAAACCCAAAGACCGAGACGCGGCTAACGGGGTTGACGGCAAGCAGGCGCGACCACAGCGAGTAGGCGACCGCAGAGATAAGCGCCATATAGACGATGAGCGCGATGGCGGGGGCAATTGCCGTGGGGGAGAGCACGCCGCCCATCAAAAAGCCGATCATGGTGAGGACGAGGCCGCCGACCAAGAACTGCCAGCCGGCAAGCAAGACGCCGTCGTGCTCGCGCGAGAAGATACCGATCAGGCAGGTCGAAAGGGCGCCCGCGACGGTGGAAGCCAAGATGAAGCCCTCGCCGTCGAGCGTAAAGCCAAAGGTGCCGTCCGCGCCTGAAAGGTTAACGAGTGCGACGCCGGCGAAGCCCAACACGCAGCCGAGCACCTTGGCCGCATCGAGCTTTTCGGTGCGGAATGCCAGGGCGGCAAAGAGAATGGCCAAGAAGTTGGCGCTGGCCTCGATGATGGAGCTCGACATGGCACTTGCTCGGGAGAGACCCAGATAGAAAAAGAAGTACTGCCCGATAGTCTGGAAGAGCGACAAGACAAAGATGGGCTTGATGTCGCGCGCTTGCGGTATGAGGGGGCGGCGTTGGGCCGCGCTCATCCCAACGATAACCAGCATGCCGGCAAGCGTAAAGCGTAAACCTGCAAAGAGCAGCTGCGAAGCGCTATCGTGCGCTGGGATACCAAAGAGTGCGTAGCCGATCTTGATGCAGGGAAAGGCCGATCCCCAGAGTGCACAGCAAACAAGACAGCCCAGGATGAGTCCGGGCAGGGTGGCGAGATACGGCTTGCGGCTTTGCATGATGTCCTTCCTGTATGCGCGAAGCAAAAAAGAACCCGCCACCGGGGATGTCGGTGGCGGGTGTTGTTACCCGAGGGGATTGTACCCGATGGGATAGCTTTAAGCGAAGTAGGCCACGCCGCTCTCAAAGATCGGCATGAACTTATCGCCGGGGACATGCTCGGGCACGTTGCGGTACAGGTTGTCGCCGCGACGCTCGGCATGGCCCATCTTGCCCAGGACGCGGCCGTCGGGGCTCGTGATGCCCTCGATGGCGAGTGCGGAGCCGTTGGGGTTGACGGAGAGATCCATGCTGGGCTTGCCGTCCTCGCCCACGTACTGCGTGGCGACCTGGCCGCTGGCGATCAGCTGGGCGAGCACTTCGTCATTGGCGACAAAGCGGCCCTCGCCGTGGCTGATGGCGACGGTGTAGGGGTCGTCCAGGCTGCACTGCGACAGCCACGGGGACAAGTTGGACGAGATGCGGGTGCGCACCAGACGGCTCTGGTGGCGACCGATGGTGTTGAACGTCAGCGTGGGCGCATCGGGCGTGGCGTCGACGATGTCGCCGTAGGGCACCAGGCCGAGCTTGATCAGGGCCTGGAAGCCGTTGCAGATACCCAGCATCAGGCCATCGCGGGCCTTGAGCAGGTCGCGGACTGCCTCGGTGACCTCGGGAGCGCGGAAGAACGCCGTGATGAACTTGGCGGAGCCGTCGGGCTCGTCGCCGCCCGAGAAGCCGCCGGGGATCATGACGATCTGGCTTGCGCGGATGCGGCGGGCAAGCTCGTGGGTGCTCTCGGCGACGGCCTCGGGCGTGAGGTTGTTGATCACGAAGGTGTCGGCCTCGGCGCCGGCGGCGCGGAAGGCACGGGCGCTATCGTACTCGCAGTTGTTGCCGGGGAACACGGGGATAACCACGCGCGGGCGGGCGATCTTGGCGCCGCCGTACACGTGGATGTCCTTGGCGCGGAAGTCGATGGTCTCGACCTCGGGGGTCTCGTCGGCGCTGCGGTAGGCAAAGACGCCCTCGATGCCGCTCTCCCAGGCCTCCTGGAGCTCGGAGAGCTCGATGACTTCGGAGCCGGTGTCGATGACATAGCCCTCGACGGTGGTGCCCAGGGGCTCGACGACAACGCCGTCGGCGACCTCGGGCAGCTCGGCATCCTCGGCGAGCTCGACGATAAAGCTGCCGTAGAGCGGGGTGAAGAGGCTCTCCACGTCTACATCCTCGGCAAGCTCGATACCGATCTGGTTACCGACGCACATCTTAAAGAGGCTCTCGGCGCCGCAGCCGTAGCCGGGCGTGGAGATGGCCAGGGCGTTGCCGGTAGCAGTGAGCGCCTCGACGGCGTCAAACGCGGCGAGCAGCTGCTGAGCATCGGGGCGGTAGTCCTCGCCATAGGTGGCGGGGGCGATGCGGACGACGCGGTGCGTGAGGCCCTTGAATTCGGGCGAGACGGCGCGGGCGGCCTTGCCCACGGCGACGGCGAAGCTGATCAGGGTCGGCGGAACGTTGAGCTCGCCGGCCTCGTCCTCAAACGAACCGCTCATGGAGTCCTTGCCGCCGATGGCGCCGGCACCCAGGTCGACTTGGGCCATGAGGGCGCCCAGGACGGCTGCCGTGGGCTTGCCCCAGCGCTCGGCCTCGGTGCGCAGGCGCTCGAAGTACTCCTGGAAGGAGAGGTAGGCGCGCTTGTGCTCAAAGCCGGCGGCAACGAGCTTGGCGATGGACTCGACCACGGACAGGTAGGCGCCCGCAAACTGGTCAGCTTCCATCAGGTAGGGGTTGAAGCCCCATGCCATAGCACTCGCCGTGGTGGTCTCGCCGTCCACGGGGAACTTGGCGACCATGGCAGAGCTCGGAGTGAGCTGCGTCTTGCCACCAAAGGGCATGAGCACGGTCGCGGCACCGATGGTGGAGTCGAAGCGCTCGGAAAGGCCCTTGTTGGAGGCGACGTTGAGGTCGGTGACCAGCGAGGTCATGCGCTCGGCAAGCGTGGTGCCAGCCCAGCTGGGCTGCCACACGCTACGGGCGCACACGTGGGCGACCTGGTGCTTGGGTGCGCCGTTGGAGTTGAGGAACTCGCGGGACAGGTCGACGATGGCGACGCCGTTCCAGGCCATGCGCATGCGCGGCTCGGCGGTAACCTCGGCGATAACGGTCGCCTCGAGGTTCTCCTCAGCGGCGTAGCCCATGAACTCCTCGACGTCACCGTCGGCGACGGCGCAGGCCATGCGCTCCTGGGACTCGGAGATAGCGAGCTCGGTGCCGTCCAGGCCGTCGTACTTCTTGGTCACGGTGTCCAGGTCGACATACAGGCCGTCGGCAAGCTCACCCACGGCGACCGAGACGCCGCCGGCGCCAAAGTCGTTGCAGCGCTTGATCAGGCGGCAGGCGTCGCCGCGGCGGAAGAGGCGCTGCAGCTTGCGCTCGACCGGGGCGTTGCCCTTCTGGACCTCGGCACCCGAGGTCTCGATGGACTCGGTGTTCTGGGTCTTGGATGAGCCGGTGGCACCGCCGATGCCGTCACGGCCGGTGCGGCCGCCCAGCAGGATGATTTTGTCGGTGGGGGCGGGGCACTCGCGACGCACGTGGTTTGCCGGAGTAGCGCCCACGACGGCGCCGACCTCCATGCGCTTGGCCACGTAGCCGGGGTGATAGAGTTCGTTGACCTGACCGGTGGCAAGGCCGATCTGGTTGCCGTAGCTGGAGTAGCCGGCGGCAGCAGTGGTCACGAGTTTGCGCTGCGGCAGCTTGCCCTCGAGCGTCTCGGAAACCGGGACGGTGGGGTCGCCGGCGCCGGTAACACGCATGGC
>CAKTVQ010000013.1 GCA_934630375.1 uncultured Collinsella sp.
ATGCGCTTTAAGCCCAAGACCCGTAAGCTCATATAGGGGAGGCCCGTAGATGTCTTCCCAGATGACGGTTATTATCGCCGGTATCGTGCTGGTTGTGGCCATCGTGGTCGCGCTGGTCATCATGCGTCGCGGCGATTCCCGTTTTACCTACGATACGCAGCATGGAACGGCCCCGCGCGCCACCGAGGGCGAGGGCAATACCGCGGCGACCGCCTTTAAGGGCCGCTTTTCCATCCTCACCACGGGTGTGGGCGCGATGTTTGCGGCGCTTGCCGTCAAGCTGTGGGGCATGCAGATGGTCTCGTCGGACTATTACGAAAAGCAGGCTAATAGCAATCAGACGCGCACCGTTACCACACCCGCTGTGCGCGGCCGCATCCTCGACCGCAATGGCGTGGCGCTTGTCCAGAACCGTCCCTCACTTGCTGTCGTGGCCTACCGCGACCTTGCCGAGGATGAGGTTCTGGTTCGCCATCTTGCCAATGTGCTCGGCATGCCCTACGTGGCGGTTCTGCGCAATATCCAGGACAATTCCGAGGGCGCCCAGAGCCTGCATACCATCGCGACGGACGTCCGTCGCTCCACGGTTGCCTATATTCAGGAGCACGCCGGCGAGTTCCCGGGCGTCAAGATTGCCGAGCGTACCGAGCGCCAGTATCCATATGGCGAGACGGCATGCCATATCTTGGGCTATACCGGCACCATTACCTCCGAGCAGCTCGAGGCCCAGAATAAGAAAACCTCTGGCGATGATGATGCTTCTGCTGGCCGGATTACGTACCAGTCGGGCGATATCGTGGGCCAGGCGGGTGTTGAGAGCTACTACGAAAACCTGCTGCAGGGTATTCGTGGCGAGCAGACCGTCAAGGTCGATGCCTCGGGCAATGTGACCGGTCAGGCCGGCGCCGTGCCCGCCAAGGCCGGCTCCGACATTAAGCTCACGCTCGACCTTAAGATCCAACAGGCCTGTGAGACGGCGCTGGCGAGCGCCATCGAGCTTGCCAAGACCACTGGCTACAGCAATGCCGGCAACGGCGCTGTGGTGTGTCTCGATCCCAACAATGGCGAAATCCTGGGCATGGCGAGCCAGCCCAAGTTCGATCCTTCCGTCTTTATCGGCGGCGTCTCAAATGACGTGTGGACCGAGCTTAATGATGACAAGGGTTCGCACCCGCTGCTCAACCGCGCCATTAGCGGACAGTACATGTCGGCCTCGACCATCAAGCCGCTTTCGGCACTGGCCGGTCTTGAGTTTGGAACCTACACGTCGGGGCAGACGACCAACTGCACGGGCTATTGGACGGGTCTGGGCAAGTCGTGGGGTAAGTACTGCTGGCTGCATTCCGGCCACGGCACCATGACGCTGCAGTCGGGTATCGCCAACTCTTGCGACCCCGTCTTCTACGACATGGGCAAGGCGTTCTTTTATGACGAGCAACATCCTGAGGGCCTGCAGGAGGTCTTTCGTCGCTGGGGCCTAGGCAAGACCTGCGGTATTGATCTGCCGAGTGAGGGCGCGGGCCGTATTCCCGATGCCGAGTGGAAAGAGTCGTACTTTACCGACGCCTCTGCCGAGGACCGCAAGTGGAATGCCGGCGATATGACCAACATTGCTATCGGCCAGGGCGACATTCTGGTGACGCCCCTGCAGATGGCGTGCGCTTATATGGGTCTTGCCAACGGCGGCAAACAGTACGTGCCTCACGTGTTTTTGTCTGCCGTGTCGCGCGATGGCGACGGCGATGCCTATAAATACAACGGCAAGGGCAAGAAGAAGCGCCTGGAGGCCAAGATCAACAGCGATTCGGATTTGACTCTTGTTCGCAACGGCATGCACGACGTGATTTACACGGCATCGACGTCCCTGGCGGCTCACTTTGGCACCCTGACGCCGCAGGTATACGGCAAGTCGGGCACGGGCGAGAAAAGCGGCGAGGACGAATACGCGTGGTTCTGCGCCTATGCACCGGCCGATGATCCCAAGTATGTCATCGCTACTGTCCTGGAGCAGGGCGGCGGTGGCTCAGATACCGCCATGCATGTCGTGCGCGACGTGCTCGGCGTGATTTATGACGAGCCCGATACCTCTTCGGCCTCGGGCGATTCTTCGGTTCGATAGGAGGTTGCGATGGATTTTTCTCCGGCGGATCTGTTCCGTTCAACCAAGACCGGCTCTCGCAGCAGCCTGGACCGCGTCAACAAGCAACTTTCGGCCTCGCGCGGCACGTTTCGCCAAAAGGTGCATATCGGTGTGCTGCTGGCTACCGTCGCGCTCGTTGCCTATGGCGCCATCATTATTTGGTCGGCGTCACAGTTTAAGGCCGACGCCTCATTCTCGCGCCACCTGCTGGGCATTGGCATTGGCGCGGTGCTTGCGGTGCTGGTGTGGCGTACCGACCTGCGCGGCATCTCCAACTTCTCGACGGCGTTGCTCGTCATCGACCTGATCGTGATCTTCTCGCCCAAGATTCCGGGTCTGTCCTATACAGGCGGTCTGGGCATGACGGGCTGGATCAAGATTCCCGGTATCGGCTTGACATTCCAGCCGGTTGAGCTTGCCAAGCTCATCACCATCTTCTTTATTGCCACGCTTGGCTCGCAGTATAACGGTCGCATCGATACCGTTCGCGACTACGTCAAGCTCTGCGGCATGCTGTCCATTCCGTTTTTGGCCGTCGTTGCCATGGGCGACCTGGGCTCGGGCCTGGTCGTGCTGGTCTCGGGTGCCATCGTCATCTGCATGAGCGGTGCACGCCGCGAATGGGTGCTGTCGACCTTGGCCCTGCTCGTGGGCCTGGTGGCCCTCGTCCTGGCGCTCGATTCGGTCTTTGATTCGTTGCTCGGCCACGATGTGCTCATCAAGCAGTATCAGATGAACCGTCTGACGGTCTTTATCGACCCCGATAATGCCGATTCGGACGATGCCTACAACCTGCAGCAGTCGCTTATCGCCGTTGGCTCGGGCGGCTTCTTTGGTAAGGGCTTGGGCCATGCGACGCAGTCGGCCGGCGGCTTTCTGCCTGAGTTCCACACCGACTTCGTCTTCGCCTTCCTGTCCGAGACCTTTGGCTTTTGCGGTTCCTTTTTGCTCCTGTGCCTCTACGTGCTGTTGATCTTTTCGACGATTCGCGTCGCCTTTAAGTGTGAGTCACTGTTTTTGCGTCTTTCGTGTGTGGGCATCGTTGGCATGTGGGCGTTCCAGACCTTCGAAAACATCGGCATGTGCATCGGCATGATGCCGATTACCGGTATTCCGCTACCGTTTATTAGCTTCGGTTCGTCTTCGATGATGATTCAGCTGCTGACGGTGGGTATCGTACAATCCATATGGCGGCATCGTTCGGGCGCCGCGTAACCGCTGGAGGGGTTTGCTATGAAAATTCCCGTAGATAAGCTGACCCGCGCTTTTAAGATGGGCGCGTCCGTTAAGAAGGATTCCGATACGCCGGTGCGCGTTTCGGTCTATCTGGATTCGTCCGCCTCGCGCTTTCTGGCCGAGACGGTGCGTGACGCCTTTGTGCCGCAGACGACCTCGGGCATTGTGCGCGTCGAGCGTCTGGGGGAGGAGCGAATTGCTCCAAAGACCGATACCGATGTGGTGCTGGTGCTCTCGTGTGGTTCCGACCGCTTGGAGAGTGCCGTGCAGGAGCTCGTGATCGCCGGCGCGCCCGTGTGCGTGCTTGCCGAGTCTGCTGTGGAGGTGCCGTTTATCGAGGAGTCCACGCCCATGCTCGGCGTTGTCGCGGCAACCGATAAGACGTATCTGCTCGAGACGCTTGCCCGCTGGATTCTCGACCGCACCGACAAGGAAACGGCTTTTGCGGCGAACTTTGCCTTCATGCGCATCGCGGCGGCCAATCGTATCATCACCTCGTGCGCGCTCACCAATATGGCGACCGGTGCGCTGGTGTTTTTGCCGGGCGCCGATTATCCCGTTATGGCGTTGGCGCAGGTGGGCATGCTCTTTGAGCTCGCTGCCGTCTTTGGACGCGGCATTAAGCCTGAGCGCGGCTACGAGGTCGCGGGCGTGCTTGCTGGCGGCCTTGTGATCCGCGCGGTCACTCGTGCGCTCGTCAAGCAGACGCCGCATATTGGGTTTGCCGTTAAGGCACTTACCGCCGCCGCGGGTACCTATGGCATGGGCCGCGCGCTCGTGTCGCTCTACGAGCGCGATGTGGACTACAGCCGTGCCAACGAGGTCGCTGCTGCCACGTTCTCGCGCGTTCGTGACCTGGTGACCACGGTCGCCGGTGCCACCCGTCCTATGAGTCCTTTCGAGGATGCATCCGATCTCGCTGCTTAGGGGTTTCTTTTGCGCGTTCCATACCAAGACTGTTTTCATTTAATTGAGCCGCTGCTCGCCAAGGTCGAGAAGCCGAGTCGCTATATCGATCACGAGTGGGGCACGCTTTCCAAGGCCGATGCCGATTATCGTTGCTGCCTGATTTATCCGGATGTATACGAGGTCGGTCTGCCCAACCAGGGTATCGCCATCCTCTACAACATCCTTAACCAGGCCGAGGGCATCTCCTGCGAGCGTGGCTATGTGCCGTGGCCTGATATGGGTGACGCCATGCGCGAGGCGGGTATTCCGCTTCTGTCGCTCGAAGGTGCTGCCCCCGTCGCATCGTTTGATATCGTCGGTCTGCATGTGCCGCACGAGATGGCGGTGACGAACTTCCTCGAGGCTCTCGACCTCGCTGGCATTCCGCTGTTAGCGGCCGACCGAGGCGAAGACGACCCCATCATCATTGCCGGTGGTCCTTCGGTGTACAACCCCGAGCCGTATGCGGCCTTCTTCGATGCCATCCTCATCGGCGAGGGTGAGGAATCGCTGCTCGAGACCTGCCAGCTGCATCGCCGCCTGCGTGACGAAGGAGTCCCGCGCGCGCAGATCGTTGAGCAGCTTGCATCCATTGCCGGCAACTACGTGCCGTCGCTCTATGAGGTTCGTCACGACGAGCCCTGCTCGCCGCATGGCTACACCGTGCCGCGTGAGGGCAAGGATGCTCCGACCGTGGTCTACAAGCGCGTCGTCGAGGATTTCGGCGCCACGAATCCGCTGTCGCAGTCGTGCGTACCCTATGCGCAGCTGGTCCACGACCGCCTGTCTATCGAGATTCTGCGCGGCTGCGCCCGCGGCTGTCGTTTTTGCCAGGCCGGCATGACGTATCGCCCGGTGCGCGAGCGCTCGGCCGACCAGATCGTCTCGTCGGTGATTCAGGGTCTGGAAAAGACCGGTTATGACGAGGTGTCGCTGACCTCGCTCTCTACGACCGACCACTCCTGCATTCGCGACGTGCTCGGCAGGCTCAACCGTCGCCTGGAGGATACGGGTATTCGCGTGTCTATTCCGTCGCAGCGCCTGGATTCGTTTGGCGTGGATATGGCCGAGTCGGTCGCCGGCGAAAAGAAAGGCGGCCTGACGTTCGCGCCCGAGGCCGGCAGCCAGCGCATGCGCGACATCATTAACAAGAACGTGACCGAGGAGGACCTGGACCGTGCGGCCAAGGCGGCCTTCGAGGCCGGCTGGAACCGCATGAAGCTCTACTTTATGATGGGCCTTCCCGGCGAGCGCGACGAGGACATCGTGGCCATCGCCAATCTGGCCGATCATGTGCTGGAGCTCGGTCGTTCCGTGGTGCCCAAGGCTCGTCGCGGCTCGATCTCGGTGTCTATCTCGGTTTCGGTCTTTATCCCCAAGGCTGCCACGCCGTTCCAGTGGTGCCCGCAGCTCGACTACGACGACGTCAAGCGTCGCCAGAAGCTGCTTGTCACGAGTGTGCGCAACCGTGCCGTCCGCGTGCATTACCACGATGCCGAGACCTCGCTCATCGAGGCCGCGCTGTCCCGCGCCGGTCGTGACATGACGCCCGTCATCATCGATGCTTGGCGCGCTGGCTCTCGCTTTGACGCCTGGGTAGAGCATTTTTCGCTCGATAACTGGAAGGAGGCTGCCGCCAAAAACGGCATCGACCTCAATGAGCTCGTACACCTACCCTACGAGTTGGACTGGCGCCTACCGTGGGAGCATGTGAGCCCCGGCTGCACGCGCGGCTTCCTCGAGCGCGAGTACCGTCGCTCGCTCGAGGGTGTCACGACTCCCGATTGCACCCGCACGTCGTGCACCGGCTGCGGAATCTGCCCCACGCTCCACGCCAAGAATGTATTGATGGGTGATCGCGCATGAGTGAGCGCCTGACCGACAACCCCACACTCTTTAGGCTTCGTGTTCGCTATGGCAAGCGCGATCGCCTTAAGTATCTGGGTCATCTCGAAGTAATCCATACTATTGAGCGCATCGTGCGTCGTGCGGGACTTCCCTATGCCGTCACGCAGGGCTTCTCTCCTCACATGCGCGTGGGCTTCTCTTCGGCGCTGCCGGTGGGTACGTCGTCGACCTGCGAGTGGTATGACCTGTTTATGACCGAGTTCGTGGCGCTCGACGAGGCGTTTGGGCGCCTGGCTGCGGCGTCTCCGGCCGATCTGGCACCCATCGAGGCGGCGTACATCGACGTGCGCACGCCGGCGTTGACGGCGCAACTCACGCGTCTGTCGTATCGCATCGACCTGCACTTGGATCCCGAGGCGCCCGTAAGCGCCGACGAGGTGCGTCGTGCGATCGACACGCTGCGCGCGGACCATGGCATCGACTACGCGCGCGGCAAAAAGAGCAAGCGCTTGGATTTGGATCACACGCTCGTGGGCTATGAGCTCACGGCGGGGGAGCGCCCGGACCATTTGGTGCTCATGCTCGACACCCATGCCGACAACGAGGGCTCCATGCGTCCGGAAATTTTGCTTTCGGCTGCTGATGTTTTGTTGCAGGGCTTGACCCCGGGCGTCGATGCACCTATTGTTTCCACCGGTATGCAAGACCTCGTGACCATCTGCTCCTACGATGTCGAGCGTCAGAATCAAGCATGCGAGGACGACGAGGGCCGACTCGTCAGCCCCATACCTGTGCGAACTTGTGGATTTGCTCCACATACTCGTTGACGGGGGTATTTTCGCCTGCTACTATATTCGGCTGTTGCACTAACTGATGCATGAAGGGCAAGTAAACATGTACGCAATCGTTAACACGGGCGGCAAGCAGTACAAGGTCGCCACCGACGATGTCATCACCGTCGAGAAGATCGAGGGCAATGAGGGCGACAAGGTCACCCTGCCGGTCATCTTCCTCAACGATGGTAAGAAGATCGTCACCGATCCCGACAAGCTGGCCAAGGCCAAGGTTACCGCTCAGATCGTTGAGCAGTTCAAGGGCGAGAAGCAGCTGGTCTTCAAGTTCCACAAGCGTAAGCGCTATCGTCGTCTGAAGGGTCACCGTCAGCAGCTCACCAAGCTGAAGATCGTGAAGGTCCAGGCTACGTCCCGCGCCAAGAAGGCTGTCAAGGCAGAGGCCGAGGCTGTTGCCGAGGCTCCCGTCGCCGAGTAGATTACACTCGTAACGAAAGAGTAGGTATACACAATGGCACACAAAAAAGGACTCGGTTCCTCCCGTAATGGCCGTGACTCCCGCGGTCAGCGCCTTGGCACGAAGCGCTATGCCGGCCAGACGGTAACCACGGGCACGATTCTCGTCCGTCAGCACGGCACTCACATCCACCCGGGTGAGAACGTTGGCCGTGGTAAGGACGACACGCTGTTCGCGCTGGTCGACGGTACCGTTGAGTTCCACAAGGGTATCAAGCACAGGGTCAGCGTACGCCCGCTCGCGAACGCGTAATTCACCCTTCATAGAGCACATATGTGGGAGGCACTTGAGTTTTAGGATTCAAGGGTCTCCCTCTTTTTGTAGGAGGCGATTCTGTTGTCACAGTTCACCGATATCAGCCGCATTAACGTGTGCGGCGGCGACGGCGGAGCCGGATGCATGTCGTTTAGGCGCGAGGCATTTGTCCCCAAGGGCGGCCCCGATGGCGGCGACGGCGGTCGTGGCGGCAATGTCGTCATCCAGGCCGATGCTCAGCTGTCTTCGTTGATCGATTACCGCTTTAAGCATCACTTCCGCGCCGAACGCGGCACGCACGGGCAGGGTGCCCGTCGTAACGGTAAGAGCGGCGAGGACCTGATCCTGAAGGTTCCCATGGGCACCGTGGTGCGCGAGCTCGACCCCGAGACGCAGACCCCGATGTTCGAGATTGCCGACCTGGTGCACGATGGCGAGCGCGTTGTCGTGGCGCCCGGCGGTGCCGGTGGCCTGGGCAACACGCACTTTGTGACGTCGGTGCGCCGCGCGCCCGCGTTCGCACAGCTGGGCGAACCGGCCGAGGAGCACTGGATTGAGCTTGAGATGAAGCTTATGGCCGATGCCGCGCTCGTGGGCTTTCCCTCGGTGGGTAAGTCTTCGCTCATCGCGCGCATGAGTGCCGCCCGTCCCAAGATCGCCGACTATCCGTTTACCACGCTCGTGCCGAACCTCGGCATGGTGCGTGCCGGTGAGTATTCTTACGTCGTTGCCGACGTTCCTGGTTTGATCGAGGGCGCGAGCGAGGGCAAGGGCCTGGGCCACCAGTTCCTGCGCCACATCGAGCGTACGGCCCTGATCATGCATGTCGTCGACATGACGGGCGGTTTTGAGGATCGCGACCCGGTTGAGGATTACCGCATCATCAACCGTGAGCTCGAGCAGTATGGCGCCGAGCTCTCGGAGCGTCCGCAGATCGTCGTCGCAAACAAGTGCGACGCGCCGGGCACGGCCGACAAGATTGCCGATCTCAAGCGCGCCGCGCTCGACGACGGACATATGTTCTTTGCCGTGTCCGCCGTGACGGGCGCCGGCCTCAACACGCTGATGCTTGCCGTGGGCGAGCAGGTGGCTAAGCTGCGCGCCGAGTTGGCGGTTTCCGATGAGCCGGTCGATCTGCGCGACGAGGAGTGGGAGCGCCGCCGTCTGCAGCGCGAGAAGCGTTTCCGCATTGTCCAGGAAGAGCCCGGTGCCTTCCGCGTGGTCGGTCGTGCCATCGAGCGCATGGTCATCCAGACCGACTGGGAAAACGAGGAAGCCGTCATCTACCTGCAGCACAAGTTTGCGCGTATGGGTGTTGACGACGCGCTCGAGAAGGCCGGTTGCCGTGCGGGCGACGAGGTCCGCATTTGCCAGCGTGCCTTTGACTTTGAGGGCGCTGAGGACTTCTCGGAGTACGAAGAGCTCGAGGACGCTGGCGAGGACGTTGCCGTTGAGGCCATTGACGTGGCCGATGCTGCGGATGAGGGCGTCGAGGTTGTCGATGCGGCGGATGCCGCGGACGATGCCGAGACCTCGGAGGGCGAGTAAGCCATGTCGCTGCGCGGTGGAATCGGTTTGCCCGAGCTGCCCATAAAAGAGGGCAAAGAGTTTCGGCTTGGCATTATGGGCGGCACATTCGACCCGATTCATTACGGGCACCTGGTGACTGCCGAGCAGGCGCGCGAGTCGCTCGACTTGGACGCCGTGCTCTTTATGCCGGCGGGCTCTCCCGCCTTTAAGCTTGACAAGCCGGTGACGCCTGCCGAGGACCGTTATGCCATGACGGTCCTCGCCACCGCCGCGAACCCGGCCTTTTTGGCGAGCCGGTTCGAGATCGACCGTCCGGGCGTAACCTATACGGCCGATACGCTTCATGCCCTTCGCGACTTTTACCCGCCGCTGGTAAAGCTCTACTTTATTACGGGCGCCGACGCGATTATCGATATTGTGACCTGGCATGATGCCGAGCAAATCGCTGAGCTTGCTACCTTTATTGCGGCGACGCGACCGGGTTTTGATATCGATACGGCGCGTGCCCGAATCAAAGAGTCGGGGCTGCCGTTCGATGTGCGCTATATTCAGATTCCGGCGCTGGCGATCAGCTCGACGAACATTCGCAAGCGAGTTGCCCGCGGCATGAGCGTGCGCTATCTTACGAGCGAGTCTGTGCTCGGTTACATTCGCAAGCGCAGTTTGTATGTCGATCTGGGTCAAGAAGATTTTGAGTGATGGGGGCTACGTTGTCGGTAGAGGATCAGTTTGAGGGCGATGAGCGCGCGCTGCTCAAGCGCATTCAAGAGCTGCTCGATGTTCGCATGAAAGATAAGCGCAAGCGCTATGTGCATTCGCTGGGTGTTGCCGAGACCGCACTTCATCTGGCCGAGGTCTACGGCGTTGACCGCTTTGATGCCGCTGCCGCCGGCTTGATCCACGACTGGGACAAGGTGCTTTCCGATGACGAGCTCGTGGCCCGCGCGCTTCACTATGGCATCAAGGTTGCCGGCTCTCCTTCCGCCGCGACGCCGCTTTTGCATGGCCCTGTTGCCGCCTATGAGCTTCCGCAGCTTTTCCCCGAGCTGTCGCCGGCCGTTTTCCAGGCTGTCGACCGTCACACCGTGGGTGCCTGCGACATGACGCCGCTCGATATGGTGGTCTTTGTGGCCGATGCCATCGAACCCAACCGCCATGGTGATTATGCCCACGCGCTGCGCAAGATGGTAGGGGAGTCGACGCTTGACGAGTTGTTCTTCTCCTGTTTTGCGCAGGGTCTGGTCTACGTGATCCAGTCCGGGCGCTATCTTTATCCCACGGCTATTACGATTTACAACCATTACGCCCAGCTGCGCTAGCTCGGGTGTGTCTAGAAAGAGGTATTCCATGGCCGACGAGACCATGACCGACGAGCAGATTCTTGAAGGTATGGAGCACAAGAGCTTCGCCGCCACGTCCGACCGTACCGCCGCCTCGCTGTCCGCGAGCGGTATCGCCGCCGAGGATGTCGCCCGCGCCGCCGCGCAGGCCGCCTACGACAAGAAGGGCGAGGACGTGCAGGTGCTCGACCTGACCGAGCTTTCCGATGTGTGCGACTACTTTGTGCTTGCCACCGGTACCAACAACCGCCAGGTCGATTCGATCGTCGACGAGATCGAGGAGAAGGTCGCCGAGGCTTGCGGCGAGCATCCGTTCTCCATCGAGGGCCGTGAGCAGAAGACCTGGATGCTCATGGACTACGGCTCGGTCGTCGTCCACGTCTTCACTCCCGAAGCCCGCGACTTCTACCGCCTAGAAAAGCTCTGGGGTGACGCCCCCCAGCTCCCCCTCGACCTCCTCTAGTGGCTCATTTGATACGGGGCTTTTAGCTAGCCTCGCGCATTTCGCCGGGCAGTTGCGGTTTTCCGTACCTGCCTGGCTTTCTTTTTGCCCAAAGACGGTTAATCGTTGAAGCGGGATTGGCGGCCGAAGGATAGGGCGGTGTCGCCGAACTTGTCTCGGACGGCGTCGATCGCGACGGAGAGCTCGCGACGGTCGCTCGATTGGGCTCCGCGGTCGTCGACTTCGCAGAACAGGTCGGTCTGGATGCCGCCCTGATGGTCAAAGTCGCTCATGCCGATGCCTGCTAAGCGAACATGCATGCCTTCCTGCCAGATGTTGTCGAGCAGTTCGAGCGCAACCGCCACAAAGATGTTCTCATCGTCGGTCGGATGAGGCAGCCGGCGCTGTGCCGAGCGACCGCTTCCATACGAATACTTAAGCTTGAGCGTTATCGTGCCGCCCGTCAGTCCCTGACGGCGTAGACGGCGTCCAACCGACTCACCCAGCAGCGCAATCGCCGCTTCGATGTCCCCACGCTCAGTTAAATCTTTTGCAAAGGTGCGCTCATTGCTCACCGATTTAACCTCACGCTCTTCATCGAGACTTGTGACTTCGGAGATTTCGAGTCCCAGCGCACGCTGGCGCATGCGTTCGCCGTTGACGCCAAAAATAGAGGCCAAGGTGGATTCCGGTGCACGTGATAGCTCGCCGAGGGTGTAGATGCGCATACGGCGCAGTCGCTCCTCGGCCGAGCGCCCGATGCCGCTCATGGTAGATACCGGCAGCGCGGCCAAAAAGCGCTGCTCGGTTCCGGGGCGCACGATGGTCAGCCCAAACGGCTTGTCCCGCTCACTTGCGATCTTTGCGACCGTCTTGTTGCAGCCTACGCCAATGGAGCACGTTACTCCCAGCGCTGCCACACGGTCGCTTATACGCCGTGCAACCAGCAGCGGGTCTTCGGGCGCAAAGCGACCCGGTGTGATATCGATAAAGGCTTCGTCGATGGATACGCGCTCAACGCGCGGGGTCTCGTCGGCGAGAATCGCCATGACCTGCGCGCTGACCTCGCGGTAGCGATCGAAATGCCCATGCGTCCAAATGGCCTGCGGACACAGGCGCCGTGCCTCGGCCGAGGCCATGGCAGAGTGCACGCCAAAGCGACGTGCCTCGTAAGAACAGGTGGACACAACGCCACGAGAATCGGCGTCCCCGCCCACGATGAGCGGCTTTCCGCGCCATTCGGGATGATCGAGCATCTCTACGCTCGCAAAAAACGCATCGAGGTCCATGAGGCCCACCGCCGAACCCGTCCAGGGAGGCGGTGTGACGCCCATGGCATCCTCATAACCGTATGTATGTTCGCGTCTTTCCATGTCATGAGTATACCGCGCAGCTCATGTGGGGTGCGTGTATGTGCTTGCAAATCCCGAATTCTTGTCTAAGATATGGATTTGCCCTCGACTACACCGAAGAAGTTGGTCTCACGGACTTCACCTGCCCGCGTCGATGGCGTATTATGTTCAACTGTTTGTTTGTAGTTGCAGCCTAAAGCTGCTTGGTTGGAGGAGTTTCCTTTGGCAGTCAAGATTCGCCTTGCTCGTCACGGCGCTAAGAAGCGTCCGTACTACCGTGTCGTCGTCGCCGATTCCCGCGCCCCGCGTGACGGTCGTATCATCGAGGAGGTTGGCCGCTACAACCCGATGACCGCCCCCAAGACCATCAACCTCGACCTCGAGAAGATCGCCGACTGGCAGTCCAAGGGCGCTCAGCTCACCGACGCCGTCGCCGCTCTGGTCAAGGCCGCCAACGAGGGCGAGAAGACCGAGACCGTCGTCAAGAAGTCCAAGAAGCAGCTCGCCAAAGAGGCCGAGGCCGCTAAGGCTGCCGCTGAGGCCGCTGAGGGCGCCGAGGAGTAAATCGTGCCTGAGGTTGACGCTGCACAGCTCGAGGGTGAGGCAATGCTCTCAGATCGCATCGCCGATCTCGTCGAATATCTCGTTGTTCAGATCGTCGACGACCCGGATTCCGTGAGTCTTGAGGTCATCGATGGTGACGACGCCTCTACGATTGAGGTTTCGGTTGCCGAGGATGACGTCGCTAAGGTCATCGGCCGTCGTGGCCGTACCATCAAGGCCATTCGCACGCTCGCCCGTGCACTGGCCGCTCGCCTCGACACAGCAGTCGAGGTAGAGGTTCTGGGCTAGGACCTTGAGGTCCCAGTACAAAAACATCGCCCGTGTGGTCAAGCCGCACGGAAGGAAGGGGGAGGTCCTCGCGCAGCCGCTGCGGGGGCTTCCTTCTGTATTGACGCCGGGTATGCGTGTCGCCTTGACGCCACCGGCGCTCAAACGCGACCGTTTTTGCACGGTCACATCCGTCACCGATACGGGCGATGGCGATCTGGTCTCGTTTGAGGGCATTGACGACTTGACGGCCGCCGAGGGCATCATCGGATGCTACGTGCTGGCAAATCGTGACGATTTTGAGCTCGATTCGCTCGACGCCGCCTATACCGACCTGATGGGTCGCGAGGTGGTCGACGAGCACTTCGGTTCACTCGGAACGATCGTCGAGATCATGTCGACGCCCGCTAACGATGTTTGGGTTGTCGAGGGCGATCGGTACGGCGAGGTACTGATTCCCGTGATCGAGCAGGTTGTGCTCGATCTTCCCGACACAGGAACAATTTCCGTCCACGTTATGGACGGCCTGATCGATATGGACAAGTAGGGAGGACAACATGCTGATTGAGACCCTTTCGGTCTTTCCCGAGATGTTTGAGCCCGTCATGTCCACATCGATTTTGGGCCGCGCCCGCAAGGCCGGCCTTTTTGATTTTAAGGCGTATAACCTGCGCGACTGGACGCACGACCGTCATCGTACCGTCGATGACGAGCCGTACGGCGGCGGGCAGGGCATGCTCATGAAGGTCGAGCCTATCGCCGAGGCCATCGAGGCCATTAGCGCGGAGGGCCCCAAGCCGACGGTGGTGTTCTTCACCCCGTGCGGCGAGCCCTTTACGCAGCATGTGGCCGAGCGCCTGCTCAAAAGCGAGCGCCTGCTGTTTGTGTGCAGCCGTTACGAGGGTGTCGACGAGCGTGCCTATGCGTATGCCGACGAGCGCCTGTCGATCGGCGATTACGTGCTCACGGGCGGCGAGCTTCCCGCTATGGTCGTTGCCGATGCCGTCGTACGCCTGATTCCCGGCGCCCTTGGTGACGAGATGAGCAACGTCGACGAGTCGTTCTCGACCGCCGAGGACGGAGGCCTGCTCGAGTATGCGCAGTACACCCGCCCCGCCGAGTTCAACGGCGAGGGCGTGCCTCCTGTGCTCGTGAGTGGCGACCACGCCAAGGTTGACGCTTGGCGCCGCAAGAACGCCATCGAGCGCACCTGCCGCTGGCGTCCCGACTTGATCGAGACTGCGCGGCTCACGCCCGAGGAGCGCGCTTACGCGCAGGAGATCCTTGACGCTTCGTATTCGCAGAGCGAGGAGTGAGTATGGTTCCATCGCAGCATTCCGCGTTGAGGGGCGCTTTTGAGTGGATCGCGGTCATCGCGATCGCGCTTGTGGCCACCTTCCTGATCCGCACCTTTGTGGTCGAGCCCTTTGTGGTGCCCACCGGTTCTATGGAGGACACGATTGAGATTGGCGACCAGATCCTGGCGCAAAAGGTGAGCCTCGAGCTCGGTCAGCCCGTCAAGCAGGGCGATATCGTGGTGTTTCACAACCCCGACGGCACCTCCGAGCATGATATTCTTGTCAAGCGCGTTATTGCCACGGCCGGCCAGACGGTCGACCTGCAGGACGGCAAGGTGGTCGTTGACGGCCAAGCGCTCGACGAGGACTATACGGCGGGCATGAGCTGGCCGCTTTCGGTCCAAGCGCCCGGCGTCCAGGTGAGCTATCCCTACACCGTCCCCGACGGGTGTGTGTGGGTGATGGGCGACAACCGAGAGAACTCAGCCGACTCCCGCTATTTTGGGCCGGTCGACCGCTCCGATTTGATGGCAGTGGCACTCGTTCGCTACTGGCCGCTCAACCGCATCGGCGCTATCGACTAAAAACCGCTATAGTACAGTACCTAACCGTGTAATCGTTTCGACGAGGGGATATTAGAGGCATGAACGCTTCATCGCTTTCCTTCCAAGACATCATCCTGCGCCTCCAGCAGTACTGGGGCGAGCAGGGCTGCGTCATTATGCAGCCCTATGACTCCGAGGTCGGTGCCGGTACCTTCCATACCGCGACCACGCTGCGCTCGCTCGGTCCCGCCGAGTGGCGCACCTGCTATGCGCAGCCCTGCCGCCGTCCCGCCGACGGCCGCTACGGCGAGAACCCTAACCGCATGCAGCACTACTATCAGTTCCAGGTGCTCATCAAGCCCTCGCCGGTCAACGCACAGGAGCTCTACCTGGGGTCTCTTGCCGCCATTGGCCTGGACCCCAACGACCATGACGTTCGCTTTGTCGAGGACGACTGGGAGAGCCCGACCCTGGGCGCCTGGGGCCTTGGCTGGGAGGTCTGGCTCAACGGTATGGAGGTCACGCAGTTTACGTACTTCCAGCAGGTGGGCGGTATCGAGGTCGACCCCGTGCCCGTCGAGATCACCTATGGCCTGGAGCGTATCGCCATGTATGCCCAGGGCGTCAACTCCGTTTACGACCTGGTGTGGAGCTACCTGCCCGACGGTACGCCCATGACCTATGGCGACGTGTTCCTCGAGAACGAGCGCGAGTTCAGTGCCTATAACTTTGAGGTCGCCAACGTCGAGATGATGCGTCAGAAGTTTGACGACTACGAGGCCGAGTGCCATTCCTGCCTGGAGCGCAAGCTGCCGCTGCCAGCGTATGACTGTGTCATGAAGTGCAGCCACGCTTTCAACCTGCTCGATGCCCGCGGCGCCCTGTCCGCGGTCGAGCGTGCCAACTACATCCTGCGCGTCCGCGCCGTCGCCAAGGCGTGCTGCGAGGCCTATATGGCCGAGGTCGCCGGAGTCAACGAGAATGCCGACCAGGAAGGCGAGGTGGCGTAAGCCATGGCAGACGCTAAGGATTTCCTGTTTGAGATCGGTACGGAGGAAATGCCCTCCGCACCGCTGAACAATGCCGTCAAGCAGCTTGGCACCATGATCGCCAAGGGCCTCGACGAGGCCGGTCTGGCCCATGGCGAGGTCCGCGTGATCTCGAGTCCGCGTCGTCTGGCTGCGCTCGTGGCCAACGTCGCCACTGCGACCGATGAGGTTCACGAGGTCAAGCGTGGCCCTGCGGCCAGCATCGCCTTCGATGCTGACGGTAACGCCACCAAGGCCGCCCAGGGCTTCGCCCGCAAGTGCGGTGTGGCTGCCGAGGATCTGGTCCGTCGCGAGGACACCGACGGCCGTGAGTACGTCTTTGCCGAGAAGAACATTCCTTCCGCTCCGGCTACTCCGATCCTGACGGCCCTGTGCGAGAAGACCATCGCCGGCCTGCAGTGGCCCAACTACCGTAGTCAGCGCTGGGGCCACGAGCACGCCACCTTCGTGCGCCCGGTTCGCTGGATCTGCTGCCTTTTGGGCGAGGATGTTGTGCCCGTGTCGTTTGCCGACGTGACGAGCGGCAACACCACGCGCGGCCATCGCGTGCTTGGCCCCGGTGACCACGTTGTCGCCAGCCCCGCCGCCTACGAGCAGGTGCTCGAGGACGCCGGCGTGCTTTCTGCCGAGCGCCGTCGCGAGGCGATTCTAGCCGGTATCGCCGAGGTCGAGGCTGCCCGTCCCGGCTGCCATGTCGATACGCCCAAGAAGGTCTTTGAGGAGGTTATCAACCTCTGCGAGTGGCCGACGGTGCTCGTCGGTACCTTCGATGAGGAGTTCCTCAAGGTTCCGCACGAGATCATCTGCGAGTCCATGCTCACCAACCAGCGCTACTTCCCGATCTATGACGGCGAGGGCAAGCTTACGCGTGAGTTCGTGGTCGTTTCCAACAGCAAGCCCGAGAACGCCGAGCGCGTGATCGACGGTAACGAGCGCGTTGTGCGTGCCCGTCTGGACGACGCTAAGTTCTTCTACGAGGAGGACCTGAAGATCTCCCTCGACGAGTTCCGTGAGCGCCTGTCCAAGGTCGCCTTCCAGGAGAAGCTCGGCAGCGTGCTCGCCAAGTCCGAGCGCATCGAGCAGCTCGCGCTCGCTATTGCCCGCGAAGCTCATCTGGGCGCCCATCTTGCCGCCGACGCTGCTCGTGCCGCGCACCTGTGCAAGGCAGACCTGGTGTCCAACGCCGTCGTCGAGTTCACGAGCCAACAGGGCGTGATGGGCGGTTACTACGCCACCGCGATGGGGGAGAACGACGAGGTCGCCCACGCCATTCGCGATCATTATCGTCCCCGCTTTGCCGGTGACGAGCTGCCTGAGGGCACCGCTGGCTGCATCGTGGCCTGCGCCGACAAGCTCGATACCATCGCCGGTATCTTTGCCATCGGCGAGCCCCCGACTGGCTCCTCCGATCCCTACGCGCTGCGTCGTGCCGCTATCGGTATCATCAACATCCTGCGCGACCGTCTGCCGATCGATCCCACGTCGCTCATCGACTTTGCGCTCGAGCTCTATAGCGAGCAGGGCATTGAGTTCGACGCCGCCGAGGTCGCCCAGCAGGTTCGCGACTTCTTCCATGGCCGCCTGGTGAGCATGGCCCGCGACGAAAAGATCCCGGCCGATACCGTTGCCGCCGTCTCCGCGGTGCACATCATCGCCCCGTCCGTCTTCTTCGCCCGCTGCGCCGCCCTCGACGAGGCCCGCAAGAACGATGCCGAGACCTTCGACAACCTGGCTACCGCCTATGCCCGCGCCGCGCACATCTCCAAGCCCGAGCTGGGTGCGGAGTACGATCGCAGCCTGATGGGCGAGGCCGAGCTCGCGCTCGCTGACGCCTCCGAGGCTGCTCAGACCGCTGTCGATGCCGCCCTTGCTGCCGAGGACTACCCGGCCGCATTTGCCGCCCTCGCCGCCCTGCGCGCGCCCATCGACCGTTTCTTCGATGAGGTCATGGTCATGGACAAGGACGAGCAGCTCCGCGATAATCGCCTTAAGCTGCTCAACCGCTTCGAGGCCGTTTTCTCCGGCATCGCCAACATCGGTGAGCTTGCCCGCAAAAAGTAAGCCAGCCTGCGCATAAGCGCAAAAGGAGCCCCGCATGAATTGCCCGGTCACCGCTCGTCCCACCGTTATCGTTATCTCCGACTCGCTCGGTGATACCGCTTGTGAGGTGGTGCTTGCGGCGTCCGGGCAATTTGATGAAGGGGCTTTTCGCGTTTTGCGTCTGCCTAAGGTGACCTCTGTGGAGCAGGTCAAGTCATTTGTGGGGCCGCGCGTCGATGCGGACCATCGCGATATTGCCGTGTTCCACACCATTGTCGATCCGGCGCTTCGCGCCCGCGTGCTCGATTACCTGGGTATGCTGCATATCCGTTCGGTCGACCTGATCGGCCCGACGCTTGCCGTGCTGTCGTCGCTCATCGGTGTGCCGCCCAAGGGCGTTGCGGGCGTGATTCACAAGACCGATGACCGCTATTTCCATCGTATCGAGGCCATGGAGTATTTCGTTGAGCACGATGACGGTCGTGGTTGCGACGATCTGTCGGGTGCCGATATCGTGCTGCTGGGTGTGTCGCGTACATCCAAGACGCCGCTGTCGATGTATTTAGCCTATCAGGGCTACAAGGTCGCCAATGTCCCACTGGCGCATGGCATGGAGCCGCCCAAGTCGATTTACGAGGTCGACCCGATGCGCCTGTTCGGCCTGATTTCGACCGTCGATGTGATTTCCGAAATTCGCGATAGCCGCTTGGGCGATGACTACGCCCGTGCCGTTGCCGGCTCCTATGCCGAGCCCGAGAGCGTGCGTAGTGAGCTTGCGGAAGCCCGCGCGCTCATGAAACGCCTGGGCTGCTTTGTAGTGCGTACCGACGGCAAAGCCATCGAGGAAAGCGCTGCCGAGATCATTGCTCACCTCGAAGAGATTCAAGAGGCAAGAGCCCGCCGTGCCGCCCGCCGCGCTCAACAAAAGTAGCTCACTTGGGACAAGGTTGTTTGGGTAGCTAATTTGGGACGGGGCTCTTTTAGCTACCCAAAGAGAATACTTGGAAATAATGCTGATAAATGGTAAAGCGATTTAGCAAAAACATCGCATCCTACCTGCATTTTCCTTGTAGTGGTATCTTCATAAGGTAACCACCTTTACCTACCGTTTACCGCCGGTTTTAGCACGTTTACCAAACCGCGCACCCTCTGCTCAAGCCTGTCCAAAACCCGCCGTATAGTTCCCTCACGGCCCGCATCCGGCGGGTCGATTCGTTACCACGGTCGTGCGCGTAAGCGCATGGAAGGGGAAGTATCGTGAGCGATTGCAAGAGGGTTTACCGTTTTGGAACTGACGCCCAGGGCACCTGTGTCACTGAGGGCGACAAATCCATGAACTTCGTGCTTGGCGGCAAAGGCGCAAACCTTGCCGAGATGAGCCGCATCGGTCTGCCGGTTCCTGGTGGCTTTACCATTACCTGCCAGACCTGTGTCGAGTACTCCGGTGCCGGCAACGTCTGGCCCGAGGGCGCACTCGATGAGATCGTTGCCGCCGAGGCCGACCTCGAGGCCCGTTGTGGCAAGAAGCTCGGCGACGCCTCCGACCCGCTGCTCGTGTCGGTTCGCTCGGGCGCTCCGTTCTCCATGCCCGGCATGATGGACACGGTCCTCAACCTGGGCCTCAACGACGATTCCGTCCAGGGCCTTATCGCCCAGACGCAAAACCCGCGCTTTGCCTGGGACAGCTACCGCCGCTTTATCCAGATGTTTTCCAACGTTGTCATGGGCGTCGATGCCGACCTGTTCGAGAACGCCCTGACCCAGGCGCGTATGGTCGCCGGCGTCCGCGTCGATTCCGAGCTTTCGGCCGAGGACCTGCAGGAGCTCGTCGAGACTTTCAAGGGCATCTTCTCCGACAACGTCAAGGCCGCTCTGTACCCCGAGCTCGAGGTCGCGGACGGCAAGCCCGTCTTCCCGCATGATCCGGAGCTCCAGCTGCGCCTTGCTATCCAGGCCGTCTTTGGCAGCTGGATGAACGAGCGCGCCTGCATCTACCGCAAGCAGCATGGCATTTCCGACGAGCTCGGCACCGCCGTCAACGTCCAGGCCATGGCCTTTGGCAACAAGGGGGAGACCTCTGCGACCGGCGTCGCCTTTACGCGCAACCCGGCCGACGGCACCAAGGAGTTCTACGGTGACTTTCTGGTCAACGCTCAGGGCGAGGACGTCGTCGCCGGCATCCGCAACACCGAGCCCATCGCCGACCTCAAGAACACTCCGGGCCTCGAGTCCGCAGGCGAGGAGCTCGAGCGCGTGTTCCTGACGCTCGAGGATCATTACCGCGACATGTGCGATATCGAGTTCACCATCGAGCAGGGCAAGCTCTGGATGCTCCAGACCCGCGTGGGCAAGCGTACCGCCACCGCCGCCCTGCGTATCGCCATCGAGATGGTCGAGGAGGGCCTGATCACCCGCGAGGAGGCCGTGAGCCGCATCGACCCCGCACAGCTTGACCAGCTCCTGCACCCGCAGTTCGACGCCTCCAAGAAGTACGAGGCGCTGGCCAGTGGTCTGAACGCCAGCCCCGGTGCCGCCGTGGGCGAGGTCGTGTTCTCGAGCGATGATGCCGTCGCGCGTTCCGCCGAGGGCCACAAGGTCATTCTGGTTCGCTGGGAGACCAACCCCGACGACCTGAAGGGCATGGTCGCCGCCGAGGGCATCCTGACCAGCCATGGCGGCAAGACGAGCCATGCCGCCGTTATCGCGCGCGGCATGGGTACGCCCTGCGTCTGCGGTGTCGAACGCTTCCATATCGACGCCGCCGAGAAGGTTGTGCACATCGAGGGCAGTGACCGCGTGCTGCATGAGGGCGATGTCATCTCCATCGACGGCACCCAGGGCATCGTCGTCGACGGCGCCGTTGATCTGGTTTCGGCCGAGCTTACCGGCGACCTGGACACCATCCTGTCCTGGGCCGACGAGATTCGTCTGGACGAGACCGGCGGCCACGCCAACCATGTACGCGTCAACGCCGACAACCCCGAGGATGCCGCGCTCGCGCTCGAGTTTGGCGCCGAGGCCATCGGCCTGTGCCGCACCGAGCACATGTTCCTGGGCGATCGCAAGAACATCATCCAGAGCTTTATCCTGTCTGACGATGAGGCCGTGAAGCAACAGGCCCTGGCCGACCTGCTCAAGGTTCAGACCGAGGACTTCTTGGCGATGTTCAAGACCATGTCCGGCCGCGATGTGGTCGTTCGCCTGCTCGATCCGCCGCTGCATGAGTTCCTGGATGATCCTCGCGAGCTCGAGGTCGCCATCACCAAGAAGGAAGCCGCTGGCGCCAGCGAGGAAGAGCTTGCCGCCCTGCGTGTCCGCCTGCGTCGTATCGACGGCATGGTCGAGTCCAACCCGATGCTCGGCCTGCGTGGTGTGCGCCTGTCCGTCGTCTTTAGCGATCTGCCGCTCATGCAGGTTCGCGCCGTCGCCACGGCTGCTGCCCGCCTTATCAAGGAGGGTGTCGACCCACGCCCCGAGATCATGGTTCCGCTCGTTTCCATCACGGCAGAGCATGTCCAGACCCGCGAGGTCATCGAGCGTGTCATCGCCAAGGTTTCCGCCGAGGAGGGCGTCGAGCTCAGCATTCCCGTGGGCACGATGCTCGAGCTGCCGCGCGCCTGCATGATCGCTGACGAGATCGCCCATCACGCCGATTTCTTCTGCTTTGGCACCAACGACCTCACCCAGACGACCTTTGGCTTCTCGCGCGACGATGCCGAGGCCAAGTTCATTCCGCTGTACCTGCACAAGAAGATCCTGAAGGACAACCCCTTCGAGACCATCGACACGGCGGTGCTGGAGCTCGTGCGCTTGGCCGTCGAGAAGGGCCGCGCCACCAATCCCGACATGCACTTTGGCGTGTGCGGCGAGCACGGCGGCGACCCCAAGTCCATCAAGGGCCTGTTTAACGTGGCCGACGTGGACTACGTGTCCTGCTCGCCCTATCGTGTGCCCCTCGCACGTCTGGCTGCCGCCCAGGCCAAGCTCGAGGCCAAGCGTTCCGCCTAGCGTTTAGCGTTTAGACGCCTAGCGTAGCCCCCCTTCATACCGCCCGTCTCATTCGTGAGGCGGGCGGTTATCATGTGCGGGTTTTGTCTTTTTGTCTGCGTAAAAAATTGTTCTTGCAGCAGAAACCCGCGCGTGTATACTCGAATACGTTTGTTCAACTACGTGCCGGCCAAGGTGGTACGGCACCTCTAGAAGAGTAAGGAATTGCACATGGATTACATCCGCGCAATCGAGCGTCAGCAGATCCGCGAGGACATTCCTCAGGTTCGCGTCGCCGACAACGTCAAGGTTCACTACCGCATTAAGGAAGGCGACCGCGAGCGCATCCAGGTTTTCCAGGGCGACGTCATCCGCATGGCCGGCGCCGGTGCCCGCGAGACCTTCACCGTCCGCAAGATGTCCTTCGGTGTCGGTGTTGAGCGTACCTTCCCGCTTCACAGCCCCAAGATCGCCAAGCTCGAGGTCGTCCGTCATGGTCGCGTCCGTCGCGCCAAGCTGTACTACCTCCGCGACAAGGTGGGCAAGGCTGCTCGCATCCCCGAGAAGCGCTAAGAAGATCGCAGCGTCTGTCCACTCGTTTGGACACAAGGGTCACCTTCGGGTGGCCCTTCTTTTTATCTGATTTGCATGCAAGGAGGGCCTGGTATGGCCAACATGACGAGCTCTGTTTCGGCTTCGCAGGTTGCCGGCGAGTTGGCGAGCGCCACGTTCGAGGAGATTCCCACCCTCGTGGAGCACTATCGCGAGGATCCGCGCCAGCAGGTAATTAAAGCTTGCGAGCGTGCCCTTAAGCGCCATGCCAAGGAGCTTGCCGAGCGCGAGCGCGTCAACGGCATGTATGAGCTTATGCACGAACTCGGTGGCGATGGTGTGGTCGTGGGTGTCGACGAGGTGGGTCGCGGCTCGGTGGCCGGTCCACTGACGGTGTGCGCCGTGTGCCTTCCCATGGAGCCGCGCGTTTGGGGCATCAATGATTCCAAAAAGCTCACGCCCGCGCGCCGCGAGTTGCTCTCAGTGAAGATTGCCGAGGTGGCGACGGCGATCGGTTTTTGCCATATCGCGCCGAAGGATATCGATGAGATGGGCATGGCCCGTGCTATCCGTGTCGCCGTCGAGGGCGCCGTGGCCGATACGAGACTTGAACCCGACTGCGTCCTCATGGATGGCAACCCCTTGGGCGCCGTTCCTAACGAGCGCGATGTGGTGAAGGGCGATGCCAAAATCGCCTGCATCGCCGCGGCGTCCATCATGGCCAAGGTCACACGTGACGAGATGATGGTCGAGTACGACGCCGAGTATCCTGAGTACCATCTGGCCGAGTCGAAGGGCTATGCAAGCCCCGAGCATATCGACGCCATTCGCAAACATGGACTTTGTCCACTGCACCGCGTGAGCTTTTGCGGAAACTTTCTGCAGACTGAGCGCCTTTTTTAGGTCAATTGTGGAGACAGGGACCTTAAAGGTTCTATAAACCTGCTGGTAGCGGGCCGTATGCAACACCATTGTTGCGTACGGCCCGTTTTTTGACGGCATTTGGTCAGCTTTTGGTTTGCTTCCGGTACTTACCCGCATGAAAGGTGCCCTCATCATCGGGGCAATGCAGCGTGCGGGAAAGGAGACCCCATGAGTGCCGCAAGCAAAAAGAGCAAGACGCAGCAGCTCAAGGAGCGTTGGGAAAACGGCGAGCTCGACTGCGGGGCGATGACGCCCGAGCTTATCAGGGGACTCAGTCCCCGCGAGCTGGGCATGCTGGGTGAGCTGATCACCATCGATTACTTTAACGAGCGCGGCTACACCTTGCTGGAGCAGGGATATCGTTGCTCCGAGGGCGAGGCCGATCTGGTGCTGCTCGATGAGCTCGACGATGTCGTGGTGATGGCCGAGGTCAAGACCAGACGCGTTGCACTGGATTGCAGCACGCGGGTCTTTCCCGAGGAGGCCGTGGACGCCCAAAAGCAACGCCGCTACCGCCGCATCGCAAGTTGCTATCTCATGGAGCATTATCCGCTCAAGGCGATTCGCTTCGATGCCGTGGGTGTCACCATTCGTGGCGGGCATATCGCCGAGATCGAGCATCAGTACAACGCATTCGATTGGCAGGTGTCGTGATGGCGTTCGAGACGTTTGCCGTTCACGCGGCCTGCATCCGCGGCGTCGAGGCAATTCCCGTCACGGTTGAGGTCTCGCTTGCCGGCGGCGTTCCGGGTATTCAGATGCTCGGCATTCCGAGTATGGAGGTGATGGAGTCACGCGGTCGTATTCGCTGTGCGATGCGCTCCGCCGGGTTCGAGATCCCGCGCTCGGGCATTACGGTCAATCTGGCGCCCGGCGATATTCGCAAGACCGGTAGCGGCTTTGATCTGCCCATCGCCATCGCGGTGTTGGCGGCCGATGGCCAGATTCCCCGTGACAACCTCGATCGTTGTCTTATTGCTGGTGAGCTTGGCTTGGACGGTACGGTGCTTCCTGTCAAGGGCGAGGTGGCGTTTCAGCTGCTGGCTCGCGACATGGGGCTGTCCTTTATCGCCGGCAGGTCCGACCAGCATGTGCCGCTTGCGGGCGTTGATTGCGGCTTTATCGATCATCTGTCTCAGCTTGCTCGCGGCATGGGCGATGCCGTGCGTCATTATCTGGATTCCGAGGGCGTCGAGGTGACCTTTGAGCCCGAGCTCGACTATGCCGACGTACTGGGGCAGGAAGTCGCTAAACGCGGCATGGCGCTGGCGGCAGCGGGTGAGCTCGGTTTGCTTATGATCGGGTCCCCGGGATCGGGCAAGACGATGCTCGCCCGTCGTATGACCGGCATCCTGCCCGAGCTTTCTGTTGAGGACCAGCAGGAGGCGCTGTGCATCCATTCGGTCTTGGGTGAGAACATCGATGGCTTATTGGCAGGTCATCGGCCCTTCCGCAGTCCCCACCACAGTATTTCGACCGCAGGCCTTATCGGCGGCGGGCGCCCGGTGCACCCGGGTGAGATCAGCCTTGCTCATGGCGGCGTGCTCTTTTTGGACGAGCTTGCCGAGTTTCCCACGGGTG
Source organism: uncultured Collinsella sp. (assembly GCA_934630375.1). Lineage (GTDB taxonomy): Bacteria > Actinomycetota > Coriobacteriia > Coriobacteriales > Coriobacteriaceae > Collinsella. The sequence continues at coordinate 25,207 of CAKTVQ010000013.1, forward strand.
TGCTGCAGACGCTGCGTCAGCCTATCGAACGCGGTTATGTGAGGATCGTACGCGTCGACGGGGCCTTTACCTTCCCGTCGCGCTTTCAGCTGCTGGCTGCGAGCAATCCCTGCCCCTGCGGCTTTTTGGGCGATCGTGAGGTGCCGTGTCGCTGCTCGGCGGCGATGGTCGAGCGTTATCGGTCTAAACTGCGCGGTCCTTTGGCCGACCGTATCGACATGATGATCGATGTGACCCGTCCCGACCCCCAAGTGATTATCGAGGGTGCGGAGGGTATGTCGTCTGCCGAGTTGCGTGACTACGTTGTGCGCGGTCGCGCTTTTCGCGCTTGGCGCGAATCCCGTATGGACGATGCGGATGCCGAGGCCGAGGATGATGAGACGCGGTCCATTGACGGCGTCGTTTCGACCTTTGAGCTCGATGATGCGGCGGAGAAGTGTGTGCTCGGCCTGTCGAAGCGCACGCATCTCACGGGCCGCGGCATCGTGCGCCTGGTTCGTATCGCGCGTACAATCGCCGATGTCGCCGAGAGCGAGCAAGTGACGCAGGACCACGTGCTCGAGGCGGCGATGTATCAGGGAAGGAGGGACCAATGATGGCCGAGGGGACCTTCGAGCTGCATCCAGGTGATGCGTTGTATCCCGAGACTGTTTTGGAGCTTTCTGATGTACCCCAGACGCTCTATGTGCGCGGCAACCCCGAGGTGCTTTCGACGCCCGCGCTCTCCATCATCGGCGCGCGCAAGGCCTCGCCGTATGGTCTTGCCGTGGCAGAGCTTGCGGCAAAGGTGGCGGTCGAGGCGGGAGTGACGGTGGTTTCGGGCGGCGCGGTCGGTTGTGACCAGGCTTCGGGTTGGGCTGCGGTCAACGCTGGCGGCAAACACGTCGTGGTGCTGGGGACGGGCGCTGACGTGGTCTATCCGCGCTCGAGCGCTGGCCTCATCACGCGCACGCTCGATACGGGTGGCGCGGTCGTGTCGATCTCTCCGTGGGGCATGGGTCCGCGCAAGTTTGCCTTTCCGCGCCGCAATCGCGTGATCGCGGCCCTGTCGCAAGCCCTCTTTGTATCCGAGGCGGGTATGCCTTCCGGGACGTTTTCTACAGCCGAGACTGCTATGGATTTGGGGCGAGAACTTCTTGCTGTGCCGGGGTCGATCCTATCGCCCGAGTCGCGTGGCACGAATTACCTCATTGCGAACGGTGCCTGCTGCATCATCGACGAGGAATCTATCGAGATGGCTATCTCACGCATCTACGGCACCCTGCGCTACTCGCGCCCCGATGCTCCCGGCATTGCCGACCTGGATCAAACACAGCAGACCGTGATGCATGCGCTCATCGCCTCTCCGCTCAAAGTCGACGACATCGCGGCGCTCGTCTCGCTCGATGCCGTCGGCGTACTCAAACTCCTGGGTTCGCTTGAGTTCGAGGGTCTTATCGAGCGCATGATGGATGGAAGGTATGCGCCCTCCAAGTTTGCCCTTCACGCCCAGACGCCCTTCGGTCACAATGGAAAACGTGTCAATTAGAAAGGTGTTTGCAGATGCAGTTCGATCAGGTAACGGTTATCGGTGGCGGTCTGGCGGGTTCGGAATGCGCGATCCAGCTGGCAGACCGCGGTTTTGCCGTAAAGCTGTGCGAGATGCGCCCCCAGGTTAGCTCCCCGGCTCACCATACCGATCACTTGGCAGAGCTCGTCTGCTCCAATTCGTTTAAGTCGACCCGTCCGGATTCCGCGGCTGGTTTGCTGAAGGCCGAGCTTGAGCGCATGGGTTCAGTCCTGCTCGATTGTGCCCATCGCGCGGCTGTTCCCGCCGGTGGCGCCTTGGCGGTCGACCGCGGCAAGTTTTCCGAGCTTGTCGAGGCCGAAGTTGCCGCTCGTCCCAATATCGAGGTCGTGCACGGCGAGGTCACGCAGATTCCCGAAGGCCATGTGGTCATTGCCGCTGGTCCCCTGTGCTCGCCTGCGCTGAGCGAGGAGGTCATGAAGCTCGTCGGTGGCGACGCCCTTGCGTTCTTCGATGCCGCGGCGCCGATCGTCGATGCCTCCACGCTCGATATGGACGTGCTGTTTTCGCAGTCGCGCTACGAGGAGCAGGGGAGCGGCGACTATCTCAACGCTCCGCTCAACAAGGAGGAGTACGAGGCCTTTATCGAGGCACTTACCACGGCCGACCGCGTGGTGCTCAAAGACTTTGAGGGCGGCGATCTGTTTCAGGCCTGCCAACCTGCCGAGGAAGTTGCGCGCACCGGCAAGGACGCCATTCGCTTTGGCGCCATGAAGCCCGTCGGCCTCACCGACCCGCGAACCGGACGTCGCCCTTGGGCGGCGATTCAGCTGCGTGCCGAGAACAAGGAGAAGACCGCCTATAACCTGGTGGGCTTCCAGACCAACCTGACCTTTGGCGAGCAGAAGCGCGTCTTCCATATGGTGCCGGGCCTGGAGAACGCTGAGTTCTTCCGCTACGGTGTCATGCACCGCAACACCTTTGTCGACGCCCCGCACGTGCTCGATGGCACCTTTGCCGTGCCTGGTACCGGCGTGCGCCTGGCCGGTCAGATCACCGGCACCGAGGGGTACATGGAAGCCGTGGCGACCGGTCTGCTCGCGGCGCTTAACACCTATGCCGAGGCAATCGGGGCGGAGCCTGTTGAGCTGCCCCGCGTGGGCGCCCTGGGCGCGCTCGTGGGCTATGCGACCGATCCTGCCACCGTGGGCTACCAGCCCATGCATGTCAACTTTGGCCTGGTGCCGCCACTCGAGGACGGTAAGCGCCGCAGCAAGCGCGACCGCTACCAGGCCTATGCGGACCGTGCGCTCGAGGCCCTTGATGCCTATCTGGCCACTCGCCCCGATCTGTTTGGAGGCGACCGGTCATAGCCTTTGACCTGTACGACACCGTCGACTCGTTTATCGCCTATATCGCACGTGTCGAGGGGCTTTCTCCCAATACGGTGACGGCCTATGGCTCGAGGCTGGAGCGCTTTGCTGCCTGGTGCGAGCGCGAGGATATCGATGCTTTCGCTGCCGACGTGCGCACCATTCGTCGCTATCTTGCCGAGCTTTCGCGTGAGCAGGTGGCTCCCCGAACGCTTGCGGCGCATCTGTCGGCTATCCGATCGCTCTATCGATGGATGGCTGCCGAGGGGGTCGTGGAGGGCGATGTGGTCTCGGCAATTTCCTCGCCCAAGCTCCCGCGCGATCTACCCGGTGTGCTGACGACCCAACAGGTCGAGGCGCTGCTCAAGACGCCTGATACCTCAACACCCGCGGGACTGCGCGATGCGGCGATGCTCGAGCTGCTCTATGCCTCGGGCGCCCGTATCTCAGAGCTCGCAGCACTCAATGTGGAGTCCATTGCGTGGTCCGAACGCACGCTGCGCCTGTGGGGCAAGGGGAGCAAAGAACGTATCGTCCCTCTGTATCGTCGTGCGCTCGAGGCGACGCGTCTCTATATTGAGGAGGGGAGGCCGGAGTTGCTCGCTCAGGCAAAGCGTCGTGACCCCGCTACCGGGCCGCATCCGCTGCTTATATCGGCGCGCGGTAATCGCATGAGTGCCGCCATGCTCAGGCGGCGGTTTCATATGCTGGCGACGCTCGCCGGCATTCCGGCCGACATCGCCCCGCATGCGATGCGCCATACCTTTGCGACCGACTTGCTCGAGGGCGGCGCGGACCTGCGCTCGGTTCAAGAGCTGCTAGGTCATGCGAGCCTGTCCACGACGCAGATCTACACGCATCTCACACCCGATCGGCTTAAGCGGGCTGTGGCTCAAGCCCATCCCCGCGGCGAATAGTGGCTGGGACGTCCCGCGCCGCGCTCAGGTGTGTGGTTTTGATTGCGGGTTGGCAGGAAGATGCATTCCTGCTATCATTCATCGGGTTGCTTCACGGCAACAGGTTTTTATCACGCACGCGCGGCTACTTCATACCGTGGTGCCCGGGCTTTGGTAGCACATGTCCGGGTTGGTTTTGGAGGATGACCCCGCGCGGAGGCAAACCACAGGAGGTTTAACATGGCTACCAAGATTAATATCCGCACCCTGCTCGAGGCCGGCTGCCACTTCGGTCACCAGACCCGTCGCTGGAACCCCAAGATGAAGCCGTTCATCTTCGGTGAGCGCAACGGCATCTACATCCTCGACCTCAAGCAGACCATCCTCGACGCCGACCAGGCCTACACTTTCGTCAAGAACGTCGCCAAGGGTGGCAATGTGCTGTTCGTCGGCACCAAGAAGCAGGCTCAGGAGGCCGTCAAGAACGCCGCTGAGCGCGCCAACATGCCTTACATCAACCAGCGTTGGCTCGGCGGCATGCTGACCAACTTCGTCACCATCCGCTCCCGCATCAACCGCATGGAGGAGCTTGAGGCCATGGTCGAGGACGGCCGCATGGCAGTGCTCCCCAAGAAGGAGCAGGCTGTTCTCGGCAAGGAGCTCACCAAGCTTCAGACCAACCTCGGTGGCGCCCGCGACATGAAGGGTCTGCCCCAGGCTCTCTTCGTCATCGACACCAAGCGCGAGGAGAACGCCATCAAGGAGGCTCAGCGCCTGAACATCCCCGTCGTCGCTCTGATCGACACCAACTCCGATCCCGACGAGGTCGAGTACGGCATCCCCTGCAACGATGACGCTATCTCTGCTGTCACCCTTATGTGCGAGCTCATGGCTGACGCCTGCCTCGCTGGCTCCGGCAAGGAGCAGGTCTCCGAGGCCGAGATGGCCGCTGAGCCCAAGGCCGAGTAAATCAGTCTTAGTTAATTCTTTTTCATCTCTTTGAAAGGAACCACAATGGCCCAGATTACCGCCGCTATGGTCAAGCAGCTCCGCGAGATGACCGACTCCCCGATGATGGAGTGCAAGAAGGCTCTCGTCGAGGCTGACGGCGACATGGACGCCGCTGTCGACGTTCTGCGCAAGAACGGCCTCGCCAAGGCTGCTAAGAAGGCTGGCCGCGAGACCAACGAGGGCGCTGTAGCCGCGTTCGTCTCCGAGGATGGCAAGACCGGCGCTCTGCTTGAGCTCTCCTGCGAGACCGACTTCGTTGGCTCCAACGCCAAGTTCACCGGCTTTGCTTCCAAGGTCGCCGAGGTTGTCGCCACCACCGAGCCGGCCGATATCGACGCTCTGCTCGAGAAGCCGATGGGCGAGGAGACCGTTTCCTCCGAGCTCACCGAGATGATTCACATCATGGGCGAGAACATGAAGATCTCCCGCTTCGCCGCCCGCAAGGCCGAGAACGGCGCTCTCGCTTCTTACATCCACATGGGTGGTAAGATCGGCGTCCTCGTCGAGTTTGCTTTCGAGAAGGCCGAGACCGCTCAGGCTGAGTCCTTCAAGGCCTTCGCTCACGACGTCGCCCTTCAGGTTGCCGCTGTCGCCCCGATTTGCGCTACCCGCGATCAGGTTCCGGCCGAGACCGTCGAGCACGAGAAGCAGATCTACATGGCTCAGGCTGCCGAGTCCGGCAAGCCCGAGGCCATCCAGGAGAAGATGGCTGTTGGCCGTCTGGAGAAGTTCTACAAGCAGTCCGTGCTCACCGAGCAGGAGTTCATCAAGGACAGCTCCCTCACCATCAAGAAGTACGCTGAGCAGGTCTCCAAGGAGCTCGGCGATACCATTACCGTCGTTGCCTTCGACCGTCTGGTCCGTGGCGAGTAAATAAGCTCTTGTAGCTGGTAATGAGCAGGCTGTGGGTTTTACTCACAGCCTGCTTTTTCATGGCTCCCCGTTAAGCCTTTGTTATCATATTGAGAGTCTAATTAAAGGAGGATCGCTTTGTCCGACATCCGATATAAACGCGTGCTTCTTAAGCTTTCCGGCGAAGCACTGATGGGCGACGGCCAATATGGCATCGACCCCAAGGTTACCGACCATCTTGCCAAGCAGGTCAAGGAGCTGCTCGCCGTTGGCCATGAGGTCGGCGTCGTTGTCGGCGGCGGCAATATTTTCCGCGGCATGGCAGGTGCTGCCGGTGGCATGGAGCGTGCTCAGGCCGACTACATGGGCATGCTGGCAACCGTTATGAACGCGCTCGCCCTGCAGGATGCCTTCGAGCACAACGATGTTCCCTGCCGCGTGATGAGCGCTATCCAGATGAACGAGATCTGCGAGCCCTATATTCGTCGCCGCGCTATCAACCATCTGTCCAAGGGCAACGTCGTCATCTTCGCTGCCGGTTCGGGCAATCCGTACTTTACGACCGACACCGCCGCGGCTCTTCGTGCGTGCGAGATCGGTGCCGAGATTCTGATTAAAGCCACCAAGGTTGACGGCATCTACGACAAGGATCCCGTCAAGTGCGCCGATGCCGTCCTTTTTGACAAGATTACCTATCACGAGGTTCTCGTCCGCGGTCTGCAGGTTATGGATTCCACGGCTACTGCACTGTGCCAGGATAACCGTATGCCGATTTTGGTCCTCAACATCGATGGCGAGGACACCGTCAAGCGCGCGCTCGCGGGTGAGCCCGTCGGCACGCTCGTCTATCAGGAGGATTAAGCATGGCAGAGAACATCACCGCCCATATGGACAAGTCGCTCGAGTCCCTCAAGCATAACTTCTCCAAGGTTCGTACCGGCCGCGCCAATGCCAACATTCTGTCCGACATCACCGTCGATTATTACGGTGTTCCCACGCCGGTCACGCAGGTTGCCGCCGTCAAGACCCCCGAGGCCCACATGCTGCTCATCGAGCCGTGGGACAAGGCGCTCATCAATGCTATCGTCAAGGCCATCGGCGCTTCCGATCTGGGTATTACCCCCAACTCCGATGGCACCGTCGTTCGTCTGCCGTTCCCGGCTCCCACCGAGGAGCGCCGTCGCGAACTCGTCAAGGAGTGCCGCGAGTACGCCGAGCAGGCCAAGGTGTCTATCCGTAACATCCGTCGCGACTTCAATAATAAGCTCGAGCGCGATGAGGAGCTCACCGAGGACGATGTCCGTCGCGAGCAGGCCAAGGTCCAGAAGCACACCGATGAGTATGTCGCCAAGGTCGAGGAGCTTCTGAAGGAAAAAGAAGCCGAGGTCATGGAGATCTAAGGTGCAATACGACGAGCATAAACTGGTCGAGTACTTTGCCGACGCCCCTGCGGGCGTCGGTTTTTCCGACCTTGACCTCAATAACATTCCGCACCATATCTCGTGCATCATGGACGGCAACGGTCGTTGGGCCACGTCGCGCGGTCTTGCACGCACCGAGGGTCATAAGGCAGGTATCGTCTCGTTGCGCGAGATCATTACCGCCTGCGTGCGCCTGGGCGTCGACGTGCTTTCTGCCTATGCGTTTTCTACCGAAAACTGGAACCGTCCGCAGCATGAGGTCAACGTCTTGATGCATCTGTTTGCCAAGACGTTTATCGACGAGCTGCCGCTTCTGAAGCGCGAAAACGTGCGTGTTGTCTTTTTGGGTGACATTTCCGCGCTGCCCAAGAAGACCCTCGACGTTTTTGAACGCGGTCTAGCCGAGTGCGCCGATCACACCGGTATGACGCTGGCGCTTGCCGTCAACTACGGCGCGCGTGCCGAGATTACCCGCGCTGTCCGTCAGATCGTACTCGACGCTGCCGCCGGTAAGATCGATCCCGCTGCAATTGATGACGATATGGTGGCTTCCCACCTCTATACCGCCGGTCTTCCCGATCCTGAGCTTGTGATTCGCACCTCTGGTGAGCTGCGCCTTTCGAACTATCTGCTGTGGCAGGTGGCTTATTCCGAGTTCTACGTCACCGATACCTATTGGCCCGACTTTGATCGTTGGGGCCTTGTCGACGCCATTTTGGCCTATCAGGGCCGTGACCGTAGGTTTGGTGGACTGAGCAAGTCCGAGGAGGCTTAATCGTGTCCGATCGTCCCAAGGCAACTGCTCCCAAGACGCCTGAGCGTAAGGCTGCCACTGCGGGAGCGCCTGCAGCGAAGAGCGGCACCGGTTCGTGGCTGGCGGGCTTTATTACCCGTGCCGCCGCCGGTATCGTCTACGCCGTTGTCTTTATCCTGTGCCTGGTTTTGGGTATCGTGCCCACGGCCATCTTTGTTTCTGTCATGAGCGGTCTGTGCTGCTATGAGTTTTTCCGCATGACGAGGCTCGATGGCAAGGTTGCCAATGAGCGCTTGGGTATCGCTGCCGCCGTGCTCTTTCCGCTCTCGGCGCTGGGCGATTCGATGCTGCTGAATGCCCTGCTTTTTGCCCTGATGCTCGCGGTGGGTATCTGGTATGTCTGGTCGCCGCGCACCCGTATCTCGGATGTCGCCGTGACGCTTATGGGTCCTATCTACACTGGCTTTATGCTGTCGGCCATCGTGCTGCTGCGAGACGCCGTGCCCGGCTTTGCCGGCGCCCTGCTTTCGGTGGGCGTGTGCGCGTCCCTCTGGGTCTCTGATTCGTTTGCCTACATCGTGGGCAGCCGTATCGGCAAGCATAAGATGGTTCCCAAGATTTCTCCCAAAAAGAGCTGGGAAGGCTTTGTCGGCGGTATCCTGGGCTCGGTTTTGATCTGGCTTATCCTGTGGGCCACGCATTTCTATAAGCTGAGTCTGCCCTATGCGTTGCTGTGTGGCGTGGTCGTCTCCATCTTGGGTGTTATCGGCGACCTCATTGAGTCGCGCATCAAGCGTGGCGTGGGCGTCAAGGATTCCGGCAACCTTATCCCGGGTCATGGCGGCATGCTCGACCGTAGCGATTCGCTCATCTTTGGCTGCATCACCGCGCAGCTGCTCCTGATGATCGGAGGCGTGCTGTAATGGCTCTTCAGACGACGTATGGCCCCGATGGGCGTCTCCGCGTTGCCATTCTGGGCTGCACGGGTTCTATCGGCACCCAGGCGCTCGATGTATGCCGTCAGCATGCCGATCGCCTTCAGGTGACGGCGCTGTCCGTCAACTCCAGCACTTCCGAGCTTGTTGCGGCTGCCCGTGAGTTCTCGGTTCCGGCGGTTGCCGTGGCCGATGCCGCTCATGGTGATGACGCCGTGCTGCAGGAGTTGCCCGCGGGCACCGAGCTCGGCGTTGGTGCGCAGGCGGTCTGCGAGCTTGCGTGTCGCGATGATGTCGACTGCGTGCTTGTTGCCATTGTGGGGGCGGCGGGTCTCGAGGCGAGCCATGCGGCCCTGACTTCGAACAAGCGCCTTGCTCTGGCCAACAAAGAGTCGCTCGTCGTTGGCGGCGATCTGCTTATGCCGTTGGCGCAGCCAGGTCAGCTTATTCCGGTCGACTCCGAGCATTCTGCCATCTACCAGTGCTATTTGGGGGAGAATCCGCGCGAAGCCCACTGCATTTGGCTCACCTGCTCGGGTGGCCCGTTCTTTGGCCGCACGCGTGACGAGCTCGATCGCGTGACGCGTGCCGATGCCCTGGCGCATCCCACCTGGGCTATGGGCGCCAAGATCACTATCGACTCCGCCACCCTTATGAACAAGGGTCTTGAGCGTATCGAGGCTATGCATCTGTTCGACTGCGATCTCGATTTTATCAACGTCGTCGTGCAGCGTCAGTCCAAGATTCACTCCATGGTCGAGTTCGCCGATGGCTCCGTGATGGCGCATCTCGGTGCTTCCGACATGCGTATTCCCATCCAGTTTGCCTTCTCGTATCCCGAGCGCTGGGATACGCCGGCTCCGCGTATCGATTTTCGCGAGCTGGGCCAGCTCACCTTTGATGCTGCCGACATGGATACCTTCCGCTGCCTTGCATTGGCCGAGCGCGCCGGTAAGACGGGCGGCACCATGCCGTGCGTTCTCAATGCCGCCAACGAGGTCGCCGTCGATGCCTTCCTGCACGATGCCTGTGGCTTTACCGATATCGACCGCATTGTGGAGTCCTGCATGGATGCCCACGATACGCAGGCGGTCTCTTCGTTTGAGCAGCTCCGCGAAATCGATTCCTGGGCGCGCGCAAAGGCTGCACAGGTTCTCGCTGCAACCCGTTCCTAACCCATAAGGATTGCTTTTTCGTTTTATGGATACCGTTTTGAGCGTTCTCTCATCGATCTTTTGGGGTCTTCTGATGCTTTCCGTCCTCGTGTTTTTGCACGAGGGCGGCCACTTTTTGGCGGCGCGTGCCTGCGGTGTCCGCGTGACCGAGTTCTTTTTGGGTCTGCCGTGCCGCTTTGACATCCATCACACGTCGCGTCGCATCGGCACCAAGTTCGGTGTGACCCCGCTGTTGCTAGGTGGCTATGCCGCCATCTGCGGTATGGACCCGACCAACGTCTCGTGTGCCGATCGCGTTCTGGCGGCCATCTATCGCCATGGTCGCGTGACGGTGGCCGACCTTGCTGTCGAGCTCGAGCTGTCCGAGGAGGAAGTGCTTGAGGCTTGCGCGCTGCTGCTGGGCTGGGGTTCCATCGCGCCCTGGTACGAAGAAGGGGAGAAGCCTTCGCCCAGCTACTATCCCACCAAGTACCAGACCCTGCCGCGTGACGCGGCGGGCTATACCACCTTTGACGGCCGCCGGTTCGATCGCGAACAGGCGACTGCCGAGGGCGATGTGTGGGAACTGCCATGCGGCGAGGCTGAGTTCCTCGCGCGTGAGCGCTCGCATACCTTTCTTGGCCAAGGCTTTCTCAAACGCGCTTTTATGTTGCTTGCGGGCATTATCGTCAATATTCTGACGGGCTTTTTGCTTCTTATGAGCATCTATTCCATCGCGGGTGTCACCGTGCCGGTGGATACCAACGTGATCGGTCAGGTCGACGAGGGTTCAATCGCCGCCAAGGCGGGCATCCAAGCCGGCGACGCGATTCTTTCGGTCGACGGTGCATCCTGTTCTACTTGGATGGACGTGTACGACGCCATCGGTAACGCTGCGGGCAAGGACGATATCGCCATTGAATATGAGCGCGATGGTAAACAGCTTTCTACGTCGGTTGCGCTCAAAGAGGATGGGCGCTTGGGGGTTTATGCCTCTACACAGGTGGTCCGTTTGGACCCCATCACGTCGGCTCGCCTGTCCTTCTCCTATGTCGTGCAGACGGCGGAGGGCGTGATGCGCTTACTGCAGCCGCAGCATACGATGGAGATTCTCGATCAGTCCACCTCTATTGTGGGCATTAGCGTTATGTCTTCGCAGGCGGCCGCTGCCGGCCCCGTCACATTCCTTTCGTTTGCCGCGCTCATTTCGTTCTCTCTGGGCTTTATGAACCTGCTGCCCATCCCGCCGCTCGACGGCGGCAAGCTGGTCATCGAGATCATTCAAAAGATTGCCGGTCGCGAGCTGCCGCTCAAGGTCCAGACGATCGTGAGCTATGTGGGCATCGCGCTCTTTGCGTTGCTGTTTGTCTATATGCTTCGTTCCGACATCCTTCGATTTATTCTGTAGGGGAGTGTTTGGATTGTCTTTATCCCATCCTTTGCCCCGCGAGCTGACGCGCCCTGTGTACGTGGGCGACGTGCAGATCGGTGGCGGCGCGCCGGTCGTGGTTCAGTCCATGACCTGCACCGATACCGCCGACGCCCAGACGACGCTTGCGCAGGTGCGTGCGTTGGCGCAGGCGGGCTGCGATATCGTGCGCGTGAGCGTGCCCACCGAGGCCGCGCTTGAGGGCTTCCGTACCATCTGTGCCGAGTCTCCGGTGCCGATTGTCGCGGACATCCACTTTAACCATAAGCTCGCCATTGGCGCCGTTGAGGCCGGTGCTGCCAAGCTGCGCATCAATCCTGGCAATATCGGCGATTGGGCCAAGGTCGACGCGGTAATCGACGCCGCGGGTGCAGCGGGTTGTGCGATTCGTATTGGCGTCAATGCCGGTTCGCTTGAGCAGGACATCGCCGAGCGCGAAGACCTTACGCAGCCCGAAAAGCTCGTGATGTCGAGCGAGCGCTTCGTCAGACACTTTGAGGACCGTGGCTTTACCAACATTGTGCTTTCTGCCAAGGCCCATAGCGTGCAGACGACGCTTGATACCTATCGCGCGCTGTCGCGTGAGATTCCGCACGTTCCGCTTCATCTTGGTGTGACCGAGGCAGGTACCAAGCTGCAGGGCACCATCAAGAGCTCCGTGGGTCTTGGCATTCTGCTGTCCGAGGGCATCGGTGACACCATGCGCGTCTCGCTCACGGCCGATCCGGTCGAGGAGCCGCCGGTTGCCTGGGGAATTCTGCAGTCGCTGGGATTGCGCCGTCGTGGTCCCGAGATCGTCTCGTGCCCCACGTGTGCCCGCTGCCAGGTCAACCTGATTCCCATCGCCGAGGAAGTCACCGAGCGGCTTAAGAACTACAGCGCGCCGCTTTCGATTGCCGTCATGGGATGTGCCGTAAACGGCCCTGGCGAGGCATCTGATGCCGACCTAGGCGTTGCCTGCGGACGAGGTCAGGGCCTGCTCTTTTCGCACGGCCAGATCATTGGTAAAGTAGCTGAGGATCAAATTGTCGACGCGCTCATGGCCGAGGTCGACAAGCTTATTGAGGAGAAATAAATGACTCGAGCAATGTACATGTCTAAGCTCTATGCGCCGACGCTTAAAGAGGATCCGGCTGACGCCGAGCTCGCAAGCCATCGCCTGCTGCTTCGTGCCGGAATGATCCGCAAGGAGGCCGCCGGTCTGTATTCCTATCTGCCGCTCGCCTGGCGCTCGATCCGCAAGATCGAGAACATCGTGCGTGACGAGATGGACGCCGCCGGCGCTCAGGAGCTCATGATGCCCATTATGGTCGATGCCGAGCTGTGGCGTGAGTCCGGCCGCATCGATGCCTATGGCAAGGAGCTCGTGCGCTTTGACGACCGTCATGGCCGTGAGTTTGTCCTGGGTCCCACGCACGAGGAGACCGTCACGGCCCTGGTGCGCAACGAGCTGCGCTCTTACAAGCAGCTGCCGGTGAATCTCTATCACATCCAGGACAAGTTCCGCGACGAGTTCCGTCCTCGCTTTGGCCTGATGCGCGGCCGCGAGTTCATCATGAAGGATGCCTACAGCTTCTCCGCCACGCAGGAGAGCCTGCAGGAGGAGTACGACAAGATGAAGCAGGCCTACGCCAACATCTGCGAGCGCTGCTACATCAAGGCCCTGCCCGTTGTCGCCGATTCCGGCGAGATCGGCGGCGACACCTCCGTCGAGTACATGGCTCTGGCTGACGCCGGCGAGGCTTCACTGGTCTACTGCGACGATTGCGGCTTTGCCGCCGACGATGAGGCCGCAAGCACCAAGGTCGTCGTGACCGAGGGCCCCGGCGACGGCACGCTTACCAAGGTCGCGACTCCGGGTATGGGCACCATCGAGGCCGTTGCCAAGTTCTTTGGGTTCCCCGAGAACGGCACGCGCAAGTCGCTGGCTCTAATCGACGCCGAGGGCAAGCCGGTTGTTGCCATGGTTCCGGGCGACCACGAGCTCAATGACTGCAAGGCCGAGCATGTCTTTGGCAAGGGCTATCGCATGATGACCGACGAGGAGCTTCAGGCGAACGGTCTGCACAAGGGCTTTATCGGACCGGTAAACCTGCCCGAGGGTATCCGTCTGGTGTGTGACGAGAGTCTGCGCGAGTCCAAGCAGTGGGCCTGTGGCGCCAACGAGGTCGACTATCACTTTACCGGTGCCTGCCCCGAGCGGGACTTTACCGTCGACGAGTGGGCCGACCTGGTTACCGTCGTTGCCGGTGATCCCTGCCCGCATTGCGGCAAGCCGCTTTCTGCTGCCCGCGGTATCGAGGTTTCCCAGGTCTTCCAGCTGGGCACCAAGTATTCCGAGGCCATGGGTGCCACCTTTATGGACGAGGACGGCAAGGAGAAGCCGCTTATCATGGGTTGCTACGGCGTTGGCGTGTCGCGCTCGCTTGCTGCCGTCGTGGAGCAGCACAACGACGAGCACGGTATCGTCTGGCCGGTCTCCGTTGCCCCGTACGAGGTCGCGGTGATTCCGCTTGACCCCAAAAAGGAAGAGTGCGCTACCGTCTGCGAGCAGATTGTTGATGGCCTGTGCGCCGAGGGTATCGAGGTCGTCGTCGACGACCGCGATGAGCGTCCCGGCTTTAAGTTTGCCGATAACGACCTCATGGGCTTCCCGTATCAGGTCGTTCTGGGTAAGCGTGGCCTCAAGAATGGTACCGTCGAGCTTAAGGACCGTGCCACGGGCGAGCGCGAGGATGTGGCGATCGATGAGGTCGTCGCCAAGGTCGCCGAGCTCGTAAAGGCGGCCCGTCGTTAATCGACGGCATCGCCGATAGCTGTATTTCGGGGCGGTCCCGCATTTCTCCAAACAGGGGAGATACGGGACCGTTCTTTTGCTCATCAATATATTCGAATCCTAAAAGGAAAACCCCACAGCCCAAATGAGCTGCGGGGTTTTTCCTTTGTGCCTCCGATGCGAATAAATCGCTCAGATATTACTGATAATCGACGACGTCGATCCAGTTCTTAAGGAACTCATCGTTTACGTTGCGCTTACGAGCGAGCTCGGAAGCGGCGACGATGCTCGTCCACTGACGCACGACCTGCATGGGCATGTCGGCGCGGTCGCAGTAGAGCTCCAGGTAGGCCTCGGCCTGGTCCTTGCTGTTGAGGGCAAAGAGCAGGTAGGTGGTTGCAACGTCGGCGGCAGGGGAGCCCTGGGTGGCGTGTGCCCAGTCGCACACGTAGAGCTGGCCGTCGTCGCCAACGATGACGTTGGAGGGGTTGAAGTCGCCGTGGCAGACCTTGAACTCCTTGGTCATGCCGTCCAGGCGCTCCTGAAGGTTGTAGCGCGTGGTGGCATTGAGCTGATCCAGGCTGTCGATCATGCGGGCGAACTTGTCACGCTGACGGTTGAGCAGCGGGGAGGTGTAGCCGTGAATCTCGATCTGGAGGTCGACGAACATCTCGAGGTACTCACCGAAGCGCTGGGGCTCGGCAGTCATCTTCTCGGCAAGGGTGGTGCCCGGGACCTTCTCGGTCACAAGCGCCCAGCCGTTGGCGTTCTCGAGCTGGGAAACCTCGAGAGCCTTGGGGCTGCGGATGCCGCACTCATTGATGCGGGCAAGATTCAAAGCCTCGTTGAACACGTCGGAGACAGGCTTGGTCTCGTTGAAGACCTTGACGATCTTGTCGCCCAGGTCGTAAACGACCTTGTTGCCACGGCGGACGAGCTCGGTCTTGGAATCGGGTAGCAGCATGGTTGCATCCTTTCAACGATGCGATAGAAGCGACGGCGGGGGTGTGTGAAACACCCGTGCACCCCCGCCGTTAAAAACCGTGCTAAAACTAGCAGACGGCGTAATCCTGGGGCTCGCGGCCGTAGTAGGCGTCCAGGTAGAGCTCCTTGATCTCGCTCATGAGCGGGTAGCGCGGGTTAGCGCCGGTGCACTGGTCGTTGAATGCCTGCTCGGTCATCTCGTCGAGCGTGTCGAGGAAGTACTGCTCGTCGACACCGTAGTCGGCGATGGTCTTCTTGACGCCGATGAAGTCCTTGAGCTCCTCGAGCTTCGTGATGAAGTTCTCGAAGGTCTCCTTGTCGTCCTTGCCCTCGATGCCGCAGTACTTGGCCATCTCGGCGTAGTTGTGCAGCGCGTTGGGGTAAGGATACTGGGAGAAGGTGCCCATCTTAACGGGGGCCTCGGCGGCGTTGTAGCGCATGACGCGGGTCAGGATGACAGCGTTGGCGATGCCGTGGGGCAGGTGATGGAAAGCGCCGAGCTTGTGGGCCATGGAGTGGTTGAGGCCCAGGAAGGCGTTGGCGAAGGCCATACCGGCCATGCAGGAGGCGTTGTGCATCTCCTCGCGGGCGTGCGGGTCCTTGGCGCCGTTCTCGAAGCTGGAGGGCAGGTTCTCAAAGACGAGCTTGGCAGCACGCTCGGAGAGGCCCTTGGTGTAGTCAGAAGCCATGATGGAGACGTAGGACTCGATGGCGTGGGTCATGACGTCGATGCCGGAGGCAGCGGTCAGGCCGCGCGGGGCGGTCATGCAGTTGTCGGCGTCGACGATAGCCATGTTGGGGAGCAGCGCGTAGTCGGCGAGCGGCCACTTGATGCCGGTCTCCTTGTCGGTGATGATGGCGAACGGCGTGCACTCGGAGCCGGTACCCGAGGAGGTCGGGACGGCGACGAAGTAGGCCTTCTTGCCCATCTCGGGGAAGGTGAAGATACGCTTGCGGATGTCCATGAAGTCCATGGCCATGTCCTCAAACTTGCACTCGGGGTGCTCGTACATCATCCACATGATCTTGCCGGCGTCCATAGCGGAGCCACCGCCGACGGCGATGATGACGTCCGGCTCAAAGAGAGCCATCTGCTTGGCGCCGCGACGTGCGCACTGCAGCGACGGATCGGGCTCGACGTCGTAGAAGCAGTCGTGGGCGATGCCCATCTCGTCGAGCTTGGCCTCGATGGCGCGGGTGTTGCCATTCTTGAAGAGGAACTGGTCGGTGACGATGAAGGCGCGCTTCTTGCCCATGACGGTACCGAGCTCGTCGAGAGCGACGGGCGTGGAACCCTTCTTGAAGTAGACCTTCTCGGGAGCGCGGAACCACAGCATGTTCTCACGGCGCTCGGCCACAGTCTTAACGTTGATCAAGTGCTTCACCCCAACGTTCTCGGAGACGGAGTTGCCGCCCCAGGAGCCGCAGCCCAGGGTCAGAGACGGCTTCATGCCAAAGTTGTACAGGTCACCGATGCCGCCGTGCGAGGACGGGGTGTTGATGACGATACGGCAGGCCTTCATGACGTGCTCGAACAGGCTGATCTTCTCGGCCTGGGCGGGGTGCACGTACAGAGAGGCGGTGTGGCCCGGGCCACCGGCGAGCACCAGGTGCTCGGCCTTGTCGACGGCCTCCTGGAAGTCCTTGGCGTGATACATGGCCAGGACCGGGGAGAGCTTCTCGTGGGAGAACTCTTCCTTGGCGGGGTCGGTGGAGGTGACCTCGGCGATCAGGATCTTGGTCTTGGCGGGAACCTCGATGCCGGCGAGCTCGGCGATCTTGGCGGCAGCCATGCCGGGGATGCGGTGATCGAGGGCGCCGTTCTTGAACATTGCGGCACGCAGGGCCTCCATCTCGGCACCCTGATTGACGAAGTAGCAGCCGCGCTTCTGGAACTCGGCCTTAACCTGGTCATAGATGGTGTCGATGACGGTCACGGACTGCTCGGAAGCGCAGATCATGCCGTTGTCGAAGGTCTTGGAGTGGATGATGGAGTTGACGGCGAGCAGCACGTCGGCGGTGTCGTCGATGATGACCGGGGTGTTACCGGCGCCGACGCCCAGGGCAGGCTTGCCCGAGGAGTAAGCGGCCTTGACCATGCCCGGGCCACCGGTGGCGAGGATGATGTCGACGTCACGCATGACCATGTTGGTCAGCTCGATGGAGGGGACATCGACCCAGCCGATGATGCCCTCGGGGGCGCCAGCCTTGACGGCGGCGTCAAGCACGAGCTTGGCGGCGGCGATAGTGCACTTGGCGGCTGCCGGGTGCGGGGAGATGATGATGCCGTTGCGGGTCTTCAGGCTGATCAGCGTCTTGAAGATCGCGGTGGAGGTGGGGTTGGTCGTCGGGATGACGGCGCCCACGATACCGATGGGCTCGGCGATCTTGGTGATGCCGTAGGCCTCGTCGCGCTCCAGGACACCACAGGTCTTGGTGTTCTTGTAAGCGTTGTAGATGTACTCTGCGGCGTAGTGGTTCTTGATGACCTTGTCCTCAAGAACGCCGCGGCCGGTCTCCTCGATGGCCATCTTCGCCAACGGGATACGAGCCTTGTTGGCGGCCATGGCGGCCTCGTAGAAGATCTTGTCGACCTGCTCCTGCGTGTACGTAGCAAAAAGCGCCTGGGCCTCTCGCATCTGAGCGAGCTTAGCCTCAAGCGCCTCTACGTTGTCCACAATTGCGGGAGTAGTGTTTTCCGGTGACTTTTTCACCATTTGTGTCTCCTTGCGATCGGAGATTTACCCTACGCCTTGCAT
>CAKTVQ010000014.1 GCA_934630375.1 uncultured Collinsella sp.
CGGCCGGTGAGCTTTATCAATACCATTCGCGAGGACATCAAGACCGTCCAGGCGCAGGACCCCGCCGCGCAAAACGGCCTGGTCATTTTCCTTTCGTACCCCGGTCTTCACGCCAAGTGGAATCACGTGCCCGAGCACTGGCTCTGGGAGCACGGCCATCGCTCGCTCGCCCGCGTGCTCTCGCAGCTCACCCGTCATATCACCGGCGTCGAGATTCATCCCGCCGCGCAAATCGGCAAGCACTTCTTTATCGACCATGCCATGGGCGTCGTCATCGGCGAGACCACCATTGTGGGCGACAACTGCGTGCTCTACCAGGGCGTCACGCTCGGCGGTACCGGCAACGAGACCGGTAAGCGCCACCCAACGCTCGGCAATAACGTCACTGTGGGCACAGGCGCCAAGGTGCTCGGTAACATCCGCATCGGCAACAACGTCAAGATCGGCGGCAACTCGGTCGTCGTCAAAGACGTACCCGATAACTGCACCGTCGTGGGCGTGCCCGGGCGCATCATCAAGCGCAACGGCTGCCGCGTGTTCGAAGAAAGCTTCGATGCCAAGCAGCATCGCGAGTACATGCCCGATGACGCCGCCGAGCAGAGCGCCCTCAACCGCCAGGGCATCACCGAGAATGCCCGCCGCGTCAAGGAACTCGAGCGAGAGGTGGCCGAGCTCAAGGCCCTCGTCGCCAAGCTCGTGGACGAGCACTAGGAACGCGAGCGGCACAAAACGGCATCGGCATCAACGCAAAGGCGCGCCAGGGAATTCATCCCCGGCGCGCCTTTCTTTTTGATGTGACATGTGGAACTGTCCCTTTGTCACATTATGCGAACTGACTCAGATAGAGGTCGGCGTAGGCGCCCTCGGCAGCCAGTAGCTCCTTATGCGTGCCTTGCTCGATGATGTTGCCGTGGTCCATGACCAAGATCAGGTCGGCGTCCACGATCGTCGACAGGCGATGCGCGATCACAAAGCTGGTGCGCCCGCGCATGAGCGCGTCCATGGCGCGGCCGATGGCAAGCTCGGTGCGCGTGTCCACGCTTGAGGTCGCCTCATCCAGAATGAGAATCGCCGGGTTGTTGAGCAGCACGCGCGCAATGGTCAGCAGCTGACGCTGGCCCTGGCTGATGCTTTCGGCATCATTGGCCACGCGCGTGTCGTAGCCCTGCGGCATGGTGCGCACAAAGAAGTCGACCTGCGCGGCGCGGGCGGCAGCCACGATCTCGTCACGCGTTGCCTCGGGGCAGCCGTAGGCGATGTTTTCGGCAATCGTGCCGTCGAACAGCCAGGCGTCCTGCAGCACCATGCCAAACTGCTGACGGAGCTCGCCGCGGTTCATGAGGCGCGTATCCACACCGTCGAGCGTAATGCGGCCGCCGTCAATCTCGTAGAAGCGCATGAGCAGGTTGATGAGCGTGGTCTTACCCGCACCCGTGGTTCCCACCACCGCAATCTTCTGACCCGGTTCGGCGGTAAACGACACGTCGCGCATGAGCGGCTTTTCGGGCGTGTAGCCAAAGCGCACATGCTCAAAAGTGACACGGCCCTCCACGCGACCCGACAGCTTGGCGGCCTCGTCCGGCAGCGGATCGGCCTCCATCTCGGGCTCATCGAGCAGGTCGAACACGCGCTCCGCACTCGCCAGCGCGCTCTGCAGCGAGTTGAAAGTGAACGACAGCTGCGTCATGGGTTCGGACGCCTCGTAGATAAACTGGAAGAACGCCTGGAACACGCCGACGGTCATGTGACCGGCAACCAGCATGCTGCAGCCCACGAGCGCAATCACGATCTGCGCCAGGCGACCGATAAAGCGAACCGCGGGTCCGACGGCGTTGATCATAAAGTCGGCCTTGGTACTCACGCGCGCCAGCTCGCCCGAGGCCTCGTGCACCTCGGCAGAGCTCTGGTGCTCACGGTTGAATGCGCGAATCACCAAACGGCCCGAATAGCCTTCCTCGACCGCGCTCGTGATTTTGGACACCCACTCCTGACGCTCGCCCGTCACATCATGCGTACGGCGCGAAACCACCTTGGTCACCAGCAGCGATACCGCCGTAAAGCCCAAAAAGACCAACGTGAGCTTGACGCTATAGACGAACATCATGATGATGGCACCCGTCACGGTACCGATCGATACCAGCAGCTGCAACAATCCGCGCTGCATACTCTCGGACATCTTGTCCAAGTCGTTGGTCGCGCGGCTGACCACTTCGCCGGGGCGATGCGCGTCAAAGTAGGCGAGCGGCAGGCGGCTGAGCTTCTGCGCGATGCGGTTGCGCAGACGCAAGTTGAGTCGCTCGGCGACGCTCGACATCAAAAAACTCTGCAGCGCATAGAACGATCCGGCGGCCGTCCAGATCAAAAAGTAGACAAAGATGGTCTTACCGCACTGGTCCCAGGTGATGCTGAAGGTGGTTCCGCTAGCAAACGCCACCTGTATATGGCCCCACAGCTCGTCGATAACATGGGCGCTATATGCCGGCGCGGCGGTGTTAAAGATGACGTAGAACACGATGCTCGCAAACACGATGTAGAAGCGCCAATGGTCGCCGGCGGCCTCGCCCCACAAGCGGCGCACCGTCGCCCAGGTATCGCGGGGTTTCTCGTCCTCATCCTCGTCGTCCACATCGCGCATGCGCTCTGCTTCCGCGCGGGCACGCTCGTCCTCGGCACGCTCGTTTTCCTCGTACAGCGCTTGGCGGCGAACCTCACGCTCGGCCGCGGTCCTGGCGGCGTCATCCAGCTCGGTCGACGCGGCAGCCTGCTCGACCGCTTTGACCGCGTCCACAACGACGGCATCGATAGCGTCGCTGCGCTTCTTGAGCTCCTCGGTCATGCTACTCACCTCCCTTCATCTGCGATTCCGCGATGGCGCGGTATACCTCACAGGTTTCCATAAGCTCGCCATGCGTGCCCAAGCCCACGACCTCGCCATCCTTGAGCACGACAATCTGGTCGGCGTGCAGAATCGTCGAGATGCGCTGCGCGATGATGAGCACCGCGGCGTCGCGCGTCTCGTCCTGCAGCGCATGGCGCAGGGCCGCATCGGTCTTAAAGTCCAGGGCCGAAAAACTGTCGTCGAAGATATACAGGTCGGCGCGCTTCATGAGCGCGCGAGCAATGGCCAGGCGCTGGCGCTGACCACCCGAGAAGTTCGTACCGCCCTGGGCGACCGGGGTATCGAGCCCCTGCGGTTGATCGAGCACAAAGGTGCTCTGGGCAACCTGCAGCGCATGAGGCATGTCCGCCTCGGTTGCGTCCTCGTTGCCAAAGCGCAGATTGCTTGCCACGGTGCCCGAGAACAGCCATGCCTTCTGCGGCACATAGGCGATGCGCCCGCGAATCTCACCTTGCGAAAGCTCGCGCAAATCGACGCCGTCCAGGCGAATGACGCCCTTGGTGGCATCGTGAAAGCGCAGCAGAAGCTTTGCCACCGTCGACTTGCCCGAGCCCGTCGAGCCCACGATCGCGGTGGTCTGCCCGCGACGACAGGCAAAGCTCAGGTCGCACAGGGTGTCCTCGTCGGCATCGTCAAAGCGAAACGACATGTGATCGAACACGGCGACCGCATCGGCCCCGTCCTTTGAGTCGGACGCGGCTGCATCGAGCGTACGCTCGCCGTCCACGATGCTCGGCTTAATCTCCAGCACCTGCTGTGCGCGGTTCAGACATGCGGCGGCACGCGGAAGCGTCAGCACCACCATCTGGGCCATCATCACAAAGAACAGGATCAGAAGCGCGTACTCCAGCACCGCCGAGATGCTCGCGATCTGCATGGCGTGGGCGCCCACGCGGTTGCCGCCCACCCACAGTACCGCCACCTCGGCGATATTCATCAGAAAGAAGGTGGAGCTGTCGAGGCCCACAAACAGATGGTTGACTTTTATGGCGTTGGCGGCGTAGTCGCTAAACACCTCGTCCAGGCGCTGTTCCTCACGACGCTCCTTGTTAAACGCACGGATGACGCGCACGCCCACGATGTTTTCGCGCAGCACCACGTTCATGCGGTCGATAAAGCTCTGCAAGCGCATAAAAATCGGAGCCGCGTTGGCAACCGTAAAGACCGCCGCAACCAGCACGATCGCAACCACGACGCCCAGAAGCATGCCCATGGCCGGATCGATGAGCCAGGCGAAGATGATGCCTGCCACCGCCAGGAACGGCACCGGCAGCACCAGCTGAATGGTCTGCAGAATCGCCTGCTGAATCACGTTGATGTCGTTGAGCGAGCGCGTGATCATCGAACCCGTGCCAAAGCGCTCAAAGTCACTGGCAGACAGCTCGAGCGACTTGTCGTAGACGGCATTGCGGATATCGCAGGCCACGTTGGCGGCCAGGCGCGCCGAAAGATAGCAGCCCAACACCGCGCCGCCGCTGGCCATGCCGGTCGCGATAAGCATGTAGAGACCGTTGCGCAAAATGTAGTCGACATCGCCCGTGGTGATACCGGTGTTGACCATGTTCGCCAACATCGTGGGTACCAGCAGTGTGCCAACGTTGTCGATTAGCAGCACCAACAACGTCACCGCGACAAGCTTGCGATACGGCTTCATAAACCTCATTAAGAGTCGCACGACTCCCCCTCACCTTGATTCTCGGCCTGGCTCTCGGCAGCGATATGCTGCTTAAAGGCATCGCACTCATCGCCGAGCGCATGGGAAAATTTTCCGATTAGGCGCATGATTTCGCGTTGCTCACACGGCTCAAGCGCGCCAAAGGCTCGCTGCTCGGCCTTGAGTGCCGGCAGCGCATAACGCTCGGCAAACCGCATGCCCGCTTCGGTCAAACGCACAACCTTGTTCTTACGGCTGCCTTCGGCAAACTCCAACGTTGCAAAGTCCCGCGCCGTCAAGGTTTTAATGGCCGAGTTGATGGTCTGCTTGCTGTAGAACCATTCGCTTGTCAGACGGCTTACGGCAATACTGCCACCCGCCGTGCTGGTATCGACGAGCATCCAGTAAGCGCAGTCCGAAAGACCGCAGGCGCGCGAGAACTCCGAATAGATATGGTCGAGTCCATTGAGCAACCGGTCGAAGTCGACCAGCGTAACCGCACTATTCATCTATCCCACCATTCGATTGTCCGATTTTTGACCAATTTTGTATCTCTAGATTAGTCCGAGTTTTGACTATCGTCAACAGGCTCTCCGCAAATGCCTGCACTTTTATGGCCTATCGGCAGAAAAAGACCGCCGGCGCGGGGGCGGCGCCAGCGGTCGCGTGAAAATCGGGTTTTATTGCCTGTTAGGCGGCGACGGCCTCATAGACCGTAGCGCCCGAGAAGCTGTCATGCAGGCTCTTGCCGGCAATCCACGGCAGCTCGACAACCTCGCAGACCGTGTTGACCAGCTCGGAGCAGTCAGTAAAGTGGCCCTTATCGTTGAGGGCCTCGCAATCCTGAACACGCCAATAGCCATCGGTGTGCGTGATGTAGTACTCGTGATCGTCGATCGTCACAAAAGCGCGCGTCTTAGAACGCAGCAGCTTCAGAAATCCTTCGAAGTCGGTCTCGACGACATCTCCAGCCTGGAACATGATGTTACCTCCTGGCCCGGCGCCACCACGGCGCATTGATAAACGTTGGTACTCCTTTAGTAAAACCTTTATCAGAGGTTATGCGTTCGTCATTTAGGCAAGTGGTAAAAAACCGCAGGGTAGACGGGATAAAACGTTTAACCATCCCATTTGTTTGTCACATTCTGAAGGCACTTTTATGCAAACCTACTTTCCCAATTGGAATCTATCCTTTTGGCCGGACAATTGACCGTCCATCGTTTAAGCCCGACGGGTATGAACGGGGCATCTGCAACGCCACAACAAGGAGACACCATGGAGACTATCGAAGCACTCATTCACCGCCGCAGCTGCCGCAAATACAGCGATCGTCCCGTCGAGGCCGAAAAGCTTGCACGTATTATCGAAGCCGGCCAATATGCACCGAGCGGCATGGGCCGCCAGCCGGTGACGTTTGTCGCCGTCACCGACCCCGCGACCGTCGAGCGTCTCTCACAGCTCAACGCCCAAGTTATGGGCAGCAACGGCGACCCCTTCTATGGCGCCAAGACCGTTGTGGTGGTGCTGGTTGACCGTAGCGTGCCCACGCATCTGGAAGACGGCTCGCTCGCCATGGGCAACTTGCTCAACGCCGCCTATGCACTGGGTGTCGATTCGTGTTGGATTCACCGCGCGCATGAGGTCTTTGACTCGCCCGAGGGCCTGGAACTGCTGGCCAGCTGGGGCCTGCCCGCCGACGGCAGCCTGCGCGGTGTCGGTCACTGCATTCTGGGCTATGCCGAAGACACGCTACCCGAGCCCAAACCCCGCCGCGACAACGTGGTGTATGTAAAGTAATCAAAACCACCCTTAAAAAGGGTGGTTTGCTCTTAGGGTATAACCCACGGGCCCCGGGCTCGCGTCTAAAGGCGCGGGCCCGGACTTCGTCCAGGCCTAGTGCGTCTTGACCCGTGGCGCGCCGGTCAAACCGGCAGGCTCACCTCCTCTTGAAGGGGTCCTCGTACTCCTTCACGCTCAGCTTGTCCAGCGCGATGTCGTGGGACTCCTGCTCCCTGATGTACTTCGCGATCGTCGCCTCGTTCAGGCCGACGGTGGACACGTAGTAGCCCTCCGCCCAGAACTTCCTGTTGCCGAACTTGTACTTGAGGTTGGCGTGCCTGTCGAATATCATCAGCGAGCTCTTCCCCTTCAGGTAGCCCATGACGCTCGCGACGCTGTACTTCGGCGGGATCGCCAGCAGCACGTGCACGTGGTCGGGCATCAGGTGCCCCTCGATTATCTCGATCCCCTTGTACTCGCACAGCTTCCTGAGGATCTCCCCTATGTCGCTCCTGATTTGGTTGTAGATCACTTTGCGCCTATACTTCGGCGTGAACACGATGTGGTACTTGCACATCCACTTCGTGTGGGAAAGGCTGTAGGCCTTCTGGGCCATAGCGACCACCCCTTCGACTCGAATTCTTGACGGCCTGAACAATCGTCAATATCGGTCGGAGGGGTGGCTTTGTAAAGCCGTTTGTCTCCACCCGCGTAGCGGGTGGTTTAAAGCTGGCCGCTGCGCGGCCAGCAGACTAAAGTCTTGAATTAGTTCCGCCGTTCTAACGAACGTCAGATTGGCGTGAATGCGGCTCGCTCGCTGTTGGTGACTGACATCGGGTGCGCCACTGGTGACATCTGGCACTTGAGCAGCTAAAAGGCCCAATCCCAAATTTGCTGTCCCGCTCGCAACTTATGTTGCCGATGGAGTTGTCGTCGTTTCGTTCGTGTGGGTCGTTTCGGCGCCGTCGCCCTGCTCGCCGTCGTCCTTTTGAGCGTCGGCGATGGTGGAGGCTGCCGCAACGATACCGCGCTGGGGCGCGACGCCCGTCTGGGTCTGAGCGCCCTCGACAACTTCTGTGCCTGCATGCGCGAGCTCGGGCGATTTAAACACTGCGTCCAAGTTGGCACCGCCGCCGGCGTAGCCAAGCGCAGCGAGTGCGATGACGATCACCGCAACGACGACCGCGATCGGAACATAACGATGCCAACCAGCCGGATTGAGTCCGCTGCGACGAGCCGCCCCGCGGCTGATGTAACCGAGCGTTCCGTCGTGCTTGAGCTTTGAGCCCACCACGCGTTTGCGGCCCCACAACGAGGACTCTGCCTGCATGGCCAAGCGGGCGCTTGCCGAAGGATAGCCGTATTTAGTGCGTTTGAACGAGCCATCAAACCCCGAGGCGTGTTTGCCCCACGCCACCGATGTTGTGCGTCGGTTGACCGGCGCGGCACTCCGCCTTCTGCGGCTCGGTTTTGTAGTCTCAGCCATACGCCCCCGCACGCCGTAACCAAATCGAAACAATAACGCTTTGGACTGTAGCACACGCGTCGCGCGCGGTCACGGGCGCCTCGCTCAACGGTCATCGTCCTTCAGCAAGCGCCACAGCGTTGTTCGGCTTATGCCCAGCACCTCCGCCGCACGGGTTCGGTTGCCATGGAGATGGCCTACAACCAGATGCGCGATATCTCGCTCGGTATCGATCAACGGTCGCAGGATATACAGGTCGCTTTCGAGTGTCGGGGCGCCAAAGGTTGCGGTCTTAATCACGTCCTCTTGGGCTAGCACTTCCTCCGCCACAGCGCGATCCACCGTGCCCGCCCCCACCAATATATACAGTCGTTCCGAGACCTCGCGGAGCTGCAGGTAATTGCGCGGCCAGCGGTAAGCATCGAGCGCCTTCGTCGCCGCGGCAGACAGCGTGGGCGCTGCCGTCCCAAATGCATCAGCGAGATATTCCAAATACCGCGCAACCTTCGTCGACGCGGCTCCCTGCTCGGCGATTGCCGGTGCCACGCCCACCGCACAGGCGAAGCGCTCGGTCACAAAGGCGGCTTGATCACTTTCGCTGCCACCCGGCATGTCATTCGCCGTCAGCACCACATGACAGCGCGTCGCCAACACGGTGTCGGCCATCGTGGAAACGAGCTCGCGGAGGCGCTGGGGGCCAACCGCATTCCAGCCCGCAATGCAAAGTGTCAGCCCCGTTTGGAACAGCGGCGATTCGGCGCTTTTGAGCACGTGGCGCCAGCCGCGATCGGTGAGCTCATCGAGCGCAACGGCAACAAAGGGCTGATCGGCAAAAGGGCCATCCAGATAGAGGCGCTTGGCAATCTCGACCTGGCCCGCGCCCAGCTCGCCCTCGAGCATAAGGGGCACACCGCGCGCATAGCTCTCGGCGACCGGCGCAGCCACCGCGGCCGCCCCCTCAACGATGCCGTACGCGCTCGATTCGTAGCGGGCCTCAACTTCGTCGGCATTGAGCCACTCGATGCCCGCATGTGCCGCGGCGCCGCGCACCTCGCGGACCACGACGACCCAAAGGCCCCCGCCCTCTTTGTCGGTGGGGCGAACGGTCAGGCTCAGGCGCGTACCCGCACGTCCCATAACCAGGCGCGCGCCGTCTCCTATACGGTCGAGGCGCTCAGCGACAAAAGCCGCCACACCCCGCTCAAGCGCCGCGTCATTCATGGTCGAAATCGCGACGTCCCCACGCGCATCGATTGCCAATGCCGAGGCCCCGGCAGCAGCCAGGGCCTCGGTCAAGATGTTCAGCTTGGCATCGCTGTCCATGGTTCGCCCCGTCTCCAGCCACGACCCTTATCTGTGGCTTGGCATCTCAAGTGTTTCAAAATTGAACGATATTGCTCACCAAACACTATAGGGCAGAAAGCGCCGTCCTGCGAGTATAGGTGTTGCCCCGCATCGCCATCCTGGCGGGGCGATAAGAGCTCTTCGGGACTTATAAACCTGCGGACAAGCCATACCCGCAAGAGCTCCTATCGCTCCACCGCAGGCATGCGCTCACCAGCACGCAGCACGCAGCACGCAGATAAGCTACTTCTCTACCAGATTCCCAGCACGTGCTGCATTCCCAAACTCATGCACGCAATGCCAATCCAGCAGCAAAAGCCCAGCGCGATGGGCTTGCCGCCCTTTTTGACCAGCTCGACGATATCGGTATTAAAACCAATAGCCGCCATGGCCATCACAATAAAGAACTTCGACAGCTCCTTGATGGGCGCCGTAAAGGACGCGGGAAGCTGAAACACCGTGGTGATCACGCTCGCCAGCACAAAGAACAGCACAAACATGGGAAACGCGCGTTTGAGGGAGAACGTGCTTTTGGCGTCGCCACCGGCCTTGCGCGCCAGATGCATCTGCCAGCAAGCAAGCGCCAGCGTGATGGGAATGATGGCCAGCGTCCTGGTGAGCTTGACCACCGTGGCGCTCTCGAGCACATTGGCGCCGGGATGCATGCTGTCCCAGGCGCTCGCCGCAGCCGTTACCGATGAGGTGTCGTTGATGGCGGTGCCGGCAAACAGGCCAAAGCCCTCGTTGGTCAGCCCGAGCATACCGCCGAGCGTTGGAAACACGAGCGCCGCGATAACGTTAAACAGGAAGATGACCGAAATAGCCTGGGCAATCTCGCGATCGTCGGCATCGATGACGGGTGCGGTCGCGGCGATGGCCGAACCGCCGCAAATCGACGAACCCACACCCACAAGCGTCGCGATCTTGCCCGGCACGTTCATAACGCGGCAGAGCACAAAGGCGATGACAAGCGAGGTCGAGATCGTCGCCACGATAATCGGCAGCGACTGGGCGCCCTTGGACAGAATCTGGGAGAGGTTCATGCCAAAGCCAAGCAGGATAACCGCGTACTGCAAGACTTTTTTAGACGTATAGGTGACACCGGCGGCGAGCTGTTCGCGATGATTCTTGGGAAAAACAAGCGCCAGGACCATGCCGAAGAGGATGGCAAATACCGGCCCGCCGACCACCTCAATCTGTTTGCCGAGCAACGTCGCGGGGATAGCGATGATCAGGCAGAACAAGACGCCCTTCCAGCGCTCGCGTACGATATTCGCCAGTTGCATATGGGATTCCTTCTTTCTATTTCACGTTTGCGACGGCTTATGATACGGCAACATCGAGCACAGTCTCGCGCAAACAACGACGAAGATGCCGCAATAGTTCTCGGGCGACAGTCGAATTACTCACCGCGGAGAGCTGATTCGCGGCATAATAAACAACTGACATATGAGTTTGATAGAACGGTTGCGAGGCACTATGGAAGAATCGATGCACGTCGGCGAGCAAGAAACAAGCCTACAAGACCAGTCCTACCACACCATTCGACGCAAAATCGTCTACCTTGACTACAAGCCGGGCGAAAAGCTAGGCGTCAAGCAGCTTTGCGACGACCTAGATATGGGGCGCACCCCCGTGCGCGAGGCTTTGGTTCGTTTGGCGCAGGAAGGCCTGGTGCGTACCGTGCCCCAAAGTGGCACCTATGTCTCGCCCATCAACCTCACCCTTGCCGAGAGTGCCTGCTACATTCGCGAGCACCTGGAAAAGCAGGTAATTGTGGAGTGCTGCGCCCGTGCCACCTCGGCAGGCATCGAGCAGCTCGACCGCGCCATCGCGCTGCAGGAAAAGGCCATGGCCGAAGAGGATCGCATCGGCTTCTTTTTGAGCGACAACCTCATGCATCACATGATTTTTAGCATCGCATGCCGCAGCACCGTGTGGTCGTGGCTCGAGGAGACCAATGCCGACCTGGAGCGCTTCCGCTGGCTGCGCGCCGCCACGCAGGTTCTCGACAATCAGGACATCGTGAACGAGCACAAGCAGATTCGCCGCGCCATCGCCGGTCGCGACCCCATCGAAGCGAGCTTTTTAGTCAGCAAGCACCTGCATATGATGTTCCGCAACCAAACCGAGGTTCTGGACCAGTTCCCCGAGTACTTCGAGACCAGCAAGCTCCGCTAACCTGCCAAAACTACCACAAAGGGGACAGGCACCTTTGTGGTAGTTTCTCCGTACAAAAAGGCCCGGCTCCGTCTGATGACGCGGAGCCGGGCCTTAGTCGTTAGAACGGCGGAACCAACTACTCGACAGTAACGCTTTTCGCCAGGTTACGAGGTTGGTCGACGTCGCAGCCGCGCAGGATGGCGACCTCGCGGGCGAGCAGCTGCAGAGGAACGCTCGCCGTGATGGGGCTGAACACGTCGCGGACTGCCGGCACGCGGATGATGCAGTCGGCGATCTTGTTGATCTCCTCGTCGCCCTCGGTGGCAACGACGATGACCTTGGCACCGCGCGCCTTGCACTCCATAAGGTTCGACACGGTCTTGTCGTAGGTGGCACTCTTGGTGGCCACAGCGATGACAGGGAAGCCCGGGTCAATCAGGGCAATGGGGCCGTGCTTCATCTCGCCGGCGGCGTAGGCCTCGGCGTGCAGGTAGCTGACCTCCTTGAGCTTGAGCGCGCCCTCGTAGGAAATAGCGGCACCCATGCCGCGGCCCACGAACAGCGCCGACTGCGCGTCCTTGCACAGCAGGGCGGCCTCATGCACGGCCTCGGTCTGGGTATCCAAAATCCACTGAATCTGCTCGGCCGTATCGGAAAGCTCGCGGAACAGCATGCGCGCCTGCTTGGTGGTCAAGCGGTACTTGACCTGCGCCAGCAGCAGGGCCAGCAGCGTCAGGCTCACGACCTGGCCGATAAAGCTCTTGGTCGAGGCGACCGCAATCTCCTTGTTGGCCTTGGTGTAGATGACGCCGTCGCTCTCACGCGCCACCGGGCTGCCCACCACGTTGGTGATGCCGAAGACCTTGGCACCCTTGATGCGCGCGTCGCGAATGGCGGCAAGGGTGTCGGCCGTCTCGCCCGACTGGGACACAGCCACGACAAGCGTCGTCGGCGTGATGATGGGATTGCGATAGCGAAACTCGCTGGCCGCCTCAACCTCAGTGGGGATGCGAGCCCAGCCCTCAATAAGGTTCTTGGCGATGAGGCCAGCGTGATAGCTGGTGCCGCAAGCGATCACGTAGACGCGGTCGATGTCGTTGAGTTCCTCGAGGGACAGGCCCAGCTCATCGATATCGAGCTCGCCGGCGGGGGTCATACGGCCCACCAGCGTATCGCGCACGACGCGCGGCTGCTCGTGGATTTCCTTGAGCATAAAGTCGGGGTAGCCACCCTTTTCTGCCATGTCCAGGTCCCAGTCGATGTGGGTAACCTTGGGCTCGATAACGTTGCCGGCCTCGTCGGTGTACTCGACGCCTGCGGGCGTGAGCTTGGCAAACTGACCGTCCTCAAGCACCACGACATCGCGGGTGGCGTCGATGAGCGCGATGACATCGGAAGCAACATAGGAGCCGGTTTCGCCCACGCCGACTACGATCGGGGAATCCTTGCGGGCCACGGCGATCACGCCGGGCTCGTCAGCGCACACGGCGGCCAGACCATAGGCGCCGACCGCGTGGGTGCAAGCCTCGCGCACGGAGGCCATCAGGTCGTGCGTCTCGGCATAAGCCTCTTCGATCAGATGCGCGAAGACCTCGGTATCGGTCTCGCTCTTAAAGTGGTGGCCGCGACCCTCCAGCTCTTCGCGCAGCTCGGCGAAGTTCTCAATGATGCCGTTGTGGACGATGGCGATACGACCGTCGCAGCTGGTGTGGGGATGAGCGTTAGCGACGGAGGGCTTGCCGTGGGTGGCCCAACGGGTGTGGCCGATACCGCAGGTAGCGTCGCTGTCGATGTTGGAAAGCTCGCTCTCCAGGCCCGCGACCTTGCCCACGCGGCGGATGACGTCGAGGCGCGCCGCGGCGCCCTCGCCCACCTCGAGCGCGACGCCCGAGGAGTCATAGCCGCGATACTCCATACGTTTGAGGCCCGTGATCAGGATGTTCTTTGCAATATCAGAGCCGGTGTAGCCGACGATTCCGCACATAAGATAAATCCCTTCGTTCGCGTGACTGCAAGACGTCCACGCACAAGGGGCGCTGAGACGTACAACGTTCGAGTATTGTACTCACGCAAACGCAAGCTGATATACCAGAAGTGGTATCTCAACTTAGATACCACCCGATGCACACACGTCCAGCCGCCCCAAACCATCACAAAGGGGACAGGCACCTTTGTGGTGGTTTGGACCGGGGCGGCGCTCTGTCCCAGCGAAAGATCTCGATCTGTAACATCTGGGGCTCCGGAAGCCGGCTTAGTGTTACAGATCGAGACATTACAGTTCGGCCCCTGCACTATGTCTCGATCTGTAACAGGTAGAGCCGGTTTTGCCGTCCAGGTGTTACAGATCGAGACAATTGAAGGCCCAGGCAGCTCAAACCACCACAAAGGTGTCTGCCCCCTTCGTGGTGGCCGCGCTGGCAACGGCGTTTCCCCAGATAAAACCTGCCAAAATAAACCTGTCCCTTTTTGGTAGGTTTGGGATGCTACAATCTGGCTTGTACTTGAAACGCATCAAAGGGGCCGCTATGGCAAAGGTAAAAATCAGCGACGTCGCGCGCGAGGCCGGGGTTTCGTTGGGCACGGTTTCCAACGCGCTCAACCATCCCGAAAAGCTGCGCCCCGAGACCCTCAAGCTCATCAACGAGACCATCAATCGCCTTGGCTACCTGCCCAACCAAAGTGCCCGTCAGCTCGCAGGCGGCACCACCAAGTCCTTTGGCCTGGTCCTCCCCCGTCTCGATCACGGCTTTTCGCTCCAGATTGCCAGCGGTGCCCACAACGAGGCACGCAAGCACGGCTATGACTTGCTCATCGCCAACGCCGATAACGACGGCATTCTCCAGGACCATTACCTGCGCTACTTTATGGGCACGCAGATGTCCGGCGTCATGGTTCAGCCCATGGCGTCCCCCGACTGGCACCCCGCTATGACCAAGATGCCCGTGCCGATTGTCCATCTGGACATCCACTGTTCCGAACCCGGTTATTACGTAGCCGCCGACAACGAGGCACAGGGGCGCATTATCGCCGAGCTCGCCGTTGCTCGTGGCGCACGCCATATCACCGTTGTGGGCAGAGCGGCATTTATGCAGCTCACCCTGCGCGTACTTGGCATCCACAAGGCCCTTGCCCTGTACCCCGATATCAAGATCGAAGTCATCGACGCCGGCGAATGGAATACCGCTGCCGACGGCTACAGCATCGGCGCCCAGATTGCCGAGCGCTCCGGCGACGAGCGCCCCGATTTTGTCATCGGCCTGACCGACGTACTGGCGTCGGGCGTTATCTCGGCGCTGATAGACAAAGGCATCTCCGTCCCCGAGCAGGTCCGCGTGGCCGGCTGCGACGGCAATCCACTTGCCTGGAGCGGGTCGGTCCCCCTTACCACCGTGGCGCCGCCGGGCTACGAAATTGGCCGCAAGGGTGTTCAATTGCTCATGGAGCAAATCGAGAACAAGGCGCCGGCAAAGACCAAGCACGTCCGCATCGGCTCTGCAGCGCGCACCGTCACCGCGGTCACAGCCATCGAGGACATCAACCGCCAAGAACTCGTGCGGCCGTTCCTGCTGGAACGCGCCAGCACCCAGGCAAGCAACCACGCCGAAGCCACCGCCATCAACCTGGGCGCCTACCTTTAGCGCACGGCCTTGACCGCCGCCGTCAGATCGAACAGCGTGTCGAGCACGGCATCACAGCCATCCACAACGTCCTGCGGCAGCGGGACGATATCGGGCACGGCAAAGACATGGCAGCCGGCTGTAATGCCCGAAACAC
Source organism: uncultured Collinsella sp. (assembly GCA_934630375.1). Taxonomy (GTDB): domain Bacteria; phylum Actinomycetota; class Coriobacteriia; order Coriobacteriales; family Coriobacteriaceae; genus Collinsella. Next base: position 15,079 of record CAKTVQ010000014.1, read on the forward strand.
AGCCGTTGCGTGAGTCCTCGACCACGGCGCATTCCTCGGGGGCAAAGCCCGCGCGCTCGCAGGCAAGCAGATACATCTCGGGATCGGGCTTGCCGTGCACGACGTCCTCGCCGCAAGTCACCGTCTCAAACTTGTCAAAGAGGCCGACCATCTTAAGGTTGCGCTCGGCCGTAACGAGGCGCGACGACGTTGCAAGGCCCACGTGATAGCCCGCAGCCAGCAGCTCGTCTATGCACTCGGCAGCGCCGGCCTTAAGCTCCAGATCGGTCTTGACCATCTCGTCGCGAATCTCCTTGTGGCGATGATAGAGCGCCTCGGCGGTTTCTCTGCTGCCGTAATGCGCCTCAAGGATGTCCATGACATCGGGCAGTGTGCGACCGATAAATTGATGAATCAGCGTGTCATCAATCGCGAGCCCCAGCTCGGCAGCGCCCGCCTTCCACGCCTTAATACCCAGTCGCTCGGTGTCGACCAGCGTTCCATCCATATCAAAAATGACAGCCTTGATCATTTCGGTCCCCCCCCATTGGCTTGCATTGCCGCTACTCTACCGCACTTTACGAACTTGTATATAACGTATATACATATTGCACTTTCGTTACATAGATAGAAGTCTTATGGCGAGCGGCTCGGTAGGATTATAGTTTCGTCCGAGCTTTCAACTGTAAGGAACGTTTCATGCTTTCAAACACCACCGCACCCGCAGAGGAGCTTCAGAACAAACTCGCAGCGCTCGAGCAGCTGCTTTTGGCATATGGACGCGTCGCCATCGGCTTTTCCGGCGGCGTCGACAGCAGCTTTTTGGCCGCCGTTTGCTCCCGCACCATGCCCGCCAACACCCTTCTCGTCCATCTCACCACGCCGCTCATCGGCACGCCCGAGCAGGCTTCGTTTGAGCGATCTGTTGACGGACAAGCCGATGAGGGCCCGCATTTTAAGCTTCCGGTGCTTAATCTTTCGGTTGACCAGCTCCAGCTTCCCCAGGTTGCCTGCAATGACGCCGACCGCTGCTATCACTGCAAGCGCGCCGGCTTCACCGCCATCGTCAACCACGCCAAGTCACTGGGTTTCCCCACCGTCATCGACGGCAGCAACGCGAGCGACCGCGGCGACTACCGCCCCGGCATGCGTGCCGCCGAGGAGCTCGGCGTGCGCTCGCCTCTTATGGAGGTCGGCTTTACCAAGGAAGAGGAGCGCGAGCTGCTGCGCGCATGGGGCTATCCCGTTTGGAACCTACCCGCCGGCGCCTGCCTTGCCACGCGCATCCCCACGGGCGAGAAGCTTACGCGCGAGAAGGTCGACCTGATTCGCGCCTGCGAGGATTACCTGCACGACCTTGACCTTTCGCAGGTCCGCGCGCGCCTGGTCGGCGGCTGCATGCATATCGAGGCAGCCCCGTCCGACGTCGCCAAGATTGCCGCCCTCGGTGGCACCCCAGTCGACGCCGAAGGCAAAACCCCGCTGCCCGCCGCCATCGAATCCGCCCTACGCAACCTAGGCTGCGGCCACATCTCCCCCGAGGTAACCCCCTACATCCACGGAGCCATGAATCAATAAGCAACGCCCAATAAGTTGCGGTGAAATAGTTCCTGTTTAACGGCTTTTTGCGCCCAAACAGGAACTATTCCACCGCAACTTCCAAATGATCATTCGAAGCCGGTTGCCTTGAACCGTGAATCGGACTGCTCGCCACGAAATGGGCCTATTTACTACGTTTCACTGGCCACCCTCGACCATGCCGAAAAACACGAAATTAAAACCGCAGGTAGACGGCTTACCGATTTTCAGAAAACACGGCCATGGTCGACCGGTGCGGGTCAAACGTAGTAGATAGGCCGTTTTTGTGGCGCGACACCAGATCGGTCTTTTTGGACGGGACTTTTTGACTATTTGCGCCAGCCTAGTTGCCCAACTAGTCAAAAAAGCCCCGCCCTAAATTAACTAATTCAGGTTGAGCATAAGTGAGCGAGCGAGTTCCGGGTGCGGCAAGGTGACGTGAAACAAGCGGGCGCTGACCTTTTGGTCGCGCCCGTGAAGCTGAACGTCAGATTGCCGTGCCCGGGGCCTGCGCAGCGCCAAGCAGTTACGCCGTTTGTAAAACGGCGTAACCTATAGGTTTATTTTGGTCGGTTTTATCTGGGCAAACGCAAGCAGGGCCGCTGCGCTTATGGCGTCGCGGCCCTTTTCCTTGGAGAAGGATCGATTAATGGAACGGAGAACCCGTTCTAGCCCTCGAGGCCGGCGTTGATAAGCTCGGCAATCTCTACGGGGTCGGTGCTTTCGCGCACCTTGTCGCGGAAACCAGCGTCCATCAGCATCACGGCCGCCTTGGAAAGCAGGCGCAAATGCGTGGTGCCAGCCTCGCCAGCGGGAACATACAGCGCAAGCGCGACATCGACGGGAACGCCGTCAAAGCTCGGCCACTCAACGGGCTCGGCCAACTTGAGCACGGCCACGCCCGGCGTATGAATCGCATCGCTCTTGGCATGCGGAACGGCAAAGCCAGCGACAAGACCGGTCTCGGCCTCATTTTCGCGAGCAATAAAGGCGGCCTCTACGGCAGACGCGTCATCGGCAAAGCCAAGTTCAACAGCCTGCTCGGACAAATAATGCAGAGCATCCTCGCGCGAGGCGGCAGCATGTCCGATCGTCACCTGATTGGCAGATACAAATCCCATGGAAAACCCTCCTTACAGCACGGACCTGACCGCGGCTTCGATGCCGTCGGCATCCAAACCGTACTTGTGCAGCAAATCGACCGCGGGGCCAGACTCGCCATACACATCGCGCACGCCGACGCGACGCATCGGCACCGGATGCTGCTCGGCAAGCACCGAGGCAACCGCCTCGCCAAGACCGCCGATAATCGAATGCTCCTCGGCGGTGACCACGCGACCGGTCTTCTTTGCGCTGGCGACAACCAGGCGCTCGTCGAGCGGCTTGATCGTGTGCATGTTGATAACCTCGGCATCGATGCCATCGGCGGCGAGCGCCTCGGCAGCGGCAAGCGCCTCGGCGACCATAAGGCCGCAGGCGACGATGGTCACATCGGACCCCTCGCGCACGACCACGCCGCGACCAATCTTGAACTCATAGTCCTCGCGGTCGTTGATGACCGGCGTCGCCAGGCGGCCGAAGCGCATGTAGACCGGTCCCTCAAACTCGTAGGCGGCGCGCACGCAGGCGCGGGCCTCGACATCGTCGGCGGGGACGACCACGGTCATGCCCGGGATCGTGCGCATGAGCGCGATGTCCTCGCAGCACTGGTGCGTGGCGCCATCCTCACCCACCGAAATGCCCGCGTGTGTAGCGCCGATCTTGACGTTGAGATGCGGGTAGCCGATGGAGTTGCGGACCTGTTCGTAGGCGCGACCGGCGGCAAACATGGCAAAGGTGCTCGCGAAGGCAACGCGGCCCGTGGTCGCGATGCCGGCGGCAAGGCCCATCAGGTTGCTCTCGGCGATGCCGGCATCATAGAAGCGCTCGGGATGGGCGGCCTTAAACTTGCCGGTCTGCGTGGCGGCCGCCAGGTCGGCATCGAGAACCACGAAGTCATCGCGCTCGTTGCCCAGCTCGACAAGCGCCTCGCCGTAGCTTACGCGCGTGGCGACTTTTTTGACCTCTGCCATTAGAGCTCCTCCCCTGCTGCCGCGAGCTCGGCCATAGCCTGCTCGAACTGCTCGTCGTTGGGCGCCTTGCCATGCCAGCCCACCTGGTTCTCCATAAAGGAGACGCCCTTGCCCTTCACCGTCTCGGCGATGATGGCTACAGGCGCGCCGCTCACCTTGCGAGCCTCGGCGAAAGCAGCTGCGATCTGCTCCATGTCGTTGCCGTCGGCTAGCTCGATCACATGCCACTTGAAGGCGCGGAACTTATCTGCGAGCGGCATCGCCGAGTTGACCTCGTCGATCGTTCCGTCAATCTGCAGGCCGTTGTGGTCGACGACCGCCACAAGGTTGTCGAGCGCGTGGTTACCGGCGAACATGGCCGCTTCCCACACCTGTCCCTCCTCGCACTCGCCGTCGCCCAGCAGCGTGTAGACACGGTAGCTGTCGCCCCAGTGCTTGGCGGCAAGCGCCATTCCAACAGCAGCGGAAATGCCCTGTCCGAGCGAGCCGGTGGACATGTCAACGCCCGGGGTGTCGTTCATATTGGGGTGGCCTTGCAGACGGCTGCCAATATGACGGAGCGTCTCGAGCTCCTCCTTGCCGAAGAACCCGCGCTCGGCAAGCACGGCGTAGAGGGCGGGGGCGCAGTGGCCCTTGGAAAGCACGAAGCGGTCGCGGTCGGCGCGACGCGAATCCGCCGGGTCGACATCCATCTCTGCAAAGTAGAGATAGGTCATGATGTCGGCAGCGCCAAGCGATCCGCCCGGATGTCCCGACTTGGCAGCATGAACCGCCGTCACGACACCCTTCCTGACCTCGTTGGCAACCTTCGCCAGCTCCTGATTGGTCATAGGGAATTCCTCTCTTGAGCGCGCCTGCCCGGCATGGACAAATGCCAGGCAGGCGAAGCCATCGTTACTGGGCGCTGACAACCTTCTGCCAGTCGGCCTCAAAGCTCGCGAGGCCCTGATCGGTCAGCGGATGGTGCAGGCACTTCTTAAGGGCTGCCATGGGCACGGTCGCGATGTCGGCGCCGAGCAGCGCGGCCTGGGTCACGTGGTTGGGCGTGCGGACCGAGGCGGTGATGATCTCGACGGTGTCGTCGACGTTCTTGCCCGTCCAGTCGTAGTTCTTAATGCAGGTCACGACGTTGTCGAGCTGCGAGATACCGTCCTCGGCGATGTCGTCGAAACGACCGACGAACGGGCTGATGTAGCGGGCGCCGGCGTTGGCGGCCATAAGGGCCTGCGTCGGCGAGAAGACGAGCGTCATGTTGACGCGCACGCCCGCATCGGCCAGCGCACGGCAGGCGGCGAGGCCGGCCTCGCACACGGGAAGCTTGACCACGATGTTGGGGGCGAGGGCGGCAAGGCGCTTTCCCTCCTCGATCATACCCTCGGCCGTAGTGGCGGTTGACTCGGCGGAAACGGGCAGGCCATCGCAGAGCTCGGCGATCTTGAGCATATGCGGCTCAAAGTCGGCAAGCTTGCCGCCGGTCTTGGCGTACAGGGACGGGTTGGTGGTAACACCGGCCAGGCAGCCCCAGCTCTTGGCCTCGGCGATCTCGTCCAGGTTGGCGGTATCGATAAAGAACTTCATGGTGAACCCCTTCGAAGGAATGGCTAGTAATCAAATCGCTGGTTGAACCAAAGCCAGCGAGCGGGCAGCTGCCGTGGCAAGGTGGCGCGAAAGAGGAGCGAAGCGTACTTTGGTACGCGAGCGACGGTTTGAGCGCCAGATTGCCCGGCAGATGTCCGCACAGCGTGTGCCGGGCCTGTGGCTGGGACATGCCCCAGACCCGGCGTCGCGTAGGAAAAGCTACTTACTCGGCAAGAGCCTTCTCGATGCGGGTCGTGACGCCCTTAAGATTCAGGCCCACGACGTACTGCTTGATCGGGCGCTTGATGTGCTCGACCACAAAGCGCTTGCCGTCGATGTCCTGAGTGGCGAGGTTGCGGTAGAGCTTTTCGACCTGTTCCTTGACCTCGGGGTCGTTGAATGCATAGTGACCGGAAACATCCAGGATCTTCAGGCTGAGCTCATCGTCGGCAAGGATGTCGTCGACCTGCAGGTTGACGTCGTCGCCGGTCATCCACTTGCGCCAACGCTCGGTCTTGATGGCCTTGACCAGCAGCGTGTGATACAGGTCGGAGGGATCGTCGCACAGGCCGTTGTCGACCAGGATCTGCTCGGTAGCGCAGAGCTTGAGGTAAGCGCGGGTCTCCTCGGTGCCGTACTGGGGGGCGACATTGGAGGCCGTCACGTGAGCCGGGATGTGCTCGAGCAGCGTCGCATCATCCAAGTAGTCGGCGTTGTGCTCCTTCAGGCCCACGCCGTAGCGCTTGGCCATATCGGCAAGCTCGCGAGCGTTCTTAAAGTTGTAGTGGCCAACCTGCTCCGTCCAGCGGGTAAGGGTGCCGGTCTGGCCGACGATGAAGGTGGGCATGGGGCATCCGCGCTTCTCGAGCTCGGGCTGCAGCTGAGAGATGAACTCCTCGTACTTGTCGGTGGAGGTCAGGCCGCCGTTGGTCTCCTCGGTGCCGACCTCATATGCGACCTCGGGCAGATTGTGCTCGCGGCGATACTGCTCAAGATAGTCGATGAGGTCGATCGTGCGGCGAAGCACCACATCGAGCGGGATGACCTTACCGATCTGATAGGGGTCCTTGGTCGGATCCACCATCAGCAGGTCGAAGCCGGCCTCCATGTCGGCGACAAAGGACTTGCGAGCGAGCTCCATGGCCTCATCCTCGGGCAGGTGGGCGTTGCGCTCCTCATCGCGCTGCCACGGACCGCCGTGGTCGCGGCACAGGTAGTACGGACCGGTGTAGCCAACCTCGTCGGCGACCTTCTTGATGTCGGCGGCAAAGCGCGTCTGGTCCCAACCGTTCACGTAGCCGGCGCCCATCTCGTCCATATCGACCTGGTTGCGGCTGGCGATGAACATGGGCGGAAAGTCCTCATCGCGGGCAAGCTCGAACACGGCCTGGATCAGATTGGGGCTCATGGGGCCAATGCCGACCATGGTTGCGTGGTCGCCGCTATCCTGCAGCTTGAGCATGCCCTGAACGGCCTGGCGGATGGTGAGATTGGACATTTTGTTCTCCTTCTCCTAAGGATTTTTGACAAAAGTTCCCTGGGGCCCGGGTTCGAGCCCTTTCAGTGCGGATGGATTTTGTTGTTTAGGGGCGGTTACGCGGAGTCAAATCCAGTCCTCCGCGCAACCGGAGTCCTTTAAGGTTTACTTAGCCTGCTTGTCAAGCTTGGGCTTCATGGCGATCAGGATCGCGGCGGCGACCACGGAGCCGATCACGATGTCCAGGCAGAACAGCGCGACGTTGTTCGTGGCCAGGGCGACGATAAAGCCGCCGTGCGGAACGTAGCAGTCGATGCCCTGGAAGGCGGCGAGAGCGGCGCCCACGGCAGAGCCGATGCAGATGCCGGGCAGAGTGTGGCCAAGATCCTTGACCGCGAAGGGAATAGCGCCCTCGGTAATACCGATGCAGCCCATGAACAGTGCGGAGATACCCATCTGGCGGTCAGCGTCATCGAACTTGTTCTTGGCGATGAGCGCGGCAAGACCGCAAGCGATCGGGGGAATGGCGACGGCGACGCGGAACATGCCGTTGGGGCCATAGATGCCGGAGGCCATGATGGCCATGGTAAAGGTCGAGGCGGTCTTGTTGATGGGGCCACCCATATCGAAGGCGGTCATAACGCCGATGACCAGGCCCAGGACGACGGCGGAGCCGCCCTGCAGGCTACCGAGCACGCTGGTGAGCCAGTCCATCACAAAGCCAAGCGGCGTGGCCAAGATGTAGATGTAGGCCATGCCCAGGACGAGCGAGGTCAGAATCGGGATGATCAGGATCGGCATGATGGTCTGGATGGTGTTGTTGACCTTCCAGGTTTTCATCCAGCGGACAAAGTAGCCGCAGATGACGGCCATGATCATGGCACCCAAGAAGCCGGTCGAAACGCTGTTGCCGCTCGGGGTGACGACGGCGTTGTTGACCAGATAGCCCAAGACAAAACCGGGGGCAAGTGCGGGCTTGCCGGCCATCGAGTAGGCGATGTATGCCGCAAGCACCGGGATCATCATGGAGATGCCGGCCATGCCGATGGTGTTAAGGCTCACCATCAGTGGGTTGGTGACCTCCATGCCGCTGGCGCCGGCGGTGCCGGATGCCAACGAGAATGCAAGGAACACGCCACCGATAACGACGATGGGGATAAAATAGGAAACGCCGGTATTGAATGCATTGAGCAGCGTCTTACCAGGATCGGCAAAGATGGACTGCTTGGACGCCGGTGTCGGGGCCTGCGGGGCAGCGGAGACGGCCTTCTTCTCTGCCTTGGCCTCGGCCTTGGGCGCGTCAACGGCGCCACCCGTCGCCTTGATGATCTCGACAGCCTGGTCGATGATCTTGACCGGATCGGCAATCACGTCGGAAGTGCCGACCTTCAGGAACTTGCCCTCGGCCATCTTCTGCTCAAAGCGATCTTCGTTCTCGACGCCCACATCGACGGACTCAAGGACCAGGTCGGCGGAGTCCACGTCTTCCTGCGTGAGCTCATTCTCGATGCCCAGACCACCCTGAGCCTCGACCTTGCACTCGATGCCACGAGCGGCGCATTCATCCTGAATCGCCTTCTGGGCCATATACGTGTGGGCGATTCCCACGGTACAGGCGGCAACGCCTACGATCTTCATTGCTTCCCTCTTTTCATAGAGTTGCGTGCGCAAGACACCGTTTGCGGAGGCCTCCGGAGCATCCCCTGCCGTTTGGACTTGCTGTCTTTTCGACAAGACCAATATAGGTGCTCACTTTTCTTAATGCCAGCTCATTTCGGTAAACGCGCAGGTCAGAGCGTTGGTTATGCTCTTTGGTTATGCGTTTAACCAAAATTGAATCCTGCGTTTTTAACCTCGATTTAAAAAGTCAAGAAGTATTTGATTTTCTCGGTGGACGGCAAACTCATATATCTGTCTTGGATTTAGGTGGCCCGCAAGCGCCGCATTGTTGCATACTCATGAAGGGCGGGAGGGGGCGCCAACAGGAGAAGCACCCGCGCCCAAAACTCAAAGCACCAAGCCGGGAAACGTTCATCTGTCGGAAGGAGTCGCTGTGGCAAAACAGCGCGTTACGATTGCAGACGTCGCTCGCGAGGCTGGGACCTCAACGGCAAGCGTCTCGTACTACCTCAACGACAAACGGGATAAGCTCAGCGAGAAAACGCAGGCGAAGATTGCGCGCGTCATCAAGGAACTCGGATACGTTCCCAACGCGCAGGCGCAGACGCTCACCGGCAAACAAACCCACGTCATCGCCATTATCATTTTGGATAACACCAACAAGTGGGCAGGACTTGTCCTCAACGGCATGGAACAGGTCATGCTCCCTGCGGGCTACCAGACGGTCGTCTGCACGAGCAACTTCGATCCCGACACCGAGCTCATGTACGTCGAAAAGATGCTCTCGTTGGGCGTCGATGGCTTTATCATCCAGCCCACGGCAAACTTCAAAGCCGTCCACGACCGCATTAGGCGCGCCGGCAAGCCGGTCGTCTTCTTCGATGCGGCCATCTATAGCCCGGGCACCAGCTGGATAAAAACCAACCTCTACGACGGCGTATACAACGCCACGCAGGCGCTTCTCGATGCCGGCTACGAAGATTTCTTTTCCATCGCCGCCAATATGACCGAAATGCGCACCCGCATGGAGCGTTTCCAGGGCTATGCCGAGGCGCTGGCCGCAAACGGGCAGCTCTACAAAGCCATCCCCATCGACCACAACAAGCCGTCAATCAGCGAACTCACCGAGTACTTTAAGTACAAGTTCAATCCCGCCAAGCGCACGCTTATCTTTGTACAAAACCAATGGGCACTTCCCCGTGTCTACAAGGCGCTTCAGCCTATGGCCCATCTGATTCCACAGCAAATCGGCCTTTTGGGACTCAACTGCGAGGATTGGACCAATCTCACCACGCCCACCGTCTCCACCATCATCGAGCCCGTCGACCAGGAAGGCCGCGAGGCGGCCGAGATGCTGCTCGCCCTGCTTGACGGCAGCAGCGAACCCGGCGAGCAGCGCATCCTCGAGTGCAAGCTCAACTGGCTCGACTCCACCTCGATCTAGACCGCGGGACAAAGTAATCAGGAGTGTTTGTCCCAAATCTTAAGTATTTGTTCGATCGAATGACCTGCGATGGCACCTGCTAGACTGGTAGATTCCCAACCGTCTAGCCAGGAGCCTCCATGTCGCGCAAGTCCGCCTATAAGCAAGTACTTTCCATCGGCACCGCCGTGGTGCTGGGGTTTGCGCTGTTTACGGGATCGCTCGACGGAGCTCCCAAGCTGTTGTCGCCGCAAAGTGACGAGCAGGCGGCGGCTCTAGCCGAAAAGCAAAATGAAAGCCCTAGCCGCACCGAAGACGAGGCCGATCTGGTCGCCCGACTCGAATCGGGAACGGCAAGCTCCGTGGACTCCGAAGGCGGCCCGGACGCCGGTGATGGCTCCGAGGCCACCACAACCGACACCGGCGGCGACACCGACCCGGACGGCTCCGTCACCCCCATCGACGAGGTCGAAAACCCCGACCTCGACCGCGCGCGCGGCGTATATCTCAGCAGCATTCCCGACTATGCGGGCAACCCCTATGTCGCCTTGCGCGCCAACAGCACCCACGCGCTGGGCACGCCGTCGTTTACGCTCACCGAATACGAACGGGCAACCGAAGAAGGCTGCTTTAAAAAGTTCTCTAAGCTCGACAGCCTGGGACGCACCCGCAAAGCACTTGCCTGCGTGGGTCCCGAATCGCTCGGCCGGGGCAAGCGCGGCGACATCTCGCGCATCCACCCCGCCGGCTGGCACCAGCAGCGCTACGACTTTATTCCGGGCGAGAGCCTCTACAACCGCTGCCATCTCATCGCCTGGTCGCTCTGCGGCGAAAACGCCAATCGCAAGAATCTCCTCACCGGCACGCGCTATCTCAACGAGACGGGCATGCTGCCTTTTGAGGAACAGATCCTCGACTACATCCGCGATACGGGCAACCATGTGCTCTACCGCGTCACGCCCATGTACAACGAAGAGGAACTCGTCTGCCGCGGCGTTCGTCTGGAGGCGCAATCGGTCGAAGATCACGGCAAGACGCTCTGCTTCCACGTGTACTGTTACAACCTGCAGCCCCACGTGCAGATCGACTACGCCACCGGCCGCAATCAGGCCTCCGGGGAATAACACAGCGGCAATAAGCATTCTGGCCCGCAGCCCTTCGGACCAGAATGATCCGCAACCCTTCCGTCGCATGCGATCAAAACGGGCCGCCCCGACACACGCCGGGACGGCCCGTTTGCCAGCGCCTATACCTTGCCAGACAGCCGCACGCTACTTAGCGCGGCCCTCCTCATAGCGCTCGACCAGCTTGGCCTGAACGTCGTAGGGAACCTGCTCGTAGCCGGCGGGCTTCATGGTAAAGTCGCCCGTGCCGCGCGTTATGGAGCGCAGACGCGTCGAGTAATCCGTCAGCTCGGCGAGCGGGGCCTGGGCGATGACCACGGTATCGCCGCGCTCATCGGTCTCCATGCCCGTCACGCGACCGCGCGAGGCCGAGATGTCGCCCATCACGGCGCCGGCGTAGCTCTCGGGAATGGTTACGGTGATCTCCTCGATGGGCTCCAGCACCACCGGATCGGCATCGGCACACGCCTTGCGCAGGCCAATGCGAGCCGCCGCGCGGAACGCCATCTCGTTGGAGTCGACGCTGTGATACGAACCGTCGTACACCGCGACGCGAATGCCCGTGAGCGGATAGCCGGCGATAATGCCGTCCTTCATGGTCTCCTGGACGCCCTTATCCACGGCGGGGATCAGCGAGCGCGGAATGCGGCCGCCCACGACCTCGTCCACAAACTCGTAGCCGTCGCTCGTGCCGTCGGGCCCAATGAGCGGCTCCACGCGCAGCCAGCAGTCGCCGTACTGGCCGGCGCCACCGGTCTGCTTCTTGTGGCGGCCCTGGGCACTCGCCGTGCGACGAATGGTCTCGCGATACGGAATGCGGATCGGCACACTCTTGGCCGCAACCTTGGTGCGGTCCTCCAGACGGTTGAGCAGCACCGAAACCTGCGCCTCGCCTACTGCGGAAATGATGGTCTGGCCCGTCTCCTCGTCGCGGTCGATGCTCATGGTCGGGTCGGCCTTGCACGCCTTCTCGATAAACGTGTAGAGCTTCTCCTCGTCGCCGCGGTTCTCGGCCTCGATGGCGATGCGGTACTGCGAGTTGGGGAACTTGAACGCCGCCGCCTCGACCTTACCGGTAATGGAGAGCGTGTCGCCCGTCTCGGCGGCCAGCTTGGGCGCCACGATAATATCGCCGGCGTAGGCGTGACCGACCTCGGTCATGTCGCGGCCGCACATCACATACAGGTGAGCCAGACGGTCGCTCTTGCGCGTGCGGGCGTTGACGAGCTCAAGGCCCGGCTCAAGCGTGCCCGTCAGCACCTTGATAAAGCTGATGCGACCCTGCTGCGGGTCGGCCAGCGTCTTAAACACAAACGCCACCGGGCGGTCGTCATCGCTCGAGATCTTGAGCGAATCGCCGTCGATGAGCGGCATCTCGCCGTAGTCGGTCGGCGCCGGGAAGTACGTGGCGATGTCGTCCATCAGCGAGTTGACGCCCTGCTCCTTAATGCAATCGCCCGCAAAGACCGGCACAAAGATGCGCTCGGCGATCGCCTTGGACAACAAGCCCTCAAGCTCCTCCTGCGTCAGCGTCTCCTCGCCTTCCAGGTACTTCATCATCAGCTCGTCGTCGGCCTCGGCCACCAGCTCGCACAGATGGTCATGGGCCTCCTCGGCCTGGGCACGATACTCCTCGGGGATCTCCGACTCAACGGCCTCGGCGCCGTTGCAGTGGCGCGCCTTCATGCGCACCAGGTCGATGATGCCGTCAAAGTCCTCGCCCTCGCCCCAGGGAAGGGTCACGGCGCCCAGACGCGTGCCGAAGCGCTCCTGCAGCAGCTCCATGGTGGTCGCAAAACTGGCCTCGGGACGCGACAGGCGGTTCACAAACACCGCGCGCGCCAGGCGAAGGTCCTCAGCCGCATACCAAAGCTTGACGGTCGTCGGCTGCGGACCGGCCTCGGCGTCGACCACAAACAGCGCCGTCTCGCAGACGCTCATCGCCGCAAAGGCGTCGCCGATAAAATCGGGGTAGCACGGGGCATCGAGCACGTTGACGCGGGCGCCCTTCCAGTCGATCGGCGCGATGGTCGTCGAAATGGAAAATGCACGCTTGACCTCTTCGGGATCATAGTCGAGTGTGGGCTTGGTGCCGTCGTGGCCGCCCAGACGGGCGGTCTTGCCGGAAAGGTGGAGCATGGCTTCGGCGAGTGAAGTCTTGCCCACCCCGCCTTGGCCTACGAGCACCACGTTCCTTACGTTGCCGGTCTTGGGAGCACCCATGATGACCTCCTTGCAGGGTCGCGCGCAATGCGCGACGCCAACGGGGAGAGTTCGCGGTCGGTGCCGTCCCGGGAGCAGCATGGTCGGCAGCCGAGCCGACTCACCCTCCAAATGTCCTATGCCACCACCCTACCCTCACGGGCGGCTGTCCATGCACATCTTTCGGCACGCGTATGAATACAGGCGGCGAGAGGAGAAACAGGTCGTTTAGCCTTTGAGAAATCGCTCCGGGGTCAATAAAAAACCGCCGCAGACCAAAAGACCTGCGACGGCATTCCTGTATATGCTGTCGAGCCTATCCCTCGATACGGCTCAAGAACTCGCGCGTACGCTGCTCGCGCGGATGATCGATCACCTGCTCGGCAGGGCCCTCCTCGACAATGCGGCCGCCATCCATAAAGACCACGCGGTCGGCAACATCACGCGCGAACTGCATCGCGTGCGTCACGATCACCATCGTCATATTCTGCGCCGCGAGGTCCTTGATGACACGCAGTACCTCGGCCGTCAGCTCGGGATCGAGTGCCGAGGTCGGTTCGTCAAAGAACAAGATTTCCGGATCGAGCGCAAGGGCGCGGGCGATACTCACGCGCTGCTGCTGACCGCCCGAAAGCTCGCAGGGCACTTTGTTCTCGTTGCCCGTAAGCCCCATCTGCGCAATCAGCTCGTGTGCACGGGCCTCCGCTTGCTCGCGCGGGCGCTTGAGCACGCGGATCGGTGCGTCGGTGATGTTTTTCATCACGGTATAGTGCGGGAACAGATTGTAGTTCTGGAACACCAGGCCAAACCGCGAGCGCGCCTGCTTGGGCACATCGCCCTTCGCATAGACCGCGCCTGAGCCCGCGTCCGTCGCGACCGCAAGATCGCCAAACGAGAGCGAGCCGCCGTCGAGCGTCTCGAGCAGCGTAGCGCAGCGCAACAGCGTTGACTTACCGCCACCCGAGGGTCCGATAATCGCCACGACCTCGCCACGCTTTACCTCGAGTGAGATATCCTTGAGCACCTTATTGCCGCCAAACGCCTTACGCGCGTTCGTTATCATCATTACCGTTCCGGACACGGGAACCTCCATGTGTTTGAGAAGTCAGCGAGCGTGTGGCTGACGAGACAATGTGCTTCGAAAGAGGAGCGCCGCGTACTTCTGTACGCAAGCGACGGCTTGAGAAGCAGATTGGCCGTCAGACACGCGCGCAGCGTCGAGCAGTCCGCCGTTCGTTAGAACGGCGGAACGAATCAGTCATGATAATAGTCCAGCTTCTTTTCGGCAGCGCCCAGCAGCATCTCGACGACGAAGTTAAAGACCCAGTAAATCAGCGCCGCGATCGCAAACGGCACCATGCTCACCTGCGAGGCGACCAGCGCCTTGGCCGTCGAGAACATCTCGCCCACGCCGATGGCGAACGCCAGCGACGTGTCCTTGACCAGTGTGATGATCTCGTTGCCCATCGCCGGCAAAATGCGCTTGGCGACCTGCGGCATCACGATATACAGAAACGTCTGCATACGCGAATAGCCCAGCACCTCAGCGGCCTCGTATTGACCGCGCGGAATGGACTGCAGGCCCGAGCGATAGATCTCGGCAAAATAACCGGCATAGTTGATGATGAACGCCACGACGCACGCCGTCCACTTGGAATCGGGCGTGAGCGAAATGCCGAAGACGTAGTACGGGGCAAAGTAGATAGCAAACATCTGCAGCATCAGCGGCGTGCCGCGCATAACCGAGATATAGATGCGCGCGATCCAACGAAGCGGCGCGATCTTACTCATGCGCATAAACGCCACGGGGATTCCCAGCGGAATCGACCCGAGCAACGTCAGCACAAACAGCTGCAAGCTGACCAAGAATCCCTGGCCAAGCATCTGCATCATGACTTGGATAGACAACCTACCCTCTCTTTCGCAGTAACGGAACAGCAAACCCAATGCTAAAGCGGGTTTTCCAGGTGCCCGGGTTTGCCGTGAAAGAGGAGCGCCGCGTACTAAATGTACGCAAGCGACGGTTTGAACGGCAAAATCGGGTGCCTGGGAAAGCCGCTATTTGAGAACCCAGTTGTCGAAGGAAAGACCGTAATCCGCATACTTGTCGCACAGGTCCTTGACCGTACCGTCCTCGTAGAGCGCCTTGAGCGACTCGGTTACAGCATCGGCCGACTTGGTGTCGCCCTTCTTAAAGCCGACGGCGTAGTGCTCGCTGGACAGCGGCTTGTCGAGCTGCGTATAGGCATCGGGCTTGGCGGCCAGCTGATACTGGGCGATCGAGAGGTCACAGGCAACGGCATCGACCGCACCACTCTCGAGCTGCATAAACGCCGTGTTGTACTCACCGATGGTATCGAGCGTGGCAAACGTCGCGGCCAGATCCTTCTGGTCGCCCTCGAGCACATCCTGCGCAGCGGAATCAGTCTGGGTAATCACGGTCTTGCCAGCAAGATCGTCCCAGCTCTTGATACCCGCGTCCTTCTTGACCACGAGCACCTGCTCATTGAGCATGTACGGCTCGGAGAACGTGTAGTCGTCCTCGCGACCCTCCATGGTAAAGCCGTTCCAGATGCAGTTGATGGCGCCTGAGTTAAGCAGCGTATCCTTGGCGTCCCAGTCGATGGCCTCGTATTTGACCTCCCAGCCCTGCTTATCGGCAACAGCCTTGGCCAGATCGAGATCAAAGCCGGTGTACTCGCCATCGTCGCCCACAAAGCCGTACGGAGGATAGGACTTATCAAAGCCCACCACGAGCTTCTTGGACTCCGCAGCGCCCTTCACATCCTTGGCCGCGGCAGAACCAGCAGCGGAGCCCTTGCCGGCACCACCGCCGCAGCCGACAAGACCAAGGCCAAGCACCGTGGCAAGCGAGCCGGCTAGACCAACAAACTGACGACGAGACATATCGGTATTCATGGTATTCCCCCTCGATAGCACTTTAGTTAGGTAAAGTGAGTCATGTAACGATCAGAATCATACACTTTACCTTGATGGAGCACAAGGTTGGGGCACCCGGTTGGGCGGCACCCGGCGCGGAGTTTAATTTGCTGCTCTACAGTCCTGCTCACGACGGAGAGCACATTAAGTGCTCTCCTGTTCGTGCGGAACTCGCGACAAATTTAACTCCGCGCCGGGTGCCGCCCAACCGGGAGACAACGTGCTCGGGGCCTTAAATAGGCGTCCTCTCCAAACGAGCTCGTTAAATGCACGGTACAATTGCTTCGGACTTTTCTTTTTCTTTAATAGTGGGGTTATTGATGGCAGAATCTCGTGCGGAGCGTAAGGCTCGTCGTGCTTTGATCGAGGCGGCTGAGGGGTCGGAGGAGAAAAAATCTTCTAAGAAATCCAAGTCGTCTCAGGATGCGAAGGGTAAGTCGGCGAAGGGCAAGGCTAAGGCCAAGCGCCCCAGTTCTCGTCGGAGCGAGGACAAGGCATCTCAGACTCGCTCCAAGCGCTCGCATAAAGATCCGGTTTCGTCTGCGCGTAAGGCTGTGGATCCCAAGTCGCCTTGTTCCATCATGCGGGCTTGTGGTGGGTGCACGGCGCTCAATCGTCCTTATAAGAAGCAGTTGGCGGCCAAGCAGGCTGCTATGGAGGAGCTGTTTGCTGAGCTCTGTGAGCGCGAGGGTATCGCCGTTGATCCCATTCGCGGTATGGGTGTTACCCTGGGCGACCCGGGCAAGTATCCTGCGCCGCGTGGTTTTCGTCATAAGGCTGCCACCCCCTTTGCTCCCGGCAAGGAGGGCGCTGTCCGCTGCGGCTTTTTTGAGCGCGGCACGCACAAGATCGTCGCCGTTCCCGAGTGCCCTGTCGAGGCCCCCGGTGCGCGCCAGATCCTCAACGGCATCGCGCGCGAGGCCGAACGTCTGCACATTCCCGCCTTTAACGAGGACAAGCATCTCGGTCTGCTTCGCTATGCCGTCGTGCGCTGCGGTTGGCGTACCGACCAGATTATGGTCACCCTCGTGACCGCTCAGCGCGACCTGCCGCATGCGCAGGAGTTCTTTGAGGCTGTCGCCGCACTCGATCCGCATATCGTCACCGTCGCTCAGAACATCAACGGTCGCCCCGGCAATGCCATCTTGGGTGAGGAGACTCGTATCGTCTATGGCGCCGAATGCATGCGCGACCAGCTGCTCGGCTGCGAGTTCGATATCTCCCCCACCGCGTTCTACCAGACCAATCCGCAGCAGACCGAGTTGCTCTATCAGCACGCGATTGACGGCATGGACCTGCAGCAGGGTGACATTCTTATGGACGCTTACTGCGGTAGCGGCACCATCGGTCTGTGCGCCGCGAAGGATACCCAGGACAGAGGTGTCGGCATTATGCTGCTCGGCGTGGAGCGCAACCCGGCGGGCATTGCCGACGCACGTCGCAATGCCGAGCTCAACGGACTCACCCGCAGCGCTTGGTTTATGGCCGACGACGCCACCGATTACATCTTGGACGCCGCCGACAACAACGAGCGGATCGATGTCCTTTCCATCGACCCGCCGCGCGCCGGCTCCACCCCCGAGTTCCTCGAAGCCGCCTGCGCACTCAAACCGCGCCGCATCACCTACATCAGCTGCAATCCCGTCACCCAAGAGCGCGACCTACACCAGCTCCTCGACGGAGGTTATCGCCTGCTCAAGATCACGCCGGTCGACATGTTCCCTCACACCGACCACACCGAGACCGTCGCGGTCCTCGAGCGCCGCTAATCCACCGGCACAAGAAAGGGGGCGGCCCGTCTGGACTGCCCCCTTCGCTTGGCTTATGAACTCCGCTACATCCCCTTGCGCAGGTCACACACGCCGGCTGCCGCCATCTCGCGAAGCAGCGTCTCGCGGTCGCGTGTCACGATCAAATCCAGCGGGAAGTGAATCTCGTCGAGCATCTTGCGCGCGTGATCGAGCTTGCCAATGGCCATGCCAATGTGGGCATCGGTCGACACGCCAATGCCCACGCCCAGCTCGGCGCAGCGCTCGGCGATCTTGCGGCATACGGCCCAATGCTCAGTGTCGTTGCCATGCTCAAGACTATGGTTATTGATCTCGATAATCTTGTGCTTGGCCTTGGCCGCCAGCAGCACCTCATCGATATCGAACGGCACGCCCGAGCGCCCCGTATGCCCCAGCATGAACACCTTGGAGTGATCCAGGGCATTGATGTACATCTGGGTCGTTTGGGCGAGCGTCGCGCCTTCGGCAAACTGCGGGTTATGCACGCTTGCCACCAAATAATCCAAATTACGCGTCACCAAATCGAACAGCGAATGCTGGTGACTGTACGAATCGCCGGCAATATCGAGCGAAACGGGAATGTCCTCGCCAAACAGGCCTCCATCCAGCGAAACGATATCGGCCTCGGCACCACGCAGCACCAGCACGCCGCTCCAAATGCGCGGCCAGATATCCTGGTTAATAAAGAATTGGAAACTGCGCAGGTCATTGGGACAAGGCGTAACCATCGAGCTTAAATGATCGGCGGAACCGAGCACCTGAAGGCCGCGCTCTGCCGCCCAATAGATGTTCTCCTCGATGGTTGAGTACGCATGCGCAGAGAACATCGTATGAGTATGAATATCACAAGAAAGAAGGTAGGGCATCGGGTCTCCTTGTCCAGTATGGCCGTCGCGTATATTCATTGTACGCATAGCTTTCGGCAGTCGTAAAACTGCTTCATCCCAATCACACAACGGCATAGACAACGGGGTCTGGCTTAGCACCAAACCCCGTTTCACGTAAAACATTGTAAGCAGAGCGCTTTACTTTCGACGATATTCGTCGGCCAGTTGCTTCCAGGCAGGCAACGAATTGACGATGGTCTCGTAGCTCACACAGTAGCCAAGGCGGAACCAGCCCGGCATGCCAAAACTATCCGAAGGCACCGCGAGCAGTTCGTACTTCTTCGCGCGCTCGCAGAAAGCGTTCGCATCGGGCTCCAGCGCCTTCACCCACAAGTAGAATGCACCATCCGGCTCAACATAGGTGTAGCCGTACTCCGCTAGTGCATCGGTAAGCGCGGTGCGGTTGCGCGCATAGGCCTCGACATCGCTCGGTTCATCAATGCAGTCGATGATTACACGCTGGAAGAGGGCCGGTGCGCACACGAAGCCCAGCGTGCGGGCGGCACCGGCAACGGCCGGCATCAGGCGAGCAGCCTGCGGATTGGTATTGGGAACCAAAATCCAGCCCACGCGCTCGCCCGGCAGCGAAAGCGACTTGGAATACGAGTAGCACACCACGGTGTTCTCGTAGATCGAGGGCACCCAAGGCACCCCGGCACCGTACACGATCTCGCGGTACGGCTCATCAGAGATGAGCGTGATTGGGTTCTCGGAATCGCGCTTGGCGTTGACCTCGCGTAAAACATTGGCCAGTCGCGTCAGTGTATCGCGCGTATACACTGCACCGGTCGGGTTGTTGGGTGAGTCGATAATGACGGCAGCGGTCTTATCGGTAATCGCCTTGAGCACGTTATCCACGCTCAGCTGGAACGTATCTTCATCGGCGAGCGCCTCGACGCACGTGCAACCAGCTTTCTCGATCCACACGCGATACTCCGGGAAGTACGGAGCGATAA
Source organism: uncultured Collinsella sp. (assembly GCA_934630375.1). Lineage (GTDB taxonomy): Bacteria > Actinomycetota > Coriobacteriia > Coriobacteriales > Coriobacteriaceae > Collinsella. The sequence goes on from CAKTVQ010000014.1 coordinate 34,705, forward strand.
CGATGACCTCGTCGCCCGGATTGGTAATCGCGTTGAGCGTGCAGGTGAGCGAAGCCGCGGCACCCACCGTCATAAAGACGTCCTTGCCCTCATAGCTCGTGCCAAAACGGCGGTTGAGCGACTCGGCCACGGCGGTACGGCACTGCGGCAGACCCGGTGCAGGCGTGTATCCATGCAGCTGGTCGCTCGGCAGCTCCAAGGCCTTCTTAATGGACTCAGCCACGGCGGCAGGTGCCGGAACGCTCGGGTTACCCAGTGAGAAATCGAACACGTTTTCCGCGCCGATCTGCGCTTTGCGCTCAAGGCCGTAGCTAAAGATCTCACGGATGATGGAGCTTTCCGCACCGCGAGCATACATAGTTTCGTTGATCATCTGTTCCCCTTTCGCATAGGCGCTATTGTACGCTTTAGCTGAGCAAAGTGCCGCAGCAATGCAGATCGAAATTTATCGGATTCGCCTATGGCCGGCAGACAGCCCTGTTGATTGGGGACAGACTTAAATGCGTGAAAACGCTCATTTAAGTCTGTCCCCAATCAACAGACGGCCCCATATCGCTCAAAAAGAAAAGCCTCCACAGGTTTCCCCGCGGAGGCTTTCGTGACAAAGATTACTCGTCGACGTCAGTATTGCCGTCGGCCTTCTTTTCGTCAGCGTTCTCGGCATCGTCAGCATCCTCGGATGCGACGTCGGCATCCTCCTGCATAGCCGCCTGTGCAAAGGCCGCGGCATCAGCCGCCAGCTCCTCCTCGCTCATGCGAGGCGCGCGCTTCTTGGTCGGCATGCCGGCCGCCTTGGCATTGCGCTCCTCCTTGGCCGCCAGGATATCGCCCTCGCGCTCAAGGTAGGCATCCCACTCGTTGTCGAGCAGGGCGTTCACGGCGTCGCCTTCGACGGTCTCGCGCTCAAGCAGCACCTTCGCCATCAGATCGAGCTGATCGCGACGGGCATCCAAAATCTCGACCGCACGGCGATGGGCTTCGCGCATGATGCGCTGAACCTCGATATCGATGCGGCGCGCCGTCTCCTCGGAGTAATCCTGGTGATCGGCGTAATCGCGGCCCAGGAATACCTGATGCTGCGCCTCACCAAACACTTGCGTGCCCAGCTCCTCGCTCATGCCCAAACGCGTAACCATCTCGCGCGCCATCTTGGTCGCGCGTTCCAGGTCGTTGCTCGCGCCCGACGTGATGTCGTCGCACATGAGCTCCTCGGCGACGCGACCGCCCAAGAACACGGCGAGCTCGTCGAGCATCTCGTTCTTGGTCTTGAGGAAGTGATCCTCCTGCGGAAGCTGCAGTGTGTAGCCCAGGGCCTGACCGCGGCTGACGATCGAGATCTTATGAACCGGATCGGAATGCTCCAAGATGTGGCCCACCAGGGCGTGACCGCTCTCGTGGTAAGCAATCGTGGTGCGCTCGGCTTCGGTCATCACGCGACCCTTGCGTTGCGGTCCGGCAATCACACGCTCCATCGACTCCTCGACCTCGTCCATCGAGATCACGGAACGATGACGGCGAGCGGCCAGCAGCGCAGACTCGTTGAGCAGGTTCGCCAAATCGGCACCAGTAAAGCCAACGGTCATCTGGGCGAGCTTCTCAAACTTAACGTCCTCGTCCATCGGCTTGTTCTCAGCATGCACGCGCAAGATCTGCTCGCGGCCCTTTACGTCCGGGCGGTCGACCGTGACTTGGCGGTCAAAACGGCCGGGGCGCAGCAATGCCGGGTCCAGAATATCGGGGCGGTTGGTCGCGGCGATCAGGATGACCGACTCGCTTTCCTCAAAACCGTCCATCTCGACCAGCAGCTGGTTGAGCGTCTGCTCGCGCTCGTCGTGGCCGCCGCCCAAACCGGCTCCGCGCTGACGTCCCACGGCATCGATCTCGTCAATAAAGATGATTGACGGAGCCTGAGACTTGGCCTCCTTAAAAAGGTCGCGCACGCGGCTGGCGCCGACGCCCACGAACATCTCGACAAAGTCGGAACCCGAGATGCTAAAAAACGGCACGCCCGCCTCGCCGGCAACGGCCTTAGCCAGCAGGGTCTTACCGGTACCCGGAGGGCCAACCAGCAACACGCCACGCGGAATCTTGGCGCCCAGCTTGCGATAGCGGTCCGGATCGCTCAAAAAGTCGCGGATCTCTTCGAGCTCCTCGACTGCCTCGTCCACGCCGGCAACGTCCTCGAACTTGACCTTGGGACGCGTAGCCTCGTTGGTCTTGGCATTGGTCTTGCCAAACTGCATGTTCCTATTATTGGCGCCCATCATCTGGCGCATAAAGTAGAACATGATGGCGATCAGGGCAATCGTCGGCAGCACGCTCATCGCCAAGTCGCCCCAAAAATCGGGGTCGTTGGTGTTGACGATGTACTTGGTGTCGGGGTGCTCCGCCATAAGCTCGGCAAGCGAATCGGAGCCGACATAGGTCGAGGAAAAGCTCTTTAGCTCGCTCGTATCGCCCTTGTCCTTTTTCGTCTTCCAGTAATGACCCGCCACGCTTCCGTCTTGAACCGTATAGGTCAAATCTTCGACGCGATCCTGCTTAATGGCGCTGACCATCTCGCTCGTCGCGAGCTTGACGGTATTGCTGGAGCTGGCAAAGCCGGAGCCCATATTAAAGAAGGCATAGCCCAGAAGCGCGCAAGCCAAAATAAAATACAGCCAGCCCGTACGCGTGGGCTTCTTGCCTCCGGGCATCCCCGGGATCTTTGGGTCCCGGGGAGTCTGGGAATTGTTGTCGTTACGGTCGTCGGGCATCTTACGAATAAACCTCCGGTTTCAAAATGCCCAGATACGGAAGGTTACGATAGCGCTCGGCATAGTCGAGGCCGTAGCCCACCACAAAGGCATCGGGGCAATGGGTTCCAACATACTTGGGCGTGACGGCCGAGACGCGGTCCTCAACGTCCTTCCACAGGAAGGCGGCGACCTCCAGCGAGGCGGGCTTGCGGCTCTCAAGGTTCTTCATCAGATACTTGAGCGTCAGCCCCGAGTCCAGAATGTCCTCGACGATCAGCACGTCGCGACCACGGATGTCGATATCCAGGTCCTTAATGATACGCACGATGCCCGAAGACTTCACACCGTCGCCATAGCTCGAAACAGCCATGAAATCGATGTTGGTCGGCAGCTCGATCTTACGCATCAGGTCGCCCATAAAGACCACGGCGCCGCGCAGGACCGCAATCAGCACCAGATCCTTACCCGCATAGTCGCGCGTAATCTGCTCGCCCAAGCGAGAGACGATACCGTCGATATCCTCCTGCGTAAACAGAACCTTCTCGATATCCGGATGTTGAGAAGCCATGACAACCCTTTCTTGTGCTTAATCGCCCACACACCGCCGTATGGACGCGAACTACACATTCTAGCAGCGCACGGGGTATATTTTCCAGCCCGCGCACCATCAGCGCGGGAATACCGTCAACGTCGCACAGAATAGCAGGCGTGGGACGCTATTCCGCATCGACCACGCGGAGCAGATATGCCACGCGCGTTGCGGCCGTGCACTTAAAACGCTCGTCCGCGCGAACTCCGGCGACCCACACCACGGCACCCCCCGGCGCCGTCCTCACCATTGGCACGCCGGCGCGCTCGGAAACGGGAATGCGAGCCTCACCTAGCAAGTCGGATACTTTCTTGCTTCGACCACTCATCCCCAACGGGCACATCACGTCTCCCGGTGCGGGACCGTCCACCCACAGGCGCGCCAATCGCGCCTCGGCAGGGATCTCGCCACGCGAGCCCGCCAGGATCCGCTCACTATCGCTGTCGGCAAAACCCAGGGCAGCCGCGTCTACCAAAGCTGTCACTTCCCCGGCAGCCGCAAGCTCACGGGCGCGGCGCACGATATCGCATCCCAGCTCAACGGCCATCGGCTCTGCAACCAGCATACGTCCCCCGCCCAGCGGCAAACGGCCGGGTATGGTAATCCAGTCCGCGACCAGGCCCTCGCGAGCCGCCGGCGCCTTAAACGCCAGCATGCCAAACTCAATGCGTGCGTCAATCCCCGCCGGAAGCGTGACCGAGCCGGCGCCCTCGGCAACGCAGGAAAGGACTCGCTCCACATGTCGCATCTCTGGACGAGCGTCCGGATCGATGCGCTTAATCGCCAGTCGCACGATGCGCCGCGCGATTACCACCTCGGCCGCAGCAAGGCGCCTGGCATCGAGCACCAGCGCGCCCGCCGCCTCCTTACGCAGGCAGCTTCGAAACGCCTGTGCCGAAAGCTGGGAAAGAAAGGCGTCTTCGTCGCCCAGAATTTCGCAAGCGGCGCCAATCGTCTTACAGACGTTCGTGTTGCGCTGCGCCACCACCGGCATCACCCGATGGCGCACATAGTTACGCAGGTACGAAACGTCCTCGTTGCTTTCATCTTCCCGCCATGGCTGACCGTGCACCTGCAGATAGCTCACGAGCTCATCATGCGTGAGGTCGAGCAAGGGGCGCACCACAATGCTCCGACGGCGTGGAATGCTTGATAGACCCGCGGGACCCGACCCTTTAATGGCATTCATCAAAAATGTTTCCGCGCGGTCCGACGAGGTATGCGCGGTACAGATACGAGCCGCCGTCCGCGGTGCGCCCGATTCGGCACAAAGTTCGCGAACATATCTCCGTGCCGCGGCATAGCGCACCTCGCGGGCCGCAGCCTCGATATTGCCCGATTCGTCATCAAAATAGGCATGCTCAACACACAGCGGCAAGCCGTATTGCACGCAAAGATCACGCACAAAGGCCTCGTCACCGTCAGACGCCTTGCCTCGCAGATGATGGTTCACATGCAGCACGTGCAAACGCTCGCGTGCAATGGAAGCGATGCCGCGCCCGTCCTGGATATCCAGCTTTGATGTGCAAGCCATAAGGAGCAGCGCCGTCGAGTCCGCACCGCCTGATACCATGAGCACTACGGGGGCAGCGGTCTGCCGCGTTGCCAGAACGTTCTTATCCGTCCTCGGCGCGGCATGATGTCCATAGTGCTGAGATACCGTTGGCATTCGCTTCCTCCTCTATTCGTCCGCACCCATTGTATCCTTTGGAATCTTATGTCTCGCCTGCACCTTCATATCCTTGGCAGCGGCTCAAAAGGCAACTGCGCGCTCATCGAAGGCCCCCGGGGGCTCATCATGATCGATAACGGCCTGTCCCGCCGCGAGACACTTAAACGCATGGCGGAGCTTGGCCTCTCGGCAGACGACGTCGCCGCTCTTGTAATCACTCATGAGCATGGAGACCATATCAAGGGGCTCGATGTATGGTGCAAGCACTGGCATGGCCCCCTCTTTGCCAGTAGGGACACCCTTTCATGCAAAGAAAACCTCGCGCACCTGCCCGTGGAGGAATTTGACCCCGGCGACACGCTCCCCATTGCCGGCATCCAGGTACAAACCTACTCAACATCGCACGATGTCATCAATCCTGTCGGCTATCGATTCAATGCTCTCGATGATTCCATTGGGTTTGCCACCGACACCGGAGAGTTGTCGAGCAAGGCCATAGGCATCCTCAAAGACTGTCGAGTTCTCGCGCTCGAAAGCAACCACGATGTAACTATGTTGCGCGAAGGACCGTACCCACGCTTTCTTCAGGAGCGCATCCTGTCCACAAAGGGGCATCTCTCCAACAACCAAGCCGCCGAAGCCGCGCGAGAACTTGTTACCGATCGCACAGAACAGCTCATCGCCATGCACATCAGCCAGGACAATAATCGTCCAAGCCTTACCGTCAAAAGCTATGCCAACGCGCTTGATGCAAGTCTCGATGATGAACTCGGCAGCTCAGCCACCTGTCTTCAAGGGCCACGGAAGCTCTCGATACGCCCTGCAAGTCAGTATCAACCGACAACTATTCAATAGCCCACTCAAGACAACAAAAGAGGGCTGGGAATCACTTCCCAGCCCCCTTAATTCATACTCTCGATTGAAGCAGAGCCATCATTAGTCGATAGAAATCTTCGTGACGTTCTTCTTCTCGACAATCTTGGGAACCGTAACGGTCAGGATGCCGTCAGCATACTTAGCCGAAAGGCCCTCGCTCGAAGCGTCCTTCAGATACACGCCGCGCGTCGCGCTGTACGAGCCGAACTCCTTCTGGAGGAAGTTCTTGCCCTCGTTTTCGGCGCTCTCCTCGACGTTCACACTGATCGACAGGCGACCCTCATTGAGCTCAACGTCGATGTCATCCTTGGCGACACCGGTAAGATACGCCTTGACCTCGTAGCCATCGCCCTTGTCCTCAACGTCAACGGGGAACGCCTTGGAGGCAATCGAGCTATTCGCCAGATCGGTCATATCATCAAACAGATCGAAAAGCGAGCTAGCAGAAGGACGAACGCCAAAAACCGAACGATAAGGAACCATGCTTGCCATGTTTACCACTCCTTGTAAGGACTGCCGAGCCATCTTCTAGGTGACTGGGACTTCTTTTGACGCTCTTATATATGCCCAGCCGCTTCTTATATATACATCGACTATAAAGTTTTTTAAGTCTATTGATGTAAGCATATCTAAGTCTAGTTGACTAAGGTTTTGTCTGATTAACGGAATTTGAACGAAGGCTTAAATAATGTATGCAATCCCATCAAAACTAGACGGCTGGCTTACAATGGGCGCATACACGATATTGATGACGAACTAAGGGCATCATGGACGATCAAAAACAGGACAACACGTTTATGCCGGAGCAGGACGAAACATCCAGCCCGCAACCGATTCGATTCCATCGCCCCCACACCTCGCAAGAGCCCATCAATGACTCAGAGCCCGAATATGTGACAAGAAACCGATATCAAACACTCGAAGATGCGCAAACGGGACGCAAACATATGGGCGTGGCCTCGGGTGACCCTGTGTATCTGAAAGACGCACCATTATCTAAAAACAGCGCAATCAATGACGACCCGAGGAAAACGCCCGTAACTCGGCAGCAAAGAGGTCCTCGACCCAAGCAAACCTTGACGCACTCGGCACGCTATCTCGAAACGCCAAAACAGGGAAAATCAATCTTCGTTTCGTCAAGTAAACGACGCAAGAAACATCGACTGACAATCCTGCTTTTGATCATTGTGGCCATAGCAGTTGCCCTCGTTATTCGATTTATTTTCTTTAAATAAAAGCTCAATACCAAAAACGATAAGATCGTCTAGTGTAATTGAGTCATTTACGCCCCGTAAAAACGAAAAAAGGGGGAGGCCGCGAGGCCTCCCCCTTCTAAGTTCAAGCGTACGGCTCGGTGCCGTCCACCGGTCAGCGGCGCCCTGGCCTCCCACGGGCTGGCCCCGCAGTACTCTCGG
>CAKTVQ010000015.1 GCA_934630375.1 uncultured Collinsella sp.
GGCAAGAGCTCGCTGGCGCTGGGAGTTCTTTATGCCGAGGGCTCGCGCCGTTACCTGGAGGCGCTCAGCACCTATACCCGCCGTCGGCTCACCCAGGCCGAGCACGCTCAGGTGGATGAAGTGCTGCACGTGCCGGCGGCGCTCGCGTTGCATCAGCGCCCTAGTGTGCCAGGCGTACGCTCGACCTTTGGCACCATGACCGAGCTCAACAACAGTCTGCGTTTGCTCTTTAGCCGCTGTGCCCATCACGTGTGCCCACATTGCGGGGCGCGTGTGGAGCCGAGCCTTAACGTGGCCGCAGGCCTGCCGCTCATGTGTTCGACATGCGGCCGCGAGTTCTACGCGCCGAGTGCCGAGGATTTGGCTTTCAATAGCGGCGGTGCATGCCCCACCTGTGGCGGTACCGGTGTCATGCGCGAGGTGGACGAAGCGAGCCTGGTGCCCGACGAGTCCAAGACCATCAACGAAGGCGCGGTGCTTCCCTGGGGCACGCTCATGTGGGACTTGATGAAGCAGGTAGCCGGCGAGATGGGTGTGCGTACCGATGTGCCGTTTAACCAGCTCACACCTCAAGAGCACGACATCGTGTTCCATGGTCCGGCGGTTAAGAAGCATATTCTCTACGTTCCCAAAAACGGCGAGGGCGCCACGCCGCTTGACTTTACCTATTACAACGCCGTCTATACCGTCGAGAATGCGCTCGCCAAGGTTAAGGACGATAAGGGCCTCAAACGCGTGGCTCGCTTTTTGCGCGAGGGCCCGTGCCGTGACTGCGGCGGCACGCGCCTCTCCGAGGCCGCGCGCCAACCCCAGGTGCGCGGTATCAATCTGGCGCAGGCGGCGGCCATGACGTTGGGTGAGGCGATTGAGTGGGTGCGCGGGGTGCCCGCATCCTTGCCGGCCGAGATGCAACCCATGGCAGCGGATATCTGCGATTCGTTTTTGAGCGTGGCCCGTCGTCTGGTCGACCTGGGTCTCGATTACCTTTCGCTCGATCGCGCAGGCGCCACGCTCTCCACGGGCGAGCGTCAGCGCGTGCAGCTTGCCCGCGTGGTGCGCAACCGATCGACGGGCGTGCTTTATGTGCTGGACGAGCCCTCGATCGGCTTGCATCCTGCCAATGTCGACGGCTTGGTGGGCGTGATGCGCGACCTGGTGGATGACGGCAACACCGTGGTCGTTGTCGACCACGATGCGTGCGTGCTGGCGGAAGCCGATTATCTGGTCGAGATGGGCCCCGTTGCCGGAGCAGGAGGCGGTAATGTGATCGCCGCCGGTACGGTGGACGAGATCGAGCACGCGCAGGGCAGCCGCATCGCGCCGTTTTTACGCGCAGACCCCAAGCGCTTGCGCCCGCAGGTGACTGACGAGGAAATGTTCGACCGGGGCCATATCCGCATGGCGACCGATACCATTCATACCGTCAAGCCACTCGAAGTCGATATCCCGCGCGGCCGTCTCGTCGCGGTGACGGGCGTTTCGGGCTCGGGCAAGACGACGTTGGTGCTCGAGACGCTCATTCCGGCACTCAAGGCGCAGGCAGCTGGCGAGCGCCTGCCGGGGCACGTGCGTTGGGTCGATGCCGAGGGCATCACGCGCGCAAACCTGATTGACGCCACGCCTATCGGCGCCAACGTGCGCTCGACGGTGGCGACTTATGCCGACATCCATGACGAGCTGCGTCGCGCCTTCGCCCGTACGCCCGAGGCCAAGGCAGCCGGCTACAAGGCGGGTGCCTTTAGCTACAATACCGGCGCCTTGCGCTGCCCTACGTGCGATGGAACGGGCTCGATTTCGCTCGACGTGCAGTTTTTGCCCGACGTCGAGATCGTCTGTCCGGCATGTCGCGGCTCGCGTTATGCAGACGCGGCTTCGCATATCCATCGTGAGGGCAAGGACGGGAGCCTGCTTACGTTGCCGCAGCTCATGGATATGAGCGTGGACGAGGCGCTCGACGCCACGGTGGGACTCAAGAAAGTTCAGACGCGTCTGCAGACCTTGCACGATCTGGGCCTGGGCTACCTCACGCTCGGCGAGCCCACGCCGGCGCTTTCGGGTGGCGAGGCGCAGCGCCTTAAGCTCGCGAGCGAGATGGGCCGTGTGCAGGACGATGCCGTATTCGTATTCGACGAGCCCACGATCGGCCTGCATCCGCTCGATGTTCAGGTGTTGCTGAGTGTGTTTGACGGCCTCGTTGCCAAGGGCGCCACAGTTGTCGTGATCGAGCACGATCTCGACCTTATCCGTAACGCCGATTATGTGATCGACATGGGCCCGGGCGGTGGCGACGCCGGCGGGCAAATCGTCTGCACCGGCACGCCAGCCGACATTGCTGCCTGCTCCAAGAGCATTACCGGCCGTTACCTCTAAACGATGTGACAAAGGGACTGCCCCTTTGTCACGTTGACTTCTATTTCACGCATTGAGCGGCGAGGTAGTCGCGGAAGAATGGCAATTCAAAAGCGACGATTCCGCGCCCGCGTTCTCCAATGATGCCGGCATCTATCATGCGGCGTCGGTAGCGGGAGACCTGCTGCGGCGAACGCTTAAGGCGTTCGACAAGGTCAGCGGTAGTGGACTCTTCCTCGTCATCGAGCATGGCGATGAGGAATCGCTTGTCCTCTGCAGTGAGTTCCCGATAGGTTGCCGCGAGGATTCGGTCGTCCATCTCGTCGCGCGCGATTTTGATTCCCAGGTCAAAGTCGCGTGACGAGATTTCCTTCGAATCGCTTGTGAGATCCCAGGCACGGTAGCCTACGAGTTGCAATAGGAAGGGAAAACCAGAGATAGAGCGAACGGCTCTATCGATTCCCTCAGCATCTGCTAGGCGATCGTTTTCCTGAATTGTGCGAATCAAGGCCTCGCGCACGTCATAGTCGGCAATGCGACCCAGATGATATTGTTGGGCGCGGCGAAGGAACGAGACCGTCTTGTGGTTCAGTAGCGTCGATACGTTGTTGGGAAGTCCCGCCATGAGCAGGGCGACGCGTTTCCCATCGGTCACAAAGTGCTGATACGTCGCTGCGAGCTGAATCATCTCGTCGAGTGTCGGGTCCACCTCGTCAACCGTGACGAGCAGACCGGTGCCCGCCTCGTTGAGCTGGTCGATGATGTCGCTCATGCGATAACGCCAGGTTGAGACATCGTGAACGCGATCGACCTCGATGCTGCCGAGCGGTGCAATTCCGAGACCGGTGACTTCGAAGTGACTGGACGAGTCGATGAGATGGGCTGCGGCGCGTTTCGTCCCGAACTCGATTTCCTCAAGCATTCCAGGGAGCGCGGTCGTCTTTACGGCTATCCAGCCGTGGGATTCCGCCCTTGTCGCGAGCGACGACATGAGAGCGGTTTTGCCGGTTCCACGCGCGCCTGAGAAGATCGAGGTCAATTCTGGGCGCCTGCGCTGGCTCAAGAAGGCACGGTCCAAATCCCGAATAATCTGTTGTCTGCCAGCGAGATGAGCAGGAACCTCACCAAAACTGGGGGTAAACGGGTTTTCGAGGTATTCCACAATGCCCTCCTTTAGCGTCTTGGGTTAATTTCATTTTATTCTAGTTAATCTCAATTAAAAACGATTAATTTCATTTCAAAGCATAAGGTTGGCGTCGTGCGTTATCGAAGCGGTGCTTGAATAGCTTACGTTGGAGCCCGAAAATGGGTTCAACCCATTCGCGAAATTTGCACGCCCTATTGTGAGTGGGCTCTCAGATGAGCTGAAGCTGCCATCGTGCGGCTGATAGGGGCAATCATGAAAAACAGAATCTATGGGTATGCTCGAGTTTCGTCAGCAGATCAGAACCTGGATCGCCAACTGGATGCGCTGGAGCGGTTTCCGGTCCAAACGAATTTGATCTATGCTGACAAAGCGAGTGGAAAGGACTTCAGGCGTCCTCAGTACCAGCGTCTTCTTCGTCGTCTGCGCGAAGGGGACGTTCTGGTGATTAAGAGTATCGATCGATTGGGTCGCGACTACCGTGAAGTTCTCGATGAATGGCGTCGCCTAACGACGGACAAACGCGTTGCCATCGTGGTGCTCGATATGCCATTGCTTGATACACGCGAACAACCCAATGGAATTACGGGGACTTTTATTGCCGATCTAGTGCTTCAGGTTTTGAGCTACGTGGCTCAGGTGGAGCGCGAAAACATAAAGCAGCGCCAGGCGGAGGGTATCGCGTCGGCGCGTCTGCGGGGTGTGAGATTTGGGAGACCGACGCTCGAACGTCCGGATAGCTACCGCGATGTCATCAAATCATTCGAAGGAGGTGAAGTTACGAGGCGAGAGGCCGCAATGCTCCTGAACGTCAGCGCATCGACGTTCGATCGTTGGAGACGGGCGGATACGAACTGATATGACCGTTCGCCGTCTGTCCGTCCTCTTTAACTAGACATTTTGACGAGGGGAGTTTATTGCACGGAGTCCACTCCTTCCCTCGATGTTTATCCAGTTCACGCCCTGGAACCAAATAGTGCCACCACGTTGCCAATTCGTCTGCATTTTGACGAGGGGGCTAGATATCGTGTTTTGTATTTAAAGGAGGACAAGATGAAAAGGCATTATGGGATGGCTGCGGCGATCTCGCTATTTGCGACGGTGCTCTGTGGGGCACTTCTGCTGAGCGGCTGTTCACAGGTTGAGAAGAAAAACGATGGGTCTGATTATGCCGATGAACGTGCAATGGCCGTGATTGCTCAAGGCTATCAAAAGCGGTCGGATTACCTTGAATCACTGGGAGAGGATGCTGATCTGGGCTCTAATAAAGTTCGAAAAGAGGCAATTAAAACCGAGATCGATAACGACAAAGAACTCAAAAAGGCGTCATTTAAAGACACTAAGATGCAAGAAGACGTCATTGCCTATCTCAATCTGCTTGATAATCAGCTTGATGTTGTCAAGAAGTATGCGGAATCGGATCCCAAGTATTACGACGAATGGGAAAAGGCCTATGACGCACGATCTGCACAGCTTAAGAAACTGGTTGATCGGTATGACTTGACGGTCGATGATGAGTATCGAGATGCGTTTGACGAGCTGATCAAGAACGGTAGGACCGTGGAGGAGAAGACGCATAATGATGAGGTTATCAACGGCCTGCTCTCATCGGCGACCTTTGAGAAAAGTGACGACGGCTACGGCCTCTATACGTACACCGCAATAGTCGAAAACACCTCTGACATATCGTTCGAAAACGTTTTTCTAAATGTTGCTCTTTACGATGCCGATGGTGTAAGGGCGGAAGAATGCTACGCAGATACATCCGCCTGGGCGCCTGGCGAGAAGGTGAAGTTTGAGGTAATGAGTGAGGTAGACGCTTCGAGGGTCGCGCCGACAGTATCGAATTACAGCATCAAGGAATAATTCGCGGGAATTGGAAAGAATTCGCGACCGTTTTCTCCGAACGGTCGCGTTTTGCATTAAGCCGTTGACAGAATGATTCGTGCCGTCATGTACACGATGGAAGATGATGGAGAAGTCGGGCCCATAAAAGAAAGGCGAAGCAGGATGACAAGAACAAACTTGTTTACAACAATAACGCAAAAGCTAATCTTTGGCGGTTTGCTGGCTGTTACGGCCGTGGCGACTGCCGGGTGTATCTGGTTGTATTTGACACGTAATCCTACAACGATCACCGATGATTCGATTCGCGAGGAGATCGCGCCGGTCGTAAAGCTTGTGACGTACGAATATAACTTTACGCAGCTGCTCTCAATCGATGAAGCGGGGAATCCGCTTGGGTGGGAAAACCCCTTTACGTCTAAGCGATATGTCGCAACGATTGACGGCAAGGCTGATATCGGGATCGATGCCGATAAAATGAAGATTGAAATCAAGCGGGTTGATATGAACGACGAGAACTCAGAGGTCAAGAGCGTAAGGGTTACATTGCCTCACTCGGAAATTACCTCTTTCTCAACAGACCCCAATACATTGAAGAAATATGTTGAGGACAATGGTTTTCTGAACTGGAATCAAGTAAGTACGGACGATCTGAACGGTTTGTTGAAACAGGCGAAGAAAGAGCAGACCAAGAAGGTCGAAGAGAGCGATATGCTCAAAGAATCTGATGATAGAGCCAGCGGATTGATCGAAAAACAGGTCAAAGCCCTATGCGGCGACGATGTCGATATTAACGTTACGTTTAAGTAAGGGTGAATGGTGTGTCCGATAAACGACAACAGTTTGGTGAGGCGGAGCCCGAAAAGCAGCAGAAGCCCGGTGTCGGTTCTTCTTCGCTGGAGAACATAATGTTTGGAGCATTAAATGGCGCGCAAAACGCCATTATGGGTGTGGTCAAGGAGACCCAAAAGAAATCGAGTGAATTGGCGGACGCCGCTAGCCCGTTGGCGGATAATACGCTTAAAGGTATTACTGACTTTGCAAATGGGATTGCTTCTGCAACTGCAGCCGCGGCGAATGAACGCTACAGCGCAAAGCGACAAGAGCAACTCGGCCTGCCATCGACGCTCGTTGACGATAACGGTGATTGGGTGTTGCCCGATCCGTTGCTGACCAATCAAGAGCTTGCCGAGCTTGAGGTATTGACCGAGCAATACGAGAAGATGGTAGCGCCTTCAAAGCTCAAGCAGCTGACCGATATGGCTGGGCTAAAGATACCGGAGAATCTTCGCACTGCCGTTGGAGATGCGGTCGATGAGCTTACAAGCGAGATTCAGCAACAAGAGCTATATGCACAGGTTATGAAGCAGGTCGTCGATGGTTTCAAAGCTATCGAGGAGCAAGCTGCCAAGTACAGCGTTACTGAGGCGCAGATTGTTGAGGCCGCAAATACTACGCTTGAAGGCGTTACTATCCGTTCGATTGACGAGTTATTCATGCTTCGCAGTTTTGACGTCGCGAGGATTGCGGCAGGTGAGAACGGTAGACACTTGCTGCTTGCGGCGACCGAGGGTGCGGTGACGGGTGCTCCTGGGTTTGCCGGTTTGCCCTTCAATATCGTATTCAGCATGTTTCTCTATTATCGCGCGGTGCAGTCGGTTGCCATGATGTACGGATTTAACGTTAAAGAGGATCCGGCTGAAATGGTCATTGCGGGCGATGTGTTTTCAAACGCGATGGCTCCGTCGGCAGGCTCTGCTGATGGCATGGCTGTCACAATCGGTAAAGTAATGCTTGTAGCCGAGATGGAGGGTGTGAAGCAGACGGTCAAGAAAGGCTGGACGGCAATGGCGGCACGGGGCGGCGCGGCTATGCTTGTCACGCAGATTCGCGCCCTTGCTAATGCCGCTGCACGTAAGGCACTCGAGAATGCCGGCAAGAAGTCGCTCGAGAATAGTGTTTTCAAAAACGTACTCGAACAAATTGGCAGGAATATCACTCAAAAATCCCTCGGCAAGGCCATTCCCGTGTTTGGCGGCGTTGTCGGCGCCTTGTTTGATGTCTCGCAGATGAATCGTGTTTTGCAATATGCCAACATCTTCTACCATAAGCGGTTCATCATTGAAAAACAGGAGCGTATTGCAATACTTGTCGGTATGGAGACGGCCTCTGTGAACGGTGAGGTTGAGGCTTGCGATGCAGAAGGATAACCGACCGTGTTCTTCGATGACGGAGAACTTTGGCGGCGTTTGGTGCAAATCGGTATAGGTAGGGGTGCGGACCTAATTGCGTGACAACGAGACAGTCCCTTTGTCACATTCCCGGAAAGCCTGTTTGGCGCAGGGCTTCGTAGAGGACGATGGCGGCGCTGTTGGAGAGGTTGAGTGCGCTGATGCGGTAGTCGTCCGGATTGACGAAGTTGCCGCAGATATCCTGCCGAAGGATGGCCTCATGGCCGTCCTCGATATGCCCGAGTGATTCCTCGTGGGCTTCCCAGGCCTCGGCGTTATTGAGTGAGTCGCAATCGCGCAGCATCGGGATGCGCTCGCAGCGCTCGGGCGCCGCGGCGAGCAGCTCCTCGGGAATGCCCGAGCTCTCGCTGCCAAAGACCAAATAGTCACCGTCACGGTAGGTGCTTTGCGCATAGGTGCGGCGTGCCTTTTTGGTTAGCAGATGCAGGCGACCATCGGCAGGGGAAAGGCCGTTGCGCGCAACGAAATCCTCCCAGCCGGCATAGGTCGTCACGTCCAAGTTTTGCCAGTAGCCCAGGCCGGCGCGGCGCACCGTCTTATCATCGAGCGAAAAGCCCAGTGGCTCCACCAGATGCAGGCGGGCGCCGGTAACCACGCAGGTGCGGCCGATATTGCCCGTATTGGCTGGAATCTCGGGCGCATACAGCACAATGTTGAACATGAATCTCCTTGGCTCAGAACGAAAAACCACCACGAAGGGCAGTGCACCTTCGTGGTGGTTTGGCGGTTACGTAGCGGAAAAATGCCCGCTTGGATAAACCTAGGCGCGGTGCCAGTCGGTCAGGCAGGCATCGAGGGAGGCGATGAGGGCATCCTTGTCCATGTGACGGCCGATGATGCATAGGCTCGTCATGCGGTCGCCCGTCTCGTCGTCCCAAATCTGCATGATCTCGGGGTTCTCGTCGATGATCTTCTGCTTCTCGCCCTCGGGCGCGGAGTCAACGAACAGACCGTTCTCCATCAGGCGCATCTGGTGGCCGGCCTGCTCGAACATGTAGCACATGTCCGGATTGCTGGCCTGCCACAGCGGACCCTTGACGCGAATGACCTCATCGGGCCACTCCTGCTCAACAAAATCGGTGAACTTCTGCAGGTCAAACGGCTTGCGGCGTGAGTACACAAAGGTCTCGATGTCGTACTCAAGCACCTCGGGGTCGTCGTGCTCCTCGGGATGCTCCATGGCCTCGATCCAAGCGGCGGAGTTGTAGGCGCGCATAAAGTCGAAGCGGTCGGTGTCGAGCAGCTCCTCCATGGGAACCTCGCCGTTTTGGGCCTCGACAATTACGGCGTCTTTCTGCAGGCTGCGCACGATGGCCTTGAGCTCGGCGATCTGCTCAGGGCTCACGGTATCGGTCTTGTTGAGGATGAGCGTGGAGCAGAATTCAATCTGCTGGATGAGCAGACTCTCGATGTCGTCCTCGTCGATATCCTCTGCCAGCAGGTCGCGGCCGCCGTTGAACTCGTCGTACATGCGGGCGCAATCGACCACGGCCACGATGTTGTCGAGCGCGAGCTTGGGCTTGCCGCCCACCTTGGCCTCGTCGCAGAAGCTCGAGATGGTGTAGGCGATGGGGATAGGCTCGCAAATGCCCGAGGCCTCGATGATGATGTAATCGAAGTTGCCCGAATCGGCGATGCCCTGCAGCTGGTTGGCCAGGTCGTCCGAAAGCGTGCAGCAGATGCAGCCGTTGGTGAGCGGGATGAGGTCGTCGGTCTCGGAAAGGCCGCCGTCGGCGATAAGGCTGGCGTCGACGTTGATCTCGCCGATATCGTTGACGATCACGGCGGCGCGGATACCGCCGTCGTTAGCGAGAATGTGGTTGAGCAGCGTGGTCTTACCGGCACCGAGGTATCCGGTAAGCATGATGATCTTCACGGGTTTGTTGGGCATGTGCCCTCCTTTGTTAGACATGGCTTACAGTTGAATCTTATGCCAAACGCCTGCTCTTATACCCACGCGCCGGCAAATAACACAGGCTACTCCCAGGCTCCCCATACATCGGGGCAATAACCGACGGTGGCCTTTTTGCCGTTGCGCACGATGGGCTCGGCTAGAACCTGCTGGTTTTCGAGTAACTTGTCGAAGCGCTGGCTAGGGGTGAGGTGCTGGATGAGCGCGAGGGTCTCCTCGTCCTTGGCCTTGGGGTTGAGCAACTTGTCGATGCCGCCGACCGCCTGCATCACGCTCGTGAGCTCGCCTTTGCTCATCTCCTTTTCCTTAAGGTCAATAAACTGCACCTTAATGCGGCGCTCCTTAAAGAAGCGCTGTGCTTTCTTGGTATCGAAGGACTTCCTAGTCCCGAAGATTTGAATATTCATGGCCCCGCCGCTCTAACGAATAAAGTTGGTGCGGGCGCGATCGGCTTCGGGGGCTTCGATGCCGGCGGCCTGTCCTGCCTCGATGCAACGCAGGAGCCAGGCCATGTTTTTGCCGATGTTTCGCATGGTGGCCAGACCCTCGGCGTCCTGGGCGGCCTCGCCCGGCATGGCACCAAAGACGTTGTTCCAATAGGTGGAGGCGACCACGGGCATCTGGTTGATGGTGAAGTATTTATTGAGTACATCGAAGGTGGTCGACGTGCCGCCGCGGCGGGCAACGGCGACAGCGGCGCCTGGCTTGTGCGCAAAGGCCTTGCTGCCAGCATAGAAGGCGCGGTCGAGGGCCGAGAGGATGCGTCCGCTGGGATGCGCATAGTAAACGGGGGAGCCAAAGACAAAGCCATCTGCCTGCTCGGCGGCAGCGATCAGCTCGTTCACCACGTCGTCGTCAAAGGTGCAGCGGCAATCGAGCTTGCCGCACTGGCCACAGCCAATGCAGTCGCGAATGGGCTTGGCGCCCAGTTGGAACACCTCGGTATCGATGCCCTCGGCATGCAATTGCTCGGCGACCTCGGCGAGCGCGCGGGCGGTGTTGCCGTTTGCCTTGGGGCTGCCATTGACCAAAAGAACCTTCATCACAAACTCCATCTGCTATCGGTAAATTCTGCTGAGAATTATCTCACGAGCGGGCAGATGGCGTGGGGCGCGATTCCAGCGACCGCCCATCATACGCCCCGTCTCGATCGGTAGCTTCATCCGAGTGTTTCTCGGGGCCGGGAAGCCGGCCCCGAGGGCCAACGGCGGGCTCGCTCACCAGGTACGAGAGGGAAACGGTCCAGAGGATGTTGGAGCGCGGGGCCTCATGCAAGCCGATTGTGAGGAGTCTGGGCAGGTCGCCTTCGATGGCGAACTCCGAGGTCTTAGAAGGCGGGCTGCTGTGCGGCTTGAGGAACGATCTCGGCGGGCAGGAAGTGGCGGCGTGGCAGAACTGGCAGTTCTACAAATACGGAGATCGAAAACTCCGCAGAGGTTTCGCCGGAGGCCAATTGCTTTTCACGCTGCCGTCGTTTGCGGGTGTTTTCAAGCGGGTGAAGCTAGCGGGTCGTCGACTCCTTCATGTCCCGCACGATGTAGTTCATAGTGCGGTAAATTTGCATGCGCAGTTTTATCGCGCAGATGAATTCATGATAGGTGAATCTGATCTGTGCCCCCGTCCTGCGGTACGTGACGTAGTCCGGCCTCGCCCCGTTTATATTTCGACCTTAAGGCGAGTGCCGCATGTTTAAAACGTATTGGGAATACGTTTGTAAAAGAGCAAGCCAAAGGGTACAAATTCTCCTATTTCTTCCATATCGTCCTTTTTCTTTAAACAGACAAAGATGAGGCGAAAGATTGTCCTATAATAAAAACATCAAATTGAGTTTTAGTGTGGGCTTATATAACGGTTTTCATGATTGGGGAATCTGCCATCCACTTTAGGTCCGAGGAAGCCGCCAATGTCTTTAATATGTAGGACTCAAACTTACAGCTTTTGAATCCATTACATACTCATTACAGATAATTAGAAATAAACGAGAATTACTAGGTCGTTAATTGCAATTAAGTATTTCGTAAGCACTAAAGAGAGCGGATTGTATATGAATTATCTTAGCTCGGCCTCAGTTGATGTGACCTATCGATGCAATTTGCGATGTCGGCATTGTTTTGATTTCGGCGGGGAATGTGCCTATGAGGAAATGAATGATGACGAACTGATCAGCGTTTTTCGACAGCTTGCCTTGATT
This sequence comes from uncultured Collinsella sp., assembly GCA_934630375.1. Lineage (GTDB taxonomy): Bacteria > Actinomycetota > Coriobacteriia > Coriobacteriales > Coriobacteriaceae > Collinsella. Next base: position 11,694 of record CAKTVQ010000015.1, read on the forward strand.
GATCTTTCGTCGATTTGCATTTGTGGCGGAGAGCCCATTCTTAGGTTTGATTTGATTCGTCGCGCCGTGAGGTTAGTTAAGGAGCTTAATCGAGGCACTCTCGTGTCAATGGTCAGCAATGGCATTCTTTGGACAGAAGAAATTGCTGACGCCCTAAAAAGAGATGGACTGGATTTAGTGCAGTTTAGCCTCGATGGGCTTTCAGATGCGTCTTATGACCATGTGAGGTTGAGTAACGGTAAGCTCCCTCGAGTACTGGATGCGATTAAGATCGCACGAAGACACGGAATAAGGGTTGCAGTTGCTTCTCTTCCCCATGCTAGGAATATAAGGGAATACCCTTCAATAATAAGTTTTTGTGAAAAAGAAGGTGTAAGTGATTTTAGAGCACAGCCTTTGATGCCGCTCGGACGAGGTGAGCTGAATTATAAGGATCTGTGCCTAACGCCCGAGCAAAATGATGCGCTTGCTGCATATTTGAGCGCGCGCAATGCTGTTTCTCAAATGCAGATTACCTGGGGTGACCCCGTAGATCATTTGTATATGTATAGGGAGACAGGGAGAATTCCGCAAATATGCGTCAATGCGTATGGGGAGCTCTCGGTGTCTCCTTACCTGCCGATTACCATTTGGAATCTAAATCGAAATACTCTGCAGGACTATATTGATCTCGAAATAGATAGATATGCGTTACGGCACCCAATTGTCGAGAAGTGCCTAGCTCGTATAGAGGAGCTTTCGGACTTCACAAGTATCCAACAGGGGCTTCCTGTTCTTTTCAAAGAGCGGAACATAGATATATCTCAAGAATTGGAGGATGCTGCACGTGTGCACGGGGGTAAGTTGCGTAAAAGCAGTTAGGGCTAAAGAGAGCGACTGCAAAGAGGTTTTGTCTTTTGTTTATAGAGCCAATGAAAGCATGGATCAATATGTCGTGCTTGACCCATTCTCAACTATACAAAATGGAAAGATGAGAGGACGTCTAATTAGGCAGACTCTATTTGATGGGCGTTATCAGGTTTGCCTGATCAGGGCTGATTCCATCGAACCTTGCGGAATGCTGATTACGGCTAAGGGCGCTGCACTAAGAGGCAGGTCTAGCAGTTTGGTTTTATTTATATTGGAAAGGGGGATTCAAATTGCGGAGTTGCGCTGGGAAGGTTCGGAAACGCCATGTCGAGTAGCCGCTATCACTAAGGATGGCTGCGAATCTGGGCTCGAGCAGTTTGGGTTTAAATGGTCGGTGGCGGTAGAACTTGCGCACGGAAGCATGAATTACTATTTCCTAGAGGTAGGGTAAGGAAATATGGAGAAAAGAGAGATACTGGGTGCTGTTCCGAGAATGCGGTATGCCGTACGCGTAAGGCACACTCAGACCGGTAGCGTTTTGACCGCGAACAGCTACTATATTCGTCTCAATGAAGATGCGCTCGCTATCGTTAATTTGATAGATGGAGGGCGGTGCATTAAAGATATCGCTAACGAAATTTGCGCCAATAAGAAGTTGTCCGGCAGCGATAGGTCAATCGTTGCCGATAAAGTTCTAAATACAATTTTGAAAATATGGAAAACAGGCTTATTTCTCGAGGGCGATTTAGACGATCTTGCACCTAGATTTCTGTATCAGCGTAACAATATCATGTATATTCCCTACTACGCGAAAGCCGCTTCACTGAGATGTTCATATCTGTCTCCGATTGTTGATGGGTCTATAGTTCAAACGGTCAATGACATCTCGGATAACTTCGGCTCATCATCAGTCGTATTGGAGCTTCAGGACAACCAGCAAGAGTGTATGACGCAAATTGCTTTTGTAAGAACGATTGTTGAAGATGCCTACTTCCTATATTCAATATTTGGCGTAATTCCAAACTTGCAGCAATGGCAGGGAATTCGTGACTACATGTCGGTCTTTGAGCTTGTTTTTAAGAGCGAAACGACTCAAGAGGATTTGAAAAGTGATGGAATGCGAGATCTGAATTACCTGATCTATTCGGTGAGCGAAACAGATCGATGTCTTTTGCCGCCCACTCTCTTGAAGGGAGTGATACCTAATGAGTTAATGGAAGGTGATATGGAGATTAGAGAATTGCAGATTGATCTGTAGTTTTGGAGACTATTGCCAAGTTAGAAAGAAGGTAAAAAATGGATTTTGATCCGCGGGTTGGTCCAGTTAACTTAAATGGTGGCAGTCAAGATCCGGAGCCAGCGGTGGGAGTTGCTATATTCCCGGCTGCAGTTTGGGCAGTTGCAGTTTATGACATCGTAGTTGGTGTTAACTACGGCGCAGTCGTTAATGCTGCTGCAGCGGCTATGGTTTATACGAAGGCGGTTGCTATCGAGTAATTCACACTTGGTTTGATTCGATTGTGAATGCGCAACTAGGACGGAAAGCAAAGGAAGTTCTATGGAAACAGGGGATGCTGTCTGCTTGATGACTTCGATTGCCCTGATTATCCTTTCAATCCAATACAGAAGAGGAAGATGGCTCTGCTCAATTGCTGGATATGATGTCACAAAAAGGGAGAGCGGGATTGATATACGCCCTTACGCAAAGTTGATTTCTTCTGTGACGTTATGGATGGGGCTGCTGTTTTTTTTGTTGGCGGTAGAGGGCTGGGTACGCGATTGGAATACCAGTGTTTTTGAAGTTTTGGTTCTACTTCTGTTCAGCTTGGCTTCTTTGTCGTTCGTGCGGCTAGTTAGGTTTGTGTTTATGAGACGATAGCCAGCGGAAGCGGGATGGACGACAAAATGGACCAATACAGTCAATTGTCAAAAGAATTTGATAGGGTTGGCTTAACAGATTTACTCGAGGGCATATCCGTGGCGGGGGATAGGTTTTATGTTGTTGAGCACTTATTTGCATCGGGTAAAGTAAACCAAGAATACCGAGGACTAGTGAGGCTTCTGTATCTTGGAGAGTCTGTGGCGCAAGCTGAAATGAAGCCATTTATTGAGCTGATTAAACTATTAGTGGACGCTGGCATCGTTGTTTTAAAGGACGGGATTGTCCACTCAACGGGTCTGGTTTTAAATCGATATAGAGGTGTCTGGATTGTCGCGGATGCTCCACGGCCAAACCCTAAAAGATATTTCGGCCCAGATTCATTAGGACTTGCCAGGCGGCTGTCTCCTCAGCTCGGGAAGAAGGGGCTTGATTTGTGTGCGGGCTCTGGGATTCAGTCGCTGATCATGGCAGCGGGTGGCATGACGGTTACATCGGTGGAGATAAACGCCGAAACTTGTGCAACTAACATGCTTAATTCCAAGTTGAATGGGCTGGACGGTGCGATAAAAACGGTTCAAGGGAATTTGTATGAGAAGCTCGAACCTGATAGTAAATACGACTATATTGTTGCAAATCCTCCGCTGGTCCCCATTCCCAATGGACTTGAATATCCTTTTGTCGGAGATGGGGGATTTGATGGATGCCGAGTTAGCAACGAGATTATCGAAAAGCTCCCAGATTATTTAAGCGATGATGGTACCGCGTTGATGGTGGGAATGATGGCTTGTGCTGATAAGGACAGTCTGGATGCAGTCTCAATAGTGCAAGACATAATGAGCAGCGAGTTGTCGGGAACGATGTCTTTGCTGGGATATGACGAGGTCTATCCATGCTCTTCGTTTGTTGAGGGTGTTGCATGGAGTGCGTATTTGGCTAATCCAACAAGGTGGACATCAGTAGATGAGGCAATTGATGATGTTTACGAACTCTATCGAAATGACCACACTGCAGGCGTTTATTACTATGTGTTACGGCTGCGAAAGGACAGTTCTTTGGATAGAGGGTTGAATATAATTGACAACTCAAATAAAAGGCCCTGTTCAGAGGCGTGGTTGATATAATGATGCATTTCAAATGGCGGAGAGACGAGTGCGCGTTGTTCTGGCATGTGGTCAAAACAACGATGTCATGCCACGGTGCAAAGATGCTGATGGTCATGGTTCTGGTGAGCTATGCTCTGACATCGCTGTCACCGTATTTGAACGGACAGTTTGTTGATATGCTCGTTTACGGTCAGGACATGCATTCGATTTATTTTTTAGCCTTTGCTATAGCATTATTGGGGATTATTTCGGCGGTCTTCTCTTACTTTGCAAAGATGCTCCAGACGTCAGTCCTAAACCTCTCGTATTTCAGTTTTTTAAAAGAAATCGTGTCAGACTTTCAACATTTGCCACTTACGGACATAGAGTCGACTTCCCCGTTGTACTCTGCTCAGAAAATAAACTCGGATACCTCTTCAATAACATCGTTTGTTGTCATAAACATGATTCCATTGTTCATGAATGCGATTACAATGATTGCGGTTTTTCTGCTAATCGCTTCTCTCGATTTATCGATATGCACCGTCGGCATAACGCTTCTTGGGGCGTATTGCATTATGGTGCTTATGCTTCAACCCTCACTGCTTGCCGCTTCATTTCAAAAGAAAGAGGAAGATGGGTTCCTGTTCAGCTCCATAGCATCACGTATCGCACGGACGTTCGAGATTAAGCTGCTAGCCGGTTATGACAGCAGCTTCGAACATGTAGAAAAACAGTTTGATGTTGCGTACTATCCTTCAGTTCTCGCACTCGCGAAAGTACAAAGTATAGTAAGTTCTAGCGATCGTATGGCGGCGGCAGGATTTCAAGCTGTTTTGTTGCTGGTTTCGGGAGCAAGAATAGCCACAGGAGCTATGACAATTGGGGAATTTACCATGATAAATTCTTATTATTCCCTATTGATGAGCTGTGGCAAGTACTATATCGGCGTCTTTCAGTCTTTGCAGGAAACGAGGGCATCAATAGCTAGGCTGAATGAAATTAAGGCGCGAAAACGGGATTACCGAAATTGCCTTGCGGTTAATAATGTGGGCCGCATACAGGTTCTAGATTTAGACTTCAGTTTAATTCGCGACGAAGAGCTGGTTGATATAACTTGCGGGGTGAATCTTCAATTTGACGTGGGCAGAACGTATGTAATTACAGGCCCTAATGGTGTTGGAAAAAGCACACTATTAAAGCTGCTCCTGGGTTTTTACGAGCACGCAAATGACAATATCGAGTACGATTGCACAAAGTTGACCGCTATCAATCTTGACCGGGTTCGGTCGGAGTGTTTCTCTGCTATGCAGCAAACGGCTTTCGTCCCCGGTGACACAGTTGAAGACTATTTGCATGAATACGGCATCAGCTATGAGTTAATGGCGTCGTTTCTCAAGGAATGCGGTTTCGAACCAATTGATAAAATAAGATGGGAAAAATGTTCTAATCTATCTGGAGGAGAGCTGCAAAGGTTGCGCTTGGCTATGGCGTTATGCCGAAAAGCGGATTTTGTAATTCTCGATGAGCCGACCAATGATCTTGACGGATCGGCATGTGGCTGCCTGATAGAGTACATTAAACAAAACAAGCGAGGTCAGGCCTTTTTGATCGTTTCGCATGATTCTAGATTGCTCGATGTCGCCGATCATATTTTGGTAATGAGCGGTGAGGGGGCTATTGAATTAGCCAAATAATGGATTCCTGGTTGTGCTGGAATGATATTGGGACGTGTATTTGGTTGCTTTTTAAGGCGGGCATAATAATCGGGTGATCAACTCTTTCTCGTTCCATATGAATTTAGCGCCTCCCAAATGAATGTAATGGGCGGCTCCGGAACCCCCGCTGTCCTGGCCTAGGGGAAACGGAATAGACGGACCGACCGTTCGACTTTGCCTGGGAAAAGATGTCGGGCGGTGGGCGGAGTATGGCCACCGGACTCATCGAACCGCATCTCCGCCATTCTTTCAACTGGGATAACGGTGCCCCCGGGCTCTGGAGAGACTGCGGGGGGCGTTCGGCTAACTGCGGGTACGACCTATTTGCCCAATGTGTTCGCCTGAGATCGGAAATTAACTATCATGCGGCCCACGACGCTAGTCCAGCTTGGTGCCCGGTACCTGCGGGGCCTCTTCGAGCAGCGCTTTGAGCTCATTCAGAATGGAAACGGGCTGTCGGTCGACGGCGTCCAGATGAAGTGTCGCCACACGAATGGGCGGCTGATATTCAAGCGAGCCGATGAGCACGGGAGAACCCAAGAACCGTTCGATTTCGTCTGCGATCGCGTCGGTCTCTTCGGGATCGAATTCGTCGAAAAGCGCCACGAACATCGGTCCCGTCGAACGGAACAGACGACCCTTGCCGCGCGAACAATCCATGAGGCAGGCGGCGCTCTCCGCCAAAACGCGGTCGCCTGCATCAAAGCCAAAGCGGGCATTGACCTGAGCGATATCGTCGATTTTAATGGCGACCAAGCCCGCCTTGCGCGCGACGCGACGCATTTCGCCAATGGCGTTGACCAGGGCGTGGATGTCGCCCGTGCCGGTCACGGAATCGGTCGTATCTGCCAAGCTGCGGTTAATAATCATGCCCACGTACATGTTAGGCTCGGTATCGGTGCCGTCCAAGCGGTAGCCCGTGCAGTCGCAAAGCGCGTACGCTCCGGTAGCATCCATAACGCGGTACTGCATGTAGTGGAAGTGCCACGTGCCGTTTATCACCATGTCGAGCTCGGCACGTACGTTGTCGCGGTCCTCGGGATGAACGCGGGCGAGCCACATGTCGAGTGAGTTAAAAGGGTGCTGGGAGGGCAGGTCAAAATCGCGCACGGCGTTAACCGACCATTGCGATTCGCCCGTATCGAGGTTAAGGATGAACGGATAGCGCGTCTCAGAGCTCATGGAGATTGCTTGGAACACCCGGTCGTTGCAGGGAAGCTGATCGACGATTGGGTGTTGTGGCACGTCATTGTCTTTCGGTTGCTGCACACGATGCATAAGCTTATAGCGATACATTTTGCGATCGGCATCCATCGTCATCTGGCGACGCGTATCGCCTGCAAGCGGGTCGACGTGCGAGCAACCAAAACTAAAACTGGCGATCATGGGCGCCTTGCCACCTGAGCTCGCCTCGATCAGCCCGGCACGTACCTGCTCCAAGCGCTGCTCGAGTTCAGTCTCGTTTGCGGAGAGCGAGATAAGCACAAATTCGTCTCCACCGATGCGGAACAGCATCTCATCGTGCTCCATGGTTTCGGAGAGCGTGCGGCAGATGCTCAGAATATAGCGATTGCCTTCGGCGTGGCCAAACCTATCATTGCAATGCTTGAGATGGTCGATGTCAATATAGGCGCAGGTGAAGGGGTCGCCTTTGCGCCAGAGCTGCTCGACGTGACGGTCGAGTCCGCCGCGGTTGCCCAAGTTGGTGAGCGGATCGATATAGGCGTTGCACTCAAGCAGCTGGCGCTCTTGTTGCAGGATGGCATGCGTCTTTTGCAGTTGCTCACCAACGGCGCGTAGCTCAGCAGGCAGCGCGGAAACATCGAGTTCGGCGGTCGAGACACCATTCGCAAGTCGCTGAAGATAGGCAATAATCGATTGCTCGCCCAAGCGGTATGACTCGTTCATGATGAATAACCTCCTTGGGCAGAACAACGGTTTGTATCATATCCCCAATTCGGTTTGAATTGGGGATATAAGTTAGCTAATGGAGACAAATGCCCCCTTCGGCGGTGGCGTTTTGCGCGCGAGCGTATCAGTTGTTATTGTCACCATCGAGCAATGCCTCAAAATCATTCGCCGGCATGGGGCGGTAGTAGAGGAAGCCCTGAGCGTAGCGGGCGCCCATCTGTCGTAGCATGTTCGCCTGCTCATTTGTCTCGACGCCTTCGACCACGACGGGCAGATGGAGCGACTGCGCCATATCGAGCATTGATGTAATGATTTGCGCGCTGCGGCCTTGATCTCCGTCGGCGGGAACAAACGTGCGGTCAAGCTTGATGACGTCGACGTTGACGTTCTTGAGCATCGCGAGCGTGGACTGGCCGGTGCCAAAGTCGTCCATATAGGTTGAGAAGCCGCGGGTGTGCAGGTCGGCAGTCAGTTTATCCACGGCCTCGGATTCTCCCGTATAGGCTGTCTCGGTGATCTCGATGCGCATAAGTTCGGGCGGTAGGTTGTATTGGGCGGCAAGTGCTCCCATATGTTCGGCAACGTCGCAGGCAAGGATATCCACGCGCGACACATTGAGCGAGATCGGAACCACGCGAAGCCCCCGGTCGATGCGCTCGCGCAGCCACGAGGCGACGCCCTGCCAAATGTACTTGTCGAGCGTCACTACAAAGCCGCTTTCCTCGAGTGCGGGGATAAACGTTACAGGCGAAATGAGGGAACCGTCCTTGCCAATCCAGCGCGTGAGCGCCTCGGCGCCAACGATCTCGCCAGTTTCCATGTCGACTTGGGGCTGCAGGTAGTAGGTAATGCGGCCGTTTGAGAACGCATACTGGAATTCGGTCAGCGTGCGGTGGAACGCGGTTTCGCGCTCGTACTCCTCGGGGCGGAAAATGGCGACGCGCTCCTTAAAGTCGTTTTTTGCGCGCCGATTGGTAAACATGGCCTTGGCCTGCGCGTCGATGGTGATTTCCTCGTTGGGGTCGATGGGGCAAACGCCCATGGACGGCCAGAAACCCACGCCGTCATCATGCTTGGCCACGGCGGCGCGAACGCGGTTATAGATTTGATGGACGGTGTCGTGCTCAAAGGGGATGAGAATGCAAAAGTCGTCTTGGCCCCAGTATCCTGCGACGCCCATCTCGGCATTCTCGATGTCTTTGAGGACCGTGCCCACATCGGCGAGCACGCGGTCGCCCTCGGCCTGTCCGTGCCATTCGTTAAACAGTCGCATATGACCCATGTCGACGGTGGCGATACACCAAGCGCCGTCGCGCCCTGTCCTCAGAAATGCGTTGGCGCGCCGCATAAACTCGCTGGGTCGATAGAGGCCCGTGAGCGTATCGATGCGTTCGGCGACGGCGCTTTTACGCTCAATCTCGGGTATGGGGAGGCTGTCGTTGGGGGCAAGCCCGCCGGCGGCGCGAAGACGACGGTCGAGTTCGCCTAAAACAGCGGTCGCTTGATTGATTAAGCGCTCGTAAAAGGCCGGGACGACAAGACAGACGGGGGTAATGGTGTCGTTCGCGATTCGAACAGGAGCGAAAACGGCCTCTTTAAGATGATGGGTCAGTTGCTCGAATGCCTCGTGGTCCAGATCGTTGCTGAGCACGACGAACTGGGCATTTCGCGAGCGGAAGACGCGACTTCTGCCGCGGGTGATCGATAACATGCGGCCTGCGTATTCGGCGAGCATGTTGTCGACAGCCTCGGCCCCGTAGAGCTCGTTGAACTTTGCCGTGCCACAAACGCGGACCGCTATAAGCCCCGTCTCGCAACGGTCGCGACGGCAGGCATCGATAGCGTTGATCAGCATACGCTGCGTTCCGAGGCCCGTGGCGGCGTCGACGGTCTCGGCGAGTGAGTGGTTAACAAGTTCGCCGACATAGAGCGAGGGGGTATTTCCGTCGCCGTCGATGCGAAACCCGCGAGCGCGGCAGAGGACGTAGTCGCCCGCGGCATTGCGCATGCGGTACTGCATGACGCGGCGGTGTTTGGAGCCATTATAGATTTGGTCGATGTCGTTGATGTAGGCCTCGAGGTCATCGGGGTGGACGCGCGTTTTCCAGTAATCGTGGCAGTTGTCTACATGCTCAGAAGGAAGACCGAGATCGCGCAGGGCGCCTTGTGACCAAAGGGTGCGATGTTTGTCCAAGTTCTCGATAAAGCAATAACGGCCTTCGTTGAGCATCGAAAAGGCGTCAAAAACGCGATCGCTTATTTCGAAGTCGTCGGTGTGGACTTGCGCGATATTGCGTCGATCAAGATGCATGGCATGGCGTAGCTTGTAGTCGTACATGCGATGGTCGGCATCGAGTGTCATGCGATTGGAGACTTCACCCAGGGCGGGGTCGGCGTGCGACACTCCGTAGCTAAACGAGTGAGGCATCTCGGAATCGTTGTTTTTGAGTAGGACCGTTCGGCAGTGTTCCAGGCGCTCGGCGAGGTCGTCCTCGGTCGCAATCGTAGACAGGATAGCAAACTCGTCGCCGCCTATGCGAAACGCCGCCTCGTCCACTTTCATATACAGTTTGAGATAAAGGCCTACCTGCAAGATGTAGCGGTTGCCCTCGTCATGCCCAAAGACGTCGTTGCAGTGCTTAAGGTTATCGATGTCGATAAACGCCATGGTCACGGGCAGTTCCTGCTCCCAGATTTCCTCTAGGGAACGGGCAAAGCCGCCGCGGTTGCCAAGTCCGGTGAGCTGGTCGGTAAAGGCCGTCCTAATCAGATCATCCTGACGCTCGAGAAGGTCACGGACGGTCTTTTCGAGCGTTTCGGTGTAATTGCTGACGGTGTCCATGTTGTAAGCGGCTTTCTGAGGTCGGGGCGGATGGCGTCGGGCGAGCTCGTAGTGTACACGCGTCGTTGCTCGGCGCCTTGCGTGTATCCAGGCCCCCGCCTTGCTGCGTTGTTGAGTTACTTTGCCGGCTAATGTTCGCTGTTGATAACAGCTGAGTAGCGCAAACAACAATACGCAATTATATATGGGTGTCCATGCTGTGGGCGGCTACTATTCGCCAAGCGGTAGCGCGACGATGCGATGTTCGATGAAAATGCGACTGAGTCGATATATGTTGACGGGTATACTTGTTCCGTTTTAAAACGCAGGAACGGAGATGGTCACATGGCACAGCCGGATACGACGCGCACGGTGGGGCTTGCGCTCGAGGGAGGCGGCTACCGCGGTATGTATACGGCGGGCGTGCTCGACGTTTGGATGGAGCACGGTTTGACCTGCGACCATATGGTGGGTGTCTCGGCGGGCGCGGCGTTTGGCTACAACTTTAAATCGCGCCAGATCGGCCGTGCCATTCGTTACAACAAGGCCTATTGCACCGACAAGCGCTATGCGAGCGTGACCAGCTGGCTGCGAACCGGCGATATGTTCAATGCCGATTTTGCCTATCATGAGGTGCCGATCGAGCGCGATCCCATCGACTTGGAAGCGTATCGCGCCTGCCCCATGCGATTTACGTGCGTGTGTACCGATATCGAGACGGGCAAGGCTGTCTATCACGATTTGCCGTATGGCGACGAGCGCGATATCGAGTGGATCCGGGCGTCGTCTGCTATTCCTGTGGCGACGCGTCCCGTTGCTATTGGCGGGCATAAGTATCTGGATGGTGGCGTGGCTGATTCTATCCCCAGCGTATGGCTGTTTGCGCAGGGGTATGACCGCAATATCGTGGTGCTCACGCAGCCGGCGGGCTTTGTGAAGCAGCCTAACAGCGTGATGCCCATGCTGCGGCGCGTGTTCCGTCACTACCCGGAGTTTGTCGCAGCGCTTGAGCATCGGCATGAGGTCTACAATGCCACGCTCGATGACCTGGCACGTCGCGAGGCTGCCGGCGAGGTCTTTGTGGTGCGGCCGAGCGAATCGGTGAAGGTGCCGTCGCTGTGCCGCGAACCGGATGAGCTCGAGCGCATCTACCAGGTCGGCCGCCACGATGCGGAGGCGACTTTGCCGGCGCTGGAAGCGTATCTGGCGGGGTAAGGGTCGCATACGGAAAGCGCATCCCAGTTTGGACGTCCATTCTGGGATGCGCTTTCCGCTATTGAAGATATGAGGTTGCGAATCAGCTGCTCGGCCTATGCCTATGCCTGCTGCCAGGTGTCGACGAGCTCCTTGGCTGCGGCGTGGGGGTCATCGGCGCTGCAGACGGCGCTCACCACAAAGAAGCCGTCGACGCCGGTGGCCTTGAGCTGCGGCAGGTCGGCCGTCTTGACGCCGCCGCCCACTACGATGGGCACGGGGCTTGCCGTATGGAGCGCGGCCAAGTCCTCAAAGCTCTTGGTGATGATGGAACCGTCGGCAGCGCGCCCGCAATCGCGCTTGGTCTCGGTCTCGTGGAGCGGGCCGATGCCCAGGTAGTCGACCAGGCTCATGTCGGCGGTCTTGACGTACTCGAGCATCTCCTCGCAACGGGCGGAAAGGCCCACGATGGCATCGGGGCCCAGCAGCTTGCGACAGACCTCGACGGGAATATCGCTCTGACCCACGTGCACGCCGTCGACAGCAATACCCTGCTCGCGCGCGGCGAGCACGCAGTCAAGGCGGTCGTCGATCAGCAAGGCGACCTGACCGGTCTTGCCGGCCTGAGCGATAGCCTGCGCGGCGTCGTCGGTCAGCGCGATGATCTCGCGGGCACTTGCCACCTTGGAGCGCACCTGGATGCAGGTAAAGCCGGCGTCGAGCGCCTGGGTCACCACGTCGCCCACGGGGCGACCGAGCGTGTTTTCGGGGCCGAGCACCAGATAGGCCGAGATATCAAGGTTGTCGCGAATACTCATCGTGCTTCCTCCTGCTTTTTGATTTGCGCTTCCATGCGCTCGAGCTTGCCGTTCATGGTGTCAGTAAAACCGGGGCGAATATCTGCCTTGAGCACAACTTCGGTGCGGATGCCCTTGTTTGCCAGTACAAAGGTGGCGTCGCGTACGACCTGCATGACCTCGTCCCAGTCGCCTTCGATCTCGGTGAACATCGAGCTGGTGCGGTTGGGAAGGCCGCTCTCGCGGATGACGCGCACGACCTCGGCGACCTCGGCGGAGAGCTCGTCGCCCGTACCGCATGGGGCAATGGCCACCGCGACCAACGTGTTCATACCGGTTTTGGCTGCGGACTCGGACATGGCCCTATGCCTCCTCGAGCTCGAGCTGGTTGTCGGCGATGTCCTGGGCAGTTGCACGGTAGAGCTCGTCGATAAAGGCGACCTTAAAGCTCGCCGGGGCATCGGCGACGGCGGCGGCACGCGTGCCGGCAACGTTGTAGACGGCGGTGCCGCAGACGGCTGCCGTAAACGGATCGGCGGCGCAGGCATATACGGCCAGCACGCCGCCCTGCGAGCAGCCGCAGCCGGTGATCTTGGACATGAGCGGGCTGCCGCCGTGGGACTTGGCCACGGTTGTGCCGTCGGTAATCAGGTCGACTTCGCCCGAGACCACAACGGCGCCGCCGGTGTAGCGGGCGAGCGCCACGGCGGCATCGCGGGCAGCATCGACCGTGTCGGTGGTATCGACACCGCGCACGCGGCTCAGATCGGCTGCCTCGCCCTCAAGACCCCACAGGCCGGCGAGCGCGATGATCTCGGAGGCGTTGCCGCGCACGATGGCGGGCTTGTACTGCTTGAGCTCGTTTACCAGCTGGGTGCGCAGGCTACCGATGCCCAGACCCACCGGATCGAGCACCCAGGGCTTGCCGGCGTCGTGTGCCGCCTTGGCCGCGCGGGGAATCGTCTGTTCGTAGATGGGGAAGAGCGTGCCCATGTTGAGATAGATGGCGCCGCCGCCGGCAACGAGCGCCTCGCCCTCGTCGGGCAGATAGACCATGGCGGCCGAACCGCCCACGGCGAGCTGCGCGTTGGCGACAAAGTCAATCGTCACCGTGTTGGTGATGGAGCCCGCCATTGGGTTGGTGGCGCGAATCTCGTCCACGGCCTTGACTACACGTTGTTTAAGCTGTTCCGAATCAATCACTGCACATGCCTCCTTGGCATAGAAAAGGGGCGCTGTGCATAGACAGCGCCCCTGTAAAGGCGGCATGCTCCCTACGCCAGCATTAACTGACAGGTTCAAAGGATTGGGCCCATTGCCCTCTCAGCCTTGTGGTTTGCACCGCCGGCACTCCCGCATCGAATCTGTTGTCCCCTATACTAGCGCACCTGCCAAAAAGGGTCAGGTTTATTTTGGCAGGTACCAACTGGGGCGATGCGTTTTCCCAGATAAAACCTGCCAAAATAAACCTGTCCCTTTTTGGCAGGTCGGTACAATAGACGGGATGAGAATGACCGAGGGGACCCTATGATTAAACTTGTGCTGACCGATATGGACGATACGCTGATTCCCGCTGGGCAAGACGGTGCCAGTGACTATGCTATCGAGGGCATTCACGCTATGCAGGCAGCGGGCCTGCACTTTGGCCCGGTTTCGGGCCGTCAGCCGTCCGCGATGGGCTGGATGTTCCGCAATCGCTCCGAGTGCTTTTCGACCGGTGCCTTCTGCAACGGACAGGTGATGTTTGTCGACGGCGAGGTGGTCGCATCGCGCGCAACCGACAACGACGCCCTGATGCTCCTGGCCGACTACCTCGAGCAAGAGACCGACGATACGTATCTAAAGGTCTACAGCCTGGGCGATGACTTTTGGGACAACGATGCCTATTGCGTGACGCGCGACCCCGAGCGCGTGCGTCGTGCCATGGAGTCGGGCGGCAACGCGTGGCTCAAGGGCGAAGAGGCCCCGTGCCGCCCCGTTGTCGATGATGCCCCGGTATACAAGGCCAATATTTGGAGCGCCCGCTCGCGTGAAGAGCTCGCCGAGCTACGTGAGCGCGTTGCTGTCGAGGTGCCAGAGCTCTCGCTTGTGTTCCCCAACAATCGCGTGCGCCTGTTCGACATCCTTCCGGCCGGTTGGGACAAGGGCTGCGCCGCGCTCGAGCTGGCACGCGCTTTGGGCCTGACGCCCGACGAGGTGGCCGTGTTCGGCGATTCCGATAACGACCTGCCCATGATTGATGCCGCCCCCAACTCCGTTGCAGTCGCCAACGCCAACGAGGCCGTCACGGCTGCGGCGCGCTGGCATATCGGCGCCGCGGCGGACGATGCAGTTGCCAAGGCTCTGCACCAGATTGCCGCCTGCGCCGCGACGGGGAAGATGCCGTCGTTTATGCGCCAGGCAGATGCGGCGGGTCCGCGCGTCGCGAACGCCTAGGGAGGCCACTATGAAGCTCCAGCAGCTCAGATATGTCGTTAAGGTTGCCGAGTGCGGCAGCATTACCGAGGCCTCACGTCGCCTCTTTGTGTCGCAGCCCTCAATCACTGCATCGATCCGCGAGCTCGAAAACGAGATGGGCGTGCACATCTTTGAGCGCACCAACAAGGGCGTTATCGTGTCCGAGGAGGGTGAGACCTTTTTGGGCTACGCGCGCCAGGTGCTCGATCAGGCCGATCTGCTCGAGGACAAATATAAAGGTGCGTCCGAGCAGGTGCCGCATTTTAGCGTGAGCTGCCAGCATTATTCCTTTGCCGTCAATGCGTTTGTCGACGTGATCCGCGAGTTCGATGCCGCGCGCTACGATTTTACCCTGCGCGAGGAGCAGACCCACGAGATTATCGAAGACGTTGCGCACATGAAAAGCGAGCTGGGCATCCTGTACCTGTCCGAGCACAATCGCGAGGTTATCGAGCGCATGCTGGCGGCCAACGAGCTCGTATTCGAAGGGCTCTTCTGCGCCGCGCCGCACGTTTTCGTGTGTGCCGAGCATCCGCTGGCGGGCCGCTCCCGCGTAACGCTCGAGGATCTGGAAGATTACCCGTTCCTGTCCTATGAGCAGGGAAGCTATAACTCGTTCTATTATTCCGAGGAGCTGACCTCGACGTTTGAACGCCGTAAGAACATCCGCGTGCGCGACCGCGCGACGCTGTTCAACCTGGCCATGGGCCTCAACGGCTATACAGTATGCTCGGGCGTGATCAGCCATGAGCTCAACGGTCCCGGCATTATCTCGATTCCGCTCGATGTGGACGAGTATATGGAGATTGGCATCATCACACGCAAGAACACGACGCTCACGCGCTATGGGCAGGCCTATATCGAGGCGATTCGTCAGCACATCTAGGCTGCTGTGCTCCGCGCGGGTCAAATTTCTTTATGGCAGTCCAGACTGATATAGGAATCATCTATATCAAACTGTTATAAACGTATATTTTACGATGGCCATATGAGCGCTCATACTCTGTCCCAGTAAAGCAACCAATGCAAAGGGAGATATCTATGAGCACTTCGATTCAACCGAACGCGCCGTTTCGCGCCGATATCGTCGGCAGCTTTCTGCGTCCGCAGACCGTAAAGGACGCCCGTGCCGCCCATGCCGCGGGTACGCTCGACGACGCCGGCCTTAAGGCCGTCGAGGACGAGGCCATTCGCGACTTGGTGGCCAAGCAGAAGGCTGCCGGCCTGCAGGTGATCACGGACGGCGAATTCCGCCGCAGCTACTGGCACCTCGACTTTATGTGGGGTCTCAACGGCATCGAGCGCCGCACCTCGCGCACCGGCTATATGTTCCACGACGAGGAGACTACGGCCGATACCGCTGTGGTGACCGGTCCCATCAGCGGCGAGAACCATCCGTTCGTTGCACACTTTAAGTTTGTCAAAGCCCTCGAGGGCGAGGGCCAGGTCGCGCGCCAGACCATTCCGGCGCCAATCCAGACGTTCTCCGAGGTTACGCTCGATCGTTGCGATGGTCAGCTGGAGGGCCTGCGCACCGTCTATAAGACCGATGAGGAGCTTGCCGACGCCATTGCCGCCGCTTATCGCACGGTGATTGCCGACCTGTATGCCGCGGGCTGCCGCAACATCCAGTTTGATGACTGCACCTGGGGTATCTACTGCGATACCGATTTTGTTGCCAAAACCGGCATGAGCCCGGTCGACCTGCAAAAGGTAAGCGAGCTGGGCGTGGCGCTCAACAATGCCGCCATCGAGGGCAAGCCCGACGATCTGGTTATCAACACGCATGTATGCCGCGGCAACTACCACTCCACCTACGCTTTTGAGGGCGGCTACGGCCCCATCGCGCCGTACCTGTTTGCGCATGAGGACGTTGACGCGTTCTATCTGGAGTTCGACACGCCCCGCGCCGGTGGTTTTGAGCCGCTCAAGTACGTTGCCCCCGGCAAGAAGGTCGTGCTGGGCTTGGTGACCACCAAGGCGGCAGAGCTCGAGAACGAGGATGTTATCGTCGAGCGCATCCGCGAGGCGGCAAAGTACGTGCCGCTCGAGAACCTGTATCTGTCTCCGCAGTGTGGCTTTGCCAGCTGCGAGATTGGCAATAAGCTGACCGAGGACGAGCAGTGGGCAAAGATTGCGCTGGTCAGGCGTATTGCCGAGCGCGTCTGGAAGTAACGCTACCGTTCGCAGGTGACGGCGCGTGCGAGGCATTGCGTATCACGTACAATGGTTCGGATCGTATCGTTCGGGCAGGTTATCCGATATGCCTGATCGCCCTTCCATTCGAAAGGACTTCCATGTCCCAGTCTTCGACGCCCGCCGTCACCGATGCCATCTACGATGCATCGTCGCTCGGCCGCCCGCGCATGTTTGTGTTGGGTTTGCAACACATGTTTGCGATGTTCGGAGCCACGGTGCTCGTGCCCGTGCTCACCGGCCTTTCCGTTTCGGCGACGCTTCTGTTCGCCGGCATCGGCACGCTGCTGTTTCATTTTCTATCGCGCGGTAAGGTGCCCGCGTTCCTGGGCTCCTCGTTTGCCTTTATCGCGGGTTATGCCGCCATTGCGCCCAACGGCGAGGCCGAGCTTTTGCCCTACGCTTGCCTGGGCGTAGCTTGTGCAGGCCTGCTCTATCCGGTGCTTGCGGCCCTGTTCCGCGCCTTTGGCGCCAAGCGTGTCATGCGTTTCTTCCCGCCGGTGGTGACTGGCCCAATCGTCATTTCCATCGGCTTGATCCTGGCAAGCTCTGCCATTGCTAACTGCCAGACCAACTGGTTTGTTGCTGTTATTGCCGTTGCCGTGATCGTCATCTGCAACATTTGGGGCCGCGGCATGGTCAAGATCGTGCCGATTCTGCTGGGCGTTGTGGTGAGCTATGCCGTTGCGGCGGTGCTGGGCGAGGTTGATTTTTCGGGGATTGCCGCCGCGCCGTGGGTCGGTCTACCTGTCGTGTGGGACAACACCGTGTTCGCGCTCTTTGGACCGCAGTTCGATAGCAGTCTTGCCACGACGGCCATTATCACCATCATGCCGCTGGCCTTTGCGACCATGATTGAGCACATTGGAGATATTTCCGCCATTGGCTCTACCTGCGAGCGCAACTACATTGCCGACCCCGGCCTGCATCGCACGCTGCTCGGCGATGGTCTCGCCACGATTCTGGCTTCGCTCTTTGGTGCTCCGGCCAACACTACGTATGGCGAGAACACCGGTGTGCTTGCCCTGACGCGTGTGTTCGACCCGCGCGTGATTCGCATTGCCGCGTGCTGCGCCATCGTGCTTTCGTTCTGTCCCAAGTTCGCCGCGGTCATCGCCGCCATGCCGGCATGCGTTATCGGTGGCGTGTCGCTCGTGCTCTACGGCATGATCAGCGCCGTGGGCGTTCGCAACCTCATCGAGAACCAGGTCGATTTCCAGAACAACCGCAACGTGCTGGTGGCCGCTCTGGTGCTCGTGCTTTCACTTGGCATTGCTTACAGCACCGCCGGTGCCATCGTGCTGGAGCTGGGCGGCGTGACGATTTCGCTTTCGGGCCTTGCCGTGGGTTCGCTGGTGGGCATTGTGCTCAACGCCATCCTGCCGGGTAACGACTTTGAGTTTGATGTCTCCGAGCTTGAGGAGGCTGCTGAATAGTAGCTGCGTTCAGCCAAATTAAAAATGGCGTCCATGCGTATGTACGCGTGGACGCCATTTTTAATGCGTCAGTATCCAGTGGATGCCGCGTGCCATGCGCAGGTCAGTTTGGGCAAAGTGATTGCCGGGGTTGAGCTCCAGCGTTGTTGAAATGTCACGCTCGATAAACAGCTCTTCCATCGCGCGCGTATCGTCGAGTACGTGCCGCATCATGCGGTTGGGCGTCTTGGTTTCCTTTTTACCGAGTGACAGGTAGACGGCATCGGGCGCGTTCGGCATCGTATGCTCGTGCGCGTAGTCGATAAAACCGGGAAACCACAGCGATCCCGATGCGCTTGCGGCGCGGTCAAAGGCATCGGTCTGCCAGAGGGTCCAAAGCGAAAAGAGGCCCGCCAATGAGTAACCGGCAATGCCGCGCCAGGTGGGCGGGCAGGGAAGTGATGATTCGATCTCTGGGATTATCTGATTCAGCAGTTCATCGAGAAACTCAGACGCCTGACCGCCGAAAGGCTCAGCATCGCGTACAGTTCCATCGCATGCCCAGGGGCTCAGCTCGCGATTCCAATCGAGCCCGCCAATGGTGACGAGGGTGAATGGCGGACAGTCGAGCTCTCGGCAACACTCATAAACCTCGCTGCCGTCGCCCACGACCACAGGAAGGTAGATGACAGGCGCGCTTTCCGTATGATTCGAATAAACGGTTATCTGCTTTTGATGCGCTTCCATGACGGGCTTCTCTCAGTGTTGTGATATCGGCAGCCTCAATTGTCGCACGCCAGCGTATGCCGGTTGGACAGCATCAAGAACATTCGCGTGCGCCGCGCGGGCGCAAATGAAAAACGCCACCGCCGGAGGGGAGCTTGGCGGTGGCGTTGCTAAACGGTGTGCAGGCTAGCACTTCTGTGGGTGCCGTCCCGTGCGTTAAAGGTCAAAGCTGTCTATGAGCGCTTGCGGCTCACCATGGTGCCTGCCGCGATAGCGGCTGTTCCCGCAAGGACGGTTGCCACGATGGCCGCACCCGAGGTGTCGCCGGTTGCCGCGAGCACGCCGGTAGTCTTGGCTTTCGTGGTTGAAGCCGCAACGGCCTTGGTCGGCTTTGAGCCCTCAGGCTTGGGGTTCTGCTTGGACTCCGCGGGCTTGCTTTCTGCGGGCTTGGTCTCGTCGGGCTTGGGGTCTTCCGGCTTGGCTACCTCGGGAGGTGCGGTGGTCGTGCTTTTGGCGACTGCTTTGATATAGAGGGAGTCGACCGTGGCGTCGCCCGTGCCGATGGCTTGGCCTGCCTCGTAGATGCCGTCACGGAGCTTGTGATAGTCAATGACCTTGCCGCCTTCGGGCGTCTGGATGGCGGCGTTCTCAATCTTGATGGTGCCGATTGTCTTGCCGTCAGCGCTCATGGCACGGGCAAAGATTGCCGCTGTATCTCCTTCGGCCGTTACCTTGCTGCGGATGATCGAGATGACTGCGGGTGTGACGCCCTCGCTGGTCTGGGCGATGATGCCGATGTTCTCGCCTTGGGGTTCGCGCCTCGTCTCGCCATCTTGGTTTTCGCTGTAGGGGATGGGGCCGTCGCCGTTCTCGACATAGCGGGCTATGGCCTTGACAACGGAGTCGCTGATGTAGATGTGGCCGCCCTTCTCGTTGGGTCGATCGTTTCTGGTGGAGAATGCAGCCGAAACCTCGCCTTCCGCAAACGCGTTCACGGTGGAGCCGTTCTTGACGACGATGTCGTCCTGGTAGGTGAAGAGGGCGTTGGCGCCACCGTATCTGCCTTTACTTGCACGGACCGTCACGTTTGCATGATCGAGGGTGATGCCCTTGTGGGCATAGACGCCATATTCAACACCGTTTACGTTGAGGGAGGCGTTTGTGGCTGCGAGGCTGCCCTTGGCCTCGACGGCAGCGTCTTTCTCGGAGCTTGCCTTGACCTGGCTGCCGTCCGAGATGTTGATATTGCCGCCGCTCCAAAGGGCCTCACCATCGGCTGAGCTTGCCTCGACCGTCCCGCCACCCTTGATGGTGAGGTTCTTGTCGGTTCCAATACCCTTGTCCTTGGTAGCCCTGGCGGTGACGGCTCCGCTGTCGTCAATCGTGATATTGCCGTTTGCCCTGATGCCATCCGATGCACCCGTGGCGTTGACGTTGCCCGAACCTTTGATAGCGAGATCACCCCCGGCATTGATGGCATCAAACCCAGTGCTCGTGGCGTTGACGGATCCGGCTCCGTCGATGTTGATATTACCCGTGGAGAGGATAGCGTCCTCAGTAGATGTCACACTGAGCGTGCCGCCCTCGTCGCCTTGGATATTGAGCTCGGCATTCTCGTTAGTGCCATGAGAAACGTTGATGCTTTCGATCCATTCGGCAGTGACGATGTTGGTTCCCGAGTAATTCACGTTGAGCTTGCCTGCGGCCTGGATCTCGCCGCCGTTATAGTTGTTGAGCTTCAAGTCGTCGGCGCCGTCCCACGACCAGGTACCGGCTTCGTCGCTCGCCGCGGTGTTGTACTTGTTGCCGCCGACCTTGACCCATTCCGCTGCGAGCGAGACGCTCGGCATGAGCAGCGAGCTTACCGTGAGCGCGCATACGGCTCCCACGACGATGCGGCGCGTCACGCGGCGCCAGCTGCCGTGCGCGAGTCCTATGCGACGGCGAACGTCGGGTTCGGCAACATGGGTTCCGGCGGTAGTGTCATTGCGTTTGGGGGTCGTGAACAAGGCTGCCACGGTTGCTCCCGTTCTCATAGGGCCTATACGACTAGATTCAGCGTATCTGCTGGATGTTGCCGGCGGTAGTGCCGTTTGGAGGGCAAAATGTCCAAAACTCGGGAAGCAATATATCGCGCGTCCGTGCGTTGCCTGGCTTTAAAAGAAAAGCGCGGAGCCGCTCGATGCGACTCCGCGCTTTGGTGTTCTGCTTTGGCAGCTTTGCCATTACGCTACAAAGAAGTAGACGAGGAAGGCAAGGGCTGCGATCCACATGAGCGGCTTGATCTTGGAGGCCTCGCCCTTAAAGAGCGCGACGATCACGTAGGCGATAAAGCCCAGACCGATGCCGGCAGAGATGGAGTAGGTGAAGGGCACGCCGGCGACAATCATGAACGCCGGGAAACCCTGCGACACGTCGGACCAGTCGATCTCGGAGGCCTCGCTCATCATGAGGTAACCGACGTAGACCAGAGCACCGCAGGTGGCGGCGCTGGAAACGATGGTGACGATGGGGGAGAAGAACGCGGCGAGAATGAACAGCACGCCGGTGGTGACGGAGGTGAGGCCCGTGCGGCCACCGTCGGCGGCGCCGGAAGTGGACTCGACGAAGGTGGTGATGGAGGAGACGCCCATGAAACCGCCCACAGCAGCGGCGGCGGAGTCGACGATCAGGATCTCCTTGATATTCTCGACGTTGCCGTCGTCGGTGAGGAACTCGCCCTGCTTGGCCACGGCCATCGCGGTGCCCATGGTGTCGAAGAAGTCACTCATGAGCAGCGAGAACGAGATGACGAGGAGCGCGGGGTCGGTAAGGACCTTGACGATGGCGGGCACGCCGCCGGCGTCGGCGATGGGGCCACCGATGCTCGAGAAGTCGAGCGGGGCGATGATACCGGTCGGAGCCTGGGTCACACCTAGGGGGATACCGGCGATGACGGCGACGACGATGCCGATGAGCAGCGAGCCGGGGACGTTGCGGCAGGCGAGGGCGACTGTCACCAGGATGGAGATGATGCCGACGATGAATGTGGGGGAGGTGATGTCGCCCAGACCGACGAGTGTACCGGCGCCGGCGGTGATAATGCCGGCATCGCACAGGCCAATCATGGCGATGAACAGGCCCAGACCCACCGAGATGGCGTGACGCAGGACAACCGGGATGGCGTCCATGATGGCCTCGCGCAGGCCACAAAGCACGAGCAGCAAGATGACGACGCCCTCAAGGAAGATGACGCTCATGGCCACGTGCCAGTCACCGCCGCAGACGGTGGTGGTGATTCCAGCGATCATCGCGTTGACGCCTAAGCCCGACGCGCAGGCGAGCGGGCGGTTGGCGAAGATGCCCATGCAGATGGTCATGATGCCAGCGCCCAGGCAGGTGGCGCAAGCGAGCGCTCCTGCATCGATGCCGGCGCCCGAGAGCACCGCGGGGTTGACGGCGATGATGTAGGCCATCGCCAGGAACGTTGTCAGTCCAGCGCGGAGTTCGGTCCCGATTGTGGACTTGCGCTCGCTGACGTGAAATAGTTCGTCCATGCATACCCTTTCCTTGTTCGGCCCCGAGTTTAGGCCGATTGACACGAACTCACCTACTATAGCCCCTTTACGACGCTGTTGTTCCTCGCATGTTGATGTTCGGCGCTTTGTAACAGACGGACGGTATTTTTCGCATGAAAATGTGTGGGTACCGTATACTTAAGCGGTTACAACGACCCCTATGGAGGAACGTATGATTAAAGAGCTTTGCCACGACGAGGCTATCCTATCCCAGCGTTGCGAGGTTGCGACTGTCGAGGACGAGTCGGTCGCACAGGACCTGATCGATACCATCAAGTCGCTCGACGATGCCGGCTGCCTTGCCGCTAACCAGATTGGCGTCACCAAGAAGGTCTGCGTCTATCTGGACGACGCCGGCGAGCCCCATGTGCTCTACAACCCCCGTCTGGTGTTTGGCCTGGGCGCCAGCAAGATGGAGGAGAGCTGCCTGACGCACGAGGAGATCACCAAGTCCACGCGCTACATCAAGTGCAAGGTTGCCTACGATGTGATCGTCGACGGCAAGATGAAGGAGTGCCGCCGCGACTACGCGGGCTTTGAGGCACAAATGATCCAGCATATGATCGATCACTGCCAAGGTAAACTTGTCTAGGGTGGTTTAATTGGGGACCGAATTTGCGGTCTTTGTCCCGGGCGTGACATTGTTGTCATGTCCGGGCTTTTGTGTTTAGCGCCTTTTTGTTTGGTGACAATAACCTTAGCAAGAACGTAAAGCTGGGAGGCGCTATGTGCACGAGCATTCGATTTACCGATAATTCTGGCCACATGTATCTGGGCCGCAACCTCGACTGGAGCTTTGACTACGGCCAACAGGTTCGCGTGATGCCGCGCGGATTTCACATTCCGTATTCGTTTATCGACGACGCGACAGCGGCACACGCGGTGATCGGTATGTGCATCGATTTCAAGAACTACCCTATGTTCTTCGACTGCGGCAACGATGCGGGCCTCGCCGTGGCGGGTCTCAATTTCCCGGGTTATGCCGAGTATGCCGAGGACCCTGTCGACGGCAAGACCAATATCGCGGCCTATGAGTTTCCCCTGTGGGTGGCAGCGACGTTCTCGACGGTCGACGAGGTCGAGGCTGCGCTGCGCGATACGGTGATTGTCGCCAAATCTGCGGGAGAGGGGCTGGGCGTGTCGCTGCTCCATTGGATTATCGGCGACAACCAGCGTAGCATCGTGGTCGAGATGATGGCTGACGGCCTGCATGTATACGACGATCCGGTCGACACCCTTGCCAACCAGCCGACCTTCCCGTGGCACATGGAAAACCTGCGCACCTATATCACTGCCACAAGCGATTTTCCGCAGACGGCGACATGGCGTGGCGCCGAGCTCAAGCCCTATGGCGCGGGCGCCGGCATGCGTGGAATTCCGGGTGACTGCTATTCGCCGAGCCGTTTTGTAAAGGCGGCGTACCTCAATGCCAATTACCCGCAAAAGGAGAGCGAGACCGAAAACGTCGTCCGCATGTTCCGTTCACTCGAGGGCGTGGTGATGATTGAGGGGGCGTCCAGGATGGGCGATGGCAAGTTCGAGAAGACTATCTATACCGGATGCTTTAGCGCGCGCACGGGCAATTATTACTACGCGATGTATGGGGATCCGTCGATTCGCTACGTGAGCCTGATGGATGCCGAGGGCGCGAGCCCCGATAGGCTCGTGACTCCCGAGCCGCGCCGCTCGTAGCTCACCGGTCCGCCGCAACACAAAACGGCCCTGCATCTCTTTGCGAGATGCAGGGCCGTTGTCGTCGATGGCTGACGGCGTTTTAGAAGTTGGCGTCGTTGAGCTGGGTGCTCTCGAGTCCGTCGAGCTGCTGCTGCTCGGGCGTGTCGGCGACGCTTTCGAGCTGCTCGGTGGGGTCGACATTCATGCTCTTGCCGGCCTCGTTGCCGTTGACCAAGTCGTCCGAGAAGATGTCGACTTCCATTTCCTCGGCCTCTTCGATCTGAACCTCGAGCGGCACCTGGGTGCGCACGAGCTTAACGGCCGGGCGCATGCGGGCAAACAGCGGCACGTACTCGATGATGATGGCCGAGTTCTCGAGACCATACCAACGTGCCGGGCTTCCGCAGGCGCGGCGGACGGCGTACTTGATGGCCATCACGCGGTGGTCGTTGCGGTTGATGTCCGTCTCGGGGGCAAGCATCTTGCGCAGCATGCAAAAACGGAAGTCGCCCACGTTGCCGCGCGTCTCGTAGATGGAGTAGGTGTGGTGCTGCGGCGGCAGCTCGCCCGATGCCATCAGGTCGCCAACAATCTGGCGCAGGTAGGCGTTAACGCGCTGGTTGACCTTAAAGCCCAGGTCCAAGCGCACGCGGAACAAGAAGTCCGTGCCAAAGGTCTCGACGGAATACTCGTGCGTATAGGGCTCATCGGTAACGTGCACGTTTATGAACCAGTATGCCTTGGCGCGCTTGGGGTGCTTGTCCAGGATGGAATAGAGCACGTCGCGGTCGAGCGTGAGCGGGTCGGGGCTGTTGGTGAGGAACACCAGGTTGTCGGCGAGCACGGGGTAGGTCTCGTCGTTACGCAGACGGTTGAGCTGATCGATGTACTTGGAGACGGGCAGCAGGATCGTCTGCGTGCGCTCGATGGCGGTGCCGCGGCGCCACACGTACATAAGGCCAAACAGCAGCGAGGCCAGGAAGATCATCACATAGCCGCCGTCAAAGAACATGGTGAGGCATGAGGCAAAGAAGCAGAGCTCGATGGCGCCAAAAAGCAGGGCGAAGATGCAGGCGCCCAGCTTGTGCTTGAGAATGCCGGCGATATAGCTCGTCAAAAGCGTCGTGGTCATGAGCATGGTCACGGTGATGGCGAGGCCGTAGGCGCTTTCCATGCGCTCGGAGTTCTGGAACAGCAGCACAATGAAGATGCAGCCGACCCACATGATGTTGTTGACGAGCGGAATATAGAGCTGACCCTTGGTGTCGCTGGGGTAGTGGATGCGCAGGTGCGGCATGAGATTGAGACGGGTTGCCTCGGATACCAGCGAGAACGAGCCGGTGATGAGCGCCTGCGAGGCGATGATGGCCGCCACGGCCGAAAGCACGATGGCAAAGGGGCGCAGGGGCTCGGGAAGCATCATATAGAACGGGTTGACGATATCCATCGCGAGCATTTGGGGGTTGGAGTTATTGGCGAGCAGCCAGGCTCCCTGACCCAGATAGTTAAGGATGAGGGCCGCCTTAACAAACGGCCAGGATGCATAGATGTTTGCCTTGCCCACGTGGCCCATGTCCGAGTAGAGCGCCTCGGCACCGGTTGTCGACAGGAAGACAAAGCCGAGCACCATGATGCCCGAATGGTTGATGGGCGAGAACAGGAACATAATGCCGCGGATGGGGTTGAGCGCGCGCAAGATGGACAGGTTGCCGAGCATGTTGAACAGACCGGCGCCTGCCAGGAACAGGAACCACAGCGTCATGAGCGGGCCGAACAGCTTGCCGATCGATGAGGTGCCGGCACGCTGCATGGCAAACAGGCCGCAGATAATGATGATGGTGATGATGATGACGTTGGTCTGGCCGTCGCCAAGCAGCGCATGGCCCCACTCGATAGTGCGCAGGCCCTCGATAGCCGTGGTGACCGTGACGGCGGGGGTGAGGATGCCGTCGGCGAGCAGCGCCGCGCCGCCAATCATGGCGGGCAGAATCAGCCACGGCGCCACCTTGCGCACAAGGCTGAACAGGGCAAAGATGCCGCCTTCGTTATGGTTGTCTGCCTTCATGGCGATCAGCACGTACTTGACCGTGGTCACGAGCGTCATGGTCCAGATGACGAGCGAAAGTGCGCCCAGGATCATATCCTCGCTGACGGTGCCGATGCCGCCGTTATTGGCGACGATGGATTTCATGGTGTACATGGGGCTCGTGCCGATGTCGCCGTAGACGACGCCGAGCGTAACGAGCAGCATACCGGCGGAGAGGGGGATGGCTCCGTGCCCGCCCTGACTCTGCTGGTCTTGGAGACTTGTCTCCAGTTTGTTGTGTGCCACGTGGACTCCCTTAGACATCTAATTTCTGTCGGGACAGAAATCTTTTATGCCGTCTTTATATATAAGAGCAGTTTGGCACATCGGGGTGCTTTAGACAATAATCCCCAGCTGGGGAGTAGCTGCCCGCGTGGACAGCTACTCAAAACGGGGACGCACCCACTGGGCGGCTTGCTGCAACGTAATAACCGCGGGCGCACCCCTGTTTTGAAACATGAAAAGGGCTGTTAGGCGCGTGCTGCCTGGGCAATACCGGCTTTGGCGCTTGCACGTTTGCCGGCGAGCTCGCAGAAGATCGCGCCGCCGATGATCAGCGCGGCTCCCATTAGGCGGATGGGCGTCACGGCCTCGCCCAAAAGGACGACGGAGAAGACGACGGCCGAAAGCGGCTCGAGGTAGCCGACGACGGCGACGGTCTGCACGGGCAGTTTGGCGACGGCGCTAAAGTAGAGCAGGCAGCCGAGCCCAGTGTTGACGACGCCGAGCATGGCGACGGCGCGCCAGTCGATGCTGGCGGCGATGCTGGGGGAGAAAAACGAGGGGACGCCCTGCGTGATGAGCGTGAGAACCAGCGCGGTCGCAAAGGCGGCGCTCACCTGGAGGGTGGAGTTCTCGAGGCCCTCGATGTGCGGCGCCCCCTTGCTGGCGATGACCATCAGCGCGTAGCAGAAGGCCGAGGCGATGCCGCAGACGATGCCCGAGATGGGCATGTTGCCGCCCAAGCCTTGTGCTGCGATAAGGAAAGCGCCGCAGGCAACGGCGATAAAGCCGGCGATTTTACCGCCAGTCAGTTTTTCTCCAAAGATGAACGGGGAGAGGGCCATA
Source organism: uncultured Collinsella sp. (assembly GCA_934630375.1). Lineage (GTDB taxonomy): Bacteria > Actinomycetota > Coriobacteriia > Coriobacteriales > Coriobacteriaceae > Collinsella. The sequence continues at coordinate 39,127 of CAKTVQ010000015.1, forward strand.
ACGATGATGGGGCCGCAGTAATACAGCAGCGAGGAGATGCCGACGCCAATGGTCTGGTAGGCGCGGAACAGGAAAATCCAGCTGGCACCCAGCGCGGCTCCCGAGAGGATAAGGGCCGCGGCTTCGCGGGGACGAGACGGTGCCTGCAACTTATGGCGTTGCGTAGTGACGAGGATGATGATGAGCGAGAGCGCACCCAAAAACGTGCGCAGGAGCACGATATCGGAGCTTGGCAGTGCGATGGCCGCGGCGATGATGCCGTTGGAGCCAAACAGCAGCAATGCTGCTAGGTATGTAAGCAATCCGTTGTTCATGCACTGCCGTCCCCTCTATATCGGTGCAAGTTCACTATGGAGTAGCGGGCAATAGAAGAAAAGCGAATATAATGCATGGGAGACATGACAAATACTCATGCAAAGGTGGGGCCTGTCGTGGAGACCAATATCCAAAAGATGCAAGTACTGCTCGAGACCGTGCGCGCCGGCAGCTTTACGCGTGCCGCTGAGCGCCTGAGCTATTCGCAGTCGGGCGTGAGTCGCATGGTGGGCGATCTTGAGGCCGACTGGGGTTTTAAGGTGCTCGATCGCAGCCGCGAGGGCGTGGTACTTTCTGCCGATGGTCGGCAGATCATGCCGGCGGTCGAGGCGTTATGCGAGGAGTTTGGCCGCCTGCAGCGACGCGTGGACGAGATGCGTGGGCTTATGCGCGGCAAAATCTGCATCGGTACGTTTTCGAGTGTGGCGACTCATGTGCTGCCACCGGTCATTGCGCGCTTTCGCGCCGATCACCCGGATGTCGATTATGAGCTACTGATGGGAGACTACTCCGAAATTGAGCAATGGGTGGCGGAAGGCCGCTGCGACCTGGGCTTTATTCCGCGCGAGCCACGCGGTGTCGGCATGACGTCACGGCCGTTGGTGCAAGATGAGCTGATGGCCGTAGTGCCAGCGAGCTCTTCGCTTGCCGATGCGGATGTCGTTTCTCTTGCCGATTTGACCAACGAGCAATTTATCCTGCTGGAGCGCGGTAGCGACGACGAGATTACGCCGCTGTTCCGCCGTGCGGGCCTAACGGTGCGCTCCAAGCTGTCGACTTGGGACGACTATGCGATCATGGCCATGGTCGAGGACGGATTGGGCGTGAGTGTTCTTCCGGCACTCATCTTGCGCCGCTGTCAGTTTGATGTCGCTATCCGGCCGCTGGAGGGGCATCCTCATCGGCAAATCAATGCCATATACCGCACGGCCGACGTTTCGCTTGCGGCGACTCGATTTCTCGAATATCTCTAATGGTGCACACTGTTATCTGCTCTGGAGCAAATCTTGGAACTTGGTGCATTTCTTTGTGAAATTGAACTTTCATACTATGTGCCGCGCTATACTGCTGCCTAAATTGAACTCAGGTTCAATTCGTGTTCTATAAATTGAACTTTGCCAGCAAGGAGGTTCTAGTGGCCCAAGAGACGTTTAGCGATCGCC
>CAKTVQ010000016.1 GCA_934630375.1 uncultured Collinsella sp.
TGCATATCGACTTTGACGCCGGCATCGCCACGATGGACGGCGAGGAGCTGCACCTGACGCCGATCGAGTACAAGCTCCTGTGCCTGCTGGCACACAACGCCGACAAGGTGCTCACGCACCAGTTTATTTTGCACGAGATTTGGGGCACGGCGACCAAGAGCGACCTGGCGAGCCTGCGTGTCTTTATGGGCACGTTGCGTAAGAAGATCGAGTCCGACCCCGCCCATCCGCGCTATATCCAAACGCACGTAGGCATTGGCTACCGACTGGTTACCCAAGGCTAGATCGCCAACCACCATCCCAATATGAGTTGCGGTGGAATAGTTCCTGTTTTGGTCTTTGATGGGGCCGTCTGGGAACTATTCCACCGCAACTTTGTTATTTGCCCTTGGGCTTGCTGGCGTAGAACTTCTTCTTTTTGGGCTTACCGGCGGGGGCAGGCTTGCCGTCGCCGCGCGGCCCTCGGTTGCCGGCCTGCGCGTGCGCGGGTACTGCCGCACGGGGCTTGCGGGCCTCGGGGTTGCGCAGTTCCTCGACGCGCTCGGCAATTTCCTCGGCGCTAAAGCCGACTTCGGCCATGGCGTCCTCGATGGGCAGGCGGCGCACGATGTAGCAGTGGTGCACCTTCTGGTTGCGCGCGAAGTCCTCGGGGATGGTCTGCGCCGTAATGTCCTCCAGCACCACGCCCGCGCGGGCGAGCTTGCGCGTTTCGGGGCGGAAGCCGCGCAGGTTGCAGCTAAAGATGGCATGGCCGCCCTGCGCGAGCAGGCGCGATACGCCGGCCAAAAGCTCAACATGGTCGCGCTGGACATCCCAGGTGCGGCGGCCCATCTTGGACGAATTCGAGAACGTGGGCGGGTCGACAAAGATCAGGTCCCAGCGGTTGCGCGTCTGGCGCTGGTCACGAATCCAAGCGAGTACGTCGTCGCGCACAAAATGATGCTGAGGCCCCACAAAGCCGTTCTGGCGCATGTTGCGCTCGGCCCAGTCCAGATAGGTGTTGGAGAGGTCGACCGTCACGGTCTCCTCGACGCCGCCATCTGCCGCGTAGCAGGTGGCAGTGCCGGTGTAGGCAAACAGGTTGAGGAAGCGGCGCGCCTGCTTGGCGTGCTCGCGCACCAGGTTGCGGGTGACGCGGTGGTCCAAGAAGATGCCGACGTCCAGGTAGTCGTCAAAGTTGACGGCAAAGGTGAGGCCGCCCTCTTCGATGAGCGGCAGTCGACGGCGCGCGATGTTGGCGCGTTCGCCCGATCCGCCCTTGCCGGCGCCCTGCTTGCCGTACTGCGAGCCGCCGCGCGAGCGCATGCGGGCCTTGGCGTGCACGTGCTCGGCCGGGACATCCAAGATACGCGGCGCGATGGCCAGAATATCGAGCATACGGGCCTGGGCCAGTGCGGGGTCGATGGTCTTGGGCGCGGCGTATTCGGCAATGACGAGCCAGCGGCCCGGCGTCTGCGGGCAACCCTCGTACAGATCGATGGCGGCAGAGTAATCGGGCAGGTCGGCATCGTAGACGCGGTAGCAGCTCACGTCCTCGCGCTTTGCCCACTTGCGACGCAGGCGTGCGTTCTTGCGCAGGCGGTTGGCGAACTGCTCGGACTCGGGGATGAGCACGGGCAGCGGCTTGCCATCGCCCAGGTCGAGCGTGGCGGCAGGCTCGGGCATGGCGGAAGCGGCGGCTTCATCGTTGACTTCGTTGGCATCCGCAGCCTCGGCCTCGGCATCCGCACTGGTCGCAGCCTCAAGCGCTGCGGCGGCGTGGTCGAGCGAAGGCCAGACTTCGACGGTCGCCTCTTCGTTGTTGGGCATGACGGCGATGGAGCGCGCGGGCTCGGCGTGGAGCGCGCGGGCCATAAGGCCATCGCGGGTGAGCGCGGCGACCGGTGCCGAAGCGAGCTCGGGCGCGCGGCGCAGCTCGCCGACCAGCGTCATGGCGTCGTGCATGAGCGACAGCGGGGTCTCGGTGGTGTCTGCGACCAGGGCGGCACCGGCAACGGCACCCGCATGGTCCAGCACGGTGACGGGCTTGGCGGCGCAAAAATCGACAAAGCGCTTGTAGCCGGCGCACTTAACCATGCGCTCGGCGGTCTTGCGTGCGGCGGGGTCAATGTCTACGGCCACGATGCGTGCCTGCCGCTCGCGCGCTGCCGCCTCGCGCTCGCGCGCCTCGGCAAGTAGCTGCTCCCACAGGGCGGCGTCGTGCAGCTGCCAGCCCTCAAAGCCCCAGCGCTCGCGGACGGCGCCCGGGGCGCGGTCGGTTAGGATATTCACTGCCTCCAGCAGCAGACCGCCGCCGGCGCACGAAGCGTCGACCAGCGTGGGCAGGGCTTCGTTCTCGTAATCGTCGGCCGTCAGCTCGCGCTCGCACAGTGCAGTCCAGCCGACCTGCGCCAGCACCAGGGCGGCGTAGTCGGGGCGCAGCACGTGTGTGCCCTCGCCGGCGCGGGTCGCGGCGGGCGGCAGGCGCTTGAACAGCGGGTCGCCCGAAAGGTCCAGGCTGATGCTCGCGCGGCGCTGACGCAGCGAAAGCAGCAGGTGGACGTCGGGATCGGCGGCGTCGACATCGGCGCGACGGTCCGTGGTCTCGGCCAGACGGTCGCACAGCGCGTCCTTGGCGCGCAGGGCCGAGAAGCGCGTGTTGCGCAACTGCTCGGTCACGCCGCGGGCGGTGATGGCGATGGTGGCGCTGGGGCGGACGATGCTCTCCCAGGCGATGTCGTAAACGCCGTCGTACAACTCATCGGCATCCTGCGCCTCAAAGCGCCCAAGCACTACAAACACGCGGCTGGCCAGGCGCGACCACAGGCAGGCGCGATAGCCTTCTTCGAGCTCGCCCTCAAACGTAGCGCGGCCCTTCAGGCGGCGGACATGCGAAAGCCCGAGGCGTTTAAGCTCATCGGCGAGTGCGGACTCAAAGCCCTCGGGGCAGCTTGCGTAAAATTCCATGGGTGACCTCTCTGGTTGCGTCGCTCCATTATATGATGGATGCTTCGTTTGCCCTTATCCTCGAAAGGAACCCATATGATTGATGCGTGCCCCGAATCCGCCGTGCTCTTTTTTGACGTGGACGGCACGCTGACGTCGTTCGATCCCGACGATATGACCGACAAGGACTTCAATGCAGTCCATCCGTCGAAGGCTGTTGTCGATGCATTTGGTCGACTGCGCAATGCGGGTCACCGGGCATTTATCTGCACGGGTCGCCCCTTGTGGCTGATTGCCGATGGCCTGCGTGCGCTGAACCCGGCGGGTATCGTTGCCATGGCGGGGGCGACGCTCGAGGTCGAGGGCCGCGTGGTGCATGAGGACTGCTTTGACGAGGACGTTATCGCGGAGCTCGCGCGTCGTATTACTGTGGCGGGCGGCGAGGCGTTGTTCGAGACGAACGGTGCCACCTATTCACTTGAGCCAGTTGGTGTCGAACAGTCATTTCTGCTAGGCGCCGGCGTGGTGCATGGCGTTGATCAGATGCGCGTCGATGGCCGCTTGCGCGTAGGCAAGGTGTGCATTAACGCGTGCGACCTGGCTCGCGTAGCCAACGATGATGGCTTTATCGATCGCGAGTTTGAGCTGTGCAACACTGGTGGCCAGAATCGCGAGCTGAGCCCCAAAGGCATCGACAAGGGCTTGGGCGTGGCGCGAGCGCTGGAGTATCTGGGCCGCACTGGCAATGCACGCACCTTTGGCTTTGGCGATTCGGGCAACGACCTGGGCATGCTCGCCGCCGTCGAGACGGCTGTAGCCATGGGCAACGCCATGCTCGAGGTCAAGGCAGTCGCCGACTACGTGACCGACGACGTCGCACACGACGGCACCGTCACAGCGATGCAACATTTCGGCCTCATCTAATGAATCTCGCCTTCTGACGTTTGCTTAAACTGCGACTCTTTGCTTTTGCATGCTCAATCGATTTATCAATCCAAACACTGAGGTGTTTATACCGTTCGCCGAGAAGATAAAAAACCGCAGCTCACGCCTTGATAAACGTAGGTAAAGTGTTTAGCAGTGCAACGCCCATGTGCAAACGAAAGGAATCAGGCAGATGGCAATCAAGGTGTTCGCTGACGGTGCAAACCTCGAGGGCATGCTCGACATGTACGAGAACGGCAACGTTCAGGGTTTCACGACCAACCCGTCCCTTATGAAGAAGGGCGGCGTGACGGATTACCGCGCGTTTGCCAAAGAGGTCCTGACCCACATCACCGATGTGTCCGTGTCGTTTGAGGTCTTTGCCGACGACGTCGAGACCATGGAGGTCGAGGCCCGCGAGATCGCTACCTGGGCAGATAACGTCTACGTCAAGATTCCGTGCGTCACCACCAAGGGCGAGTCCACCGCCGAGCTGGTCCGCAAGCTTTCGGCCGACGGCATCAAGGTTAACGTCACTACCATCTTTACGCCTACGCAGGTCGACGAGATGGTCGAGGCCGTTGACGCCGAGACGCCGTCCATCATCTCGCTCTTTGCCGGCCGCATCGCCGACACCGGCGTCGACCCCATTCCGTTTATGACGGAGTCGGTCAAGAAGGCCGCCGCCAAGCCCAACTGCGAGGTCCTGTGGGCGTCCACGCGTGAGCTTATCAATATTTACCAGGCAGAAGCCTGCGGTTGCCAGATTATCACGGTGCCCAACAGCATCCTGGCCAAGCGCAAGAACATCGGTCGCGACCCGTACGAGGTCTCGCTCGATACCGTGCGCGGCTTTGCCAAGGATATCGCCTCGCTCGGCTTCCATATCCTGCCGTAACGCGAACACCGACTACGCCGCGGGCTGCTCGCCCCGGCCTTTCCTTTCCCTATCGCTCACGCGCTTCGCGAGGGTCGCGCTAGGCAAAGGAAAGGCCGGGGCTGCCGACACGAACTTGCCAGTAGGTTGGTGATTGGCTTCCATATTCTGCCGTGGACAAAGGTACCCCCGCCTGCGCCGTGCAAAATTGAGAATATTCAGCAAGGTAAAGGCTTTTACCAGCTGGTTGAAGTGCGGAACAGCCCCCGTTTTGGCTCTGATGACGCTAAAACGGGGGCTGTTTTTGCTTTTTCGCCTCTGAGGGGCATCTGGAACGGCGGAATTTGCAGAATACTCGCGATTTTGCACGTCGCTGCAGGGGGTACCCTTGCTTTGGCGGTTTACTTCCCCTGCACCATGGTGAGCGAGATCTTCTTGCGGTCGCGATCGACCTTTTCGACCCACACCTTGACCGTGTCACCGACGCGTACCACGTCGCTGGGGTGCTTGACGAAGCGGTTGGCCAGCTTGGAGATGTGCACGAGGCCGTCCTGGTGCACGCCCACGTCGACGAAGGCGCCAAAGTCCACAACATTGCGCACCGTGCCCTTGAGTTCCATGCCGGGCTCCAGGTCGTCGATCGAAAGCGCCGAGCGGCTAAAGACCACCTCGGGCGCGTCGTCGCGCGGGTCGCGGCCGGGCTTCTTGAGCTCGTTGACGATGTCCATGAGCGTCAGGGTGCCGCAGTCCAGGTCGCTTGCCAGTGCCGAAATGCTGCCCAGGCGACGCTCGATATCGGGCACGCCGCCGCGGCTGAGCTCGCTTGCCGCAACGCCGGCGCGCTCCAGGACGGACGTGGCCACCTCGTAGCTCTCGGGGTGGACGCTCGTCGCATCGAGCGGGTTCTTGCCACCGCTGATGCGCAGGAAGCCCGCGGCGTTGAGGTATGCCTTGGGTCCCAGCTTGGGGACCTTCTTGAGCTGGCGGCGATCGGTAAAGGCGCCGTTTTCCTCGCGGTACGCCACGATGTTTTTGGCCACGCTCGGCGTGATGCCCGAAACGTATCCCAGCAGGCTCGCGCTCGCGGTGTTCACGTCGACGCCCACGCGGTTGACGACGTCCTCCACCACGTGGCCCAGGGTGCGTGAAAGCTCGGCCTGGTCAAGGTCGTGCTGGTACTGGCCCACGCCGATGGACTGGGGCGGAATCTTGACGAGCTCTGCCAGCGGGTCCTGCAGGCGGCGGCCCAGGCTCATGGCGCCACGTACGGTGACGTCCAGGTCGGGATATTCCTGACTGGCGAGCTCGGAGGCGGAGTACACCGACGCGCCGGCCTCGTTGACGATGGTGTAGCGAAGGTTGGGCGCCTGCTCGGCAATGAACTCCGAGACGACTTCCTCGGTCTCGCGGCTGGCGGTGCCGTTGCCGATGACGATGGTGTTGACGCCGTCCTTCTTGACGAGGCGGGCGAGCTCGCGCTTGGTGCCGGCGACGTCGTGGCGCGGCTTGGTGGGGTAGACCACGCCGTGGTCGAGTAGCTTGCCGGTCTCGTCCATGACGGCGACCTTGCAGCCGGTGCGGTAGCCCGGGTCGAGCGCGAGTACGCGGGCGCCACGGACGGGGCGTGCCGAGAGCAAGCCCTCGAGATTTTTGGCAAAGACGTTGATGGCCTCGGTTTGGGCGCGAACGGTGAGTTTGGCGCGGGCCTCGCGCTCCAGCGAGGGGGCCATGAGGCGCTTGTAACCATCGGCGATGGCGGCATCGAAGATGGGGGCGAAGACGCCCTGGCGTCGGGGCCAACGGCTGCCGAGGCGTGCCGTGGCGGCGCCGCCGTCGACGTTCACGCGCACGCGGAGCTTGCCCTCACGCTCGCCGCGGTCGATAGCCAGCACGCGGTGGTTGGGTATACGGCGCAGCGGCTCATCATAGCTGTAGTACGGCTCGTAGGGGGTCTTCTCGGCGGGGTCGGTGGCCTCGACGACGATGTCGGCGGTGTTTTGCGTAAAGGCGCGCAGGTCGGCGACGTTCTCGGGGTCCTCGGCCACCGTCTCGGCCACGATGTCGGCGGCGCCGGCGAGCGCCTTTTCGGGCGTGTCGAAGCCGGCCTCCTCGTTGACGTATGCCGCGGCGGCGTCGAGTGCGCTGCCCTTGGCCGAGGCCTGCATGATGATCATGTTGGCGAGTGGCTCCAGGCCTGCCTCGCGGGCCTTCTGCGCGCGGGTCATGCGCTTTTTGCGGTAGGGCTTGTAGAGGTCCTCGACACGCTGGAGCTGCGTGGCCTCGCGAATCTGCTGCTCGAGTTCGGGCGTGAGCTTGCCCTGGGCGTCGATGAGCAGAATGACGTCCTCTTTGCGCTGCTCGAGATTGCGCAGGTAGGACAGGCGCTCGTCGAGTGCGCGCAGGGCGACGTCGTCCATGCCGCCCGTTGCTTCCTTGCGGTAGCGCGAGATAAAGGGGATGGTGTTGCCCTCGTCGATGAGCTTGACGGCCGCCTCGACGTTGGCGGCCTTAAGGTTGAGCTCGCGGGCGAGCTGGGCGATAAGATCCATGGGACTCCTTGCGTTTAAGGTGCGTTTGCGGCACAGGGCTACCAAGGATACCACCCGTCCCAAAAGACTGTTTTGGGGCGAACGAATCAAGCTGAGGTGTAAAAAGCCCCCGCCCCAGAAAAATCGTCGGCAAGGTAGCAAAATGCCCCGCGGGCAGGAGGCTGCTCGCGGGGCAAAGAAGAGGGGCTTATTTGTGGCGGGCCGAGGGACTCGACATGGGTTTCTGCCGCGGCCGCTCTTAAGGCATTACAGCTCGATGAGCTGGCCGGTCTCGGCGGCCTCCTTGATGGCGTTGAGAAGCGTGAGCGTCTTGACGTTATCGGCGGGGGTCACGACGGGCTCGACCTCGCGGCGGACAACCTTCACAAAGTGCTTGAGCTGCATCTTGTGCGGCAGTGCCGGGTCGACGGCCGGAATCTCCATCTGCAGCGGCTTGTGCCAGTTGGAGGCGCCGTCGTAAGAGAACTGGTGCAGGCGGGGCAGCGACAGGGCGCCCTTAGTGCCGCCGATAAAGTAGGCGTCGGCGTCGAAGGGGCGGTACTGCGGATCCTCGCGAGCGGTTGCCTCCCAGTTCCAGGGGCTGGCGGTGGCGTCGGAGATGGTCATGCTTGCGAGCGCGCCATCGGCAAAACGGACGTTGACCACGGCGGAGTCCTCGGTCTCAAAACCGCGGGCGGCGCTGGACTGCATACCCTGGACGGCAACGGGCTCGCCCAGCAGGTAGCGGAGCAGGTCGACGTCGTGCACCAGGTTGACCAGGATCGGGCCGGCACCCTTCTTGCGGCGCCACTCGACATCGAAATACTCGTCATTCTTATAGATCATGTAGTGGAAGCTCGACACGGTGAGCTTGCCCAGCTCACCGGACTCGATGATCTCCTTGGCCTTGTTGACGAAGGGGTTGTGGCGACGGTGCTGACCCACGAGCACGGGCACGCCGGCGGTTTCGGCCTCGGCGGCGAAGGCCTGGGCATCCTCGAGATCGTTGGAGATCGGCTTTTCGACCAGCGGCACGATGTTGCGCTTCACAGCCTCGCGAGCAACGCCCAGGTGCAGGTCGTTGGGGGTAGCGATAATGACGGCCTCGGGTTTGATCTCGTCCATCATCTGGGCGGGATCGGTGTAAAACGGCACGCCGGCGGCCTCGGCCGTGGCGCGGGCGCCCTCAAAGGCGTCGGCGATGGCGACGAGCTCGGCCTCGGGCTCCTCGGTGACAAAGCGGATGTGGTTGCGGCCCATGGCGCCGGCGCCGATAACGGCAATGCGGACGGGGTTGAGCTCAGACATTTCGACTCCTTAATACTGGTGACCGGTGGGATGCGACAAAGGGGCTGTCCCTTTGTCGCATCGGTAAAACTAGGCGGACTTCTTCTTGCTGTCGGAGACCATCATGTAGACGGTGAGCACGACGGCGATGGCGGCGATCACAATGGCGCCGTAGAAGGACTGCTGGTAGGCGGCGCTGCCGGCCTCGGCGTGATACAGCACGGCGGTGATGGGCTGGCTGATCCAGGTGGAAGCGGCGTAGCCCAGGAACATGATGCCGTAGTTGACGCCGATGTTGCTGGTACCGAAGGCGCCGCCGGTGAGCGGCGGGTAGATGACGAGCAGGGCGCCAAAGCTAAAGCCAAGCAGGGCGAGCGCCACAAAGAACATGGCCTGCGTAAAGCTCATCGACATGATGACGAGGGCGACGATGGTGACGACAAGGCTGATGAGCAGCGACTTATAGGCGCCGAGCTTGTCGATGATCTGGCCAAAGGACAGACGACCGACCAGGTTGGCGCAGGTGTTGACGGAGACGACCACACCGCCGAGGGCGACGGCCGCGGCGCTCGTGGGGTCGGCGAAGAGCTGGACGGCGGCGATGGAGGCAACCTTGCCCACGAGCAGGGTGCCCGCGGTGGCGGCAAAGGCGAAGGTGACGATGAGGACCCAGAAGCGCGGGGTCTTGACCATCTCGCCCGGGGTGAGGTCACCGAAGGTGCCGGCATGTGCGCCACCCTTGGGGGCCTCGAAGCCCTCGGGCAGCCAACCGGCCTCGGGGGCCTTCAGGAACAGGGCGGAGGCGGCGATTGTCACAAAGAAGATGACGCCGAGTGCCTTGAGGGCGCCAAAGATGCCCAGGCTCGGGATGAGCAGCGAGGCGAGTACCGGGGACAGCACGGCGGGACCGGCGGTCGAAGCGGCCAGGGTGATGCCGGAGGCGAGACCCTTCTTGTCGATGAACCACTTTTGGCCGGTGGTGAGCGCCGGGTTGTAGCCCAGGCCGTTGCCGACAGCGGCGACGAGCGAGAACCACAGGTAGAACTGCCACGGCTCGGTGACGGTGCCGGACATGAACCAGCCCAGGCCGTAGCACACGGCGGCGGCGATCACGACGTTGCGCGGGCCGATCTTATCGGAGATGCGGCCGGCGAAGATGCCCGTCACGGCCATGATGGTCTGAAAGACCGGGAAGGCCCAGGTAAGGGCGCTCGACCACTCGGGGTAGACGGCGAGCAGGTTCTTGCTCACGACGGAATACAGCGCGATGGAGCTGATGAAGAACATGGTGACGCACGCGGCGGAAAGCACGACGGCGCGACCCTTGTTGGAGTTGGTGGAAGCCATTGGACTCTTTCTAATCGATACGGAGGAGGAACAGGCGTGTCCGCGGGTCCTCCCTGTCGGGTTGGTTTACTGGTCAGTCGGCTTGGCGACGCCGGACTCATCGGACCAAAGCTCGACACCCTTGTTCTTGAGGTAGTTGTCGGCATAAGCGCGACGGCCTCCGGGCTTGGCGGTGAGGTCGCCCATCATGTTGGAGAAGCCGCCGTCGACTTTGATGGCGTCGCCGGTGGTAAAGTCCGAGCGCTTGGACGCCAGGAACATGACGGCGTTGGCGATATCGCTGACCTCGCCGATGCGGCGCGTGGCGATCAGACGGCTGCGGCTCTTCTCGACCTCGGGGTCGGCGTAGAAGTTGGCCGACATCGGGGTCTTAACGAAGCAGGGCTCGACGCAGTTGGAGCGGACGCCGTAGGGGCCCCACTCGGCGGCGAGCATCTTGGACATCATGTTGACGCCGGCCTTGGTGGAGCTGTACACGCCCGAGAACGTCTCGGGGGAGTGGCTGGCGACGGTCGAGATGTGTACCAGGCGACCCTGGCCGGCCTTGATCATCTCGCGACCAAAGCGCTGCGAGGTGATGAAGTAGCCGGTGAGGTTGACGTTGATGACCTCGTTCCAGTCGGAGAGCGGCAGGTCTTCCATGGCTGCGAAGCGCAGGATGCCGGCGGTGTTGACGAGAACGTCGACGCGGCCGAAGTCGGCGATGGTGGCATCGACGGCGGCCTGAACCTCGTCCTCGTCGGTGGCGTTCATCTTGTAGCCCTCGGCGTGGATGCCAAACTCGGCGGCGAGGTCGGCGGCAGCGGCCTTGACTTTCTCCTCGTCCAGGTCGAGCAAGACGACGTTGGCGCCATTGCGGGCGAACTCGCGGCAGATTTCGACGCCCATGCCGCCGAGCGCTCCAGTCACAGCGCAAACATCGCCCTCGAGCTTAAGCCAATTGCTCATAGGAACTTCCCTTCTTGTGCCTCCCAGTGGGTCGCTCCCATTAACCGACCCACGTGGTTTTCGCTGGTTATCGTATGCTTAGCGTTCGCGCAGGTGAATTGCATATTTGTTAGAATGGCGTTAACCGTAGGTTTACACTGTGCGATACAGTTTATGCTCAATTGAGCGCGTAACCTGCGAAAACTACCCCCCTGTGGCACCATGTGGCCACGGGCGCGAAAACAGGAGATTGACGTGTACGATCGACGACTTGAGGCCATATCGGCCGCCGCGGAGCTGGGAAGCTTCTCGCGTGCGGCGGCAAAATTGCGCGTGTCGACTCCGGCGCTCGTCAAGCAGGTGTCGGGCTTCGAGGCCGAGTTCGGCATCACGCTGTTCGAACGCTCGCACTCGGGCGTCAAAGTGACGCCGGCAGGCGCTCTGCTGGTGGACGACGCGCGCTCGATTATGCGGCAGTCCGAGGACGCGCTGCGCCGTGCCCGACGCGCGGCGGGCGATGGCGGTGCCGTGCGCCTGGGCGTGTCGATGATGTGCCCGGGGCGCCAAACGCTGTCGATGTGGTCGGGCATCCACGATCTGGAACCGTCGCTGCGATTTGAGATCGTGCCGGTGAGCGATCTCTATGACGAGCGCGAATCCGTCATGCGCGGCTTGGGCCGCGAGGTCGATGTGGTGCAGTCGAGTTTTTCTACCCCGCGCTGGGGCGACGCCTGCCAAAAGCTTCGCATCGTTAACGTGCCGTTTTATATCGACGTGCCGCGCACGAGCCCGCTGGCGCGCAAGAATCGTATTTCGATCGCCGACTTGGAGGGTATGCGTCTGCGCGTACTGCGCCACGGCAACGACGCCATGGACAGCCTGCGCATCGACCTTTTGGCCGACGGCGGCGTGGACGTGATCGACGTGGACAGTTTTGACTTTGCGCTCTTTAACGAGGCAGAGGAAAAGGGCGACGCGGTGCTCACCTGCGGAGCGTGGTCGGGCGTGCATCCGGCCTTTGTGGGCGTGCCGTTTCTATGCGGCCGCGAGGTGCCGGTCTTTCTACACTACCCGCTCGAGCCAACCCTCCAAGTACAAAAATTCGTCAACGCCATGGCCCAACTCCTCAACTAGTTCATTTGGGATGGGTAGTCTTTTTGGGACGGGGCTTTTTTAGCTACCCAATCTGGTGCCGTCGAAGCATGACGCCGTATTTGGCACAGGGTGGCTAAAAGAGCCCCGTCCCAAAAAGACTAACAAAACGAGGCCCTGACCAAACGGCCAGGGCCTCACTAACCTTTATTCCGTTTTAATGACGGGTTGATTGCGCGCAGGAGGTCTCCCAGGCGGGCCGGGGTGTAACTTCCGCGCGCAGTTTCGCAGCGCAGCGAGAATGTTTGAGCACGGAGGTTACACCCCGGCCCGCCTGGGAGACCTCCGTGGAACAAACATGCCTACTCCAGCTCAAACGCTCCGGTGTAGAGCTGGTAGTAATATCCGCGCTTGGCGATCAGCTCGTCGTGGTTGCCGCGCTCGATGATGCGGCCGTGATCCAGGCAGATGATCGCGTCAGAGTTGCGTACGGTGGACAGGCGGTGCGCGATGACAAACGTCGTGCGGCCCTCCATGAGCTTATCCATGCCCGCCTGCACGATGGCTTCGGTGCGGGTGTCGATGGAGCTCGTGGCCTCGTCCAGAATCATTGCCGGCGGATCGGCGACGGCGGCGCGCGCGATCGAGATCAGCTGGCGCTGGCCCTGCGACAGCTGGGCGCCGTTGCCGGTGAGCATGGTGTCGTAGCCGTCGGGCAGGCGGGTGATAAAGTCGTCTGCGCCCGCGAGCTTTGCCGCCGCGATGCACTCCTCGTCGGTCGCATCCAGGTTGCCGTAGCGGATGTTGTCCATCACGGTGCCGGTGAACAGGTTCACGTCCTGCAGTACCACGCCCAGCGAACGGCGCAGGTCGGACTTGCGAATCTTGTTGACGTTGATGCCGTCGTAGCGGATCTTGCCGTCGGCAATGTCGTAGAAGCGGTTGATGAGGTTGGTGATGGTCGTCTTACCGGCACCGGTGGCGCCGACAAACGCGACCTTCTGACCCGGCTTGGCGTACACGGACACGCCGTGCAGCACCTCGTGGTCGGGCGTGTAGCCAAAGTCGACGTTGTCCATGACCAGGTCGCCGCGCAGGGGTACGTACTCGATCTCGCCGGTGGCGCGGTGCGGGTGCTTCCACGCCCACATGCCGGTGTGGTGGTCGGCCTCCTCGAGCTGCCAGGTGTCGGGGTTGACCTGCGCGTTGACAAGCGTCACGTAGCCCTCGTCGGCCTCGGGCTCCTCGTCGAGCAGCTCAAAGATGCGCTCGGCGCCGGCAAGGCCCATGACCACGGCGTTGATCTGCTGCGAGATCTGGCCAATCTGGCCGCAGAACTGCTTGGTCATGTTGAGGAACGGCACCACGACGGCAATGGAGAGCGCCATGCCCGAGAGGCTCAGGTTGGGCACGCCCAGCGCCAGGAAGATGCCGCCGGTCAGCGCGACCAGCACGTAGAGCAGGTCGCCCAGGTTCCCGAGGATCGGCATGAGGATGTTGGCGTACATGTTGGCCTTCTGCGAGACCTCGAAGAGCTTCTCGTTGCGCTCGTCAAAGTCGGCCTCGGCAGCGGCCTCGTGGCAGAACGCCTTGACGACCTTCTGGCCGTTCATGACCTCCTCGATATGGCCCTCGACTACGCCGAGCTCAGTCTGCTGCGCGATAAAGAAGCGCGCGGAGTTGGAGCCGAGCAGCTTGGTCATAAAGGTCATAAAGGCGACGCCGGCAATGATGACCAGGCACATCCACGCGCTGTAGTACAGCATGATGAAGAACACCGTGACGATGACGATGATCGTCATGAGCAGGTTGGGCAGCGACTGGCTGATCATCTGGCGCAGCGTGTCGATGTCGTTGGTGTAGTGGCTCATGATGTCGCCGCGCTGGTGCGTGTCGAAGTAGCGGATCGGCAGGTCCTGCATGCGGTTGAACATCTTCTCGCGCAGCTTCTCGAGCGAGCCCTGCGTGATGACGGCCATGGCGCGGTTCCAGAAGAGCGAGGAGGCGACGCCCACGGCATAGATGCAACCGAGGGTGGTCACAAGCTTCAAGATCTTGGGCTGCGCGGCCGTCCAGTCGCCCGACTGCCACGATTCGCTAATGACCTGCAGCGCGCTCTGGAGAAACGTCGCGCCGATGGAATTGATGATGGCGCAGAGCACCACGCCGGCGACGACGAGGGGCAAAAGCACCGGGTAGAAGCCAAAGAGCATCTTGATGAGGCGCGTCATGGTGCCGCCCTTGCGGTTGCGTGCGCGCTCGGCGGTAGCAGCCTTACTCATGTGCCTCGCCTCCTTCCTGGGTCTGAGCTTGCGGTGCGGATGCCTCGGTGTCGGCTGCGATGGTCTCGGCCGCCTCCTCGCCCTCGGCACTCATCTTGTTTTGCGAGGTAAAGGTCTCGCGGTAGATCTCGCTCGTCTTGAGCAGCTCGTCATGGTTGCCGATGTCCTTGATGCGGCCACCCTCCATGACGATGATGCGGTCAGCATCCTGCACGGAGCTAATACGCTGGGCGATGATGAGCTTGGTCGTGTTGGGCAGATAGCTCGCCAGGCCCTCGCGGATCTTGGCGTCGGTCTTGGTGTCGACGGCGCTCGTGGAGTCGTCCAGGATCAAGATCTTGGGGCGACGCAGCAGGGCACGCGCGATGCAAAGGCGCTGCTTCTGACCGCCGGAAACGTTGGAGCCGCCCTGCTCAATCCAGGTGTCGTAGCCCTTGGGGAAGCCGTCGACAAACTCGTCGGCGCAGGCCAGATGTGCGGCCTCGCGGACTTCCTCGTCGGTGGCGTTCGGGTCGCCCCAGCGCAGGTTCTCGGCGATGGTGCCGCTAAACAGCACGTTTTTCTGCAGCACCATGGCTACCTGGTGGCGCAGCGCGTCCAGGTCGTAGTCGCGCACGTCCACGCCGCCGACGCGCACGGTGCCCTCCGTGACATCGTACAGGCGGGCGATCAGGTTTACGAGCGTCGACTTGGCCGAGCCGGTGCCACCGATAATGCCGATGGTCTCGCCGCTCTTAATATGCAGGTCGATATCGTCGAGCGCCTGGCGCTTCGCGTACTCGGAATACTTAAAGCTCACGTGGTCAAAGTCGATGGAGCCGTCGGCAACCTCGAGCACGGGCTCGGCGGGATCGGCGATCGTGGGCTCGGCAGCCAGCACCTCGGTAATGCGGTGTGCCGATTCGTCGGCCATGGTCACCATGACAAAGATCATCGACAGCTGCATCAGGCTCATGAGAATCTGGAAACCATAGGTAAAGGTCGAGGAGAGCTGGCCCACGTCGAACAGGGTGCCCTGGCTCGTGATGATGAGCTTGGAACCCAGGTAGATGATGACGACGAACGCGCCGTTGACGCAGATGTTCATCATGGGGTTGTTGAAGGCGAGCAGCTTCTCGGCGCGGGTGAAGTCCATCTGGACGTCGCGCGCGGCGGTGGCGAACTTCTCCTTCTCGTAGTCCTGGCGCACGTAACTCTTGACCACGCGCATGCCGGTGACGTTTTCCTCAACGGATTCGTTGAGCGCGTCGTACTTGTGGAAGACGCGCGAGAAGATGGGGCGCACCTTAAAGATGATAAAGAACAGTCCAAAGCCCAGCAGCGGAATGATGACCAGGTAGACCATGGCAACGCTGCCGCCCATGATAAACGCCATGGTAAAGGCGAAGATCAATACCAGCGGCGCGCGCACGGCGATACGGATGATCATCATAAAGGCCTGCTGCACGTTGTTGATGTCGGTGGTGAGGCGGGTGACGAGCGAGGAGCTCGAGAACTCATCGATGTTGGCAAAGCTGAACGTCTGGATCTTGTAGAACAGGTCGTGACGCAGGTTCTTGGCGAAGCCGCAGCTCGCATGGCTGCAGGTGATGCCCGCGGCGGCGCCAAAGGCGAGCGACGTCAGCGCGATGAGCACCAGAAGGCCGGCGGTGGGCAGCATCTCGGTAACGGCGGTGCCGTCCTTGATGGCGTCGATCATGTCGGCGGTGATAAACGGGATCATCATCTGGCAGATTACCTCGCCAAGCACCAGCAGCGGTGTGGCGATCGTGACCTTCATGTAATCGCGGATGCTGCCCATAAGGGTTTTAATCATCCAGTTCCTCCCAGGTTACGCGGATTTTCTCGAGCATTTCGGCGAGGTCCTCGCGCTCGTCGTGGGTGAGCGCGCTAAAGGCCTGCTCTCTAAAGCGAATGCGGGCCGCCTGATCGATGCGGGCGTTTTCTCGGCCGGTTTCGGTCAGGCGAATGGTGAGTTGCCGTCGATCTTTGGGGTTACGGCTGCGCTCGATGAGGCCGTTGAGCTCGAGCTTGGACAGGATCTCGGAAAGCGACCCCGGCTTGAGGTCGAAGTGCATGCCGAGTTCCTGCTGCGACATCTCGCCGCCGGGCTGCTTGGCCAGCAGGCAGATGATGGGCGCCTTGCCGGACACGCCTCCGCCATGAAAATGCATGTAATGGCCGCAAAAGCCCAGGCCATTGAGGATGCGCTTGGCAAGCTTGTCTTCTGAGCTAACCGCTTCGGGTGCATCCGCCGGCTGTGACGGGTCGCCGCCGGGCTCGTGCGAACAAAGGTTAAGAGGTTCATCGCACATGAATTAGTGTTGCTCCTTTCTTTAGTTAGGTAGTGGAATTGTTTTGTGCCTAACCAATCTAGGAGCATGAGAAATGAATGTCAAGGTACCAAACTAGTGGTTACGCGGTTTTACCAAACCGCGTAACGGCTCGACGCTGCAAACGTTCCTAAGCGGCAATCTGGCGTTCAATCGTCGGGCATGGCCACAAGGCCTATGCCCTCCTCTTTCGCGCCACCTTGCTCGCTTAGGAACGTTTTCGCTGTCCGTCCTCAACCTGTGATTCCGCCACGGTCCGCTTCGGTGCATGTGATCCCTTGGGGACGGAGGAAAAGGGATCATTTTCCGAAACCTTTCCACAACAATTTGCACTTCACACCGCTCGCCTCCGCTCACAACGTCCCCTGCGCTACACTTAGTCGCACTGTGGCGCTGCCGCGCCGCACCCGAAACAAGGGAGGCCCTCATGAAGAATACTCAGCTGCTGCTGGTTAACGATATGTGCGGTTACGGCAAGGTCGCGCTTTCCGCCATGCTGCCGGTGCTGTCGCACATGGGCTACCGTATCCATAACCTGCCGACGGCGCTCGTTTCTGACACGCTCAACTACCCCAAGTTCTACATCCACGACACCACCGAGTACGTGCGTCAAAGCCTCGCTATCTGGGAGGAGCTCGGCTTTGAGTTCGACGCCATCTCGACCGGTTTTATCGTGACCGAGGAAGAGACGCGCATCATCTCGGACTTTTGCCACCGCCGTGCGCAAAAGGGCACCAAGGTGTTCGTCGACCCCATCATGGGCGACAACGGCAAGCTCTATGCGGGCGTGCCCGAGTCCACGATTGGCCTTATGCGGCATCTTCTGGAGTGCGCAGACTACGCGGTGCCCAACTATACCGAGGCCTGTCTGCTCACCGATACGCCTATCGCCGAGCAAATTACGCTCGATGAGGCCCGCGCCCTTGTGGACGCCGTGCGTGAGCTGGGTGCCAAGTCTGTGGTCATTACGAGCGCCGTAGTCAATGGCGCGAACGCGGTTATCGGTTACGACCATGTGGCGGGGGAGTACTTTACGATTCCCTTTAAGCTCATTCCGGTCTATTTCCCGGGCACGGGCGACACGTTCTCGGCGGTGCTCGTCGGCCGCGTTATGGCTGGTTGGAGCCTGCAGCGCGCGACGTCCGATGCCATGCGTGTGGTGGCTGAGCTTATCGAGCGCAATGCCGACCAAGAGGACAAGTCGGCCGGCCTTCCCATCGAGGCCTGCCTGGACGTGATCGACCATGAGTAATGCTGGTGAGGGCGGCGTCAAGCCCGCGGGCGAGAACAGGCCGCTCGGCGCGCCGCGTGGCAAGCGGCCGCGTATCCGCGTGAGCTGCGTGGACCAGCTGGGCGCATGCCGCTGCCACCATGGCCACAAGCCGGGCGATGTGTTCGACTTCGACCGCGACCGCGGCAAGATGTGCTCCATGGCCTGCCACGTGGGCTTTCCCTATATCGATATCCTGCGCTATGGCGGAACCGTGCCTGGCAACGAGCCTGGTACGGCAAAGTTCTGCTGCCCCGAGGTCGATACGCTGAACGTTTGGCTTGCCGAGATCGTCGACGAGTAATCGAGCGTGGATTTTCTCCCGCCAAGATAATGAGCGTGGATAATCTCCCGTTTAGAGCGCCGTTTCGCGCTCAAAGTAGGAGATTATCCACGCTCAATTTGTATGCGGGAGAAAATCCACGCTCGTCTTATGCCGATGGCGTGGCTCGTGAGTCCGCGCGTCCGTGCGCTTACAGCTGCTCGAGCATAGCC
Source organism: uncultured Collinsella sp. (assembly GCA_934630375.1). Taxonomy (GTDB): domain Bacteria; phylum Actinomycetota; class Coriobacteriia; order Coriobacteriales; family Coriobacteriaceae; genus Collinsella. Next base: position 18,288 of record CAKTVQ010000016.1, read on the forward strand.
GTGCAGCCGGCGAGTACGTCGCGGTACGTGGCATCAAAGTTGCCGGTGTACCACGGGTCGGCCACGTCGCCGGGGCGATCGGTCCAATCGAGCAGGCGCGAAATCTTGCCATCGGGGTCGTCGCCGAAGATGCGGCGCAGGCCGCGCGCGTTCTCGGCATCCATATAGACAATGTGATCCCAGTTGCCATACTCTGCGCGACGCACCTGGCGGGCACGGTGCGCAACGACGGGAATCCCGACCTCGCGCAGCTTGGCGACCGTGCCATGATGCGGCGGGTTGCCGATCTCCTCGGTTGAGGTCGCTGCGGAATCGATGACAAACTCCGCCTCGCGCCCAGCGCGGCGCACGAGCTCGGTAAACACCGACTCAGCCATCGTCGAGCGACAGATATTTCCATAGCAGATAAACAGTACACGTTGCATATGCGGTTTCCTTTCGATCGCCATCATCGAGCTCGAGTATCGCATCTGCGCTTACGCCCTCGCCCGCTTGCGCTCCCAGCGAGCCAACTTAATAGTCACCAGCGTGAGCGCCCAGGCTACAAGCGAGAACGCGGCGCCCACGGCGCCCACGTACGCAATGCCAATGCTGCTTATCACGGCGCCGCCCACCGCGGTGCCAAACGAAATGCCGACATTAAACGCCATGGGTTCAACCGAGCTCGCGAGCACCATCGACTTGGGATGGCGGCTGCGTGCCACGTCCATAAAGTGTGTGATGCACGAGACCGAGAACAGGTACATGAGCATTGCCAGACTAAAGACAAAGACAAGCGCGAGCGGCATGGCAGCGCCCACGGCAAACAGCCCAAACAATGCCGCCGCCTGCAGCGCGAACGTAACCAGCAGTGCCTTCATGCCAAAACGCGCGTCGATCCATCCGCCCAAGATGTTCGAGATTAGGCAGAACACGCCGTAGGCCATAAGCGTGGTGCTCGCCTGAACAGTGCCCATGCCCAGCACCTGCTCAAGATAAGGCGTCACGTAGCCGTAGAACACATAGACCGATCCCACGCCAAACAAAAAGATGAGCATGCCGGTGATGATGCTCGGTTCGCGTAGAAGCCCCGCCTGCTCGCGAAAGGTGGCAGGCTCGTCGGTTTGCCCAGCGCGCGGCATGAACGCCACGAGCGCTCCGCAGATCAAAACGGCAAAGGTCAGCGTGCCGTACATGGCCACGTGCCAATCGAGCGTGTCGGCCACGAACTTGCCGATCGAAGTGACAAAGACCATTGCCACGGAAAACGCACCATATACCACCGAGATGGCAAGCGAAGTTTGCTGCGGGGACAGCAGCTCGGGGATGTACGTCACGCCCACGGCGAGCAGTGCGCCCGAGACGGATCCCAGGACAATGCGCGAGATAAACAGTACCTGGAAGTTGGGCGCCAACGCCATGACCAGATTGCCGAGCACAAAGATAATGCTGTAGCACACGAGCAGCTGGTAACGACGGAAGCGTCCCGTGCTGAGCGCAAGCACCGGCGTCGCGATGGCGTAGACCAGCGCGAACACGCTGATGAGCTGGCCCGCAGTGGCAAGCGGTATGCCGAGTTCCGTCGCCAAGTCGCTTTCGATGCCGATGACCACGAACTCGGAGCAGCCGAGCGAGAATCCCAACAGCACGAGCAGCGCCAGGCAGAGCTTGGTGCGCGCGGGGGAGAGCGCGGCGGCGGTTGATTTACTTTTAGACGTGGTTGCGGCGGTCAAGGTTGTCACTCCAATGTCGCATGAATAAGCGGGATTCAATCCCTGCAACTCTAACAGAATGTGTCAGGTGCCTGCCCCCCCCTTTGTCGCAGGCTGCGCTTGCCTGTATAGTCGCAATACAGGCGAAGATGGTCTCAGGTACATTGCGGGCGACAGGAGATCCCATGGGTATGCACACGACAAAGGTTGCAGTGGGCGAGGGCAAGTTTGTGCTCGAGGCCCAGTTGACGGTGACGCCGCGAGGCATGGCGGTGTACGCCTGCTCGCCTGAGTTCGCGCACCTGGGCGCCACGGCGCAGGCCATTCCGCGCCCCGAGCCCGGCCGTACGGCGACGGTGAGCATCCTGGCCGTTCCGTGTCATCGAGACGAGATCCCGGCGCACGATATCGCGGCGGCGCTGGCCACGCGCTTTGGCGTGCCGGTAGTCGTAAGCACGGGTTTTCATGTGGAGAACGCGACCGCGGACGACTTGCAGCGCGTGCTCGACACCACCAAGGAGCTCATCGCCGCGCTCGAGGAAGCCGCCGCGCGCATCCTGCGCGCCGGCTGGGATGAGGGCGGCGCGGGCGCCGAGGTCGTGGCGGTCGATGCCGCGACCGGCGAGGCGCTTGGCCCCGTCGATCGCATCGAGGCCCATACCGGCGAGGGCATTCTGCATCAGGCATTTCTGACGCTTCTGGTCGAGGGCCAGGGCGAAGACGCGCGCCTGCTGCTCTGTCGCCGCAGTCCGCTCAAACGACTGTGGGGCGGGGTGCTGGCCGATAGCTGTGCCGGCCATCCGCTCCCCGGGGAGGACGTTACCGCCGCGACGGCGCGCCGCATCAACGAAGAGCTCGGCATCACGCGCACACCCGATCAGCTCGAGCACCTCGGACACGTGGTGTACCGCGAGGACCACGGCGACGGCCGCTGCGAGTGCGAATGGTGCGAGGTGTTCGCAGCCCATGTTGAGCCGGGCGAGCTACGCATCAACCAAGAGGAGATCTCGGAGGTGCGCCGCGTGGCGCCCTCCGAGCTCGGCGGCTACCTGCAGGGTCACCCCGAGCAGTTGGCCCCCTGGCTCCGCGAGGCACTCAGCGACCCATCCATCCGTACGGCCCTCGCTATGTAACAAGGGTACAGTTCCTTTGCCACATCCAAACCGTCACAACATTCGATGAAAATCTCGAAATCGAGGAAAAGCGTCGAATGTTGTGACGGTTTTTGCCCAGAGGATCGCTTCCCATCTAAAAAATCCCGCTTGACTGTATTGTCGCAACACAGCGCAACGTAAGGGGTGTCCGATAACGGGCGCCCCTTTTTAAGTGGCAACGTGGCTGCGAATCCGGAGCGCCCCCAACAAGAAAGGTGGGGAGATGGAAGCGGAAAAGAAGGCATTTAAGATCACCAAGCGCGAAATTGGCTTTGTGCTGGGTATCGTTGTCTTTTTGCTGGTGAAATTTCTTCCTTTGGCGGAGCTGAGCTCGACGGTCGAGCTCACGGTCGGCGGTCAGACCTGTCTGGCACTGACGCTCGCCACGGTGGTGTTCTGGGCATGTGGCGTGGCGCAGCCAGGCTTTGTGGGCCTGCTCTACTGCGCGCTGCTCGTTCTGTTTAAGGTGTGCGTGGACGACACGGGCGCTGCGAGCATCTCGGCGACGGTCGCCTCCACGTTTAGCTCGTGGACCAAGGCCACTATGTGGCTCGTCATCGGCGCCTACCTCATCGCCAGCGCGGTCAAGGAGTCGGGCCTGGGCGAGCGCATCGCCTATGCGTTCATGCTCAAGTTCGTGCGCGACGCCAAGTCGCTCATCATCTCGATCTTCGCGCTCACCTTTGTGCTGTCGCTGCTGATCCCGCATCCGTTCCCCCGTGCCTTCCTCATCCTCGCCGTCGTCTCGGTTATCGCCGAGTCCGCCGGCTACGGTGACGATGACCGCGGCAAGCTCGGCTTCCTCGTGTTTGCCGCTGCCGCCCCGGGTTCCATGTTCTTCCTGACGGGCGACTCCACGCTCAACCCGCTCGTTGCGCAGTACAGCGTCGAGGCCGGCGGCATGAGCCCGTCCTTTGTCGACTGGTTCCTGTACATGAGCGTGCCTATGCTGGTCGCGCTGCTGTGCACCCTGTTCCTGGGCCTCTTTCTCTTTAAGCCCAGCAAGGAACTCGTTTACGATCGCGAGCAGATCGTGGCCAAGCAGGCCGCGCTCGGCAAGCTCTCCGTCAAGGAGATTCGCACCATCGTGTGGCTTATCGTCGCCATCGCGCTGTGGCTCACCGTCTCGGGCGATTACATCGGCTGGGTGACACTTGCCATCGGCGTCGCGCTCGCCATGCCCATCATCGGCGAGGTCCTCACCCCCGCCAGCTGGAGCGCTGTCGACATCAAGTCCCTCATGTTCCTGACGGCTGCCATGGCCGTGGGCTCCGTGGGCGGTGCCACCGGCATGAACGCCTGGATCGCCGATGTCGTGCTTCCCAGCTCCGTGCCCGAGAACATCTTCCTGTTCGCCCTGCTTGTCGCCGCGCTCTCCATGGTCATCCACATGTTCATGGGCTCGGTCATGGCCGTGCTCGGCGTGTGCGTGCCGGCGTTCATCAGTTTCGCGGCCGGCTCCAGCGTAAGCCCGCTCGCCGTGGCGCTCATCGTCTTCACGTCCATCAACATCCACTACATCCTGCCGTTCCACAACCTGCCGATCCTTATCGGCGAGGGCAAGGACGCCGGCGGCTACACCTCCAAAGAGGCCATGCGCATGGGCATTCCCCTCACCGCGGTTGTCTTTGTCGTCGTGCTGGTCGAGGCCGCCTGGTTCCACCTCTTTGGCCTGATGTAAGCGGTCGAGTGCTTGGCTGTAATTAGCCGAGTGCTTGAACTGCGAGTGCCCGAGCGCCCCATCTATGAGCGCCGTGGCCCCACTACGTTCCCCAGCCCGGCGGCACTCCCGCCGCCGGGCACTCTCCCGAAAGGAGCACGCTATGTCCACTACCGATGCTTCCCAGATCCACGACCTGCGCTCCGCACTCGACTTTTTGCGCGAGATGCCGGGTCAGCTGCTCGAGACCGACACCCAGGTCGATCCCGATGCCGAGGTATCGGGCGTCTATCGCCACGTCGGTGCCGGCGGCACCGTTATGCGCCCGACCAAAGAGGGCCCGGCGATGGTCTTCAACAACGTCAAGGGCTTTGACGATGCCAAGGTCTGCATCGGCATGCTTGCCAGCCGCAAGCGCGTTGCCGCCCTGCTCGACCTGGACGAGGAGCACCTGGGCCTCGAAATCGGCAAGCGCTTCGAGAACCTGATCGCCCCCGAGCAGATCGCCGAGGGTGCGCACGTCGACTGCCAGGAGGTCGTGTACAAGGCGACCGACGAGGGCTTTGACCTGCGCAAGATCGTCCCCGCTCCCACCAACACGCCCGTCGACGGCGGCCCCTACATCACCATGGGCCTCGCCTATGGCACGAGCCCCGACGGCTCCCAGTCCGACGTGACCATCCACCGCTTCTCCTGCGTCGACAAAGACAAGCTCGCCATGTGGATCACTCCGGGCAGCCGTCACCTGGGTGCGTTCTTTGACGAGTACTGCCAGCGCGGCGAGGACATGCCCATCTCCATCTCCATCGGCCTGGACCCCGCCGTGTACATGTGCTGCGGCTTCGAGGCACCCACCACGCCGCTCGGCTTTAACGAGCTGCAGATCGCCGGCGCCCTGCGCGGCCACGCCGTCGAGCTTGCCGACTGCGTTACCGTTCCGCAGAAGTGCATCGCCAATGCCGAGTACGTGCTCGAGGGCTACCTCATGCACGACGAGACCATCAACGAGGACGTCAACGGCCACGGCTACGCCATGCCCGAGTTCCCCGGCTACACCGGTGGCGCCAAGGTCTGCCCGGTGATCAAGATCACCGCCGTCACCACGCGCGTCAATCCCATCATGGAGAGCTGCATCGGCCCTTCGCACGAGCACGTTTCCATGGCGGGCATCCCCACCGAGGCCTCCATCTACAAGATGGTCGAGACCGCTATCCCGGGCCGCCTGCTCAACGTCCACGCTGCCCCCTGCGGCGGCGGAAAGTTCGTTGCCATCATGCAGTTTAAGAAGTCGAGCAAAAATGACGAGGGCCGTCAGCGCAACGCCGCCATGCTCGCTTTCTCGGCATTTTCCGAGCTCAAGCATGTGATTCTGGTCGACGAGGATGTCGATATCTTCGATATGAGCGACGTGATGTGGGCCATGACCACGCGCTTCCAGGCCGACGTTGACCTCATCACCATCCCCGGCTGCCACTGCCACGTGCTCGACCCGTCCAACGACCCCGCGTTCGATCCTTCGATCCGCGAGCACGGCATCGCCTGCAAGGCCATCTTCGACTGCACGGTCCCGTTCGACCTCAAGAAGAACTTCATCCGCTCGCAGTTCATGGAGATCGACAAGGACAAGTGGGCCAAGGAGCTTTCTTTCTAGTACGTAGCCCTACCAAGTAGTTAAGGAGTTGTCATGCCTGAGTCTTCTGGCCGTCCCCGTCGCATTGTCGTTGGCGTGTCTGGCGCCAGCGGTGCCGCGCTGGGCCTTGAGTGCCTCAAATGTCTGCGTCAGGCCGGTGCCGAGTCGGCGCTTGTCGTCACGCGCGGGGGAGAGATCACCATCGAGCAGGAGCTCGGCATGACGCTCGACGAGTATGCCACGCATGCCGATGTGGTCTACGACAACAAGAATATCGGCGCCGCCATCGCAAGCGGCACCTATCCGGTCGATGGCATGATCGTGGCACCCTGCTCCATGAAGACGCTCGCCGGCATCGCGAGCGGCTACAGCGACAATCTGTTGCTGCGTGCGGCCGACGTGCAGATGAAAGAGCAGCGCCGCCTGGTACTCATGGTGCGCGAGACGCCCTTCAGCGCCATTCACGTCGACAACATGGCGCGCCTGGCGCGCGTACCGGGCGTCATGCTCATGCCGCCCATGCTCACGTTTTACAACGGCCCCGTCACGCTCGACGACGCGGTGCATCACATCGCCGCCAAGGCACTCGAGGCCGTCGGCGTGTCATGCGCAAACTATAAGCGCTGGTCATAGGCGTCTTTAGGGTAGGATACGAGTAGTGTTTGAGCCCGCTGCCCCTGTGGGCGGCGGGCTTTGGTGTGTCGGGAGGATCTATGCAGACGGGCATGTATGCGATTAGCGAGATGGCGAGCTTGTTTAACGTTTCGCGCCAAACGCTCATCTATTACGACAAGATCGGTCTGTTTAAGCCCGCCGTGGTTAACGAAAAGGGCTACCGTTTCTATTCGCCCACGCAGATCCCGCTCATGCGTCTGATCTGCATGCTGCGCGACCTGGGGCTCGAACTCGACGAGATCGACCGTCTGACCTCGACGTTCGACATTGGCGAGATGACCGATCACCTGCGCTCACGGGTGCAGGCGCTCGATGAGCAGATCGCCGAGCTCAAAGCCGAGCGCGCGAGCGTGCAGGAGCGCCTGAGCTTTTACGACGAGGCGGTTTACTGGCGCGAGCGCGAGGGCAGGCCGGAGCTCAAGCAGTTTGAGCGCCGCTACGTGGTCTTTGAGGAGTTTCCAGGCGATATCGAGCGTGGCCGCTCGATGCTTCACCCCACGCTCATGCGGGCGATTCTGCGCATGCGTACGTTGACGGGCACGCGCCCCATGCGCGGCTGGGGCGCCATGCTACGTCGCGAGGCACTGCATTCCGACGACCCCATCGCCGGCGCCGGCTCCTTTGCCGTGCTGCCGCGCGGTGCCGAGGGGCTACTGCCGAGCGATCCCGCCGAGCTGGCAGAGATCGGCATCGAAGTGCTGCCCGAGGGCACGTATCTGTGCATGAGCCGCTGGGGTATGCCGTACGAGCCCGAGGGCATCCGCGCCATCGTTGCCTGCATGGACGAGCACGCGCTCCAGCCCATCGGCAACGCCTTCGACTTTTGCTACCTCGATACCACGAGCTACGACGAGTCCCACCAAGAAGACTTCTGCTGCATCCAAGTCCCCGTTGTCCTCAAATAACTTGCGGTGAAATAGTTCCTAAATAGCCTGAGTAATCGCACAAACGGGAACTATTCCACCGCAACTTCGATGTGACAAAGAGATAGTCCCTTTGTCACATTGACGAGCGGCACCGCGAGTTTGTTTTAAAGCGGAGGAGGCGGCTCATTTCTTATAAACTCGCATTATTTGCAAGTTTGTAAGGTAACATCTTATAAACTTGTAAAATCTGCAAGTTTATAAGATGTTACGTCTGGCCGGGCGCTAGGGAGACTCTATGAACATCGTTCGCCGAAGCCGCTATCTTGATCGACTCATTGCTTTTCAGGATACCGACCTCATCAAAATCGTGACGGGTATACGCCGTTGCGGCAAATCCACGTTATTGGACATGATGAGGGAGCACCTGGCGCAACAGGGGGTGCCGGCCGAGCGTTTGCTGACCTTTAAGATGGAATCTCTAGAGTATGCGGGGATTACAGATTACCTGACGTTTTATCGCATGGTTCGGGAGCGCGTTGACGGTGTCGATCGCCCCTATCTGTTCTTTGACGAGCTCCAGAATGTCGAGGGCTGGGAAAAGGCGGTTAACTCGCTCCGAATCGATTTGCCGTGCGATATCTATGTCACGGGCTCCAATGCCTTTTTGCTATCGAGCGAGCTTGCAACGCTTATCTCGGGCCGGTATATCGAGGTCAAGATGCAGCCGCTCACGTTTGGCGAGTATCTTGATTTTCGCTCGATCGATGCGGTCGTTGCCGAAGGGCTTGACGAGAGGGCCGAGCTCGTTTCCAAGACGGGCGATCGCCTTAATTCAAACACCGTGCTCGAGCAGTACATAACCTATGGCGGCATGCCGTTTCTGGCTCATGACGAGCCGAGACGCGAACCGTGCCGCGACTACATCCGCAGCCTCTATCAGACGATTGTCGCGCGCGATATCCTATTGCGCGCGACGCGTAGAGGTCGCGGAGCTATCACCAAGCGCGACGTTCTCGAGCGGCTCTGTGCGTATCTGGCAGACAACATCTCCAATCAAACCTCGGTCAACAAAATCGTAGGGACGCTCAACGAATCATCGGGCGGTAAGACCAACGCATCGACGGTGTCGGCGTATATTGACGCTCTGGAAGAGACGTACCTGTTTACCAAGGTAAAAAGGTATGACGTCAAGGGGCGGGAGCTTCTCAAGACAGGCGGTAAATATTACATAGCCGATACGGGAATCCGCAGCTATCTTGACGGATATAGAGGCAGCGATAGCGGAAGGATGCTCGAGAACGTTATCTACAACCAGCTTGTCTTTGAAGGATACGAAGTGTTTTGCGGCCATCTGCGCGCGGGGGAAATCGACTTTGTCGCAATCGGCGAGGGATCGGACCGTAAATATATCCAGGTTACCGAACGGATCGATGCCGAGGCGACCAGAGAGCGCGAGCTGCGACCGCTCAAACTAAACACGCTGGGAAAAATCCCTGATTCGTACGAGAAGATCCTGATCGTCAGGGATGGTGAGCATCCAACAGACATCGACGGCATCAGAATCGTAGGGGCGGTCGACTTCTTGCTGAGAAACAAGATCGCCCACGGCTAAACGCAAAATGTGACAAAGGGATAGTCCCTTTGTTACATTCCATGCGAGCCGCCGTGCCATCTGGGGGTATAAGGCTGGCAAGTGTTTATTTGCGAGGCCAAGGGGGCGCCCCGTATGGATATTGATAACTTTGAATGGTGGTATAGCGAGGGAGAGGCTCCGGACGAAGAGTGGGACGAGCCCGCGCCGCGTGACGTGTCGAGCGACGAGGACGAGACCGGCAACGTCGTCGCCGCCGACTCGGACGCCGCCCTCGACCCCGTCGAGCCCCTAACCTTTGAACAGGCCTGGGCCCAGGCCGAGGCAGACGAGGCCAAGGCCGACGCTACGGCCACGCTCGGCGAGCCAGCCGACATGTCCATCTCGCCGGCAAAGACCCCGCAACCTCGCCATACCATCGACCCCGACAGCACGGCATCCTTCAGCATTCTCGACGTGCCCTCGCAGGGTGCTCAGGCGCCCGCGCCCACACGTCGCCCCAATCTGTCTCGCGAGGAAGATGCAGGACGTCGCTCGCCGCTCGGCCCCATCCTTATCGCCTTCATGGCCGGCGTCATCGCTTGCTCGGCGATCGGAAATGTCTGGAGCCACGTGGAGCAACAGCGCAAAGACGCCGCCAAGGTCGAGATGTCTGTCGAGCAATCGCTCAGCCGTACGCGCTCGGTGCATGTGGCGGTCGAGGTCAAGGACGGTGCGACATGGGACACCGCCCGCGGAGACAGCCAGATGCTCATCCATATCGTGGGCCGCACACTCAGGGGGCAGGCGATTGACGAGTATCAATATGTCAACTCCGCTGGTGACGGCATCGAACTCAAGCCCGGCGACTACGAGCTTACGGTCGACGAGCCGCCCGTCGCCACCGATGGCACGCGCTTCCGCGCCTCAAAGCGCATGGTTCCCGTGAGTTTTAATTCACAGGCGCCCGATACGATCGATAGCACGCCGCAGGGCGGGTTCGACCTTTACGCAATCGCTCAATAACTGCGCCTGCCGCTTCTCCTTGCCGCCAAGAGTGGGACAATAGCCCTCGACACTGTTGTTTACTTTTGGAGGAAGTAGCATGTCTACCGTCACTACCATCAAGCGCGGCGGCCTCACCGCGGCCATCGATTCCATGGGCGCCCAGCTCACGAGCCTTGCCCTCAACGGCAACGAGTATCTGTGGCAGGGTGACCCGGCATTTTGGGGCAAGCATGCGCCTATCCTGTTCCCCATTGTGGGCTCGCTGCGCAACAACACGGCGACGTCTGCGGCTGGCACCTGCGAGATGCCGCGCCACGGCCTCGCGCGCATCGTCGAGCACAAGCTGGTCGAGGTTTCGGAGGACGGCTCCTCGGTAACGTACGAGATCACTGACACGCCCGAGTCGCTCAAGGCGTTCCCGTTCCACTTTAAGCTCAACATGACCTATGCCCTGACTGGTGACGCCACGCTTACCCAGACCTTTGCCGTCACCAATACCGGCGACGTGGACCTGCCGTTCTCGGTGGGCGGCCACCCCGCATTTAACGTGCCCGCCCCCGGTGCCGAGGACGAGGCGTTCGAGGATTACGAGCTGGCGTTTACCGAGGCTTGGACTAACGAGGCTCCCATCATCACGCCCGACGGTCTTATGACGTTTGAGGGTAGCTACAAGGCTCCCGATAACTCGGACGTGCTGCCCATCACGCACCGCAGCTTCGATAACGACGCCATCATGTTCACCGATACCCCGGGCTCCACGCTCACGCTGCGCGGTCGCAAGTCGGGCCACGGCGTCAAGATCGACTTTGAGGGCTTTAAGTACATCGGCGTGTGGTCTGCCGCCAACGACGCTCCGTTTGTGGCGCTCGAGCCTTGGACCGGCCACACTACCATGGACACCGAGGACGACGTCTTTGAGCACAAGGTCAACACCATTACGCTGGCGCCGGGCGCTACCGACACCCGTTCCTTTAGCGTCACCCTGCTCTAGAGGTTCCACCGTTCTAACGAACGGCGGGCCGGTCGACGCTGCGCGCTACCCAGAGCGACAATTTGTCATTCAAAAGGCATGGCATGACCAGAAGGTCTATGCCTTGCCTTTTTCATGCCAACTTGTTCGCTCTGGGCGGCGCTCGCTGGCATTGCCAAAACATCGACGCTCCCAATGACTACCGTGTGTCTATTAATTTTTCGAGCTTGTGCTGCGCTGCTGGTCGCTGGCGTATATCCTGTTAAGTCGTCAGCATACGATTCAACAGGGAAGGCAGATTATGCATTCTCCCCATCAACGCGACGCGCATCCACAGCCGGTATGCAGCCGTCGCATCTTTTTGGGTAGCGCTCTCGCTGCGAGCGCTTCTGTCGTCGCCGGCGCACTTGCCGGTTGCCAGCGCCCCTCCACGCTGGAAGTAGTTCAGCCCACGACGGGCGGCGGTCGCGACGACCTGTCCGATTCCGTGATCGGCAAGGACAAGATCCGCATCGGCATGGAGGCGGCCTACGCTCCGTACAACTGGCAGGTCTCCGAGGCCAGCGAGTTCACGATCCCCATCGACAACGTGCAGGGCGCCTATGCCGATGGCTACGACGTGCAGATCGCCAAGATCGTCTGCAAGGCTCTCGGCGGCGAGCCCGTCGCCGTCAAGCAGAGCTTCTCGGGCCTTATCGATTCGCTCAACAACGGTCAGATCGACCTCATCATTGCCGGCATGAGCGCCACGCCCGAGCGCGAGGAGTCCGTCGGCTTTTCCGACCCGTACTTCATTGGTTACTTTGGCCTGTTCGTAAAAGAGGGCTCGCCCTACCAAAACGCCACCAAGCTCAGCGATTTCAGCGGTGCCACGGTGCTCGGTCAAAAGGACACCATGCTCGACACTGTCATTGACGAGATCCCGGGCGTTGTGCACAAAAACCCGGTCGACTCCGTTCCCACGGTGTTCTCGAACCTGCTGCAGGGCACCTGTGACGCCGTGACCTACAACACCGAGAACGAGAAGGGCTATATGGCCCAAAACCCGGGTATTGTCCCCATTCATTTTGCCGAAGGCGAGGGCTTTAAGCAGGAGGTCACGGCAAATGTCGGTTGCCGCAAGGGCTCGGACAAACTGCTTAAGCTCATCGACAAGACACTCAAGGGCATTAGCCAGGAGGAGCGCGACCAAATGTGGGACGCGTGCCTCGATCGTCAGCCGGCATAGGGAGGCAGCATGAAAACCATCAATCGTCTGGCCTCCTTTATCAAGGCCGACCACCGTTATGTGTACCTGGGCACGAGCGTTATCGCGGCGCTCGGCCTGGCGTTTAGCCAGCGCAACCCCACACCACTGAGCTTCCTGGCTCCCACGGGCGTGTTCCAAGATTGCCTTTGGGCGATTCTGTGGGCCTGGCTCGTCGTGTCGGCGGCGGCGCTGGTCACCAAGCTCATGCACTGGAGCGACTATCGCGAAAAGTCGCCGTTCGCTTCCGAGCGTTGCCGCCGTGGCGCACGCCTGGGCAGCTACGTCGTGGTCGCCATCGCGGTGATCTTTTTCGTGGACCGCTGCGTCATGTCGTTTATCGACCTGGTGCAGGTGAGCATTGTCTCGGACTCCAACCCCAGCGACTTTTTGTCGAGCCTGGTCTACATGACCTACAAGAGCGGCGACTTCTTCATCCGTGGCATCGAGATCACCATCGCGCTTGCCACCTTCGGCACGGTCATCGCATTCTTCCTGGCGCTGCTCTTTGTGTTCCTGCGTATTCAGACCTTCGACCGCGTAGACAACGACCTGGTGCGCTTCTTTAAGAGCATCGGCCGCGGCTTTGCGACCGTCTACTCCACCATCGTGCGCGGCACGCCCATGATGGTCCAGGGCCTGCTCATCTATTACGCGGGCTTCACCGTTTTGCGCGGCATGGGCTTCGAGACTGCCCAGGCCAACCAGATTTGGAGCACCTTCACCGCCGGCCTTGTCACCATCTCGCTCAACTCTACCGCCTACATGATGGAGGTCCTGCGCGGCGGCATCGAGTCGATCGACCCCGGCCAGGCCGAGGCGGCGCGCTCGCTGGGCTTGTCGCAGTGGCAGGCCATGCGCAAGGTCGTGTTCCCCCAGGGCATTAAAAACGCGATCCCGGCGCTCACCAACGAGCTCATCATCAACATCAAGGATTCGTCGGTGCTCTCGGTCATCGGCGTGTTCGACCTCATGTATGCCACCACCACCGTCGCCGGCGTGTACTACCGCCAGATGGAGGTCTACTGCGTGGCGCTCGTGGTCTATCTGATCCTGACGCTCGTGGCGAGCCGCCTGCTCGAGGCCTTTGGCAAAAAGCTCGGCGCCGAGGCTCCTGCCACGCTGCCCAGCTCTAACTAGGCTTAAGACGAGGAGAATCATCATGGCAGATACCGCCACTACCGGCACCGCGGCCGCCGCACAGACCAATGAGCCGCTCATCCGCGTCGAGGGCCTGCGCAAGAGCTTCGGCTCGCTTGAGGTGCTCAAGGGCATCGACCTGTCCGTTAACCCCGGCGAGGTCGTCACCATCATCGGCGCCTCGGGCTCGGGCAAGTCGACCTTCCTGCGCTGCCTCAACCTGCTCGAGACCCCGGACGCGGGCCACATCTGGTTCCATGGCCAGGACCTCACGGCCGAGCGCTGCAATATCAATAAACTCCGCGAGGACATCGGCATGGTGTTCCAGGGCTTTAACCTGTTCAACAACATGGACGTGCTCGACAACTGCACGCTCGCGCCCGTCACGCTCAAAAAGATGAGCAAGGCCGAGGCCGAGAAGGTCGCGATGGAGCATCTGACGAGCGTGGGGCTCGAGAAGTTCGCGCACGCCGCCGTGGGTCGCCTGTCCGGCGGCCAAAAACAGCGCGTGGCCATCGCTCGTGCCCTGTGCATGAATCCGCAGATCATGCTGTTCGACGAGCCGACCTCCGCACTCGACCCCGAGATCGTGGGAGAGGTGCTCGAGGTCATGCGCAAGCTCGCTGCCGACGGCATGACCATGGTCGTCGTCACGCACGAGATGGCTTTTGCCCGCACGGTGTCCGACCGCGTGGTCTTTATGGACAAGGGCGTGGTGCTCGAGGATGCGGCACCGGCCGAGCTCTTCGGCAACCCCAAACACCAGCGCACCCGCGAGTTCCTCTCGCGTTATCTCGAGGACAAATAACCGACTGCAAACGCTTACGTGGCAGGGCCGCTCCGGTGGGGCGGCCCTTGTCGTCACAATCGAAAGGATGTCATGGCCGAGGTTTGGCGCTTTTTTGCGCATGAGGATGATTTTGCCGATCTGGACGAAGCCGGCGCGTGCGAGCGCCTGGGCTGCGTGCTGTCGTTTCCAACCATCTCGAGCATGGATGCCGAGGCGGTGGACTGGCAGCCGTTCGACGACCTGCGCGCGTATATGCAGCAGGCCTGGCCGCATGTATTTGCGACGGGTAAGGTCGAGCTTATCGACCATTCGCTATTGGTGACGCTTTCCGGCTCCGACCCTGCTCTCAAGCCCGTTATGCTCATGGGCCACATGGACGTGGTCCCCGTGGTGCCGGGTACCGAGGCCGACTGGACGCACGCCCCCTTTAGCGGGCACGTGGACGACACCTACATTTGGGGTCGCGGCGCGATCGACATGAAGGACCAGGTCGCAGGCATTCTCGAGGCCGTCGAGTATGCGCTGGCGCACGGTTGGGAGCATAAGCGCACCCTGCTGCTGGCTTTTGGCCAGGACGAGGAGACTACGCAGTGCGGCGCAGGCGCCATTGGCCGCGCGCTCGAGGAGCGCGGCATTGAGCTTGAGTACCTGATCGACGAGGGCGACTACCGTATCGTTTCGGCTGCCGAGTACGGCGCGGGCGAGGGCTGGCTTATGCATGCCGATCTCGCGGAGAAGGGCTACGCCGATATCGTGTTGAGTACGCGTAGCGAGGGCGGGCATTCGTCCAACCCCTACGGCGGCACGTCGCTCGAGGTGCTCAGCCGTGCCATCGCCGCAATCTGCGATATCGAGTGGCCGACGCGCGTGACCGATCTGCTTGCCGCGCAGCTTGTCGAGCTGGGGCTTTACACGGCGGATGAGATTGCCGCCAACGGGGGCGCCATTGTCCGCGATTGCCTCGCCAGCAAGAAGCTCTATCCGCTCGTGACCACCACCTGTGCACCGACCCAAATCGAGGGCGGTAGCACCGGTGCTAACGTGATGCCGCAGGATATGTGGGCCAACATTAACTTCCGCATGCTCGAGGGCACGAGCGTGGCCGACGTTGTGGCGCGCTGCCGTGAGGCGGTTGCCGGGGCGGACCTTGCCGGTCGTGTCGAAGTGGAGCTGGGCCCCGGCAGCTCCGAACCCTCGCCGTCCCCGCGCATCGGTGGTCCCGGCCTCGAGGCGGTTCGCTCCATCGCCGCCCGCTATTTCCGCGATCCAAAGGGGACGGAGGAAAACGGATCATCCGAGCCGTTGGCGATTGTCCCCTCGACCGTGATCGGCGCGACCGACGCTGCCAACTACCAGCGCATTTGCTCCGAATGCATTCGTTTTTCGGCGTTTGTGGTCGACGATGACGAGTGCGACCGCGGCGTCCACGGCACCAACGAGCGCATCACCCGCCGTGCCTACCTCCAGGGTGTTCGCTTCCTCATCGCCCTGCTTCAAACGCTCTAGAATGTGACAAAGCGACGCTCCCTTTGTTAGCCGTTGGGGACGTTCTTAAACGACTAGCCGTTAAGGAACGTCCCCAACGGCTACGTCCACTCATTCCGTGCGGGTTATATGCAGGTTTGCCTGCGCACGCTATCATGTATGGGTTAGACCGCAACTATGTACCCCGTACGCGAAGGGATGCGCATGTATCTGAAGATCGACATGTTCTAGCTGGACTTACCCCCGCAGTGGCGCCGTGCGCCCCATCAATTCTGCCGATTTTCACCTTCACGCATATAAAGGAGTCCCGTCATGCGCGACAAGCTCGAAAAGATCATCAAGGCCTACGAGGAGCTCGAGAAGAAGCTTTCCGACCCGGCCGTCGCCTCCGATATCAAGGAGTTCACGCGTCTCAACAAGGAGTACGCGCACCAGTCCGACCTCATCGCCGCCTCGCGCGAGTACATCGGCGCGCTCGATGACATCGAGGCTGCCAAGGAAATGCTCCACGATACTACCGATGCCGATGAGAAGGAGATGCTCCAGATGGACATCTCCGAAAACGAGGCCAAGCTTCCCCAGCTCGAGGAAGACATTAAGTACATGCTCATCCCGAGCGACCCCAACGACGACAAGAACACCATCGTCGAGATTCGCTCCGCCGCCGGTGGCGACGAGGCGGCCATCTTTGCCGGCGATCTGTACAAGATGTATCAGCGCTTCTGCGAGTCGCGCGGCTGGAAGACCACCGTGCTCGACTCCAGCCCCAGCGAGGCCGGCGGCTTTAAGTCCATTGAGTTCAAGGTCGAGGGCGACCGCGTCTACTCCGTCATGAAGTTCGAGTCCGGCGTGCACCGCGTCCAGCGCGTCCCCAAGACCGAGTCCCAGGGCCGCATTCAGACCTCCACGGCTACCGTCGCCGTACTTCCCGAGGCCGAGGAAATCGACGTCCAGATCAACCAGTCCGACCTGCGCATCGACACCTACTGCGCCTCCGGCCCTGGCGGTCAGTGCGTTAACACCACCTACTCCGCCGTGCGCATCACCCACCTGCCCACCAACACCGTGGTGCAGTCGCAGGAGCAGCGCTCCCAGATCCAGAACCGCGAGGTCTGCATGCAGATGCTGCGCGCTCGTCTGTACGAGATGGAGCTCGAGAAGCAGCAGGCGGAGCTCGGTGCCGAGCGCCAGAGCCAGATCGGCCACGGCAACCGTTCCGAGAAGATCCGTACCTACAACCAGCCCCAGGACCGCGTGACCGATCACCGCATCGGCTTCAACTCCACCTACAACGGCGTCCTCCTGGGCGACCAGCTCGGCACCGTGATCGAGGCACTCGCCGCCGCCGAGCGAGCCGAGAAGCTGGCACAGGCCGTGTAGGTTCCGCCGTTCTACCGAACGGCGGACCAGCCGACGCTGCACGACGTCCAGAGCGACAATTTGTCATTCAAAAGGCAAGGCATGACCAGAAGGTCTATGCCCTGCCTTTTTCATGCCAACTTGTTCGCTCTGGACGTCGCTCGCTGGCATTGCCAAAACAACGGCGTTTCCTTGGTTGTCAAATGACCCGTAGGGAGTCATTGTGGACATTGCCTTGATATTTTATTCAGTCGGCTGTTATGGCATTTGAGCTGCTTACCTGCTTAAGGTAATTGACGGCATAAGTCCGCTATCGAAAATATTGCTCAAAATATCGTTCAAGAAGTCGCGGAGCGATTTTTGATGGGTCGTGCGTCAAGCGATGTGACAAGTTCTTGGTTAGATATTGGTCGGTTTTGGGGCAACCTTGCCAAAAGCTTGACGGATGCAGATTTAGACGTCGACGAATGAACACTCTAGGCAGGCTCCAAGCAAAATTCTGGGCTGATTCTCGATAATCGCCTTCAATCGTCCCTTGCCAAGCGCTGGCCTCGCTTACAATCTGCTCCGACATTCGCGCGCCGCCCGGCGCTTAAGAGGGGAGGGCCCCATGGCAAACGAGATCTGGACCATCAAGCGTTGTCTCGAGTGGACCAAGGAGTACCTAGCCGAGCGCGGCGAGGAGCACCCCCGTCTTTCTGCCGAGTGGCTGCTGTGCGCGGCCACGGGCTTGGCGCGTATCGACTTATATATGCGCATGGACGAGACGCTTAACGCGGCCCAGCTCGAGACCATGCACGCGGCCGTCGTTCGTCGCGCCAAAGGCGAGCCGCTGCAGTACATCACCGGCAGCACGCAGTTCCGCATGATCGACGTCGTGTGCGCCCCCGGTGTGCTCATTCCGCGCCCCGAGACCGAGATGCTCGTCGAGGAAGTCCTGAACTATCTGGATGCCGAGGTGCTGAGCCCTGAGGCCGCTGCCCGTCAGCGTGTTGAGCTGCCTTGGAACGATGAGGTCGAGCAGGCCCGCAAAGCCGAGGCGGCGCTGGCCGACGAACGCGCGACCGCCGAGCGCCGTGCTGCCAACCTGACGGCCGCCGATGAGGCGGCGCTAGGCGGCGACGTACTCGGCAGCCGCGCCTATGCCGAGGAGCTTGCCGATCGCGAGGCCGAGGAAGCCGCCGCGCAGGCGGCAGAAGCAGAGGCCATGGAAATCCCCGAGCCCGAGCTCGACGAATACGGCATCGCCATTGAGGGTAACGACCAACAGACGACTCCCGCGCAAGATGCCGCCGAGGCCAACGTACCTGCCCCAGCCGAGCCCCGCATCGCCCGCGTTCTCGAGGTCGGCTGCGGCACGGGCTGCATCTCGCTCTCGCTTGCCTGGGAGCGTCGCGGCCACGTTACCTGCACCGCCACCGATATCGAGCCGCGCGCCATCGACCTTGCTACCAAAAACCGCGATGCGCTTGGCCTCACGTCCGACGAGGTCGCCTTCAGCCTCACGAACCTGGTGAGCTCCATTCCCCGTGAAGAGTGGGGCACCTTTGACGTACTCGTCTCCAACCCGCCCTACATCCCCACCGATGTCATGCGCTCACTGCCGCACGAGGTCAAGGACTTTGAGCCCGATCTGGCGCTCGAGGGTGGCGCCGACGGCCTCGATATCTTCCGCCGCCTGCTCAACGCGGCGCCCTACATGTTGCGCGCCGGCGGCCTGTTTGCCTGCGAGCTCTACGAGGGCGCGCTCGACGCCGCGGCCGAGCTCTGTCGTCAAGCAGGCCTTTCGGACGTGCGTATCGTCCACGATCTCACCGATCGCCCCCGCATTGTCCGTGCCATCGTCACCGAGCCCAAGCAACGCCAGTAATATTTATTAACTGGTTAGCAAAAATTATAAAGTAGTTTATAATTAGGACGGCTGAAAGAGGTCGGCCCATGCAACCTCCTACCTTTCGGGAAATCATTGCCCTACTCAAGCACGATGGATTCGTGAAGGTCGTGCAAGTCGGTAGTCATGCTAAGTATGTTTCTGGTGACCGCGTTGTCACCGTGAACGGCTCTGGTGGTGATCGACCAAAGAAGGGCACGTGGGCAAGTATTCGTCGCCAAGCTGGATGGTAGTTGGAGGCAAAATGAGGCAGCGATTTACCTATGACTGCGTTCTCATAAAAGAAGACGATGGTTACTGCGCTAGCTTCCCGCAGATTCCCGGCGCCTTTGCCGATGGCGATACGCGCGAAGAAGCGATTGCCCATGCCAACGAGGCACTGATGGCGTTTTTGGCCGACGACCTCAACAACGGTTTGACTCCGGCAGGGTACGAACGCTCGGCCGAGG